>CAZYAI010000006.1:0-74683 GCA_964645625.1 uncultured Zetaproteobacteria bacterium
GTGGTTTCACAGGCTCAGGTGGTTTCACAGGCTCAGGTGGTTTCACAGGCTCAGGCGGTTTCACAGGCTCAGGCGGTTTCACAGGCTCAGGTTGATTTTTGGGAGTTTGTAGCTTTGCCAGCTCGGCGGCAGTAATCATGCTGATTTCAATGCGTTCAAGCGGCTTTTTTTCTTGTTGCGGTTGATACAAGGCGAATAAAACCAAGCTACCAATCACCAATACGTGCAGCACCAGTGCCGATAATATATCGCTGTCACTCAGGTTGTACCATGCTCCATCATCCAATGTAGATTCAGCTTGGCTCATGCGTGATCCTGCACCAAAAAAACAGCGGTCATATCAGTGCGTAGGCTCCGTTACCAAACCAACCTTATGTACCCCCGCTTGCTCTAAAGCACTCATAACGCGTGCGATTAACTCATAAGGCGTTTTGGCATCGCCACGAATATACACAGGCACATCAGGACGATTGTCTTGAATCGCCTTGATCTGTGTGATCATGGTGTCAGCTTCTGTTTTATTCTTTTGCAAATACAGATCGCCATTGCTGCGGATACTGATGACCAGAGGTTCTATGTTTTGCTGCATGGGTGCTGATTTAGCATCGGGGAGATCCACATTCACCCCTTGCGTCAACATGGGTGCAGACACCATAAAAATGATTAACAACACTAACATCACATCAACCAAAGGGGTGACGTTAATTTCACCCATTGGTTCTACATCTTTACCCCATTTGCTTTGACCAGCCCACATCGTCTAATCTCGAATATGACGTGCCATGATGTTCAGAAACTCCGAAGAGAACTGTTCCATATTGGCAGCCATGCGTTTAAGATCAGCTGTGAATTTATTATAAGCAATAACCGCAGGAATCGCGGCAACCAAGCCAAAAGCAGTTGCCACCAGTGCCTCTGCGATGCCAGGTGCTACGGCCGTTAATGAAGTATTTTGTGACATCGCAATACCTTGAAACGCCGTCACAATCCCCCACACCGTACCAAATAATCCGATGAAAGGTGAGGTAGAACCAACTGTGGCCAAGAAAGATAAGTGGCGCGAAAGCTGCTCCATTTCGCGTGAGAATGCAGCATCCAAGGCGCGGCGGATACCATCTAGCCCACCTGCTGCAACAATTTTCCCTGTTTCTACACTCTGATTGTCTTTGCGGTGGCGTAAATATTCACGGTAGCCTGATTGAAAAATATTGGGCAATGGACTGTTGGGGTACATTTGGGGGATACCTGCAAGCAGGGTGTCCATGTCTGAACCGCTCCAAAAGTTTTCAGCGAAGGTGTGTGCCTCTTTGCGGGCGCGTCCGTAGCTGCGCCATTTATTGAAGATGATTGCCCATGATGCGATGGACAAAGCCATTAGCAGCAGCAAGACACCTTTTACCACTGGCCCTGCGTCCAGCACTAACGTCCATATACTTAATTGTTCTGGCATCAGCCTGCCTCCCCATCACCGTCAAAGATGGCTGCGAAGCCTGCAACTTCATGCTGTTTTAGCAAGCAGATGATAGTGCTAAAAACGATAGCTCACATTAATGCTTGTTCTTGTGCATTATTGTGCCTAGTGTTCGCCGCCGTTTTGCCCGTCATGCGGGTGGAATGTTGGAGAGATGTCTGAGTGGTCGAAGGAGCACGCCTGGAAAGCGTGTGTATCTTAACAGGTACCGAGGGTTCGAATCCCTCTCTCTCCGCCAGTTTTCACATAGTCATAATGCTGTGTGATACCCCTTGCTAATCGGGTTGGGCCCCGCACGGGAATGTCCCGTGAACCCCGTCAGGTCCGGAAGGAAGCAGCGGCAGCGGATGCATTTCGCGTTGCGGTTTCGTCCAACTCGGTTGGCATTCACCTTTGATAAGTAGGTGTGTAGGCTTTGTTTTTATGCTGCACACCTAACTTAAGGCGATTCCCATGAACTACCCCGTAAAATATGAAGGCAAGGGCAAAACCCTGCACAGCACCGAGCAAGACGGCGAACTCATCCAAGTATTTAAAGATGATGCCACCGCTTTTGATGGTAAAAAACATGATGTAATTGCTGGTAAAGGTGTGCTTAATTGCGCGATTTCTAGCTTTTTCTTTGAACAGCTTCATGCCCAAGGTGTGCGCAGCCACTATATTCGTCGTGAAAGCATCAACAGCATGCGTGTTCACGAACTCAAGATGATCCCCGTTGAGGTGGTAATTCGTAACGTTGCCGCTGGCTCTATCTGCCGTCGTTTAGGTTTGGAGGAAGGCACTGTATTAGCGCAACCTTTATCCGAACTGTTTTTTAAAGATGATGCCTTGGGCGACCCCATGATTAACACTGAACATGCGGTATTGTTTAACTGGGCAACAGCAGAGCAACTGCATCAGATGCGTGAACTGGCGCGTCAAGTTAATCGTATTATGTGTGATATGTTGGATTCAGTAGGGATTCGCCTTATCGACTTTAAACTTGAATTTGGAATGCTAGATGGTCAGATTGTGCTCGGTGATGAAATCACACCAGACGGTTGCCGCCTGTGGGATGCCGAAACAGGGCGCAAGTTGGATAAAGATGTGTTCCGTCGTGACTTGGGCGGTCTCAGTGAAGTGTACCACGAAGTGGCGAATCGTCTGAACATTACTATAGACGAATAGAGGAGTTGAGTATGCGTATATTACACTATATGGGTATCATGCTGGCAGCTTGTGCATTGTGCAGCCCTGTTGCTTGGGCAGGAACAGGCAAGGGTCACCATGTAAATATTGTGTCTTTCCAACAAGATGATGAGTTCAGCGGTACCATTGATTACCCCGATACGATTAAGGGTAGTTTTGGCGATGTGTTGGCGACCTTGGCAGGCAAGGCAGAACCTTTCTTGATGGTACATACACCGCATATTCACCCTAAAGATATGGTTAATGTTCAAGTCGATGCGCTGGGTCAACGCGCCGATGAAAGCATGGAAGATGATGGTTTGAATTGTGAGTTTGTATTCGATGAGAAAGATGGTGGCTTTACCTTGGGTGGTGTTTGTCGTGTAATTGTTGCAGGTGATACAGAAAACCGTAAAGATAAGTTCATCATGCCGCTGGAAGTGATTCCTGCCGATGCCAAGGGTGACAAACCTACGTGGAAACGGCTGTTTGTAGATGACAAAATAGGTACTGCCTTTTACGCCAATATCGAACGTTAACGCTTATGGTCAACACTGGGCAAGCCCTGTTGCCTGGTTTTAGACTAGGCACACACGACGTTAATCCTCCTTTGTTGCTGGCTCCCATGGCTGGCATTACCGATCTTCCGTTCCGTCGTATTTGCCGCCGTTTTGGTGTCGGTATGACGGTGACGGAGATGATTGCATCACGTGCCGTTGAGCAGGGGCGAGAACGCACCGAACGCATGGCGGAACTTGATCCTGACGAACACCCTGTGTCCATTCAAATTGCAGGCGCAGAACCCCGCTTTGTCATTGAAGCAGCACGTTGGGCGGTTGCCCGTGGTGCTGATGTAGTGGACATCAACATGGGTTGCCCTGTAAAAAAAGTGTGCAAGCAAGTCGCTGGTTCCGCGCTGTTAAAAGATGAAGCAGCCGTTGCGCGTATCGTGCGTGCTGTGGTGACTGCTGTCGATGTACCTGTAAGCCTCAAGATTCGCACAGGTTGGGATGACAAGAGTAAAAATGTTACCCGCATTGCCCGCATTGCCGAAGATGAGGGTATTCAAATGCTCACTGTCCATGGGCGTACACGGGCGCAAATGTTCCACGGTCATGCCAATTGGGAGGATATTGCTGCTGCTAAAGATGCAGTCTCTATCCCTGTGATTGGCAATGGCGATATTGTCGATGCTGATAGCGCACGGGAAATGATTCGTGTTGCAGGATGTGATGGTATTATGGTCGGGCGTGCTGTGCAGGGTAATCCGTGGATGCTGGCTGAAGTTTCCGCTGCTATTCAAGGTGTAACACCACCACCACCGCCCACTGCGGATGAACGTTGGGCAGTCGTCCACGAACATTTGCAACATTTATTAGCGCATCATGGCGAACGCCGCGCTATTAAACTCGCACGCAAACATGTGCTTTGGTATAGTCATGGGCAACGCGGTTCAGCAGAGTTCCGTGGTTATTTCAATCAAATACAAGATTGGCAAATGCAAATGGGCGTAGCCGAAGCCTATTTCCGCAATGGAATAGCATCTTTTAGTGCATCGTGAGTATTCAAAAAACAACATAAACCACGAAAGACACGAACAATAAGAAAAATTGTCTTTCGTGATGGATAGGCATCTACTATAAAAGAGCTAATTGTTGTCGCACGTTTGCTGCTGTAACACCTTGTTTTTGCAGATCCTGTAACGTGGTTGAGCTAAAGCTTTTAGCGAGCCTTTGCCCTTGCTTATCTAACAATAACTTATGGTGTTCGTAGCGTGGTGAAGGAACGTCTAATAGGGCTTGCAACAAACGATGAATGGCTGTGCTGGGCAATAAATCCATACCGCGCACCACATGTGTGATGCCTTGCGCTGCATCATCGACCACGACACATAAATGGTAACTGTAACGAATATCTTTGCGCCCAATAACTGGGTCATCATGCAGTTGCGACCATACTTCATGCGTTTTCCCTTGGTGATCCTGCCATGTTAGATCGCTGTTGACGGACTGTTTAGCCGTTGCGCAATGCAGACGGATGGCATAAGGCTCACTTGCCATGCGATGTAGTCGCGTTGCACTGTTTAATTGCGCGCAAGCGTGTGGACATTGCCAGCCCGATGCTGTGATATGCTTTGATTGCGGCTGCGAAAAATCAGCACGGGTACAAAAACAAGGGTACACCAAACCTTGTTGTTCCAGTTGTTTCAGTGCGTATGCATATGCGTCAAGCCGTTCGCTTTGCAACGCAGCTTCATCGTCCCAGTGAACCCCTAACCATGTTAAATCATCGCGTATAGCCTGAATATATGGTGCACGGCAACGGGTATGGTCAATATCTTCAATGCGTAATATAAGCTGTGCCTGTTGCTGTTTTGCCCACCGTTCGCAACAGCATGCGGAGTAAGCATTACCCAAATGTAAGAAGCCTGTTGGGCTGGGGGCAAAACGTGTGCGCAGCATCTGAGCGGTGGGTATTATCCTTTTTCGTCCACTTGTTTGGGGGTCATTAAGCTTTCTAATAAAATCGCTGAATGGTTGTCTTCTTCTTGTGTGTTTGATGCTGTGTTATCGTCGTGGAAGTTTTGAAGCTCTTGTTGCAAAGCGTGTAGTCGTTCAGCAGCCAGATCTTGCAAAGGTGGGTTGGTTTGATAACAGCTTTGATAAGCCTGCCCACTCCAACGTAGTAATACGACATCGCTGGCGGCTTCTGCACTCACAGCACGTTTACCATTGTCGGCAATGGTGGTCTCGCCGACGACACCGCCACCTTGAACGGTTTTGAGCTCTACTGATTCGCCAGGCATGGCAACCTTGATGCTTAATACGCCTGAGCGTACCAAGTACACATCTAAACTGCTATCCCCCTTGCTGAAAATAACGCCACCTTGTTGCACGCGAACAACGATCATTTCGCGGGCTATTTGCTGCCGAAGGGCTGCTGGAAGCTTGCCGAAAAAAGGATTCAGTGCCAATTGCCTTTCTAGCAAATGGCGGTGGTAGAGCGCATCAATACGTTGCGAAATAGCAGGGTCTTTCTGCTGCACAGATTTAAGTAACGAATAACGAATTTCGACAATACGGGTGTTACCACATGCAATCAAATCGCCTGTGCGTCTGCGTGAGCCAATAAACAAGGGAACTTCGCCACATACGCCGCCAGCCCCGATTTTACCCAAGGAAACGCGCTGTCCATTCTTCACCATCCATGCTTGAACGGCACCTTCGGCAATCAAAAACAGTGATTCTGCTGGCTCTCCCATGCTTACCAATGTTTCACCATCTTGTAGTTCGCGTACCTGCATATCATCGAGCAGGGTGTCAAAACTGGCATCATCTAAGGCAGAAAAAATCTCACCATAGCGCATGGTGTAACAGGCTTGATCGTTTTCAGAGAGCATTTCCAGCAGGTCTTCAGGCTCGGAAGTTTGCGTGCGACATTGACGAAACATGGTGCGGCAGGTTTCAATATCATCAGGACGTAGGTCGCGGTAGATACGCAGTAAGGCGACAGCCTGTACGCCAACACCTTTGTCCACATACAACTGTGCGGCTTTAAGGTACCACGTTGCCGCTTGCTCGGTGTCTTCAGCCTGTTGGTAGCAGCGAGCCACCTGTAAATAGAGGTCAATATCTTGCGGTGTTTTTGCCACCATTGCCGTAAAAGCTTCAGCAGCGGCTTTATAATCACCGTCCCGTAATGCTGCTCTTGCCTGTTTACGCATACTCATCATATTCCCCCGTTTTTGCTACACTGAATCATCGCTGCATAGTACGTTTTGTCATAATGCTGTGCAAGCAAGTGGCAATGTTCGATTCACTTGCGGCATTGAATCTGCACGGCATCATACGAGCGATGATTGATTTGCCTGATTCCCCGTTACATCGTCGCATTGTCGCATTGTCAGCCCTAGCTCATGTGGCACTTATGGTTAATGGCGTAGCCCGTGCGGGACGCTGTGACGCAGATGTGTTTAAACGTATGATTGAGATGCTGTTTGCTGATCAAGCGCATATCTTAGCACTACAATACCAGCGTTCGACGTTGGATGTTTTAAAAGTTGAGTTGCGTGGCAGCGACCGTGAACAAGCCAAAGCCGTGATGCATTATATGATGGGTATGATTAGCCTAGAAAAAACTTTAAGTCGCCAAGATGAAATGCTCTCACGCATTGGTGATGGTTTGAACCGCATTGAAAAACAAGCTGACTTCTTTGGCGATATTGCCCATGATAATAGTGTTGCTGCGATCGCAGGGCTTTATGGTGATACCTTAAGCACTTTAAAGCCGCGTATTATCGTTCACGGTAAGCCTGAGTTTTTGAATCATGCCAGTAACACCAACCGCGTGCGTGCTTTGCTTTTTGCGGGTGTTCGCGCCGCGCATTGTTGGCGCAGTGAAGGCGGTAATAATTTTCGCTTGATTATTGAAAGAAACAAAATGCTGCGCACCCTTCAAGTGATGTTGCAGGAGGAATAATATGACTCATACACTCGAAAGCTGGTTGCAACATGGCGAGGCAATACAGACCCTCATCGGTAAGCAGGTGCGTTACGCAGGTAAGCATTATGAAATTATTGATGTGTTACAAGAGGATCAATCGCTAGTCCTTAGTAGTAATGACGATGATGAAGTACAAGAGGATCGCTACGGTCGCGCCCATCGCTTGGTTCCGCATACTGAAGTCGTGACCTTTTGCGATGAACAAGGACATATCGCGCACATTTGCCAAGAAATGATTATGCTGGAGTGAAGGGTTGGCTTCCTTTTTAAGACTGGGTTCATGTACGCTACAACACCATTATGTAGGTTGGGTTGAGGTACGAAATCCAACTGTAAAACGTCATAAGTTATTTGGTTGGCTATCCTTCTTTGTTGGGTTTTGTGCCTCAACCCAACCTACGATGTCACGCAATCCCTATTGCTTTTGTTCAGTTTTAAACTGGCAAGCCTTCAGATTACACTGCTTAATACCGTGATGGTAAACGCGCCACCTCTTGTAAACGCCAACCTTTAGTCGAAGTCGATGCTTCTATGACATTTTCTTGGCTATCGTTGAGCTTGGATAGAAAGTCAAAACCTGTGCGTTGTTCGATTTCATCAATACTGGTGATAAAACGATCCAGAGGTTCATTGCCGCGTACGTTTTGCGGCATGATGAAGCTCAATACCATAGGGGCATCGCCCGCCTTTTGGGGCGGCACAATATAAATCTTAAAAAAAGCATCGGGGATTTCTACGCCTGATTTAAGGGTTGTAATATCATCGTCAAAAACAGGTCCTGTAATCACCCATAAATCTTTGAACCACGTTGCAAATTTATTGGCTTCTACATCCTCCAAACGTTGCCATAATTTTTGATTCAGGCGTGGGCGTTGCGGTGTAATATTGGTCATCATAAAGGTGTCTAATTGACCCTCTCTGCCATAGTTGTTGGAAATCGCATAATTCGGAGCCATATGCCCACGGTCATAGCCACTTCCTGTATAGTCTTGATGGCTCACGCGGCGCAGGCTGCGTTCATCGACACGAAAACCACTGGGACGTTTGAGGTGCGTCCGTTTGCTGATAGGACTGAGGTGGTACGTCACCCACAAGGGGTTCTCACGCCATTCGGAATAGCCCACCATAAAACCTTCGTTGCGGAAAATGCGCGTGAATGTATTCAGTGCTAAAGCTTGTTCCTGTGGTACGCCTGCATAACTGTAGGATTCGCGTTGTATATGTTCAAAGCCATACCATCCTGCCAACGCGAGAATCAATAACAGCGAGCCATATTTACTGCGCCATAACAGTTTAAACAATGGGGTGAGAAGTCGTATCCAAGGGGATTTCATGTATGTGCCTGCTTAAAGATGCGTGATGTTAAGATTCACTTGTTTCTTGTGAAAGATGTACATCCATTTGGGGGTAGGGGATGGAGATACCCGCATCATCAAACGCGAGCTTGATATGTTGCAGTAGATCACTGCGTACAGCCCAATAGTCGCTGGCTTTTACCCATGGTCGAACATTAAAGTTAACGCTGGAATCAGCCAATTCCGCGACAGCTACAGCGGCTTTGGGTTCCTTCAAGACGCGCTCATCTGCCTCAAGAACACGCTCCATAATGGCTTTTGCTTGACGCATATCATCGCCATAACCAATTCCAAACACTAAATCGATACGACGCGTTTCACGTTTAGAGTTATTGGTGATGATGTCGTTATAAATTTTACCATTGGGTACAATAATTTCACGGTTATCAGCGGTTTTTAGCTGTGTGCTAAAAATGCCAATTTTTTCGACCACACCAGCGGTTCCTGCTGCCTCAATGGAATGACCGACGTTAAAGGGACGAAACATAATCAATAGCACGCCCGAAGCGAAGTTTTGTAAAGAGCCTTGCAAAGCTAGACCAATCGCTAAACCAGCAGCACCAATTAAGGCAATAAATGACGAAGTATTTACACCTAAGCGATCAAGTGCAGCAATGATAACGATTAACATAAGGAATACGCGAAGAACTGAACTGGTAAAGTTGACCAGTAGTGGATCCATTTCTGACTTTTCTAAAATTTGACCAGCCAGTTTAACCAAAATAGCAGTCAACCAACGACCAACGATAAAAATAATAACCGCCAGTGTGATGTTGACACTCCACGGAACGATATAAAGATTTATAAGGTGGCTAATGCTTTCAGTTTGCATGATAATATCCCTTGGCTAAATTAAACCTAAATTCTGCGGTGTTTTGTGTCGTCTTGGGTGTGATTGTTGCTTTGTATGGCTTTCTTCCTCCCTCAGTGCATGGGGTTTTACTGGAGAGGTAGAAAGCCATACTATGGTGCGGTAAGCAAGCTACCCTGTCACAATGACTATTGTACGTTGTTGGCTTCGGCTGCTTCTGCCGCTTCTTGTTGCAACTTGTTTTCATAAACAGCGCGGAAGTTTATAGGTTCCATCAAAAAGGGCTGGAATCCACCATCTACAGTGGCTTGGCTGACAATTTGGCGCGTGTAGGGGAAGATAATGGTTGGGCATTCCACAGCCAGCACTGCGGTGACATGCTCTTCGGGGATGTTGCGCAATACAAAGATGCCAGCATGTTCCACTTCCGTCTCAAACACAGTTTTATCACTGCCTTTATCGTGTGCGACAATATTGATTTTTAACGATACTTCCCAATGATCTTCATCAACACGTTGATTGTTTAAACCTAAGCTGAATTCAATATTGAGCTGATTCTGAGATTCAACAAAAATTTGTGGTGCATTAGGGTTCTCAAATGATAGGTCTTTCACATACAACTTTTGCAGTTGAAAGATAGGGCTGTTTTCTTCGCCTGTGGGTATTTCTTGGTTAGACATAATCATCCTTTTACGTAAATAGGGAGCGAACCGTAGCAGATGGCTACAACTTGAGCTACTGTGCAATCAATGCTTAAAGCTATCCCAGCAATCAAGGAATGCTTGCATGTGGGGGCGTGTCTCTGCTTCTGCCTGCATATAATTGCGCATGCCAAGCACGATGCGGGCATAGGCTGATTCGGATAATGAACCATTGAAGTATTGCCAGCGTAAATAGACCAAGGCTGTGGTACACACATCGGTTTCACAGTAGTTACGAATAGCTGCCAATTCGCCATTTTCAAACATGGCACGGACATTATCGCCTGCGACATCCAGCTTGCCAGGAATGCCAAAGGCAGTCGCTACTTCATGCATCGAACAGCGTGCCGATGCGCCGTAATCGGACAATGCTTCCAGCAAGTCGATGTGATAGCTTTTGCTGTAACGGCTGTCGTAATTATTCCACTTATCACCTTCACTGAACCAACGCGGGCAGCTAATACCATGCACCATAGCGCGGTACTTCATCACAGGAACATCAAAGCCTCGACCGTTGAAAGTGACTAGGGTAGGGGCGCGACGTTCAATCAATTGGAAGAAGTCTTGCACCAACTTCTTTTCATCGCTGGATTCATCACCACCAGCGGCGAGACGATGCATGACCAGTTCCTGCCCTTGTTCACCCGATTCTACACGCAAGTGTGCGTAGGCAATCGCCACGACTTGGTGAAAGGGCTGGCGTGGGAAGTCATTACGACCATCGGTTTTTTCTAAAAAATAATCAGCCAAGGCATCCCGTGCCTCGATATCGCTTAATGCAGGGCTGTTTAATAATCGACGACTGGCAGCAGCATCAGGTATGGTCTCAATATCAAAAACAATAATATCACGTTGCATCATCACTCCTTGTAGATCAAAAAGAAAAAAGAAAAGGACTAAGCGTTACAAACAACACAAAAGCAATGAGTAAAACATAGAGTAGCGTTTGCCACGGATGGCTTAACCAATGTTGCCAATGACTGATCGCCGGCGGTAGGGGAGTGCGTTGGCGTTGCGCTTGGTAGTCATCAAGGATTGCGTGGGCAGCCTTCGACTGGGCATCATCCCGCAACCAAATCGCTGCTACGCCCAAGCCCCAGCTGCCTGCTGTGGTTTCATAGGTATCAATCCCACCATCGTTTAATAATGCACGAATGCTATCTGCCTCTTCATCAGGCACATGACGAAGTCGCAAGAGTAACTCAGCCATCGCTAGTCACTACCTCGATGGTCATGGCACGCCCGAATACTGCTTCGGCATGTGCCGCTTGTTTTTGTGCCGCCCAAGCTTCTAGCAGCAGATCACCTGTGCCGTGAAGTTGCAATAATAGCTGCTGTTGCTGATCGGTTGAAACCGTAATATTGCTGACATCGCCGTTACGCTCTTTATTCATCGCCATCGCTAGACGCAACAGTAGCACCAAAGCATCCAATTGCTGTTGCTGATGTTTGGGTAGGCTGGCATAGAATTCATTGTTATGAGAAGGCATTTTTTTGCGTTGGAAGCGCACAATCACCGCCAGCCAGTTCTTTTCTTCTTCGCTTAAACCAATCATGGGGGTGGCGCGTAAAATATAGGCAGCATGGCGATGATGACCATCGCTGCGAATGATAATACCCACCTCATGCACCAAGGCTGCGATACGTAACAACAGACGATGACGCAGCGATAAACCATGTTCCTCAGCCAGTTCATCAAACAGCATCCTTGCCAAATGGCTGACGTGTTGCGCGTGATTTAAATCTACATGAAACCGCCGCCCCATCGCCACTGCCCATGACACAGCCTGACGACGAAGTGCTTTTTTGCTGGTTCCTTGCTCTTTACGCAATAGATCAATCAACACCCCTTCGGCAAGCCCCGTACAAGGGATCTGTAAGCGTGCAGGCTTGACCAAAGCCATAATGGACTTCAGCACCAGCAAGGCAGGAATAATCACATCAGCGCGATCAGGGCGTAATCCTAATTCTTCAACGCGCTGCTGGTAATCCATGTTGCGTAACATTTTGCCGAGTTGTTTTAAATCGTCGTAACTGATGTCAGTTGCTGACTTGCTGTTTAACAGATCCACTGCAAGCGAGCCAATACATTCGATATTGCCGCCTGTTCCAATGCAAAAATCCACTTCAGCATCAAGGATTTCTTCTTTTACCTTGCGCTGCATAAAGCTGGCATATTCCTCAACCAAACGCGCTAAGTCGGCTTCGTTACGGGCATTAGAAAAACGTTCCAACAGCCGCACCGTGCCCATTTTGAAGCTCTCTAGGGCAACGATGTCCCCTTGCTCAGAGAGGGAAACTTCGACGCTGCCGCCGCCAATATCAATCAATAGAGCTTTTTTCTGATTAAACGTTGGCATAGCGTATTGAATCGCGGTATGCACCAAGCGCGCTTCTTCTTCGCCCGAGATTAACTCGATATGAAGGTCTGTTTGCTGTGCAATACGTTCGATCAGTTGTGTGCTGTTGCTGGCAGAGCGCAAAGCACTGGTGCCTGTTGCTCGGATGCAGGCTACAGGGTAGCGGTCGATGGCAGCACGAAAATGCTCGAATGCAGTCACAGCAAGATCCATCGTAGTTTCGGATAATACCCCAGAAGTAAAGGAATCTTTACCCAAACGCACCGCCTCACGTTGATAATAGACCAACTTGGTTTGCCCATCGGCATCCAGCCCACCAATGCGCAAGCGCATGGCGTTAGAACCAATATCAATAGCGGCTACCAGTGATGCTGGTGCAACAGCTTCGATTTCCTGTGTGTTTTCACGCTCCACGGTTCATACTCCTCGTTCCCCTATCTATCAAGCACGGAAATATGCCCTGTTGCGACACAAATAACCACCCATATAACACTCATATAGTTGCCAAGATAAAATCAAGCAAGCATGCTTTGGCGATGGAAAGCATACGTTTTGACCCCCAAGAAATTGAAAAGTTTGAGGCTATTGCCGAAGAATGGTGGGATCCACACAAACGATTTAAGCCGTTGCACCAGATCAATCCGCTGCGTTTGAATTATATTGCGCAGCGCGTCCAGTTGCCTTCGGCGCAGGTATTGGATGTTGGTTGCGGTGGCGGTTTGTTGGCAGAAGGCTTGGCGGCAAGCGGTGCCCATGTCTCTGGGATCGATCGCTCACCCAAGGCGTTATCTGTAGCTGCGTTGCATGCGCAAAATAATCCGAAGGATGTAGCATCATGGCCGCCACAATACCACCAAAGCGATGCTCAAACATGGGCTACGGATCATCAATCCAGCTATGATGTCATCACCTGCCTTGAGGTGTTGGAGCATGTGCCTGATGTTCAGGCAGTGCTGGATGCTTGTAGTCAGATGTTAAAGCCTGGTGGTGTATTCTTCTTCGCCACCTTAAATCGCACGCCGCAATCTTACCTTAAAGCGATTATTGGCGCGGAATATATTTTAGGTTGGTTGCCCAAAGGTACGCACAGCCATGCCAAATTTATTCGCCCTTCAGAAATGATCGAAGGTTTACGCCGCAGCGGTTTAGATACCGTTGATGTACAAGGCATGAGCTACCAATGGTGGTGTGACAACTTCGTATTAGATGCTGATTTATCGGTCAACTATTTAGGCTATGCACGCAAGGGGGGATGACCATGTCCAGTAGCACACACCAGACCGCTGCCCTATTGATTATCGGTAACGAAATTCTCTCTGGACGTACGCGTGATGCGAATGCTTGGCTTGCCAATCAAAAATTATTCCAACGCGGTTGCCGAGTGCAAGAAGTGGCGATCGTCCCCGATCAACAAGCGATGATTGTCCGTACCTTGCAACGTTTGGCCAAGGACTATGATGCGGTTATCACCAGCGGTGGTATTGGTCCTACCCATGACGATATCACGATGGATTGCGTCGCCGAAGCGTGGGGCGTTCCCTTAGAAGAATACGATGAAGTGATGCTATTGATGCGTCAGCGTTATGGTGAACAGGGGGTTAACGAAGGTCGCCGCCGTATGGCGCGACTTCCCCAAGGCGCGGAGATGATTATTTGCCCTGCTACCATTGCGCCTGGCGCAAAAATTCATAACGTGTATGTATTAGCGGGCGTGCCACACATCTTTGCTTCGCAACTGGGTGCTATATTGCAAGATTTTGGTGACCGCCCTTTTTTACGCCAAGAAATTTCAGTGAACCTTGCTGAAAGCGTTTTTGCCGCAGCACTTGGAAAGCTACAGATGTCACATCCAACCGTAGAGATTGGCTCTTACCCTGCGCGTTGCGGCAATGCCCCCAGTGGTAAAATTTGCCTCACCTCGCAATCAGAGGATGACTTACATGCAGCCAAAATCGCTATTGAAGCGATGTTAGAATCATTATCAGGAGCATTATGATGAATACCCCTACAACAACACAGCATAAAGAAGATCAAAACATGGAGCACAATTCCGCTTCACCTGCGGAAGCGGAAGCCCCAGTTGCAGCGCAAGAAGCGCAAGAATCCGCTACAAGTACACCAGAAACCCCTGTGCAAGACCATGCAGCAAGTGCGGCACAGGCTGCATTACCATCAGCACCAGAAGCTGAATCTAATCCATTGTTGAAATCCTTGCCTTTATTGCTTTCTTTGGCGGCATTGTTGTTGGCAAGTTATGCTTTTTTTATTGCCCAACAAAGTGGCGGTGATCAGCAAGCCCAAATTCAAAGTCTTGCCATGCGCATGGGCGGGCTTGAAAATCAAACCGACACCTTGCAAAGCCAAATGGATAAAATGGGTGCGGTGGCAGAGAATCAACGCGAGGTGATGATTCATAATGAATTAAGTACCATTGCCAGTAGTTTACAAAAGATCGCGCCATTAGCGCAAGGCGAGCAACAAGCCTTGATTCAGCAAATGCAGCAGTTATTGGATGGCAAATCCAACAGCAGCGAATCCACAGATCAGCAATAAGTCACTGATATAGTATACAGTCTTGCGTTTGTTCTCTGGATTACGGATCAAGTCCGCAATGACGTGGTTTCCCTGCGTCATGCCGCGCTTGATGCGGTATCCAATCTTGCGTCCGTTCTCTCCGTTATGCCGCATTTGATGCGGTATTGCGGAGTAAGTCCGCAATGATGCATTGTTTTTAAAACATCGGAGAACCCATGAAGTTTATTCACGCTGCTGATTTACATCTTGATAGTCCTTTGCGTGGTTTGAGCCGTTATGAGGATGCACCTGCCGAACGCTTGCGCGGGGCGACTCGCTGTGCTTTTGAACAATTGATTGAACTTGCCGTGCGCGAAGCCGTTGATTTCGTGTTATTAGCGGGTGATATTTATGATGGTGATTGGCATGATTTTAAGACGGGCTTGTACTTTCGCGAACAGATGGCGCGTTTGGGTCGTGCCCATATCCCTGTTTATATCATCCACGGCAATCACGATGCTGCCAGTGTTATCTCTAAACAATTAAGTTTACCTGACCATGTTCATGTATGTTCCAGCCGCACGGTGGAAAGCTTTGTGCTGGATGATTTGGGGGCGGCGATTCATGGGCGCAGCTTCCCTAAACGCGCCATGACACAGGATTTGGTGCCTGATTACCCTGAGCCTGTGGCGGGCTATGTGAATATTGGCTTGTTGCACACCAGCTTAACAGGTCGCCAAGGGCATGACAGTTACGCGCCTACCGACCTTAGCACCTTGATCGGGAAAGGTTACGATTATTGGGCTTTGGGTCATGTGCATAAGCGTGAAGTAGTCAACGAGGCACAGCCGCGTGTGGTGTTCCCTGGGAATATTCAAGGGCGGCATGCCAAAGAAACTGGCGCAAAGGGTTGCGAATTGGTGACCATCGAAGCAGGGGCGATGGAAGCAACGTTTGTACCCTTAGACGTGCTACGTTGGCAGCAATTGTCGCTGGACGTGAGTGGCTTAGCGCATATTGATGACGTTGCTCCTTGCTTTCAAAAGGCGATGAGCGCGTTGTTAGCGGATGATGCCGTGGATTTTTATGCTTTGCGCATCCAATTAACGGGCGCGACTGCGCTTGCTGCCGTGGAGGCTGAACAACCTGGTACATTGGATGCTGCAATTCGAGCTGCTGCTCAAGATGTTGCCGTCGATGTGTGGGTGGAGAAGGTGCAGCTATCCATTACTGCACCCTTGGATCGTGAACTGATGGCACAACGCCAAGATGCTGTGGGGGAGTTGATTCGTATGGTGGATGGTATTGCGGCGGATGAAGCGGCCTTAACAGCACTGGTGGATGGCGAAACACAAGCCTTGCTGAAGTATGTACCGCGTGACGTACAAGACAGTGACGCGCTGCCTCTTGATGCTTTATCGTTATTGCGCGATGCCGAAGCTACAGTGTTGGCATTATTGGCTTCCGCTGAGGTAACACATGAAAATTAAACGTTTATTGTTGCAAGCGTTTGGCCCATTCACCAATCATGTGATTGATTTTGCTGCGGCTGATGGCAACAGTAATGTACACGTCATTTATGGTCAAAATGAGGCGGGTAAATCATCGGCATTGCGAGCGATGATGGATTTGCGCTTCGGCATTGAAGCCAAAAGTAACGATAATTTTATACATGATTACAAAGCCATGCGGGTCGGGGCAGATTTTGAAACTGCCAGTGGTGAAACCTTGTCGCTGATGCGGCGAAAAGGGAATAAAAACCAGCTTGGCCTTATTGCCGCTGACGGCAGTACGACGTTTGATGAACAGCGCATATCCCGCGAGCATGTATTGGCTTTAAGCGATGGTTTGAGCCGCCATGATTTTGCCTTGATGTTTGGCATTAACCATCAACGTTTGCGCGAAGGTGGCATGTTGTTACTCAAAGGTGAAGGGGAGTTGGGCGCAGCCTTGTTTGAGGCGAGTACAGGTATGCGCGGCGTGCAAAGTATTTTAAGTAAGCTGGACGATGCGGCAAAAGCCTATTATGCCCCGCGTGCAAAAAATGCCATCATTCCTGTAGCAAAAAAACAATGGGAAGATGAAAAAAAGCGATTGAATGAATCCCTGCTGCGGCCTAAAGATTGGCAGCAATGCTATGATGCACAGCAGCAGGCGAAGCAAGCCCTAAAGCAGATTGATCGCACATTAGAGCAACAGCGCAGGCATAAAAATAAACTCACCCAATGGCGCAGCATTGCGCCGTTGTTGCAGGACTACGATGCTGCTGTGCGTTGCTTACAACCGTTGTTGGATGCACCAGACTTGGCCGATGATGCCGCAGCCCAGCGTTTACATGCTGAGCAAGCGCATCATCATGCCCAAACGACGGCAGAGCAGGCAACACTTGAGCAAACGCAATGCCGCGAAGCGTTGGCAGCGTTGCATATTGAACCGCTATTGTTGCAACATCGCGCCACTATCAAACGTTTGGCTGCTAAAATTGATTTGGTGATGCAAAGTCGTAGTGACATGGTGCAAGCGCGACAACACATTGAGCAACAACAGCAAGATTTAACAGCTGCCGCACGGCGCATCAGTCCTGCCCATGATGTGGCAGAGGTTTTGGCTAGCTTATTGTCGCAGGCGGATGCAAAAGAGCTTGGTCAAGCACTCGATGGTTTGGCTACAGCGCGTGCCGATGCACAACGCCTAGAGCAGGCTATGGCAGCGCAGCAAGCCGTGGCAGAGCAACAAACGCTAAATATCACCTTGCCAACAGCGAATATGCGTCAACATGTGCTAGCAGCATTGCAACAAGCGCAAGCCTTGGGTGATAACAGTAAACGGATCAAGCAGTTGCAGCAGGCAAGTGCAAAAAGCATGGCGCAGTTTCAGCAAGCTTTGTATGAGTTAGGCATGACTGACGAAGCATAATTACGCGCGGTTCAACCGTTGTTGGATGCCGAACTTAAAGCGGCGCAGCAGCAATGGCAGCAGCTAGCGGAAACCATGAAGCAGCAACGCGAGGAAGAAAAACGACTGGCAACGATACAGCAGCAACAAGAGCAAGCGCGGCAACGGTTGGTAGCAGGTGGTGACATCATCACCCTTGATCTATTGCGTCACACACGGCAACAACGCGATCACGATTGGCAGACTTTGCGGCAACAGTTAGCCGCGCAAGAGAACATTGCACCAGCAGCATTACAAGCATTTGAAGTGTTGACGAAGCAGGCGGATGATCAGGCAGATATGCTACGCGATGATGTGAAACGGGCGGCGCAATACGAACAGATTTCAGCACAACTGCTTGATGTGGCACAACAGCAAGCAAACTTGGCGGCAGCGCAAACACTTAGCCATAAGCAGCAAACGACGCTGGAGCATGATTGGAGCGAACGTTTGAACGCTGCGCATCTTCTGCCCAATTTATTGCCCGATGCTGTAGCCGAATGGCAGCAAAAACGCAGTGCCGCGCTGCAATTATTACATCGCCATCATGAACTTGAGGATGAGCATCAACAGCTTGCGGCAAGCATGCAGGAAGCGGCTACAGCGTTGCAGCAAGCGTTACAGGAAGCCGCTATTTCTCATGCATCGGATGCCAGTTTGTCATCATTGATTGCTACCGCTCAGCAGTGGGAGAGAGAGATTACCGCAAGCGAAGCGCGGCAAGAAGAGCAGCAAAAGGCTACGGCGCAACGTAAGCGTGAGCACCGTCGCAACGTGCAAGCACTGAAGCAGGCACAGGATGCGATGCAGCAATATCAAAGCGTGGTGCAAGCCTATATGCCAAGGTTGTTTTTAGCAGGTGACAGCAGCATAGCAGCAGTGCGAGCGCGTTTGGATGAGCTTAATGCATTAGATCAAGCACACAGCCAACAACGGCAAAGCGAACAACAATTACAACATCACGCGGCAACGATTGCGGCATTTGATGAACAGGCGGCACTACTTGCAAGCGTAGTGGAAGAAGCAGCAATCGTGGATGCAGTTGATTTTGCCGAGCGTATGCAACAACGGTTGGAGGCTTCTGAGACGCAACAGCAACAAAAAGAACGGATACTCAAAGATGTGCAGCGTGCTGAACAACAAGGTGCAACAGCCGAGCAAGCATTGCAGCAGCAACAAGCACGGTTGCAGGCATTGTGTTTGGCGGCGGGCGTGGATGCGCTTGAAGCGTTGCCTGAACAGGAACAGCGCGCCCAAGAGAAGAAACACTACCAGACAAAGGTGAACGATTTAACCAAGCAATTACGTCAGGCATCTCCCGATGATATAGCCACCTTGCGTGGTCAATTGGATGGCTACGATATTGCTGCGCTTGAGACCGATTTGAAGGATAATGAAGCGACGATTCAACGTTTATGTGCAGAACAACAGCAGGCACACGAAGTGCTGAACAAAGCGAATCATGCTTTGCAAGCGTTGGATACTTCCAATGAAGCAGCGGCAGCCCGCGAAGCAATGGAATCAGCAATCGCTACATGTGCGACGTCCATTGCACCGTGGGCGCGTTTGAAGCTGGCGCACACGCTGTTGCAACGCGCTGTGAACCAATTTAGGGAACAATCGCAAGCACCGATGCTGCTTGGTGCTTCGCACTATTTCGCTTTGATGACGGATGGGCGTTATAGCGGTTTGCTGGTGGATGACTCAGAAAAAGCTGGCTTGGTATTGTTGGCAAAACGTCACGATGGCAGCACGATTCCCATCAGTGCCATGAGCGAGGGAACGCTGGATCAACTGTATTTGTCGCTGCGGCTTGCATCATTGGATATGCGCAGTCAAAAAAACGCGGTGATGCCATTGGTGTTGGATGATGTGCTCATGACCTCTGATGACCATCGTGCTGCCCATACCTTGCGCGCCTTAGCCAGCTTTGCCGAACATGGGCAGGTGTTATTATTTACCCACCATCATCACATCACTACCCTTGCTAAGCAGACGCTGACAAAAGAAGGCGTGTGTATTCATGAGTTGGTGATGCATTAGCTGCCAATCTGGTGCAATAAAACACCGTTGCCATAGCAGGTCAAAACGTCAGGCTAGTTCATTACACAGATCACATAAGCCTGTTAAACGTTGACAATGAGTTATGAAACATGAGTTTTTGTTAGTAAAGCAGTGTGTTAACGGGTATTACACAATCATGTGTAGGCTAAAATCTTAGGGTGTTGTTATGGATTTATATTTTTCTCCTCAGCAATTGGCACAAGAACTTTTAGCGGATAATACGCTATTGGTTGACCGACTTGTCAAAAACCAAGTGGTTGCGAACTCAAAAGAGGCTGAAGATGGCATGGCTGAAGTGTTAAAATTTCTGTTTTTATGTGCTCATAGCGATGCGATTTTAACCCCTTCCTTGAGAGTTGATGCCTTATGGCATGAGTTTATTCTTTTTTCACGCGCCTACACACAGTTTTGCCACAAACATTTTGCTCACTATATACATCATCAGCCCAGTAATTCACCGCGTGATGAAATGCATCAGTATCAACATACAGTGCAACTTTATCTACAATCTTTTGGGACTATCAACACGGACTTCTGGGCAACTGCTGGTATATGTAATCAGCATTGCGGCAGTTGTGAAAGCCACTCGTAAAAAGGAACGCACCATGTATATGAACCGCTTAATAAAAGTGAACCTTACAAAAGAAAACGCAGAAAAGCTTGAAAAGCCTTCAAAGATATTTAATAAAATAAAAGCCACTTTTAGTGGCGGTATGACCCCAGCAGAAACAGAGCGTGCAGAGGTCATGCTCTCTGTGCTTCAACGCGTCAATAAATCGTTACGAGCAGCTAATATTTGTAACCTTGTCAGTTTGACTGTTAATGATTATCTTGTCTATCAAGATAGAATAGGTATTAAGGACGACCTACAAGAGGGTATTTCAAGCTTTATTCATGATAAAAACACAAGTAATATAAAGGTGTTTAAAGATTTAAAACAAGTCGTAGCACATACAAGTAATGAAATACTATTTGTGTATGATATCAACGTGATTCAAAAACCTAAAAAGGGGGAGTTCCCCGTTACCATCACCGTAAGTGGCTTTCCTTCTCAATTTAAATTAGGAAGGAAGGAGAATATTGATGATTTTGAATCTCGAATTACTACTTTCGTTAAAGAAAATCTAAACTCAGATGAGAGCATAAAACTATTTAATGAGAAATGTTTGAGTGCTTTTGATGTTGAAGTGGATCGTTACACCGTTGCATTAGAACAACTTTTTCCTGCTGGTTGTAGTTCACAGAAGTATAAAGTTAGGTTGTTAAGTAAAGATGACCAGAAAAAGTTAAAAAAGAGAATTGGTAGCTCTTTTGAATCCGATATATTGTTTATGCACTATTGGTTAAATGCTAAAACAGTATCTAACTTTGATGATGATTTGTTTGACGTTGATGTGGCTGATTGTTTCGACGAATTTGATTGCCTCGATAATGTTCAAGACTCAGGCTCTCAAAGTAGTTGGATCGACGGTCTGTCTGATTTCTTTAGCAACGACTCAAGTTCTGATAGTGGTAGTTGTAGTTCTAGTTGTGGCTCTAGTTGTGGAGGAAGCTGCGGTGATTAAATGCTATTGCTGTGTTTTTTCATCCTCCCCGTAAAAAGTCCTTTTTGTAACTCAAGTGGTGGCAGTCATATACTCAGTGGCTAACCTTTCGCTGAATTTGATTGCCAATGTCGTCGGCTAAACTGAGGCTTTTTAGTAGGGTGAGGATGTTTTCTTGTAGCTGAATGTTTAATTCAACAGGGCGACCATGATCGTAATTTGGATTCTTCCCTTTAACGTGCAAGCCGAGTAGCAATGCTCCATCGGGGTGATAGGTAACATCGCTACTCAGGTGGTGGTATTGAAAATCTTGTAAAATATCCAATGCCATTTTAACGCCAAGGTTTTGGTCAGCCATCGCCTGCGCTTCTTCCTTGCCACGGTAACGGATAACACCACCAGGTTGACGCGCCGTAATAAGCCCTTGTTGTACCGAAACGCCTTGTGCTTGCAAGCGCATGGGCAAGCTTCCATCGAGCACGCCAGTCGCGGTTAAACCCTGTTGTTTTTCCAAGGCAACCAACTCAGCCAAGCTGATACTGCTTATGGTTAACGGCACGTTGATGCCCTGCTTGTTGTAATCCTTACGATCCCAAGACACATCATGGGCACTTATTTCACCGCCTAAGGCATGAATGGTGAATTGTTGAATGTGCCCACGAAGCAGGGCGTTGCCACGGTAACGCCCTGTGCTGCGCAGTTGAATATTGTGTAGGGGAATGCCGATGTTGAGCATTGCTACATTCATATCTGCCTGTTTTATACGCCACGTTGCGCCATCAAACGAGCTTTGAACATCGGCATTTGCATCCTCGAAGGTTTTGTCGCCATAGCTACCGTTGAATTGGCGTAACGTTATGGCTGTTTGAATACGCCAACGCTTACCTTGCAAACGCGCTGTTCCTGTGCTGCGTATGTGACCTGCTGGAATGTGCAAGGTATCAAACCATGGCTTACTGTTGGGGTATAGCTGCGTAATGCGCGTTTGAGGTTGATCCAATTGTAGATCAAAATCGATGTTTATATTGTTGTTTGATGGCTGCCACTGACTGTTGATCTGCCAAGTTATCTTTGGGCTAAAACGGTAACGTAGCTGAGCTTGTACGTTTTCTTGCCATGTTAAATCAACCATGACATCACCTGTAGGAAGTCGTAGCTCGGCACTGCTTAGTGAAAAATCATGCAGTGTAAGCTGTGCTGTTCGCTCGTTTTTGCGCTGTTGCGCAGCGACTTCCAGCAGTCCGCTGCGTACTGTGTAGCCTTGCCACTGCAAGGGTGGCAGTGAAACATCCATGCCCACGCGCTCCCATGCTTGCTTACCATTGAGTGCGACAGATTGCTTGTTTTGCAGTCGTAAACGATCCAGTTTCCATGTGTCATAACGCAGTGATTGCCATTGTATATAGCTCTTGCGGTCAAGGCTTAACTGTGGCGTGCGTGCATCATCCACCGCAATGCTGCCTGAGAAACGGTAGTCATCTGATCGCCCATGCCATTGCCCTTGTTGCACCGAAAATAATCCTTTCGGCGTGAGTGACCAGTTCCCTTGCCCATGCTGTAGTGCAAGCTTCACGACAAGAGCTCCTTTGCTCGTAAACTGCGGGTGCGTCATTACCCCATCATATTGTATGTGTGCGTTGAGGTTCAACACGGGTAATAGTGCTGAAATATGCGGGTAATCGCCTGCTGGCGCATCGCCTTTGATGGTCAGCGTGCTGTTACCTGTTGCCGACAAAGGCGCGTTCATCATGCGTGGTTGTAGCCATGCCGATAATGGCGCAAGTTGCATGGTAGCAGTGGCTTGGAACTGGAGCTTCCCTTGGCTGTTTTTGATATTGCCTTGCAACGTAGCTAAAAGCTGGTCTTGGTGATGAATATCGCCATTTATGTCGCCATTGCTGGCAACATCAAACATTGCCTCCATGCCATGAAAGCGTGTGTCATGCTGTTCGCGCAGTTGCAGGTGCACGCCCTTTGCTTGCACGGTTAGATTACCTTGCAAGTCGTGCAGCAAGCGTTGTTGTTGATACTGTTGCACCCTTAACGCATCGATGCTAATTCGCGACAATGGCATCATTGCCAACAAAGGTAGTGGTGAATGCAGCGCGATACTATCGTTGCTACTATCCGCAACTGTTGCGTTTTGCGTTACGCTCAGTTGTTGTATCTGAACATCCAAGCTGCCCAGCTCGCCTTGAAGTAAAGCAGGAAGATGGTAACGCATCGTTACCGCTTGAGCCTGAACGGACACACCACGAGCAACATCGCGTAATTGCAGTGCTTTAATGTGGCTATTTGACCAAGCAAGTTCACCTAAGGTTAAGCGTTGCATCTCAATCCCCTGTTTTGCCAACACACTGCGCGCATATTCACTCACACCCCATGGCAACAACCACAACCACGCCGCCCAAACGAGTAATAAAAAAGCGGTTATAGTGGTGACTAAGGTTCTTGTTTTCATGCTTTATACACCTTGAAGTTTTAACATGGTTGTGATTCATAGCCTGACGCGCTGGAGCAACGGTATTCTATCGTAGCTGCTGGCATAAAACCATGCCTGTTGCAATGAAACCCCTGTTACTCCAGCGTATCCACGGGTGGGCATTGTTTCACGTCGATGGAATAGCTACACTGCCGCGCCAATGACACAGCACTCATCTTCAACCCCGCAACAACGCATGCGTAATTTTTCTATTATTGCTCATATTGATCATGGCAAGTCCACCTTGGCAGACCGCTTGATTGAGGTTACAGGTGCCTTGTCTGATCGCCAAATGAAAAAGCAAGTGCTTGATTCTATGGATCTTGAGCAAGAGCGTGGCATCACCATCAAAGCGCAAACGGCAAGCTTGCAGTACCGCGCTGAAGATGGCGAGATGTACACGCTGAACCTGATTGACACGCCAGGTCATGTCGATTTTTCTTATGAAGTATCACGCTCCTTACATGCTTGTGAAGGTGCGTTGCTGATTGTCGATGCGACGCAAGGGGTGGAAGCGCAAACCTTAGCCAATGTGTACCTTGCCTTGGAGCAAGATCTCGAAATTATTCCTGTCATCAACAAAATTGACCTTCCCAGTGCTGATATAGAAGAAGCAAAACGGCAAATTGAAGAGGTGATCGGGCTTGATGCCTCCGACGCTATTGCTGTGTCAGCTAAGACTGGCGTTGGCATTGCTGAGACGTTGGAAGCCATTGTTCAGCGTATTCCACCACCTAAGGATGAAAGCGATCAGCCATTACGCGCTTTGATTGTGGATTCATGGTTTGACTCTTATGTCGGTGCGGTTGCCTTGCTGCGCGTGTTTGATGGTCAATTACGCAAGCGTGATAAAATCCGCTTGATGTCCTCAGGTAACAGTTATGATGTTAATGAGATTGGTATTTTTTCGCCGCAAGCAGAGCCACGCGACGTGCTGCAATCAGGCAGTGTAGGCTTTATGATTTGCGGTATCAAAGAGTTAATCGCCTTGAAAGTGGGGGATACAGTTACCTTAGAGCGTCAGCCAGCGAGTGAGATTTTACCAGGCTTCCGCGAACCCAAGGCGATGGTGTTTTCTGGGCTTTACCCTGTGGATTCTGCGGATTATGGCGAGCTGCGCGATTCCTTGGAGAAGCTGCACCTGAACGATCCCGCATTTACCTTTGAGGCTGAAAGTTCGATGGCATTAGGTTTGGGCTTTCGTTGTGGATTTTTGGGTATGTTGCACATGGAAATCGTACAGGAGCGGTTGGAACGCGAATTCGGGCTTGACCTGATCGGTACTGCACCATCGGTGGTCTATCAAATTCATATGAACGATGGCACGATGATGGAAATTGCCAACCCCAGTGAGTTCCCTGACCCTATTACCATCAGCCATATTGAAGAACCTGTCGTGATTGCCAATGTCTTTATGCCAGAGGAGTTCGTAGGCCCAGTGATTAAACTGTGTCAAGATCGCCGTGGTTTGCAGCAGGATATGAAATTTATTGGTCAAGGGCGGGTGATGTTGTCTTACCAATTACCGTTGGCTGAAATGGTGATTGATTTTTATGACCGTTTGAAATCGGTGTCCCGTGGCTACGCTTCATTGGATTATGAGTTGTCTGGTTTCCGTGAAGAAGATGTGGTGAAGATGGATGTGTTGGTGCATGCTGAATCAGTGGATGCCTTATCGTTGATTGTCCATCGTTCTGTTGCCGAGACGCGCGGACGTGAGTTGGTGAAGAAACTGCGGCAATTGATTCCACGGCAACAGTTTGATATACCACTGCAAGCAGCCGTTGGGGCGCGTATTCTTGCCCGCGAAACCGTTAAAGCCGTACGTAAAAACGTTACCGCGAAATGTTACGGCGGCGATATTACACGAAAACGCAAATTGTTAGAGAAACAAAAAGCGGGTAAAAAACGCATGAAGTCAATCGGCAGTGTAGAAGTGCCTCAGGAAGCCTTTTTAGCAGTATTAAAATTAGGGGATGGGAATTGATAGAGGAAAATCAAAAGCCAGTATGGCGTGAGTGGCTGGAAAGTATTATCGTTATTGGGCTACTCGCCTTTGTAATTCGCAGCTTTATTGTTGCACCGTTTAAAATTCCATCGTCCAGTATGGTTCCTACGTTAGAGGTTGGGGATTATTTGTTTGTGTTGCGTTATTCCTATGGCTTGCGTGTGCCGTTTACGGATTTACAGTTTGTGCCATCGGCAGCCAAACATGGTGATGTGGTGGTCTTTGATTACCCTGAAGATCGTAGTAAAGATTACATCAAACGTATTGTTGGTGTGCCTGGCGATCATATTGCTTACCATGACAATCGTTTGTCGGTGAATGGTCAGCTCATGCCTTTGAAACAATTAAATGTGCGCCCTTATTACTTGGGTGATGGCAATGTTCAGGTATCCATGGAGTTTGAAGAAAAACTGTTTGATGTATCACATCATGTGCTTCGTCAACCTTATACGTTGCGCGATGGTGATTGGACGGTACCAGCAGGTCATTATATGGTCTTGGGCGACAATCGAAATAACTCGCGTGATTCGCGTTTTTGGGGCTTTGTGCCACAAGAATACTTGGTCGGCAAGGCAGCAATTATTTGGTGGTCATGGGATGGCGTAAAGGGTAAACCGCGCTGGGATCGTTTAGGCACGATTTTGCATTGAGTTGCATTTTTTTTTATAAAAAGAGGTTATCTATGAAAACGTATTCGCAAGCTGGATTTTCGATGTTTAAAATGCTTACGCTGCTGATTGTGTTGGTGGGCGGTGGCATGGTGGCGTATAAATTGGCACCTGTATATTATACACACGCGAAGGTTCAGAAAATTTTCGAGTCGATTAGTCGTGAAATGGCGAGTGATTCTGAGTGGAAAATTCGTGCGCGTCTTCCTGTGTTGTTTAAAACGCAAAACTTGAAAGAAAATGAGTTGCCACAAGCGTTTTATGATAATTTGGAAATTGATGCTGGTTTCGGTCGCGTTGAGATCGCGTCGCACTACCATAAAGTTGTATGGTTGATGGGGGAGATTCAGTCGGCTGACCCTAACTCCGACTATAAACCAGTGGATCTAAAAGGTATGGATAAAATAAGGCATCAGGCGCGTGTCGATTTGGACTTTGAGGTTCATGCAAAAACCCCCTGATATGCAAGCATTACGTCAACGTTTAGCACTTGAGTTTATTCCTGATGCATTGTTTATACGTGCCTTGACCCATCGTTCCTCGGGCATCGCTTTGCACATGGAACGATTAGAGTTTTTGGGCGATGCGGTGTTAGGTTTGGTCGTCGCTGAATACCTACACCGCCGCTTCCCTGAGCGTGCAGAAGGCGAACTCACGCGTTTGCGCGCTCATTTGGTACGCCGAGCCAGTTTATTGCAAGTCGCCAATACTTGGCATTTAGCCGACTGTTTGCGCGTAGGCGAAGGCGAACGTGATGCACGCGGTCATTTAAAATCTTCATCCATCGCTGCCAATGCGGTGGAAGCCATCATCGGCGCAACGTTTGAAGCAGCGGACTTTGATGCTGCTAAACGCTTGATTTTGTCATCGTGGGCTTTTCTTTTTGAGCAAGTATCCAATCTTAATGTAACTGACGCTAAAAGCCGATTGCAAGAGTGGACGCAAGGTCATGGTCGCGGGTTGCCAGTTTATCAAGTCCACGATCAAGGTGTTGCTCGCCACCCTCGTTTCAACGCAAGCTGTCAGGTCAGTGGGGAGACACTGGGGCAGGGTAGGGGTGAGCGGAAAAAACAGGCTGAATTGATGGCGGCAGAGCAAGCGATTGAAGCCTTGGGTTTTGAACGAAAGAAAACAAAGGGGTAATTTGAACAGTTACCACAAAGGAATAAAACAATGACATATCGCTGCGGAACCATCGCTTTATTGGGTCGTCCCAACGTTGGGAAGTCAACCTTGATGAATCAAATTATTGGTGCGCGGGTGGCCATTGTTACGCCGAAACCGCAAACGACACGCCATCGTATCTTGGGTATTCATACCGACGATGAAGCACAAATGATTTTTGTTGATACACCAGGCATTCATAAGGGCAAATTACAACTTAACAAAAACATGGTGCGCATTGCCTACGCTGCCGCAGAAGAAGCTGATGTGTTGGTCATCATGCAAGATGCCAGTCGCCCCTTGGATACGATCAGCAGTCGTTTGATTGCCCAGTTTGCTGAAAGTCATTTGGATATACCACGTATTCATATATTGAATAAGGTGGATAAGATTGATAAAGCATTGTTGTTACCTCGCTTAGAAGAAATGCAACGCTTAGATCCTGATGCCAAGGCTTATATTCCATTGTCAGCACGTAAAGGAACGCAGGTTGATGGTTTGATGCGCACCTTGCGCAACTACTTACCTGAAGCAGAAGCATGTTATGATCCTGATTGGTTTACCGATCAAAGCCAGCGTCAATTGGCAGCGGAATATGTGCGCGAGCAGGTGTTCCTTGGTATGCATCAAGAGATTCCTTTTCAAACGGCTGTTGATATTGAGCTGTTTGAAGAAACCCCCAAGGGCTTGAATATCGAAGCGGTTATATTGGTGGGGAGTGAAAGTCATAAACCGATGCTGATTGGCAAGGGTGGCTTCCAAATGAAGCGCATGGGCATTGCAGCACGCAAAGGACTGACAGAGCTTTTGGGGCAACCCGTGGATTTGCGCCTGTGGGTGAAAGTGGATGCTAATTGGTTTGACCAACCCGCCAAATTGCAGGATTTAGGTTTAGGTACTGATAGTTAAGTCGCCACCTCTTTGATGATACAAGATAAAGCCTTGCTGTTGCGTACCATCCCTTACCGTGAAACATCCTTTATTTACCACGTACTAACGGCGCATCATGGGCGTGTTTCTTTGTTAGCGCGAGGAATCCGTAATAGTAAACGTCGCCTGCAAGCAGAACTTGCACCCTTGCATGATATGCATGTGCAATGGCAGCAAGGGCGCGGTGATATGGTGTATCTACGCGAGGCAGAACGTTTGCAACCGTTGTTGCCCGAGCGTTATTTTTTGGCTGGTCAAACATTATTGGCACTGGCAGGACGGTTGTTTCAGCACAATCATGATGAACATGGTTACCATGAGTTACGTGTAGCCTTAGAAGCATTAGCTGCGCGTACGGATGAGGCAACAGGGCTGGCTGTGGCGCAATGGATGTTATTAATGCAAGGCGGCTGGGCTGGTGATTTTTCCGCATGTTGGCAATGCCACCATAGCTTTGATGCGCAACACCAGCCGCTATGGCAACGTGGTGCTTTGCATTGCAGCCATTGCAGTCATGGTGCGCAACTTGATCCACAAGCGTTAAAACATTGTATTGTCGCATGGCATCAAACCGATTACACCCTAGAACCGAGCCATGTCCTTTTATGGATGAATATGGCACAATCCATGATGGTACATATTCACAATCATTAAGCTTTTTTGACTTCTCTTTTCTTCACCATTTCACGTGCGGAATGGAATATCGTAGGGTGGATAAGCGCAGCGCAGCCACCTAATGTCGAAAAACCATCCACTTTTGATTCGCGAACACCCTCAACCCTCCATATCCTAAGGTATTGAGAGAATCCAACGCCATAGCATTCGGAAAAGTTAGGTGGCTGCGCAAAGCCTTATCCACCCTACCGAAGACGGTTTTCAAGATGGCCGCTTATTTACAAAAAGTGTCAACTGGTAATGAAGGATGCCCTGTTTTCCGTGTAATTGTTTAGCGTGTCTGCTTTTTCTGTAATCTGCATCAAAAATATTTCCCTACATTTAAGTGGTAAACAGTACCATCTTGTAATAATGTAAGTATGCTACGCCATGACGTTATCATCATGAGTACACCAAGCAACAACCCAACGAATCACCGTTCCCCTTTATTGGATAGTGGCGCAAGCCCACTTCCTGTTGTTGTGCGTTGGTATGTAGCTGTGTTGCTGATGGTGATATTACTGGCTTTGACCACTCACTTCTTTCTTCAGCAACAAAGCACGCTACAGGTTCAAACATTGGTGCAGGACTTGGCAAAAAAACATGGCTGGAAGCTTGGCGGCGTGCGGCTTCACATGCTACGTGGGGCGTTAACCCTGCGCGACTTAGAAATTAAGCAAGACTCACTTCATATACAACTTCCTTTCCTGTTATTACGCGGGCATTTTTCTGAAGAGATTCAGGATATACGACTGACTGAAATACGTATGCAACGCGGACGTATTGATTGGCGGCTTACTGAGCAATTAAGTTTATATGATTGGGCAAGTTTGCCGCTATCCGACGTGTTGCCTGAGCAGTGGTCGGCGTTGTTGCAGCCTGCGCATCATATTTTGTTGGACGAATTAGATGTGCATATTCATCTTGCTAACGAGCATGGCGATCACATGCCCCCCCATATTCAGGGAGGTGAGTTACACCTTGAACGGGTTTATATTCAAGGTGAAGGTCAAGCTGGTAATCGCACGTGGTTTGCCTCCAGTCAAGGTCGTTTGGGACTATTGCAATGGCGTAGTGTTGCCTCAGGAAGTCGATTAGATTGGCAGGATATTAAAGCTGAACGCTTGTTACATGCTGTACGACCGCAGCAAACTTCGTTTACAAGTAAGGCGCGTATTAAAGGTCATATGTTATGGCAAGCCCAGCATCTTAGTGGTGCTATGGATTGGCAAAACATGCCACATAGCGGTCGCTTAGCGTGGCAAGGTCAACAAACAAGCATGGATAAACCGTTTAATCTAACGCTGCATGCCGTGGACTGGCCTGCTGTGATGTTACCCTTTGCAGTTCCTGATATACGTCATTGCATGTGGCAACAAGGTAGGCTGAATGGGGTGACACAACTTCATATACAGCCAGATGATTGGCAATTCAAAAGTACCCTGTTAAGCCTTGATGATGTACGCACTGAGGATGTTCATGGCGAACGTTGTTGGCAGTTTAGCAAGGCAGAGCTAGAAGATGTAACTGTAGCTTCGCAGCAGCATACGGTGACGGTCGAACACCTTCAATTAACGGGTGGTACTTGGATGCTTCCACATGAGCTGGATCCAGCGGTCTCAGTCAATCCGTGGCTTATTCAACAAGCAAAAGTCGACTTCCAAGACATGACCTTACAAGATACTGAACAGGGCATAGCACTGCGTGATTTGTATGGTGAGGCAACACTTCAGGCAGGACAATGGCGATTAACAGCAGCGTCTCCAGGTTCGGAAGTTGATTCTTTGGCGCGATGGCATATACAGGCAGACAACCAAAAACAACATCAAGGGCGTGATAACACATCCACACTGTTTAGCTACAATGCTCACGGCGAGGGACTTAGTCCTACGCTGTTTCGCCGTTTATTACCCACGCGCTTAACTGAAAATGCCACCTTGAATGCGCAAGTACAGGTGCAGATTACGGGCGGCGTTCGTGTGAATGCCGAAGACAACAGTGCAAGCACCTTGGCGTGGTATGGTAGTGCTGATGCCTTGGTGCAGCATTTCAGTTGGGAACGTGATGGGTGGCAGGCTTTAATAGATCAAATACGCATCGATCACCTGCAGTTTGATGAAGGTCATGGCAGACGCATGGATGCATTACATATTGGTGCTTGGGCGCTACACGCCCCGTTAACGCCATTAACTGAGCCTAATAGCATGGCTGAGCCGTGGCAGCCTTTTTGGTTGGATGATTGGTCCATTAAACGTGTTACGGTGGCAGCAGGCTCATGGAGTATTGGTTGGCACGATGCGGTTTGGATGAAGCTTGATCCCTTTGTTGTTACGCCACTACAAGCACCATTACCGATCACGGTGCAATGGGCAGGCAGCCTTCTTGATGGGGAGCTACAAGCAAGCATGGTATGGTTGCCATGGCAACCACCAGGAAGTTTGAATATGCAGCTTTCGTTGCGTCATGGACTACCGTTTGTTGCCAATCGCTGGTTGTTGGAGTCAGATATTCCCGATTTTATTCGAGGACGAATTAACCTTGATTTTCACCTTGTTTCTGTAGCGGATGATGATTATAGCTACCATGGTCAACTTGAAGCACGCTTAGCCCATGCCAGTATGGCGCAAGGGGTGTATCAAAGTGATAGTTTCTTGCGTTTGGCTGGTATTGATCCGCGTTCATTACTGAAGCGTCTGGCTGATGATGAACAATTGACACTGACCGTTCCGATTCAAGGGAACTGGCAAACCACACCGCTCACTTGGGGTGCTTTGGGAACAGCAAGCTTAAACGCCATGAAAATGCAGTACCAAAGGCATCCACCTATTCGTACGGTGCGTCATGACAACAAAAAACTCGCTTACATTCGTTTACACCAAGAAGATGGACTTTGGCCTAATGAGCGCGCTCGGATTAAAGAGGTGATTCGTACCCTACGAGCATCCCCATTGTTGGTGCTGGAGTTGGTGCCACAATTGGGACGGCATGATTTGGATGCATCATTTGTTGCAACAGCCCGTAGAACGCAGCAGTTGATTGAAGATTATATGCGAGAACGGCATATAAGCCCAGAACGGATTATTCCATTATGGCCGCAGAAATCACATAAAGCAGGTGGCGAAGCAGGTATACGTTTGCAAATGTATACGCCTCAAAGCATCGTGGAATAGTAATCACTCACACCCTCCACTGATTTTCTTCCCCTCAGCGTTGAAAGTGCTCATTTACCAGAACGTAAACTGCGTGCTTTCGCCTTGATGGAAAAAAAACAGAGGGGGTGTGAATGATTACGCAGAATAAGCAGCTATTGAGCTTTTAATGCCGATAAACGTTCGCGAATACAATTCTCGCGCGCCAATTGCTCTAATTCGGCAAGCTTGATGGCATCGCTATGCAAACCCAACAAGGCATCATCTACTGGCGATTCATCTCCCAAAGTCTCACATGCTTTCGTTTCCACATCGGAATACACCGCTTGTTGTAGGTCATCGACATCACGTTGCATATCACGCTTTTTCCCTTTGAGAGCTTGAATACAACACTCCAATGCTTGAATGCGCCCCTGACTATCAGCAATGGCACGCTCCAGCACAGGAATTTGAAGCTCAATATCCATTTGATGTGCAATGGCATCTTGTGCTACATCATCGCGCCCATCGGCAATAGCACATTGAATATGTTTAGCTAAGGTCTTATGCCGCTTTTTCTCTTCTTCCAAACGGCGACTTGCCATAAAGCTAAAAGAAACCAGTTGGCGCATATCCGCTCGAATTTCGAGTATGACCTTTTCCAGTTCAATCAGTGCTGCTGTCATACATTGTAACGGCGAAGCACCATCCACGGTCTTCAATAAAGCATGAACGCCACCAGTGATAATACGCGCTACACGCTGTATGGTTTCTTCACTTTTCATCGGTTATACTCCTTGACCATGTAAACGTGCCAGCAAGCTTGCTGGCGGTTGCCCTAAACGCCAATCATAAATAATGCTGAATGCCATAATGCGTTGTACGTAGTTGCGTGTCTCATTAAACGGTATCGCTTCGACCCACACATCAGCTTGTTTAAACGGGGTTTGCTTTAGCCACTGACTGACACGATGAGGCCCTGCATTGTAAGCAGCGACCGCTAGCGGGGTGCGTCCATCAAAACGTTCCATGGCACTACCCAAATACCAGCTTCCAAGCAAAATATTGACCGCAGGATCGGTCAAATCTGGGCGTTTACCAACGCTAGGGTGATGTTTTGCCACAGCCCGTGCTGTTCGCGGCATCAGTTGCATTAAACCTTTGGCACCAACATAGGATGTTGCTGTGGGGTTAAATAAAGACTCCTGTCGCATCACGCTCCACAATAATGATTGTGATAAATGACTACGTTTAGACGCTGCCGTTACATCATCATAAAACGGTAACGGAAAGCGAACATCCAAATGATCATGTGCGCCTGCGCGACTGGCTGCACGCAATGCTTTTTCTGACCAATTCCATTGTTCAGCCAAAAGCATCGCTGCATACCATGCATCTTTGCTCTGACCGCGCAGGCTACGCGACCATTCGCGACTGGCTTTACCCGCTTCCCCCAGTTCATACCATGCTTGGGCACGTTGCAAGCCTGCCAAGCCTTTAACCTGCGCCATGACTTCAGGGCTAACGTTACGCGTCTTGGTTTTGATATGATAGGCTTGTTTTAATCGCTCTGCTGAAAGAAAACTATAATAACCACGCTCATCGGCTAAGCTATGATAAATAGCAATCGCTTGTTTCCGTTGCCCCAGTTCCGCTAAACAGCGCGCCCGCCAATATTGCCAGCGTGATGATTCCTTGCGTTTAATCCGTGCGGGCAAGGCATCAATTGCACCTAAAGCTTGCGACCATTTGCCTTGCACAAGCCACAGCCTAGCAGGCCAAGTTCGTGTGGTGTCGGTGCGCATCGCGGGGGCAAGTTGTTGTAACCAAGTAATCGCTTGCGGTTTATGTTGATAAGCAGCACGTAGCGCAATATGGCGCATTAAAATACCATCATGCGGTGCTTTTAAACGCGGACGTAAAGACTGGTAAACATGCCAAGATGACAGCACATCTTTTTTAGCTAGACGGCGCAAACCATCATCGAAAACTTTTGCGAGCTGTGCCGGCGAGATATTGCGTTTGGGTGCTTGTTTGAGCCATTTTTCAGGGTCTTTTTGCATCTTTTGCCAATAACTTAGCCATGCCCGATCACGCTTTGGTAAGGCTTTGGCGATTTTTTTCGCGGCTGACCATCGTCCTTTTTTAACCTGACGATTAACTCTAGCCCACACATCATCAGCCGTTGGATGACCTGCTTTTCTCCATTGTTTGTCAATCGCTGACAAGCTTGTGAGTGGTGTGCTAACCTTACGCCAATAGCGGCTGTATTGTGCAACAGCTTTTTTCTTGTGACCGTTCTTCCATAACGATAACAGCATAATACTTTGATCGGGGTGTTTCCCTTTCGGTAACAATGCTATTTGTTCTGCAACGAGCCTCCATTTTCCACGCTTTGCCAGCGCCCTAATCCAACGAATGCGCAGATCTGTCGCTTCAGGAATAGCACGATATACCGCCAATATGCGTTCTACGCGACCATCGTTGCTGCTATCATCCAAATGATTCCAGTACCGCCATACATCAAGGTAAGGGCGTAAGGGGTATGATGCTAAATCAGCGTATAGGCGATTGAACGTCGTAAGATCATTATGACGTAAGGCTTCTCTTGCTTCTTTAAAGCTGGTTTGTTGCGCTGTTAACGCCAATGCCCATTGCGGCAATAACAATAACGTAAGGAGCAGTAGCCATCGCAGTCTTGTTGCAAGTATTATGACTGACATCATCCATCCTTAGGGGCGCGTAAAAAAATATTTCCCGTGCCTTTTTTCTGCCCTTATTCACTCAAAAAGCGCGTGCTGCCGAGGCATTTTGCTGTTAAGTAGTAGGGGAGGGGGGCTACATAACAATATGAAGCGAACAAGGCTTTATGACGCGCTGTAGCAATGCTGTTCCATCGTACGGAGTGACACAAAGCCTTGTTCATTAATCAGCTATGCGACTACTACGATGACGTAAAAGATGGTCGGCTAACACCAACAGCAACATTGCTTCAGCAATCGGCACAGCACGAATACCGACGCAAGGATCATGACGACCTTTGGTGATCACATCCACTTCATTGCCATGAATATCCATACTCTGACGTGGTAATGTGATCGATGAGGTGGGTTTTAACGCCATGCGCACATGTAGCGCATCACCATTGCTGATACCACCAAGTACGCCACCAGCATGATTGCTCATAAAACCTTGCTGGCGAATCGCATCGCCAAACGTTGACCCCTGCGCTGTGATGCAGTCAAAGCCATCACCTATTTCCACACCTTTGACGGCTGGAATACTCATCATCGCCTTGGCAATATCAGCATCCAAACGGTCAAAAACTGGTTCACCTAAACCGACTGGCACACCACGGGCTTGCACACAAACAGCAGCACCAACCGAGTCACCTTGACGGCGAATATCATCCATCAATGTAGCCATTGCCGAGGCTGCTTGGGCATCGGGGCAAAAAAATGGATTGTTGTTAATCTGCTCACGGTCAAATAATGCAGGATCGGCGCGAACAGTGCCGATTTGATCAACCCAAGCAAACACATCCACACCCATGGTTGCCAACATCTTGCGTGCAATCGCGCCAGCCGCTACGCGCATTGCTGTTTCTCGTGCCGAAGCGCGACCACCACCACGATAGTCACGCACACCATATTTTTTATAATAGGTGTAGTCAGCATGACCTGGGCGGAATTGCTCAGCAATCGCACCATAATCACGGCTGCGCTGATCGGTATTGCGAATCAATAAACCAATCGAGCAACCTGTGGTTACACCCTCAAACACGCCTGAAACAATCTCCACTTCATCGGCTTCACGACGTTGGGTGGTAAAACGCGATTGCCCAGGTTTGCGTCGATCCAAATCGGGCTGCAAATCAGCTTCCGATAGGGCAATTCCCGCAGGGCAGCCATCGACGATGGCCATCAAGCCTGCACCATGGGATTCGCCTGCGGTACTGAGGCGGAAGACTACACCTATCGTTGAACCAGCCATTAAGCTTCCCCTGGATCCCCAACACCAGCACTAAAGCCACCATCGACGTAATGTACTTCACCCGTCACGCCAGAAGCCCAGTCAGACAGCAAATAGCACGCTGCATCCCCCACCTCTTCTTGGGTTACGTTGCGTTGTAGCATTGAACCACGGGCAGCTTTATTCATCAAGGTGCGGAAATCACCAATGCCCGATGCCGCCAAGGTGCGAATAGGACCTGCGGAAATAGCATTCACACGAATACCACGCGAACCAAGGTCATGCGCTAAGTAGCGGGTAGATGCTTCTAATGCTGCTTTAGCAACACCCATGACATTGTAATTGGGTACAGCACGTGCCGCGCCAAGGTAACTCATGGTTAACATGGAACTACCCTCCGCCATCAATGGTGCCGCACGTTGCGCGCAAGCAATAAAGGAGTAGGCAGAAATATCTAAGGCTTGCTGAAATGCTTGACGTGAGGTTTGAGAAAACGGCTCTTTGAGCGCGTTTTTATCGGCATAGGCAATGGAATGCACCAAAAAATCCAACTTACCCCATGTTGCTTCTACTTTTGCAAAAAAGTCATCCAATTGGGCATCATCGGAAACATCCAATGGCTCAACCAGTGTCGAGCCGACTGATTCAGCCAACGGACGAACCCGTTTTTCCAAAGCGTCGCCTAAGTAGTTAAAGCCAAGTTCAGCACCTTCACGCTGACATGATTTTGTTACTCCCCAAGCAATTGACTTGTCATTGGCAATACCAAGGATCAGCCCTTTTTTTCCTTCAAGAACGCCCACTGCGACCCCCTCATCTTCCTAAAAAATTATATCGCGACCATCGGTGCACAAGCACCAATTTCGCTCATCATATTCATATCTAAATCAAGCATTTCATTGAGGTATGCTCCCACCTGCATGCGTGTTTCATCCAAGGGATCACGCTCCAACCAGACTATGGTGGCTGCTACCTTAATAGGGTCTATCAATGCATCTTGATCTTGACGAAAAAAAATCACTTCAAGATGCTGACCGCAGCTTAGGTCTTCACAATAAGATGTTTCCATCCGAAAGCCAGCATCGGAAACATCGTTAACGGTACCGTGAAATTCACGTTGTTCTGTGCTACCATCGGTCAACTCCAAGCAACATGATAGCTGAACCTCAAAGTTTACATCAAATCGTGCAAACTTGCGTTGCTCATGCATATCAAAGAACATATTCCCTCCTCCCCCGAATGTTTATTCACATCGACTTTCCTTACGCCCTGAGACTATGACAACAAACTAGAATTTCAATGCAAGAAATCGCTAAATGCTGATTGCCAGCGAATATGAATTTAAATCCTATGCTTGCAGCTCTTCTAAGCGCATTAAACCTTTTATCACCATATCAGTATAACTTACAATACCAATCACCTCACCTTTTGTTGCATCCACGACTGGCGCACGTGTTAACCCGATCTGTGAAAACAATCGACTGGCATGACGAATATCCATATCAGGGTGGATACTAATGGCTGGCTTGGTCATGATTTCATACACTGACATACGATCAGCCGAACGGTTTTTGGCTAATACCTGCTTGGCAATATCGGCAATCACTACAATGCCATATTCATCACCATCATCGCATTTATCAACAATCAAGCATTTGGTTTCTACATGTTGCATGGTGTTGAGTGCTTCGCGCACTGTTGCTTTACTACTCACCAAATCAAATTCAGATTTCATGACATCACGTACCGTTACCCGTAATGTATTAGTGATGGTTTGCTTGTTTTCCTCGCTCATAATTGATCCTCCACCTCTTCCATCAAGGTACTAATCTGCGACTTCAAGCCGATGGCATCTTCTACATCCACCTGAAAGGCGACACCACTACCTGGATTAGCCTCAAAACCAGCTTCATATGCGACACGTTCTAAAATCCGGCGACTTAGGTGTTCTTCAACTAAGAACATCAACATATCACGTTGCGTCTCCAGTGTTAGTCCAAAGAATGTTTTTTTAGGGTTTAAACCTTCACCACGGGCATCGCCAATAATCGTAGAACCCGTTGCACCAGCTTCACGTGCAACACGCATTACGTCATCGGTTTTGTTTTTATCAACCAATACAATCAATAACTTAAAGTGCATGATCATCTCCTGAGCGGCGATTAAGCCAGGTCGTTATTTGTGCATAAGAAAGTACGCTAATAATGGGGAATACGCTGGCAAAAGCGATTAAACCAAAACCATCAATGACAGGGTCACGGCCTGGTATGGTCGAAGCGAGCCCCAAGCCCAGTGCTGCTAACAATGGTACAGTAACCGTTGAGGTAGTGACACCACCAGAGTCGTAGGCTAAGGGAATAATCATCTTAGGAGCACGTAAGGTTTGCAGCATGACACAGGTATAAGCGACCAAGATATACAGCCATAAATCGGTGCCGCTAACGATGCGGTAACAGCCAATACTCACACCCACTGCCACGCCGATCGAAACGGCAAGGCGCAAGCCTAAGGCTGAAATAGCGTTAGCAGAGATTTGTTCCGCTTTCATGGCCACCGCCATCAGCGAAGGTTCTGCTAAGGTGGTAGCCAAGCCAATAGCAAAGGCAAACAGATAGACCCAAACATAATCTACAGCATGAATGTCCGCTGGTACTGCATCTTTGGATCCAAACAAAAAAACAGGGTCAGTTAATTGCTTTGCCATCATATCACCGAGTGGAAAAATCGCTTGATCCAAGCCCATAAGAAACAGCACCAAACCCAATAACACGTAAATGAAACCGCGCATTACCCGCCACATGTTTGGAATCTTTTGACGTAAAACGAATAATTGAAAACCTAGTAACACAAGCAAAATAGGTAATACATCAAACATCGTTTGCTGCAATGTGTGCCAAAATACCATCATGCACCATCACCTTGCCCTAGCACAATAATGCCAAAAGCCATGACAAAAATCATGGGTAACAAGGAGGCAAAGGCAATCAGTCCAAAGCCATCTAATACAGGGTTACGACCACGAATAGAGGAGGCGAGTCCTACGCCTAAGGCAGTGACTAAGGGGACAGTAATGGTTGAGGTAGTGACACCACCAGCATCGTAAGCAATACCAATAATCTCTGCTGGAGCAAACATAGTCATCACCATCACCAAGGCATAACCACTAAGAATACACAGGTGCAATGGCCAGCCAAATAAAATACGTAACACGCCCAGCACAATGGATAAGCCTACCGATAATGCTACGGTATAACGTAAACCATCAGCGTAGGCTTCCAATGCCACAGCATCAGAAGCAATCAAATGACCATCGGCTGCAATATCTGCGGCTTTACCCGCTACGGCAATCAAAGCTGGCTCGGCAATCGTCGTGCCAAAGCCCAGCAAAAAAGCAAACAATAACAGCCATGTAACGTTGCCTTTTGTAGCAAAAGCATGAGCCATACTTTCGCCTAAAGGGAACAAACCAATTTCCAAACCTCGTACAAACAATGCTAAACCAAGTAACACAAAGACCACGCCCACCAACACATCTTGTAGGTTAGGAATGGGTTGCTCCAACACCACCTCTTGAAAAAACACAATCACCAACACAATTGGTGTAAGGTCTCGCATGGCACCAAGCAAAGGGGCTAATGATTGCAACGCCCTAGCAAGTACATCAGGGATTGCCATAGCTATGGCTCCTTAGATGATAAGTTCGTAGCTCGATGTAGGTGGCGAATGCGGATAATATCCCCCAGCATGATTAAAGGGTCAATCAATATACGCACTTTTGAGTTGGGTTCATTGACCCATTGGACAGGGATTTCTTCAATGTTTAATCCCAACCGCTGGGCAAGGAACAATAACTCCACATCAAAACTAAAACCATCGAGTTTAGCGCGAGAGAATACAGCCTCGGCTGCTCGCGCAGAAAACGCTTTGAAGCCACATTGGGTGTCTAGGAAGGATAAATCAACGCAGGTTTTCATTAACAGGTTAAAACTCATCCCCATATGCTCACGTAGCCAAGATTGGTGGCAGGAAATATCCGAATCTGGGTGTTGACGTGAAGCAATCACCACATCTGCGCCCGCATGAAGGGCAGGCAATACTTTGTTCACTTCGCGAATATGGGTGGAATGGTCGGCATCCATAAACAGACGAACAGCGCCATTAGCTGCCAGCATACCACGACGAACAGCACCGCCTTTACCCACATTGACATGGGCAGGCAGCATCGTGACACAAGGACGTGTAGGCAATAATGCCTCAATACGTTGGCGTGTATCATCGGTACTGCCGTCATCAACCACAATAATTTCAAAAGTGCCATCATAGTGATCGCTAAGCCAATCATAGGCTTCGCACAAGGTGCGAGGCAAGCGTTCAGCTTCATTAAAAGCGGGAATCACAACGGAAAGTTGTGTCATCATTATAATCTATCCAAGGTAAGTAGTCGTCCATTATTATTTGAACATGAAACATATGATCCATACACTAAAGAGGCATGGTGTTTTGATACGCTGTGCGACGATATTTCATAGCACGGGGTAGCAAAATACCATGCTCGTTAAATAGGAATCAATGTTGTTATAACAGCGAAGCGACTGCGTTTAATGCCTCTTGTAGCTTGTCGGGTTGATCGCCACCACCCATCGCCATGTCAGGCTTGCCACCACCCTTGCCACCACAGATGGCAGAAATTTGACGAATCACATTGCCCGCCTGCACACGCTTACATAGGTCTTCGGTGACACCTGCAATCAGTTGCACTTTCTCACCGCGCTTGACACCAAAAACAATCACACCTGATTTTAGTTTTTGTCGCGCTTTATCCATAAAATCACGCAAATCTTTAACATCAGCACCCACTTCGGCGACCAATAAGGTGATGCCGTTGACTACCGTTGCTTGCGTGATCAGTTCATCCAGCACGCCTGTTGATTGTTTGGCTTGCAGTGATTGCAGTTGCCGCTCTACCGCTTTGAGGTTTTGCTGTAGCTGCTCAATGCTTTCGACCAACTTCGCAGGTTGTGTTTTTAATGCATACGCAGCTTGTTGCACCTGCACGCGCTCATCATTAAAGGCTTGGTAAGCGAGTTCACCTGTTATCGCTTCGATACGCCGCACACCAGCAGCAATGCCCGTTTCACTAAGTAACCGAAAAAGGCCAATATCGCCCGTACGTTGGGCATGCGTACCACCACAAAGCTCTGTCGAAACACCTGCAGAAACAACGCGTACTTCATCACCATATTTTTCACCAAACAATGCCATCGCACCACTGGCAACGGCAGCTTCTTGGGTCATAATCTTGGTTTCGACTTCATCATTGGCACGGATTAAGGCATTCACCCGCATTTCGATGTCTTGTTTTTGTGCTTCACTCAAGGGCTGGAAGTGACTGAAATCAAAGCGTAAACGTTGTTCATTAACCAATGAACCCGATTGCTTCACATGATCACCCAACACATCACGCAACACCGCATGCAATAAATGAGTCGCGGTGTGGTGATTACGAATCTGTATGCGTCGCCCTTGCTGTACTGCGGCTTGTGCCAAGCTGTGCGCCTGTATATGACCTGCTTCAACTACGCCGATATGGGCAAACAGATCAGGTAATAATTTCTTACAGTCTTCTACACGGAAGCGACCACTGTCGGTTGTAATCACACCCGTGTCGCCCACCTGACCACCTGATTCACCATAGAACGGTGTTTGATTCATAAACACGTAAGCGCGATCACCTTCGCTAACCTCCTGAACCAAAGTATCATCGATCAGTAAGCCTGTGATGACACCATCTGCGTTCAAGGTTTGATAACCCAAAAATTCGGTAGGACCATGTTCTTCGCGTACATCGAACACTGCTTTACTTAGCGATTGGTCGCCTGAACCACTCCAAGCAGCGCGAGCGCGTTGGCGTTGCTCTTCCATGCAGTCATGAAAGCCTGCTTCATCCAAACCAATGTTGCGACCTTTAAGAATATCAGCGGTTAAATCGAGCGGGAAGCCATAGGTGTCGTACAAAGAAAATAACGTTGCACCATCAATGATGCCGCCTTCACCCGCTGCTGTAGCCGCTTGCTCAACCAAGCCTAAACCTTTATCCAAGGTGCGAATAAAACGCTCTTCTTCAATTTTAATGACTTGCGTAATATTGTTTTGCTGTTCAATTAACTCAGGAAAATGCGCTCCCATTTCGGAGACCAGTGCAGGCACAAGACGATAAATAAAAGCATGATGACTGCCCAGCAAACGTCCATGACGACATGCGCGACGCAAAATACGACGCAACACAAAGCCACGCCCCTCATTCGATGGCAGCACGCCATCGGCTAATAAAAAGCAGACCGAACGCAAGTGATCGGCAAGCACGCGCAGCGATGCGTCAGATGCTGTAGATACACCCAAAGCTACGCCTGTTTCAGTCGTAACGGCATGAATCAGTGATTGGAATAGATCAATATCATAATTGTTGTGTACGCCTTGCATAACTGCCGCGATGCGCTCTAAGCCCATGCCTGTATCGACAGAAGGGGCGGGGAGGGGAGTAAGTTCACCAGCTTCGTTGCGATCGTACTGCATGAACACTAAGTTCCAAATTTCGACGAAGCGATCACCATCTTCTTCAGGTGTGCCTGGTGGGCCACCTGCAACATCGCTGCCATGGTCGTAAAAAATCTCCGAGCAAGGGCCACATGGTCCTGTGTCGCCCATCGACCAAAAATTATCTTTAGCACCAATGCGTGCCAGTGATGCAGCAGGAATACCGATCTCGTTCAGCCAAATATCCGCTGCTTCATCGTCTTCTTCGTACACGGTTACAAATAAACGCTCGGGGGGAAGTGCCAACTCTTTGGTTAAAAATTCCCACGCAAAAATAATTGCTTCGCGTTTAAAATAATCACCAAAGGAGAAGTTACCCAGCATTTCAAAAAATGTATGATGACGGGCGGTATGACCAACATTCTCTAAATCGTTGTGTTTGCCACCTGCGCGAACGCATTTTTGACTGGACACAGCACGACAATAGGCACGTTTTTCTTGCCCTAAAAAGGTGTGCTTAAATTGCACCATACCTGCATTGGTAAACATCAAGCTGGGATCACCATGGGGAACCAATGCACTGGAACTCACTACCGTGTGCGATTGTTGTTCAAAGTAATCAATGAACTTTTGTCTAATCTCTGCTGCCTTCATATCTTCCTCTACTTAGCCTGCATTAAACGCAAAACCAATGACGATTCAAAACCTTTGTTACACAAAAAACGCGCTAAGCGCGCCCACATGCGCCGATCCTGATGGCGTAATCCTTCTGGGTCACGCCGTTGCAACCATGCTTCGCATGCTGCTTCGGCATTATAGTCTGCCATACTGTCATCTAAAACACGCTGCAACACCTGTTCATCAACACCTTTGCGACGTGCCCGTTGTGCTGCCATCATCGGTGTTTCACCGCGTTGCAGCCGCGAACGTATATAATATTCAACAAAGCGATGCTCGCTCATGTAATCATGTTGCTGAAGGTAATCAACGGTCAGCGCAATAACGGCTTGCTCATAACCTTTTAGGGTTAATTTATGTGATAACTCCTGACGGCAATACTCTCGTCGAGCCAACCAACGCATCGCCTGGGTACGTGCCGCTTGCTCTTCTGCTGTCACCCCTGTTTATTACCATCCTCAATATCTGCAACGCCCAAAACTTGACGCACTTGCAATTCAATTTCGGCTAATAATTCAGGATGCTCTCGCAGGTATTGGATCGCATTATCACGCCCTTGACCAATGCGTTCACTATCCACCGCATACCAAGCCCCGCTTTTACGTACAAAACCATGATCCACCCCCATATCCAACACTTCGCCAATATGGGAAACCCCTTCGCCATACATAATGGAAAAGGTAGCAAGACGAAATGGCGGTGCCATTTTATTTTTAACGACTTTAACCTTGGTATCATTACCAAGTACCTCATCGCCTTTTTTAATCGCACCTGTACGGCGTACATCCAAACGAACCGAAGCGTAAAACTTTAAAGCATTACCACCAGTAGTAGTTTCTGGATTGCCAAACATCACGCCCAGTTTCATACGAATCTGATTGATGAATATCACCGTGGTATGGCTGCGCGAAATACATGAGGTTAACTTCCGCAGTGCTTGAGACATCAAACGCGCTTGTAACCCCATGTGGGAATCACCCATATCACCCTCTAGTTCCGAGCGTGGGGTAAGAGCCGCAACAGAGTCAATCACAATAATATCTAGCGCGCTGGAGCGGGTTAGCATATCAACAATTTCTAGTGCCTGTTCACCACAATCAGGCTGAGACACCAATAAGTTATCAACATCCACGCCCAGCTTTTCAGCATAGGTAATATCCAATGCATGTTCAGCATCGACAAACGCCGCAGAACCACCCAAACGCTGTGCTTCGGCCACGGCATGCAATGCCAGCGTCGTTTTACCTGAAGATTCAGGGCCAAAAATTTCCACCACGCGACCACGCGGGTAGCCACCAATACCCAATGCCGCATCCAAAGCCAAAGAACCTGAAGGGATGACATCCACCTTCACCTTGGCTTGGTCGCCCATGCGCATGATCGTACCTTTACCAAATTGGCGTTCAATTTGTGCTAGTGCAGTATCTAAGGCTTTTGCTTTTGCATCGTTTTTGTCGATCATGGCAGGCTCCTTTATTCTAAACCTTCAACTCTGACTTTAATCTCACCTTTGCCGTTAAAACCCAAACGTTCTGCAGCCGCTGCGGAAACATCAATTAAACGCCCTTCAGTAAAAGGACCACGGTCGTTAATACGCAATACAACATTTGCGCCCGTTGCTAAGTTGGTTACTTTAACTTTGGAATCGAAGGGTAGGGTGGTATGCGCAGCAGTGAGTGCATTCATGTCAAATTTTTCACCACTGGCTGTAGGACCGCCATGAAAACGCTTGCCATACCATGATGCGCTACCTGTTTGATTATAGCCTTTTGCCGTAGCCAAGGGGTAATACCATTTACCAAGTACTTTATATGCCTTATCCGCTTTACCTGAAGCCTTTTTCTTAGTTGTTGTACTTGACTGTTGTTTTTTGGCTTCTTTTAGCTTGGTGACCGTGTGTTTCACTGCTTTATGCTTTTTTGCTTTCGCCTTGCTTACTGTGGTTTTTTTTGTCACCTTAGCCTTAGCTCGCCGTTGGGCACTTTTTTGTGCATCAAGCCGTGTTTTTCGATAATCATGGCTGGAATAATTACCACCTGTTTTTGTCGGTACTGCCTGAGATACCGTGCCAGTTCCAGAGCTTGGGTAACGACTGCTGACAACAGGTGGAACCATTGCGCCATTATGCGATGATCTTGTTGGCGTCGCTGCTGAACCATTGTAGGTGGGAGCTTTATTTATAGCAGTATAATAGCTATAGGAACCCTTGGATGGATCACATTCACAATAGCATTGCCCAGAGCTTGAAGCTGTCGTTGGCGTTCTAGCGGCACAAGCATTGAGTAATACCAGCGCAAACAAACATAAAAACATCATATGAACTGATCTCATTTAATAGACTCCTTCTTCTTGTTAGCATACTCCATATTAACAAGCGTGGCGTTGTGCCACCCCGCACTACGGAACATGGTCGCACAGCGCGTCAAAACGCCACGTCCGTTTATTGTGCCGATCATATGTCCCATGTTAATACATAAACTCAATACGTACCTGAGTAACACCAGCACGGTAAAAACCAAGTGCTTTAGCTGCTGCTACTGATACATCCAACACACGCCTTTTAATGCTGGGCCCGCGATCATTAACACGCAAATAGGCTACAGCATTATTGCGCAAATTAGTCACCTTAATGCAGCTATTCATAGGTAAAGCAGGATGAGCAGCGGTCATATCATTTTGGTTGTACACTTCGCCACTGGCAGTAAATTTACCATGAAATTTTGAACCATACCACGCAGCTTCACCCTCTTCGATAAAATTACGAGGGTCACTGATAGGAAAAAAGGTTTCGCCCCCCGCATTATAGGGCTGCTGCAGTTTAAACCTGGTCGCTTCATTAATATAGAAAGGGGGGCTACTACAACGCCCTGTTTGATTGTTGTATGATGATTGAACAGGTGGATAAGCGTTAGTCGGATAAGTGTTGGGCGGCAATGGTCGATCACCACATCCAACAAGTATGCTGGTAATCAACAACAATAAACATGTGGAAATAAACTTCATTCACAGACCTTCTTTCTGACTTAGTGTTGCGGCTAATTCACTGGCTGCAAGGGCATAATTAAATGCTCGATTCCAGCGCGTAATAACGTAAAAGTTATAGTGAACCAAGGCAAATGTTTTGCCATGCCCCGCACCGCCTTTAATAATATTTACGCGATCATCATCACGCCAAATCGCCGCTGGCTGATTCACTGTAGCGCGCAACTCGGAGAACCGATGCCATTGCTTGAGTGAACGTGTTTGCCATGATGTAGCAGCTTTAGTGGCGGGCAACCATTGCATAATCGGACGACTGGCATCCCAATGGTGTTGCTGAAAATAGTGCCCTACACTACACACAATATCTAACGGCGTATGCCAAACATCACGCTTTCCATCGTGGTTGGCATCAACGGCATAGCCACGAAATGAAGTTGGTATAAATTGGGTAACGCCAAACGCCCCCGCATAAGAGCCAACCATCGTGCTAGGATCTAAGCCTTCCTCTTGCGCCAACAGCAAAAGTGCTGCTAACTCACCACGAAAAAACTTTGCGCGGCGAGGGTAGCCAACACTTAGGGTAAACAACGAATCAAGCACCCTGTCACGCCCCATATAACCACCAAAACGGGTTTCCATCGACAAAATGGCAGCAATCATTTCACGTTGCACACCATAGCGTTGTTCACAAGTATCAAACACCTGTTTATGTTCTTTTAAATAAGCCCGCGCACTACGAATATGCGCATCATCGACAAACAACTTACGGTAATCGCTATAGGCTTTTCCTTCGTAAGGCGTGGTGATACGTTTGATAATGCTTCGATCAAATTTAGCCTGTATAATCAATGGCTTAACATAGGGTTCAGCAAGTCCTGTTTGCTTCACTAATTGTGCAATAAGCTGCATTCTTTCAGCACGGTGATCCACGCTAGCAGCCATTGCGTTATAACTTTGAAAAAGCAGCACAAGGGCATAGCTAAAGCACAGAATAATATGTTTTTTCATGATGATAATAGGGTGTACAAATTCATTGGCGGGATACTAGGGGGTATGCTTGCATAGGCAAGCATACTCCCTTAACGCAGTAGTATGATCCGCATCATGAATGGACATGGCAAAAGACCATGCCTGCTAATCACGCAATGATTCTTATGCGCTGGCTGTTTCACAGGTCATGCGACGAGACGACGGTGTAGCATAAGCTTCCGCCTGCAAACCAAGTTTGTCGAATAACTGCTGGTCGCTGCTTTCATGCTGGTTTTCGGCAGTAAGCAGCTTTTCACCATAAAAAATCGAATTAGCACCAGCCAAGAAGCACAGTGCTTGGGTCTCTTCGCTCATGCCTTCACGCCCAGCCGATAAACGCACATAAGAAGATGGCATGGTAATGCGAGAAACAGCAATCGTACGCACAAATTCCAGCATATCAAAATCAGGGGATTCCTCTAGGGGAGTACCTTCGATACGCACCAATAAATTGATAGGCACAGATTCAGGGTGGGGATCCATGCGTGCCAATTGTGCTACCAAGCCAGCGCGATGACGACGGCTTTCACCCATGCCGACAATACCACCACAACACACATTCATGGCTGCCGAGCGCACATGACGCAAGGTATCCAAACGATCTTGGTACTGACGACTAGAAATAATATCACTATAAAACTCAGGATCCGAATCTAAGTTGTGATTGTAATAATCTAAGCCTGCATCTTTTAGCGCGTGCGCTTGTTGTTCGCTCAACATGCCCAACGTAGCACATGCTTCCATGTCTAAGGATTTGATTTCACTCACCATTTCTAGCACCAAATCAAAAGCACGGCCTTGTGGTTCACGCCATGCTGCACCAATGCAAAAACGTGTTGCGCCACGTTCCTTGGCAGCACGCGCAGCTTCGACAACAGCATCTTTTGCCATCAACAACTCAGATTTTAATCCTGTATTATACTTCGCACTTTGTGGGCAATATTTACAATCTTCAGGGCAGCCGCCTGTTTTAATCGACAACAAGGTGGAAAGTTGCACCGTATTGGGGTCAAAATGTTGACGGTGACATTGCTGTGCTTGAAATATTAAGTCATTGAACGGCAGTTCAAACAGTGCCTCAATCTCTTCTACGGTCCAGTCAAATCGCATCGTTCGTTCCTTGTGATGACAACAGTGTATGGCGCAACCGATGCACCAACTGGGGTTGTTGGCGATGGTATTGCAATTTAAGGCGGTATTCTTCGGGGTCTAATGTCGTGGTCATTTCACCTTCGCGTGGGAAGAAGCTATCGTACAAACGAGAGAGCCAAAAACGCAAAGCTGCCAATGCCAGCAAGTCGGGGAGGGCATCCCATTCTTCATCGTTAAGCATGCGCTGCGATAAGTAGCCAGCCAGTAACGCTGCTGGGCGTGCTTCATCAACCGCAAGGTGGCTGATGCTTAAAGCATTCAATGCGATGGCAAGATCCAGAGCATACGGTGCATCATGACCATAATAAAAATCAATCACGCCACTGACCTGGTCACCTGTGAACAAGATATTATCACGAAAGTAATCACCGTGAATCAAACCTTGGGGAAGGTGCTGGAAGTCACATTGTTGTTGCTGCACAAGTTCAGATTCAAGCTGTTGCGCGACAGTCTCACCGTATTGTTGGTGTACGCCATCGGCGACATCTTCGGCATGCGCTTGCAACCAATCCTTACCACTCGGACTGGCGCGGTGGTGGGTAAAATCGCTACCTGCTAGGTGTAACTGTGCAAGAGCAACGCCCGCGCTATGAAGCTGTGCCAAATTCAAATCAGGCAGCACTTCACCAGCAATACAAGAAACAATGCAGCCGTAATGCGCCGTGCCATCGGCATCAACAAAAGTCAGCAGCGTCGTGCCGTCGTGTCGTTGTTGAACAGCGGGGCAAGCAAAGCCTTTGCTCGATAGATGTTGCATCAAATCCATGAAGTAGGGGAGTTCATCAACCGACATACGTTCAAACAGGGTTAGGACATAACGTCCCGTACTGGTGTTGACGAAGAAGTTGCTGTTTTCAATTCCTGCCGAGATGCCACTGAAGCTGTCCAGCGTTCCCAGCGAATATTCAGTCAAAATGGCGGAAATATCATTTTGATCAAGTTGCGTATAAACTGACATGGCGCGAATCATGCTTGATTCTGGCTATAGGTTCAATTTTCAAAAAGCAGGGGTTTTATGACGGTGTGCGTCATTGGATTAAAACTTTACATAATATTCATTATGCGAAACGTATAATGGGTACTAGAGAACGCTGCACAAGTCGTAAGCGGTCTTCATGTCAAGCGAATAATGCCTGCCTAATTTTTAGGCGCACTGTCAGGGATTATCATTATCGCAATCAGGGCAAGGCTTAAGCCAGCTTATGCACATGGTTTTCCACAGCTTCATCCACAACCGCTGTGAACTAATCCACAGCGGTTGATGGTGCAGAGCCAGGCAAGTTTTCGCTCTACCCTTCTGTACGCGCTGTTTCTTCTTTTAAAACATCCTGACGGTACAAGGCATTCATACGCCTAATCAGTTGCGGTAGTACATTCATATGGTGTGCTTGTAGGTGCATACACAGTGCTGGCAATGTTTCATTGTGATTGTTATTGTCGCTAGGGATTTCTTCGGCAGAAAATTGTTCAATATGCCCTTGGCTTAGTGCATCAGAAAATTCAGCATTAAGGCGCGACAACGCCGCAGCAGACAATGGCTTAAGTATACGCAGCATGACCATTTCATTGAGGTAGGCAAAGCTATCGTAGTTCAAATAAAAATCGCGAATGTGGCTGTGTGCTGCTGCTACTGAATCGGTATGGAAAAGAAAATGATGGTCTTCGCTGGAAATAAGTCCATCATCGGTCAAACGACGAATCCAAGAGCCGATGAAGGGTCCCCAATAATCATCACCTGGTGCTTCAAGTAAAACCACAGGCAGCGGTGGATTACGTCCTGTTTGCAACAGGGTTAATGTTTCAAATGCCTCATCCAAGGTGCCAAAACCACCTGCACAAAGCACCACAGCATGACTTTCTCGTAGAAAAAACAATTTGCGCGTAAAAAAGTATTTGCAGTAAAAGTGGCGCGGTGAACCATCAACAATAGGATTAGGTCTTTGTTCCATCGGTAGGTTGATGTTGATGCCAAATGAATCGAGAAAGCCTGCACCTTCGTTAGCCGCGTGCATGATACCGCCACCGCCACCCGTTATAATCATAAAGCCATCACGCGCCAATACATGGGCGCAATTCCGCGCTTGAATATAACGAGGGTCATGAGGTGACGTTCTAGCAGAGCCAAAAAATGTAACTTTCTTGCGCGCTTTGTAAGGGCGGAATATCTCTAAACCGACATGAATTTCATGCAATACCGCTGTTAATAAGTGGACATCGGAATTAATCAATTCCGATGCCATAACTGCATCAAAAGCATGCTGCAACTGCGTTTTACTGTGTGTTACGTCATGATCTTGATTACTCATTCTTGTGTTGAGTTATCGTCTACAGCGACTGGAGCTTCGATAACAATATCAATACGGCGGTTCATGTCTCTTCCACGCGCAAACTCATTGCTGGCAATGGGTTGAATTTCGCCGTAACCGAAGGCTTTGAGCCTTTCTTTGTTAATCCCCGATGAGATAAGGAAGTCCATCACCGCTTCAGCACGCTTTAATGATAAGGTTTGATTTTCTTTCACGTCACCCTGATTATCGGTATGACCGTTAATACTAACCAAACGATCATCATAGAGTACTAAAGCCTCTTTAACACGGCTTAAAAATTCAAAGTGTTGCGAGTCCAACTCAATCTTACCTGGGGCAAATTTTAACTTGGTCAAGCGCAACAACAAAGAGCCATCCATATTGCTGTGAATTTCTACTTCACCATTCTCGAACAATTGTTGCACGCTCTTTTTGCGCTTATCTTCATAGGTTACGCGTTCTAACTTAGCACGGAAGGCATCTTTGAGTGTTGCCAACTGTTCCACGCAAGCACTTTGTTGCTCAGTCATAAGTTTTTCAACAGCTGTTGCTTGCTGTCGCTCAGCATCGCTTCTAATTTTCGCTACTTGTGTTGTACAGGATTTTTTCTCCGCCGCTAGGCTGTTTTTTAAGCTGTTCACACGATCCAACAACACAGCCATGCTATAATCTGCTGTGGGCGTATTTAAATCCATACCAAGAGCCGTTGCTAAGTCTTGACGTTGACGACGCGCCGAGAGTAATAGCTCTTCATGACTACCACTTTGCTTGCGCCACTCTTTCACCTGTAATGAAACCTCTACCGCCTGCTGTGCCAAGGTGATGGATAAGGCAGGATGCAAGGGAACTTGCGCAGCAATACCATCGGCATAGCGTTTTAATGCTGCATAAGCATTTTTAGCGTCACCATAAATGACTGGCGTGTAACTTTTAGCATTTTTATTCGCTGCACTTTTAAGGGCTTGCTCTGTCTTTTGTAATAACACAGGAATTGCAGCATTGATCGCATTGGTAAACGCTGCTCGTGCTGTACCAGCGCGTTGTTGACTGATGTTGAGCTTTCCTGATCCAGCAGCCTTAAATACTTCACGTACTGCTTGGTCACCTTTACCCAACCATACAGGAATTTGCTCGGCAGCATCAGAATCACGTGACTTTACATAGCTTGCTGCTTCTTTGGCCGCAGCTTGAAGTTGCAATAAATTAGAAAATTTATTCATAATAAAACGTGCATTACCATACGCTTCATCAATAGCGGTACTGGCATGATTTAACGCTGATTGCTCTGCTACGGTATCGCCGCGATCAGCAGCTAGCATGGCAGCACCAAGGTAGGCGCGCACCTTCTCAATCGCTTTAGGGACAAAGTCCGCCTCGGGACTGTGCTGCAATTGTTCGAGTTGTTGTTCTATCGCTTGACGGCTTTCTGTGGCCTGCCCCTGCCATGGTGCAGCAATACAGAATAATCCAAACATCAGTGGCAACAGTCCACGCACGGTAAAATAACGATTAGCCAAGGTCTAACATCCTTTGAAGTGAAGTTTTTGCCCGCGCTTTTTGCGCTGAAGGCACGATAATCTGGTTACCTTGTTGACCATCGGCAATGGCTTGAAGGCTGGCGAACAAGTGTTGAGGGTCGGTGCGGAACATGGTTGAGCACATACAGACCATCGGCGACAAAAAATAGACGGCGTGTTCAGGGTGTAAAATACGCAGTCGGTTTACCAAGTTCAATTCTGTAGCAATGGCAAAGTGTTGTGGCTCTGTTGCAGTTTCTACGTGTTTGATGATTGCTTCGGTAGAGCCGACAAAATCCGCTGTTTCACACACCTCGCGAGAACATTCTGGATGTGCTAAAATCTGAATACCTGGGTGTTGTTGGCGCATGGTAGCAGCATGGCTGGCTTGGAACATTTGGTGTACCGAGCAAAAGCCCTTCCATAAAATCAACTTTGCACGATGAATCGCCGCTTCGCTATGACCACCAAGCGGCAGTGCAGGGTCCCAAATAATCATCGCTTCATCAGCAACACCCATACGTACAGCGGTATTTTCCCCTAAATGTTGATCTGGGAAGAACAGAATTTTATCACGTTCATCCCATGCCCAACGCATAATACGTTCGGCATTGGATGAGGTGCAAACAATGCCACCATGTTCACCGCAGAAAGCTTTGAGTGCAGCCGTTGAATTAATGTAAGTAACAGGCGTAACCATCGCATCGGCTGGCAACACGCTGTTAAGCTCCTGCCAGCAACGACTGACTTGCACATCATTCGCCATATCGGCCATAGAGCAACCCGCAGCAGGGTCGGGTAAAACAACCTTTTGCTCATCGCTGGTTAAAATATCCGCTGTTTCAGCCATGAAGTGAACACCGCAAAAAATAATGTTTTGAGCATCCGTAGCCGCCGCTTGCTGCGCTAATTTAAGCGAATCGCCTGTAATATCGGCAAAGCGGATTACCTCTTCGCGTTGGTAATGGTGACCTAAAATCAGTACTTGATCGCCAAGTTCCTGTTTAAGCCGTGTGATTCCTTGTAGCAAAAGGTCTTCGGGTTGATCATATAAGGCATCAAGTGTCATAGTTGCTTTGCCTTGCTGAAAAAACAACATGTCAAAACGCCATGCCCGTTTATTGTGTGGGTCACATGTTCCATGTGAGAGGGAAAATGAGCTATCATAGGGCAAGTGTGTAATCCATCAGGGCTTTGTCAACATGCAGTTTCCAGTTTTGCGCCCATTCTCTGGATTGCGGATCAAGTCCATAATGGCGCGCGTGACATCGGTTAAATAGAAAACAGTAAATCTTCTAATGCATCAATATCAATACGCACTTCCGTCGTGCCTGTGATGGATTGAATGACACCATCTTTTTTTAGGGCACTTACAGCCCGAGAGATCGTTTCTCGACTGGTGGAGAGTTGGTCAGCAATCAATTGATGGGTTGGCAATTTGAGTTGCACAAAATGATCGCCAGGTGTGCGTCCCATGCATGAACACAAGTCGTTTAAATAATGGTACAAACGGTGTGGTACATCCAAAGTACTGATACGTTCTAAAAGCAAGTTGGTTTTACGGAAGCGACCAGCCAACTCCAACAGTAATTTAAGCGACATTTGCGGTTGTTGCAGCAATAGCTTTTCAAAGTCGCTACGGCGAATTTGAGCCAGCGTGCTTTTTTGTAAGGTTGTTACCGTTGCTGAGCGGGGTTGCTTGTCTAATAATGATAGTTCACCAAAAAAAGAACCTGCTGGCATGAGTGATAAAATCACCTCTCGACCATCCATCGCGTAATATGATATTTTAACTTGCCCAGCAAGAATCACAAACAAGGAGTTGGAGCTATCGCCCTCTTGTACAATCACGCTTTTGGCGGGGTATTGGTGTGAGGATGCAAGATCGACCACAGCACTAAGCTCTTGTTGGTCTAAATCCGAAAAAAGAGGAATCTTATGAAAGATAGATTGCATGTTGTTCACGTTTCTCCAGTGGTGAATGTTGCTTGTTCAGCTAAAGGTAAGTTTACAGGCCAAGTGGCAACCAAAAAGTTTTTAATGTGAGGTGTAAGAAAAACCAACGCTTTCTCCATCTGCGCTGTCTCATCAATGATTTCAACCATGAGCGGTAATTGATGTGCTAAACCGATAAAACCTGCTGAATGCACACCATGACTACCCAAACCCTCAATGCCGCGCAGTACACTCACACCACGTACGCCTGCTTGCTGACACAGTGTAATTAGCCCTGTTAAAGCAGGTTGCCCATTAACGCTATCTGATTCGGATAGGTAAATCCTCATACAAAGACCTTCCACTCCCCTACCCCCTTGTTTCTGCCAAGTATCACATCGGCGTTATTAAAACGGTTTTAATCCCTTGGTGCAAGTGTTTGTGAAAAAAAGATGAACAAAGGTGTTATCAGTGATTGAAGGGAACACGCTGCCACATGAATATCAATACTTAAAGTCTTTAATATTGACCCAAAGTACTAATTTAACACAACTTTTAGCTGTTGCCGCAATGCACCATAATATATGATTGAATCATATACTCAAAACAACATACACCTTTGCTAGGGTAAAATTTACCCCTTATCAGCTTGCCTTTGAGCACTATAGTTTGTCCTCAGATGGCTCGTTATCGAACCGTCACCTTACTAAAGGAGATTGATAGATATGAAAAAAACTTTGATTGTTGCTGCTGCTTTGATGATTGGTTCTTTTGCTACGACTGCAAGTGCTAAGCCTTTTTGTGCGACTTGCCACGCTGGTCACAAAGATAAAGTAGGTCCCGCTTTTGAAAAAGTAGTGGCTGCTTATGGTTCTGTTGACGCTGTGTTTGAATTCTTGAACTCTGATGCTGCATTGGAGCCTAAAGTTGCTGATTTCGCTGGTAAAGCAGCAATCATGAAAGGTCAGCTGAAAAAATACCGCAAGTTGAACGACGAAAAGAAAGCAGAAGTTCGCGCTTGGGTTGAAGAACAGCTTAAATAATAACGCTGCACACACCGTGTAACGTTGCGCGTGTGAACGCGCTTGATCTGTAAAAAAAGGCTGCCTGTTTATGTGACAGGCGGCCTTTTTTTGTGCTACCCGAACTGCCCTTTTAAGACGGGCGCATGTACACCACAATACCATGATGCAACTTTTTTGTTGGGTTTCGTGCCTCAACCCAACCTACTGTAACACGCATATTCATATTGCTTTTACTCCATCACGTCAATTAGCTAATCCACCCTAAATCAAATGGGGTAAAATCACTCCAAATACGGCTTGCGTTTTAGATTACCCCCATTATCTTGTGCCTCCTTTTTTTATTCACAACCACATCTAGTACTTAGCGTTATACGCTCTTGGCGTATGATTATAGGAGTTTGCATGACAAAAAAACCATTGGCTGCTGTTGACTCAGATGGCTACACCTCGCTACCTCATGAATCAGAGCAAGATGCAAACTATGCGGTCATTCGTCGTAATGGTCAGCGAACAGACTTTGACCGCAGTAAAATCAGCACTGCCATTAGCAAAGCTTTTCTTGCCGCTGAAGGTGACGAAGCGGACTCATCATCAAGCATTCACGAAAGCGTTGAGCGTATCACCGAACAGGTCGTTGCAGCACTGTTTCGTCGTTTGCCAGAAAATGGCAGTGTGCATATTGAAGATATCCAAGACCAAGTAGAACTAGCGTTAATGCGCAGCGGCTTCCAAAAAATCGCCCGCGCTTACGTGCTTTACCGTGAACAACACAAGAAAATTCGTGAACAAGCGGCGGCAAACAGCAAACAGCAAGACGAAGTATTGCACGTCACCCTTGATAATGGCGAACGTCAGCCATTGAATATGGCACATTTACAAGCATTGTGCATCGAAGCATGCGAAGGCTTGAACGATGTCAACCCCGACACCATCATTAACGCCACAGCGCGTCATTTATACGATGGCGTAAAAGCCTCAGAAGTACCCAAAGTCCTGTTAATGTCGGCGCGCACCTTGATTGAACAAGAACCCAATTATTCGCGTGTCAGTGCCCGTTTATTGCTTGATGATATGCGCCAAGAGGCTTTGGGCTTCCTCGCCCTCCCCCACAACGTCCATTGCCAAGCAGATATGGCTAAGGTCTATGGCGACTATTTTCGCGCCTATTTAAAACGGGCGATTGAACTGGAACTGTTGGACTCTCGCCTCGGTCAGTATGATGTAGAACCGTTGATTGCCGCATTATTACCCGAACGAGACCTGCAATTCTCCTACCTGGGTTTGCAAACGCTGTATGACCGCTATTTCATTCACCATGAAGATGGCACACGCTTTGAGTTACCCCAAGTCTTTTTCATGCGTGTAGCAATGGGCTTAGCAATCAACGAGGTCGAACGCGAAGCACGCACGATTGAGTTTTACCAGCTACTTTCTAGCTTCGACTTCATGAGCTCCACCCCTACCCTATTCAATTCAGGAACGCTACGTCCGCAGTTATCATCGTGTTATTTAACCACGGTTTCTGATGATTTGGATGGTATTTACAGTGCCATTAAAGACAACGCGATGTTGTCCAAATTCGCTGGTGGATTGGGCAATGACTGGAGCCGTGTTCGCGGTATGGGTGGGCATATTCGCGGCACCAATGGCAAGTCTCAGGGCGTAGTGCCATTCCTCAAAGTAGCCAATGATACAGCGGTAGCTGTCAACCAAGGAGGCAAACGCAAGGGCGCGGTTTGTGCCTATTTAGAAACATGGCATATCGACATCGAAGACTTCCTTGAACTGCGTAAAAACACAGGCGATGAACGTCGCCGCACCCACGATATGAATTCTGCTAACTGGATTCCTGATCTATTCATGCGCCGCGTTGCCGAAGAAGGCGAATGGACGCTGTTTTCCCCTCACCATGTGCCTGATTTACATGATTTGTATGGCAATGCCTTTACCACTGCTTATGAAGCCTATGAAGAGCAAGCGCGCCAAGGTCATATCAAACTATTCAAAACCGTTAAAGCGGTGGATTTATGGCGTAAAATGCTGGGCATGTTGTTTGAAACAGGGCATCCTTGGATCACCTTTAAAGACCCATGCAACTTGCGCTATACCAATCAACATGTCGGTCAAGTTCACAGCTCTAATCTGTGTACAGAAATCACTTTGCATACCAACGACAATGAAATCGCTGTATGTAACTTAGGTTCTGTCAATCTGCCTCAGCATGTTACAGAAGATGGACTGGATGTAGCGCACCTACAGCGCACCATTCGCACCGCCATGCGCATGTTGGATAATGTGATTGATTACAATTACTACGCTGTGCCGCAAGCACGCAACGCCAATATGCGCCATCGTCCTGTTGGACTGGGCATCATGGGCTTTCAAGACAGCCTGTATAAAATGAAGCTACCCTACGCTTCAATCGAAGCAGTAGAGTTTGCTGATCGTTCGATGGAACAAGTCGCTTATTTTAGCATTGAGGCATCTTGTGAGCTGGCTGCCGAACGCGGTGCTTACTCGACCTTCAAGGGGTCATTGTGGAGCCAAGGTATTCTGCCTTACGACTCTTTGCTGGCGATGCGCGAACACCGTGGCGATTATTTGAAGGTGGATGAATCCATTACCTTGGACTGGGATAGCTTACGTGAACGCATCCAGCGCGTTGGTATGCGTAACTCCAACACCATGGCAATTGCGCCAACTGCGACGATTTCCAATATCTGTGGCGTTAGTCAATCCATTGAACCTTCGTATCAAAACATTTATGTGAAATCGAATTTATCAGGCGAATTCATGGTGGTGAATGATTATTTGGTGCGTGACCTCAAAGCGCGTGGGCTGTGGGATCGCGTAATGGCCAACGATTTGAAGTATTATGATGGTTCAACACAAGCGATTGAGCGCATTCCTGAAGATATAAAAACATTGTATGCCACCGCCTTTGAAATGGATAGCCGTTGGTTGATTGAAGCGGCATCGCGCAGACAAAAATGGATTGACCAAGCGCAAAGCGTGAATCTGTATTTGGCTGAACCTTCGGGCAAGGCGATGGATCAACTCTATAAATTGGCGTGGGTGCGCGGTCTTAAAACGACCTATTATCTGCGCTCCATGGGCGCAACGCAGATGGAAAAAACCCATACTGCCAGCAGCGATAACCCTACACCTAGCGCACCAGAAGAAGGCAAAGTGTGTTCCATACTCGATCCTGATTGTGAGGCGTGCCAATAATGTTGAACTGGGATGATCCATTAGCCACAGCCAAACCACAAAAGGCAGCGGCAACAAAAGCAGTGAATAACAAGGTCACTGCACCCGTGAAAGACAAGCAAGAAGCGACCATGGAAGCCATTGATGCCTCGCACAAGCGTGTGATCAATGGTCAGACAGATATTAACCAACTCGCGCCCTTCAAATACCCGTGGGCGTGGGACTACTTCCTTAATGCCAACAAGAACCATTGGACGCCGTTGGACATTAACATGGCGCAGGATGTGCATGATTACCATCACAAGCTGACGCTGGAAGAACGCCATGTGTATGAGAATGTGCTGGCGTACTTAACCACCTCGGACATTCTCGCCATGCGCAATATCGGTCTTGCCGTGATGGAAAAAATGAGCGCGCCAGAACTGCAAATTTACCAAGCACGGCAGGTTTATGAAGAAGCATTGCACACATGGACCTACCAGCATTGCATCGAAACCATTGGTTTAGATCAGACGGAGATTTATAATCGCTACCGCGTCGTGCCTGCAATCAATCATAAGATTCGTATTGCTAACCGTCGCCTCAATGCCGTGCTGCGTGCCGATATGGATTTAAACGACCCAGCCATGCGTGAGGAATTCGTGCAAGCTTATACCTTCTTCGCCGCTGTGTTTGAGGGTTGCTGGTTTTATAACGGCTTCAGTCCTATTTTTTCTTTGCAACGGCGTGGTTTAATGAAGGGCACAGCGGAGCAATTGCAATACATCATGCGCGATGAAGTATTGCATGCATCGTTCGGTATTCGCGTGGTACGGCAGATTCTACAAGAGGAATCCATGACCTTAAACCCGCAAGCGATGCGTGATATGTGGGATGAAGCCGAGGCTGCCGAACTGGAGTATGCGCAATTTTTGCTGCAATCCCCAATTTTAGGTTATTGCGCGGAAGATCATATTGCCCAATTCCGTTTCACAGCCAATCGCCGCTGCAAACAATTGGGTATCGAAGCGGCCTTCCCTGGTGCTGAATCCGCCCTTCCCTGGTTGGATGAGCAAGCCAATGTGCGTAAAGAAAAGAACTTTTTTGAAACACGGGTAACAGAATACCAAACAGGCGGCGGCTTGAAGTGGTAAAGAACGGATAGGTAGCGATAGACTTCCAGCAGCGCAGCTATGTTACATGCTGCGCTGTTGGATCTAACGGCTTCCCGTTTAAAGCGGGACGCATGTACACGACAAGACCATCATGTAGTTCCTTTGTTGGGTTTCGTGCCTCAACCCAACCTACGATGTCACACCTATCTATATTGCTTTTATCCCGCTTTAAGCGGAAAGCCGACCTAACGAATGTAAACTTATGCTGTCGCCAACCATTGATCCAGTTCACCGCGTTTATCGACGGCGTATAAATCATCACAACCACCGACATGACGGTCGTTAATAAAAATTTGAGGAATCGTACGTGCACCAGGTGCGCGCTCTGCCATTTCTTGACGGCGGTGCGGCTCTTTTTGTACATTGTATTCGGTAAACGCTAAGCCGCGCTGCTTTAATAATTGTTTTGCTCTGGTGCAATAAGGGCAGTAATCCCCTGAGTAAATTTCAACTTTCGCCATGATTAACCTCGTTTAACATATTTGTATGCCTACGTATCAGTCCAACGGCGTATGCGATAAAGCCCATGCATGGCAAGCGACTCCCTGCCGCTGCAAACATCGTGCTGCATAATGCATGGTTGCACCTGTGGTGATAATATCATCAATCAACCACACGCGTCGGAATAATCCCGCAGCAGGCAAGTAGTCGTGGTTGATCGTAAAAGCCTTACGCATATTGCGCTGCCGTTGTGCCGCACGCAGCGATGATTGGCGTAACTGCGTACCTTGACGACGCAACAACTGCCACTGCCATTGGCAACCATAACGTTCCGCCAGTAAGCGGCAACAATCGGCACTATGGTGCATCCCCGACACACGCATGCGCGACAATGGCATAGGAATCGGTAGCAATAAATCATCAGGGTGAAAGCAATCACGCAACACGTGATCCGCCGTAGTCAGCAACCAACGAAAGGCGGCATCATTCCCTGCGCGCTTCCATTGCAATATCGCTTGCCGCACTGCTCCGCGATACTGGTACAACGCCGTGCTAGAAAGGTAAGCAGGCGGCTTGTGCAAACATGCACCGCAAGGGCCAGGCGACAATGATGCAGGTAACACCTTGCCACAGCGGTAACAATGGTGCACGGGCCACGGATGAATATCCGCCAAGCAATCGCCACAGCAAGCGTGATTCGCCGCAGCTAATGTTCGATGGCAAAACACACAACTGGCAGGGAATAACCAGTGCCGCCATGTTGACACAATGTCCATGCTTGTAATCATGCCTTGCATGATGCAAAGAGACAATACCGCGCCACCTTGGTGGCAACATCCAGCAGAACATAGCCGTCGCCGTTTACCTGCCACACAACAGCATGGCGTACTCATCAACGTGGCAGGGCGTATGATGATTAACTTTTCCAGCAATGATTATTTAGGCTTACGGCAGCATCCGCAACTAATCAGCACGGCATGCGACTACATCGCTCAGCATGGTTTAGGCAGCGGTGCTTCACGCTACATCAGCGGTGACGATCCCGCTTTTGCGCAACTCGAACGCGATTGTGCGGCTTGGAAGGGCGCGCAAGCATGCTTATTGCTCGGTTCAGGCATGCTAGGGAATATCGGTTTGCTGCAAGCCTTAGCGACACGGCACAGCGAAATTTTTGCCGACCGTTTAAACCATGCCTCGCTGCTTGATGGCGCACGTTTAAGCCGTGCTCGCCTCCATCGTTATGCTCACCGTGATATGGCAGCCTTGGAGTCCCTGCTGCAACATAGCAATAGCGAGCAGCGCATCATTGTCAGCGATGGCGTATTTAGCATGGATGGTGATGAAGCTGACGTTGCCACGCTGATCTCGCTGTGTGAACGTTACGATGCGTGGTTGGTACTCGACGATGCCCACGGCAATGGTTGCATCGGGGCGCAAGGTGCAGGTTTAACTACCGAAGCAGGTGTGCAAGGGCATCCGCGCCTGATTGAATGTGGCACATTTGGTAAAGCCTTGGGTGGCTATGGTGCTTTTATTGTTGCTTCAACAGCCGTTATTGAGGGGTTAATTCAACGCTTACGCACAGCGATTTACTCCACCGCCTTACCGCCAGCCATGGCAAAAGCGATGTCTGCGGCGTTGGTTCTATTACAACAAGCAGCCTTGCGGCAACGGCTGCAAGATAATATTCAATCGTTTCTCGCCCTTAATCAAGACCTGCCTTTGCTACCGTCACGAACACCCATTCAACCGCTGGCAATGGGCACAGATGAAGCGGCATTACAGGCATCAACACGGTTGCGCGATGCTGGTTTTTTCATTCCTGCGATTCGCCCACCCACCGTACCCCAAGGTGAATCACGGCTGCGCATCACCCTTTCTGCGTTGCATACCTCGGAGCAAATCAACGCCTTGAGCGAGGCATTGCACCGATTATGAGTACGCCCATTGTTCTCCTCCACGGTTGGGGGCAAAGTCCCGATTGCTGGCAAGCAGTGCAGCAACATTACCCCGAAGCGCAAACCATTGCCCTACCTGGTCACGCTGGCAACACATCCGCACCAGCAGAAACGTGGTTAGATAACATCGCCGCGCAATTGCCTGCGCAAGCTGTGTGTTTGGTTGGCTGGTCATTAGGTGGAGCTATCGCCCTCAAGCTTGCCGCTCATCAAGCCTGGCGTGTGCAATCCTTGGTGCTTGTTGCTAGCACGCCATGCTTTGTGCAACGCCCTGACTGGCAACACGGTACAACAAGTGCAGCCATGCGCGCCTTCCAACGCAGTTGCGCACGTGCAAGCGAAGCAACATTAAGCGACTTCCAACAGCGGATGTGGTCAGGCAGCAATCAAACACTGCCACCTCTCAATGCCACGCCTGAATTAGCTGGCTTGCTGGCAGGCTTGCAGCTATTACAACAGTGGGATCTACGCCCCCTATTACCAAGCATCACCTGCCCCACGGCGATTATCCACGGAGAAAACGATGCCATCGTCCCCATCGCTGCCGCCCATACCCTCGCCGCCGCCATGCCAGCCGTTCAACAACAACGCCTCATCCCCGACGCCAGCCACGCCCTACCTTGGACACACGCCCAAGCCATTGTTGATGTGATTGCACCGCTTACAACCCTGAATGATTGCTAATATCTGATGGCTATTTAGCTTGCGCCCTATGCGAATAAAATTGGTCTTGGTCTGTGCCTTGATGCTGGCGTTGTCGGTGAACAATGCCTATGCACGAATGGAATTGTTGGCCGATCAGGTGGTACGTGATGGCTATGGTCAAATCACTGCCGATGGTCACGTGCAGGCGAACCGAACGGATGAAGAGTTAACCTCGCAACACCTGCGCTATGACCCACTAAAAAAAGAAGTCTATGCCAAGGGTAATGTGTTACTAACATCGCCCAAAGCGACGGTTACAGCAGCATCAGCGCAGCTGCATACGGTGAACAAATCAGGACTATTGCAACACGCAACCATACACCTACCCGAAGGGCAATACATTCAAGCGGAGCATTTAGAGCGGCTGGATGAAACGCGTTACCGTGGCAAAGATATAACCTTTACAGAATGCCCGCCCGACCAACCAGCTTGGTTGCTCCATGCTTCACGTATTGATATAGACCAAGAATCGGGCGATATGTCGGTGCGCCATGCCCGCTTTGAAGTCTCTGGCGTGCCTGTGTTTTATAGTCCTTATTGGCAATACCCCTTGCGGCGGCGTTCTGGCATGTTGATGCCGATCATCGGTACCAGCCAACGGCGCGGTACAGAAATCGCTCTACCGTACTACCTCGCCCCTTATGAAAACTGGGATGCTACGTTCACACCGCGTTGGATGACCGCTCGTGGGCTGATGAATGACCTAGAAGTTCGCCATATTTCATCTTATGGTGAAGAACAATGGCGCGGTGCAATGTTGCAAGACCGCGTGACAGGAACGCGCCGCTACCAAATCAAAGGCACGATGCATGAACAATTATTGCCTGGCGTCACCTTTAAAGCTGATGTCAATCAAACCAGCGATCATCAATATCTGTCCGACTTCTCCGTCGATGGAAAGCAAGCCAGTGCCCGTTTTATTAACAGTCAGGCTAGCCTAGGCTGGCAAGGACGCTGGGGCAGTGCCACGGTGTTGGCTAAAAAACAGCAAGATCTTACCCTTGTGGATAATAGCACCACACTGCAATGGTTGCCGCGCTTGGATATGGCATTGGTCGCACCGTTGTGGGGTGATGCCACGGTACATTTGGATCAGCAAACCACACGCTTTGCTCGCCCTAAGCTAATCAGCGGTTGGCGCGCTTACACCCATCCGTGGTTGGAGCTACCTTTTACGCCATTGAATGGTGCTGTTGAACTGACCTTCCAAACGGGTGTACGGCAATGGAATTATTGGCAGCTACGCAACAACCCTACACGGGCTGATCGTGCGCGGGCTTACGAGGCTTCTGTGCAAGGTGCAGTACACTTCGAACGGGTCAGCAATAATCGCCATTGGCGGCATGAACTTAGCCCAACCGTCCGTTTTGATTATGCCACCGCCCCCGACCAAAGTGCCTTACCGCGTTTTGATACCGCCTTTTCACGTTTGACGATGAACAATTTGATGCAGGGCAATCGTTTTACAGGGCAAGATCGCGTCGAACGGATGAAGCGATTGAGTGCCACCCTGCATAATGAAGTGCAGTTCAAAGATGGCGACAACGGTCGCAAGTGGACGGTTTTTTCTGCCGATGTAGGCACCGCATGGGATTTTTTACGCAGCAGTGTTGATCCACGCCTTAGCCCTGTGCCGCTGCGCAATTATGCCAATTTATTGGGGCAATTTACGCTCTCGCCTACGCCTGATTTTCAATTTTCAGCAGATGGTCAATACGACCCTGTGGCGCGTTATTGGGCAACGGCGAATGCAGCGTTTCGGGTGCGGCATGAGGGTGGTCATCACTTATCGCTTACATGGCAACACACCGACCGCCGTTATGTGCCCAATGCCATCAACTTGGTCGGACTTAATGTATCCACACTGTTATACCGTCGATGGCGTTTTTCTTCGCTGTGGCAATACGATTCAGTGTTAAAATTGACCCAACAGGCAACAGGTTCTATTGCCTATGAACACCCTTGTTGGAACATCAGCCTAGAAGCCTTCCGCCTCAATCGTCAAGGCACGGTAGGCAACAGCGACTCAGGTTTCCGCTTCATGCTAGGCTTCAAAGGTTTAGGCTCTGTTGGCGGAGCGTGATCAAAAATGCTGGAGAATCATCACATGAACACCACCTTAGTATATCTTCACGGTCTTGCGTCAGCAGGAGCAGCTTCAGCAAAAGCGCAAGCATTGATGCAGATGTTCCCTAAGCAACGTGTATTAAGCCCTGATTTACCCGACAAACCAGCCGATGCGATTGCTTTCCTTAACGATTGGCTGGCAAGCTTAACAGGGTCTGTAGCGTTGATTGGCAGTTCACTGGGCGGTTATTACGCTTGGCATTATGGAGCGCGGTTTAACTGGCCTGTGGTAATGATAAATCCAGCCGTGGACAGCCAACGTTTGCCATCCTTACTCGGTGAGCACAAGAATTTTTATACTGGCAATGTGTTTACCATCGATGAAGCAGACCTTTGCGCCCTGCAAGCCATCCAAACCACACCAGAAGCCTGCAACAACCCCTTGTTATTGCTTGATTATGAAGATGAAGTACTCGATGCCGCCCACACCCTAAAAACATGGCAAGGGCATGCTACCATTCTATTATTTCCCGCAGGGAATCATCGTTTCGCACATATGAACGAATCCGCCCCAGTGCTACGTCAACATTTAGGGTTGAGTTAAACAAGTATTGCGGTAACGAAAACACCCCATACGAATTTCATCACAAACGCACTTTCATCATCTGCGTGAATCTGTGTAATCTGCGGATAATACTATTTAATCAAACTTCCCGTTTAACGACCGTGGGCTGCGTGGGTACCTGTTTTGGTTAACAAATCATCGTGATTGACAATTTTGGAATGCGTTTCTTCGTTATCCGACGCGCCATGCATCAGACGACGTGCCATGAGGTGTACTTCGGGGTAATTGATTTTACCTGTCCCCATCAATGGTACTTCTTCTACGCTGTAAATAATGCGTGGCACTTGGATTTCACTCATGCCTTTTTCTTTCGCTAAAGCACCAAGTTGCTTGCGATTGGCATCTTCTTGGGTGGTTAACAATACCAATTGTTCACCCTTGGCAGGGTCGCTGAAAGACACCACAGCATGATGTTGCTCTGGCCAACATTCGGCAACCAGTTCTTCAACGGCGGTGAGCGATACCATTTCGCCAGCGATTTTTGCAAAGCGTTTGACTCGCCCTTGAATAAAGACAAAACCTTCATCATCAATGCGAACAATATCACCCGTATCATACCAGCCACGTTCTGGTGGTGTTAAGCGACCAGGTCGAGAGCTCAGTAAATAACCCGCCATCACGTTAGGTCCCTTCACCAGCAAGCGACCAGCACCACGAATACCCTGCACTGCCACTAATCGGTGCTGAATACCTGGCAACAAACGCCCAACGCTACCTTTTTTGTAATAGATCGGCGTATTGACCGATAATACTGGGCTGGTTTCGGTCGCGCCATAACCTTCAAAAATACGGATGCCGAATTTCTCCATCCACAGTTCACGGGTTTCATCTTGCAGCTTTTCAGCTCCTGCAACCACGTAACGTAAGGAGTAAAAATCGTAAGGGTGGGCATATTTGCCATAACCTGCCAAAAACACATTAGTACCAAACAGCACGGTGGCATTAAGGTCATACGCTTCTTCTGGAATCGCTTTGTAATGCAGTGGTGAAGGGTACAAAAACATGTGCATGCCATTAAGTACGGAGTTCATCGCTCCAGCCGTTAAACCAAAGGAATGAAACAGCGGCAGCGCATTAAGGCAAACATCGGCAGGCGTGAAGTTGGCGCGCGCAGCCATTTGAGCCACGTTTGCCAATACGTTTTTATGCGTGAGTACCACCCCTTTGGGTGAACCTTCTGAACCTGAGGTGTACAAAATCACCGCTGGATCTTGTGAGCCAACACGGTTCATGTGACGGTAGAGCGTCAATCGTGGCATGTAAGCGCAAGCCAATGCTTTGAGTTTACGACCTAAAGTAGCCTGTGGTTTCACATCCTCTAGGTACACAATGGTGCAATAAGCCTCTAGCGCAGCAATACGCTCCTCAAGTTCGCCCGCTTCCACAAATTTGTGTGAGGTAATGATGGTGTTCACTTTCGCTGTACGAATAGCCGAAAGTAAAGCCGCAGGCCCCATGGTGTAGTTAAGCATGGTCGGTACATAGCTACGACTTTGTAGTGCAAAAAAGGATACAATCACAGCCGACACATTGGGTAATAACACGCCAATGGGCGCACCAGCTTCTTCGTCGCGCAAGTAAGGGTGCAATAAATCAGCCAACAAAAACGAACGGGTAAATAACTGACGGTAATTGAGCGGATTACGCTCTACATCCTCCACAATCGGGTGGTTAGAACCATGAATCTTACTTGCCTCTACCAAGGCATCCCAAATACGGCGACGGTAAGTTGTCGATTCAAAAATCATTTCGGACATAATGTCCGCTAACACATTACCAGCCTTCTCTCGCCGTTCACGGGCAGATAAATTATCGGGTAACTCAAGATCATGGGCTGGTAATATCGTCAAACGAATTTGCGGGAACCAGCGCAGACGCGCTTGCCCTTTAAGGTAAGAAAAACGTGTGTATTGCGCGCCATCAATACGCACAGGAACAATTTTAGCCCCTGCCCGATCAGCCGCCATACCAGGCCCTGCATAGATCTTCATCAACGAACCTGTGGCTGTAATGCGCCCTTCAGGGAAGATCATCACGCGATTATTTGCTTTGAGGTGCGCAATCAGCGTTTTCATCGCCATAGGGTCGCTGTTATTCATCGGAAAGAGCGTGATAAAGGGTTTAAGAAAACGAAACCACCATGTTTTTTCAAACGAATTATGAATGGCATAACTGATGTCATCACCAAGGAACAAGCCCAATAACACACCATCAAGCAACGAAGTATGGTTAGCCACGATCAGTACGCGATCACCCGCACTGTTTAAGTTATCCATACCATCAATTTTTAGACGGTAAGCCCATTTAAAGCATGTACGGACAATCCAAACGATCAATCGCATCCAAACCACTCCTTTTAAACATGAAATGTTAGCCATACAATCAACGGGCATGACGTTTTGACGCGCTGTAGCAACGATATTCCATACCACGGAGTAACAAAATGCCATGCTCGTTACGACAAGCACCGATCATCACAAAAGCGCGCTAACCCGCTAAGCTTGCGGGTTTCACAAACGAAATCAATTTTTTTATCTTGGTGTATGACGAAACTGGTTATTTAGAACCTTGGTGATAGTTAAAACACCTACTTAAAAGTAAACTTCTACAGCTATCAAGCGCGGCTATTTGTTGCCGAGAAAACAATCCTAGTTATGATGTGTGCGCCTATTAACGGGTGTGGCGTTTATCATTCAGGTCACACACCATGTTTAAATCGTAAGGAGCGTTGCTACCGTGCAAAGATTGGGTCAATTTAGCGTTGTCATAGGATGTTTGCTATTGCTCTTAGGCAACAGCCTTAATGCTTGGGCGCACAACGTCGGGCAGGCGCAAACCTCTAAGTTTTTTGACCCTGACACCGTGCAAATGCTCAAAGACCGCGCTTCTGGTGCTGCCGCTGGTGGACCTGGTTTACGGCAGGGTGATATCATTTCTTACATCGTGGAATCCGTCCCTGCGCCTAATGGTGCAACCTTGGGTGCGGCTGGCTATATTACCGATTATATTCCACCCGGTGTCGAAGTCGTCGGCGCACACTTTGTCAGCAAAGTACCTGACCCAACCAAGTACGATGGCTGGGCCTACGTCGATGCAACCATGCCTTCCCCAGGCATTTTATCCGACGGTTGGGGGCAAAATGGTGGTCTAAAACAAACGTATTTGCCGCCATTTGGCCAAGGCAACCTCGCCAATGGTGTGCAAGATACGGGGGTCTTTTTCTCTACTGACCCGCGTACTGCGCGTATAGCCATCCCTTATGATATTACCCTCTGCACCAAGGCTGCACTGGCAGGCACACAACTGAGCTTTTTGGTTTATAATCAATGGGATTATGATCAATTTGTAGCCTTTGGTGATAAAAACAATGCCTGTATATCACCGCTTTACCCCAGCCCTAAGCTTCTTGTAGGGGGCGCAGGTAGAGGAAACCCCCCAGTATTGGATTTAAGCGGTGTAGGCATCGGCCCTTGGGTCGGCTTGGCCTCCCCTGTTGCAGGTCCTAACACCTTTTACAGCAATGACTTTAATCCAGCAGGCGACCTGAATATCGCCCTAAATTCGGTGGCAGACTTTTACAGCCAAGGGCCATGGCAGCGCGTTCAACATACTGGGGCATTGATCGGTGGCACAGGTGCGGTTACACCTGCCATCGCTCGTGGTGTCGATACCATTACAGCTGTGCCTGCTACAGGTGGTTGGGCATTATCTACGGCAAACCCTTTGCCCCGCACCACCAACGCCATTCGTTTTGCGATTGGTGAACGTGTGGTTGGAGGCGTTGAGCATGTGCGCGTCAAAGTGCGTATTTATGACTTAGCAGCCTTTGGCGCAGGTTCACCCGCAGGTTGTATTCCCAGCACCATGCTAGGCGGTAATTGCGCTATTGACCCCTACACCAATTTATCTTCGGTATTTGGTGCCGATGCCTCAGGCGGCGCGCAGGGTGGTAAAGACCATGCCTACGCTTACCTTGGACCATCCCAAGCCAATAACAATGCGCAATTGGTTACCACCAAAGCTGTGGTTGCCGTATCTGCGGCGGCTACAGGGCCTTGGATTGCGACCGATGGTGCATTTTTGCAGGTGGGGCAATTTGTTAAATACCGTTTAACCTACTTAAACGCTGCTTCAGCAACGCTGACCAATGTCGTCATCAGTGATATTATTGATGCAGGTTCTGCCATCTATGCAGGCTCTGCCTCTACAGGCAATCCGTTTTTAGGGCTGCCAACGGTACTAGCCAACAAGGTAACGTGGCCGATGATTCCCGTGCTCATGCCTGGTGGTGGTGGCAACGTGGAATTGGTGGTACAAATTACGGGGGCTGGTGTTGGTGGCATTAGCAGCAACCAGATTTTTGGCACGGCAATCGCCCCCAATGGCATGACGGTGGTGGATTCCTACGCTGCGGCTGTATCCACCATCGTCGGCTTAGGTGTCGGTTTACCGCCGTTGATTACACAAAGCAAAACAGCAACCCCTACTGCCGTGGCGACAGGTCAGCCGATTCATTACACCATTACTTTGGATAATCCTGGTGGTGCGATCAGCGCGCCAGCACGCGGCAATAACAAAATAAAAAATGGGCTTATCTACCCTGCTACTGCCAGCCCTACCGCTGGTCTGATTGTCGGCGACAGCTTCCCTAAAACCCTGCTGGCGAATGATGTAACCTTCACCCTCGCTTCCACCACCATGACGTTAACAGACACCACCACAGGGGTTGCCTACCCGATGTTGGCAGGGGCGAATTTTACGGAGGACACAGTCACCCGCCCTGGCGATGTCTTTTGGGATATTACCACCTTCCCAGCACTGCACCCACGCGCTGGCTTAGCCTTCGACTTCCTCAACAGCAGGCTGCAAATCGATTTTTATGCCACCGCAACCACCCTTACTCCTGGTGTCTATTACAACGGTATTGAAGCGTATCTTGGTGATAGTTTTTCTGGTAAAGATGTGACCAAAATGGCGATCAACCAAGCTCCCGTCACTATTGGTGCTGCGCCATCGTTTGCTGGCGCAAGTAAAGTTGCGGTGGATGTTAATGGTGGTTTGCTGTTACCGGGCGATGATGTGCGTTATGATTTTACCCTAACCAATACGGGGCAAGCAGCCACCACCACGCTCACCATGGTTGACCCTATCCCTACAGGATCAAATTTCGTCGTCGGTTCAGTCCTTGCACCAACTGCGACCATTACCTATTTCGATCAATACAGCGCGCCCTATATTCCCGTAGGACTTACAGGTGCGGTTGATCCTTATGTGCGTAGCGTCAAGCTGGTCTATGGTGTGATTGCTGTCGGTGCATCGGTAACACCATCGCTTACCGTGCGTTTACCCACGCCAAACGTCGATGGCTTACAACTGTTGAATCAGGCAAGCATTGACGTGTATGCTGGTTTGACCTTCTTACAATTCCTTACCGACGACCCCAACCAAGCAGGCACGCAAGACCCCACCAGTATTTTGGTAACGGCAAAACCTGACTACAGCACCTCCACCAAAACGGTGTTGGTCAATGGTGCGGCCTCTACGCAGGTCTCGCCTGGTGATGCGATAAGCTACACCATCAACCTGTTGGACAGTGGCAGATCCAGCAACAGTGCCACCAACGTCATGGTGCAAGATACCGTTGACCTCACCAAGCTAGAAAACATCGTACTCGGCGTAACGCCAGCAGGTTGGGGTGTGGTAGGGCCTGATCCGTACACAGGGTTAATTACTTGGACTGCGCCAGTATTACCCCATGGTGCAAGCGCGACATTCAGCTTCACCGCCGATGTTAAACTCAATGTTAGCAACGGCAGCACGGTGAACAACGCAGCGGTCATCAGCTCAGATCAAACCACAGCCGTGACCATTAATGCCCCGACCCTCACCGTCCCTACCACCACGGTGACAGGTACGATTTTCAACGACAATAACAGCAATGCCACGCAACAAGCAGGTGAAAGCGGCATACAAAACGTCACCGTTGCCCTGCGCGTACCAGGCTTTGCTAGTGATATTATTGTTGCCAGCACCGATGCCAACGGCAACTACGCCTTGATTGCACCGATTGCAGGCGATTGGTATGTGCAAGTCACCGATGATTTTGGTGTCATCACAGGACGCACCTTAACCACGGCAAGTAATCCGCTGGCGGTGAACCTCGCCAATGGCACAACCACCACAGGGCAAAACTTTGGCTACGCACCCTTGCCAACACCTGCTGTCATCAACGGTACTATCTTCAACGATGCCAATGGCAATGCCATCAAAGACGTGGGTGAGACTGGTTACAACGGTGTCAGTATCACCTTAAAAAATGCGGCTAATGTCACCTTGGCTACAACCACCACCAATGCCAGCGGCGGCTATGCCTTTTCGGGGCTCACCCCCGGCAATTACACCCTGAACGTTACCGATACCGCAGCGGTGCTGGCGAATGATTACCTCACCACCCCACTCACGATTTCCCCCTATTCGGTGGTAGGGTTAGCGTTACTGGAAACACGCACGGTCGATTTCGGCTACCGCTTAGGCAGTCGCGTGGGTGACTTGGTGTATAACGACTTGGATGCCTCAGGAACATGGACCTTGGGCGACTCTGCCGTTGCTGGCATTAGCATGGAATTGCGCCCCGTTGGCGGCGGCGCAGGAACGGCCTTGCAAACGACCACCACCGATGCCACAGGTGCTTACCTCTTCCAAGGTGTTGCCCCAGGTAATTACGATGTCTATGCCGATGCGGGTGGTGTGTTATCTGCGTTTACCGCAACCACCGCTGTGACTTCCCCCTATACCACCACGGTCATCGCTGGAGTCGATAATTACGCCATTGATTTTGGCTATGTCAGCTTGCCTGCAATCAATGTCACCAAAACCACCAGCACCGGTGTGGTGGGTTTTAACGAAGCCGTGCATTATACCATTACGGTGAACAACACAGGGGGCGCGGCTGCCAACTTCCTCGTCCGAGATATATTACCCACCACCACGCCACTGCTCACCGTTCCGCCCTACACCATGTCCACCAGTAACTTCCTCTACCTGAGTACCGACAGTGTCACCCTTAATGGCGCGCCTTTTACCATTCCTGTGCAACCTGTGTTATATGGCACACAACCCACATGGTCAGGTTTCACCCTGCCTGCTGCTTCGAGCTTGGTGATTCAGTTCACCGCTTTTTCTGGTGCGAACGAAGGTTTAAACTACAACGGCGTGCATACCGAGTACAATAACACAGCCATACCGCCCGCGACGGTGCAGGAGTTCCCCAACCTTGCTACGGTGTTGGTATCCGATGTGGGTAAAGTCACCAAGCGGGTGGCGGCAATCAACGGTGTATTATGGTCTGGTACAGGTACACCAACGGTGGCAGCTAACGATGTCATCAACTATGAAGTACAAATTCGTAACACGCCAGCCGCGCTGGCTCATACCGTGTCCATCATGCGCGACTATTTACCCACGGGCTTCACCTACAAAGCCAATTCCGCTTTTGTAACCGACACGGTAAATTACCCTTTGGGTGTAGCCGTAGTTGGCACGCAAGTAGGCAACACCGTCACCTTTACCATGCCCGCGCTTAACCCATCCACTGGCGCGGCCTACCCTGGCACGATCACACTGAACTTTGATGCTTATGCCGCCACAGGCGTTACAGGCACGTTCACCGATAATGCCAGCATGTTGGTATCGGTGAACGCGTTACTGCCCATTGATGTTTATTCAGGCGACACCGCAGCGGTATCGTTGGCACAATACCGTATTGGCGACACGGTGTTTTTTGACAACAATGCCGATGGTTTATTGAACGTAGGGGATAGCTACGCAGCCAATGTTACACTGGAACTACGCCCCATCGGTGGTGGTGTCGGTTCAGCGATTGCAACGGCAACCACAGATGCTTTAGGGCAGTACGGCTTCCTCATCAATACCGCTGGTAGTTATGATGTGGTGGTGACAGATACCGCTGGTATCTTGCTTGGCCATGCCTCTTCTACTGGTGGCAAAACACAGACGGCGACGGTCACAACATTAAGCACCCGCGATTTAGCGCGTGATTTTGGTTATATTCCCCCCGCCTTGTCCGCCGTTATTGAAGGCACGGTGTTTGACGATGGCAATAACAACACCGTCAAAGATGTTGGCGAGGCTGGCATTCCTGCCGTGACCTTGGGTTTGTACAACCTCTTTGGTACGCTCATCAATACTTACAGCACGCCTGTGGGTGGCACATTCCGCTTTGCTGGCATTGCTGGCGGTCTCTACCAAATCAACGTCATCACCCCACCAGCAGGCTACGGCGGTACGTCGATTGCGCTGCCATTGAGTGTCAACGTCCCTGACGGCACAACCAGCACAGGGCATGACATCGGTTATATTCCCTTTGGCTCACTGGCAGGCAATATCTTTAGCGACAGTAACGGCGATGGCATCAAGCAAGCCACAGAAACCACAGGCTTTGCTGGCGTGGTGGTGCAACGCTACAACGCTGCTATGACCTTGATTGATACCTACACCACCGATGCCAATGGCGATTACCTGTTCTCCAAAATTCCTGCGGGCGACTATTATGTTCAAGTCGATGGACTTACAGCACCCGTCAACCACAGCGGCACGACCAGCCAGCCACTGGCACTGACCGTGGTCAATGCGGTGGTCAACAGTGGCAATCATATGGGCTATCAACCCAATGGTAATGTTGCAGGTACGGTGTTTTTGGATGCCAATGCCAACGGCGTAAAAGATGCTGGCGAAACAAGCACTTTTGCAGGCGTGACCATCGATCGTTACACCTTGGCGATGAACTATATTGATTCCTACACCACCGATGTAAACGGACAGTATCAATTCAATCTGCTGCCTGCTGGCGATTATTACGTACAGGTGCGACTTGACCCTGTGGGCTATGGCGCAACCACCACGCAACCACGCAAAA
>CAZYAI010000007.1:0-39562 GCA_964645625.1 uncultured Zetaproteobacteria bacterium
GCTCAGGGTCAGTGTCCAAAACAGACGAACCTTTACGGTTGCCATAGCGACCAGCCAACGCGCACAAGCCTTTTTTCTGCAAGTCCTTTTGCCACCGCAAAACGCTGGCGGCAGATATGTTACCACCGCGTAAATGGTCTTTTACCCAGCGTTCCATGACGATTAAATCGCTATTAAATGCCTGTGCATAAGCATAAGCCGCTGCCGTTTTGTTGCCGTCAAAGCTTTCTGCATAACGGGCAAACGACTGCAAAACCTGCACCCGTGCATCCATCCGTGTCCGCGCATAATCATCCAGCGTAGAAACCGCTGCCAACGATGCCTCAACGGCTTCTTTGGTTTGTTCTTCTTCTATTTTTGCCGCCAGTTTAAGTTCACGACCAGCCGCCGCCCCTGCCTGCATAGCGGGGCTAGTTTCCATCGCCGCCTGCCGCGCAGTTTTGCGCAAGGCATCTTGCGTAGCCGTGGGTAAGCTGCTGATGTGGTACTCGTTGCCACCGCCCTTGCCTTGACGCGGGCGGAATTGCCAGTCTTCGCGTTTGGCTTTGCCGATGATGCCCTGAACAGTTTTTGGCAAACCATCCACATCAATCAGTTCTTTGGCGGAATACCATTCAGTCATTTTGAGCTAGCCAGCTCAGCCGCAACAACTTCAGCCTGAGCTATCGCGTCACGAAGGATAGAATCAGCACAATCAAGCACCTCTTTTACCTTATCGACATCAGCACTATCCAAGCTGGATAACCACATCAAATTCGCCACTGTCTCCAGTTGCAATGCGGCTTGCCGCAATTCATCCTGCATCGTTTCAATATTCATCAAATCACCCCCGCCGCTTCTAATACGCGCTGACGCAACGCAACCGATTTCACACCATTACGATCACCGATCACCGCCCGCCATGCGTTGCGACGATTGATGCCATGGGCATCACACCATTGGTTCATAGATGTACCGTTCAGTTCAAACCCATAGCGGGCTTGCTTCCAAAGCTTCTTGCTTGGCTGTAGTGTTTGGCAGCGTTTCGTTTCCATGTGGCGAACTTTAACGACTTTAAACATAGCTTTAAAGTAATATTTAAAGTTCGATAGGTTCATGAACGCAGTAATTTTATGCAAGGCGTTGATATATAAAGAAAACATAGCTTCTTTAATGTTGCCTTTTAACTTTAAAATCTATTTTAAAGTTCCCGTGCAGAGGCTAAAGTAATGAAAGATTGGTATTCATCTAAAGAATTGCAGGGTATTGAAGGCATGCCGTGTACCGTCCAAGGTGTTATTGGCAAAGCAAAGCGCGAGAACTGGAAGTCCCGCCCACGTCAAGGCAAGGGTGGTGGTAAGGAATACCACATCACCAGCCTGCCAGCAGCAACACAAGCAGCCCTAACCGCCCAAAATAAAACAACTTTAAGTGTAGTAAAGGTAACAGGCGAAAAACCAACCGAAGAAGAAAAAGAAACAATATCATACGACCTAACGCACGATGAAATGGCATTAGTATTAAAATACCGTCAAATGAGCCAACAACAAAAAGTACAATCACAAACAATCGTTGATGTCATCGCTCAACCAGAAATAAAGGAATCAAACAGCAAATAAAAATGCAAACCATGTGTCGCAATCCAAAAAACGCGACACATGGAATCCGCAAACCATCCATCGCACAAAAAAAAAGGCAGTCGCCAAAGCAACCGCCCAAAAACCCAACAACCCCAACATCCATCCCACCTAATCCAACCTAATCCCATCCCATCCCACTAATCTCACACCATCCGTCGCGTCACACCCTCTATACCTTTTATCGCTCCATCTTCGCTATAGTATACATGTGCATTCACACTCACCCAGACGGGATTACCGCTGTGGTGCTTCATGCAAATGCGATAGTTTGCTATGACGCCATCTGCTTGAACCGCAGCGATAAGCTTGGCTCGTTCTGTAGCATCGCAGTAATAGCTGGCGACATTTTTCTCGATAAGCGTAACAGGATTATAGCCCAGCAAGGCTTCCGCTGAAGGGCTAACGCTCAATATATTTCCCGCGATGTCCGTGCGAAACAATACTTCTTGCATACGATCGAAGGTTGATTGTAAACGTTGGTTGCTGTCATATAAGTCTAGGGTGCGACGATTTATTTGATGACGTAACACGGTCGTGTACAGCAACAACAGCAGTACCAATAGCCCGGCAACAGCTCCAGCGGCATACCAACGCCATGCCCATAACTGTTCAGCAACACTGGGCGTAGGATGATACAACATCCCTTCAAGCTTAAAATCAGGCTTCAAGTAACCTAAATCTTGATAGGTTTTTACAATATCACGCCAACGATGCTCATACATATAACCAGGCGGGATAATACCAAGCACCATGAGGCTCTCCATCGTATCTGCCTCAAACTTCAATGCCTGACGGCTTTTGCTTGAATGGTAACGTTGCTGAATCAGCGTAATCATTTCATCGACATGCATCATCGCATACTGCCAGCCCTTCAAACTGGCTCGCACAAAGGCTTTTACTCGTTGCGGGTGGCGTTGTAGCTCATCTTCTGTGGTGTAAAGATTATCACCATAAAAGTTCACCCCTGCCAATTGGGGTTCAAAGAGACGATAAGGCACACCTCGCTGCAACAGTTCAAATACCTCATCGGTTTTATACACCGTCATCGCATCAACGTGACCAGATATGAGGTCGGAGACATCAAATGAATGCGGTACAGCTTGGTATTGATCAGGCAATATCCCTTCTCGCTGCAATAGTGCATCAATATCGGCACTGCCATACTCTTGCATAAACCGCTTACCGCGTAGATCTTTGATGGATCGAATATCCGAATCAGCGCGTGTGGCAATGGCAAAGGCAGAGTGTTGAAATATAACGGCCAATACCACCACAGGTTCGCCCCGCTGACGCAACAAAACGATATTGCTGGTTCCAACACCATACTGCGCATGATGATGTAACACCACGTGATCGGGGTTAACCCCTGGCGTAGCGGGAATAATGTTTACATCCAGCCCCTCATCACGGTAATAACCCTGTTCCAGTGCAGCATAATAGCCTGCAAATTGAAACTGGTGCTGCCATTTAAGTTGTAAGTTCACCTGCTCGGCAAAGCATGGTAAAGCACCACAAAAAAGCCCTAACAGCATGATAGCATGTAATGTTACACGTGGCATAATGTCTATTCTTCAGCCTCCATAGCCTTGCGGAGCATAGAGGCTTTATCGTCAATATGGAACTTACCCTTGCCATTACAAGATAATTTTTTACACTTCGCGCCCCATTGGAAAAGGGCACAGTCTCGTATTCAGGCTGTAACCGAGAGGGGGAGAGTGTATGACAGGTTCTGTTCGATGCCTAATTGCAGGCAACTGGAAAATGAATGGCGTACTGCAAGAAGCAGTCCAATTCGTCAATGAACTGGGTGAGAACCCCTCCCCTGAACATGTAGAAATGGCGTTGATGCCTCCTTTTACATTGTTACACCCACTGAATGCTCGACTGGCAGAAAAAGGTGTGACCATAGGCGCGCAAAACGTCTATTATGAACCTAAAGGTGCTTTTACAGGTTCAATATCGCCAATGATGCTGCGTGATTGTGGCTGCCATTATGTCATCCTTGGTCACTCCGAGCGACGTGATGTCATTGGTGAAGATAATGCACTTCTACGCAAAAAACTGGCTGCTGCTTGGGAAGCAGGTTTAGAACCTATTTTGTGTATTGGTGAACACCTAGAAGAGCGAGAGTCAGGCAAAACCAATGAAGTGCTTAAAGCACAATTGGCGGTATTAGATACTGTACCTGAGGGAGCTGCTTTGACCGTTGCCTATGAACCCGTTTGGGCAATTGGTACAGGTAAAACAGCATCGGCAGCGCAAGTGACAGAAACACATGCCTTTGTGCATGAAGAACTGACACGCTTAGGCTGCGATTGCCGCGTGTTGTATGGTGGTAGCGTAAACCCAGGTAATGCCGAAGAGCTCATGAGCTGCCCAGGCGTTGAAGGTGCATTGGTTGGCGGAGCCAGCCTAAAAGCAGAATCATTCATGGCTATTGTGAATGCTGCTGCAAAAAGCGCGCAATAGCGCAAACAGTTTTTAATCAATAAGGAATTTTCATGACAAGCATTCTTATGACTGTGCATGTGCTGGTAGCGATTGCACTGGTCGGCGTGGTTCTCATTCAACGTGGTCAGGGTGCTGATATTGGCGCATCATTTGGCAGCGGCGGTGCGCAAACACTGTTCGGTAGCCGTGGTTCTGGTTCATTCCTTGGTAAGTTGACTGGTGGATTAGCCGCGACTTTCATGCTCACCAGTTTAACGTTGGCGTTTTTTACGCAACAACAAGCTGTTTCAGTAGTTGAACGTTCGGGCGCAATTCAACAACCTGCACTACCATCCTCCGATGGTGGCACACCTGCTGGATTTGACCCTGCGTCATTAAAAGCTAAGGATGCGCTCCCTGCCGCTGGCGAAGTTCAGCAAAGCAATAGTGCGGCACTGGAAATTCCAGTGACTAACGAAACTCCAGCAGCCAGCCCTGCCGCTGACAATGCGACAACGGCTCCTGCAACCAGTTCAGAACCTGCATTACCCGATGCAAAAGGTGCTAAATAGCACTATCTGAGATGCCAGAGTGGTGAAATTGGTAGACACGCTACCTTGAGGGGGTAGTGAGGAAACTCGTGCTGGTTCGACTCCAGTCTCTGGTACCATATCGACTTTTTAGGAAGTCCCATAAGAGCCTGTAAGCCTAGTGTTTACAGGCTTTTTTTATTGCCTGCTTATTCCAAGAAGGGGAGCTTCATCCGCTAACATGCACCCCCTTTCTGGGTGCTATTCTGGGTGCTGATTAAGGATATTTATAGCATTCAAGGGCATCCTTCATTACTGGTGGACACTTTTTGTAAATAAGCGGTCATCTTGAAAACTAGTTTTTGTAGGGTGGATAAGCGGAGCGCAGCCACCTAACCTTTTCCGAATGCTATAGCGTCGGATTCTCTCAATACCTTGGGAGGCGGAGGGTTGAGGGTGTTCGCGAATCAAAAGCGGAGGGTTCTTCGACGTTAGGTGGCTGCGCTGCGCTTATCCACCCTACGGAAGGACATTCCATTCCGCACGTGGTTTTCAGAGAATATGAAGGATGTCCATTCAAGGCCTCCCTTTTTAGACGGGAGGCATACTACAAGACCATCATGTAGGTTGTGGTTGAGGTACGAAACCCAACTTTAAAACAACCATACGCTATTTAGTTAGGCATGCTCTTTTGTTGGGTTTCGCACCTCAACCCAACCTACGATGTCACGCATATCCATATTGTTTTTGTCCCGCCCTAAAAAGGAGACCGAAAAAGCGTTATAAACTCACGCCCATTAACTGGGGTAAAACCAGACAAAAGAAACGACTGCATGAGTAATGGCAAGCGTAATAGTTAGACCTGCACATAGCATATGCCACACAAACACATCTTTTTCCCACACGCCCATGGCAAGACCAAAGCCGCCTGTTAGCAATAAGAGAAGCAGTAAGCCTGCGCCCATCAAAAACAAAATCTGATGCTTCCGCTTTTCACTGATCGCACGCTCAGGCGCAACGGATGCTTCATCATCAAACTGCTGCATTAAGCTAATATCACCCTGTTGCGGTTGAACCACCTCTTCAGCAGCGATCGCTGATAAAGGATTCAACAAACACAACAAAAACGCTATCGACAACAAGTATTTCATCATGACTTCTTATCCGGTGTTACCTCATCTTCTTTCTTTGAGCCCATTGCATGCTTCCAATACAAGATCACCATCAAAATCATAGGGGCAAAAACCAAGAAAAATAGAAATACAAAAATGAACCATGGGGTGTCAATAGTCACGTGTAAAAAGCGATAACTATCAACAGCCATTGCTTGCAGCGGCCACAGCAACAGCATCATGAACAGGGTCAATCGTCTCATTGTTTAATCTCCTTAGCACAGCGAAAGCCATAAAAGTCTGAGGCATAATTTGGCATAGAATAGTTACGATGGTAGGTCGCAGCAGAAAAAGGATCACTCTTCCACGAGCCGCCACGCATCACATAATAAATCACACGCTCAACATCTTCACTGCCAGCACTATAGCTTGCATCCAACTTTTTAGGGTGAAACACTTGGCTACTAGCGTTTGCACCCGGGTAAGGCGCGAACTCTGTTGCCGTCCACTCCTGCACATTACCGGCCATATCCATCACACCAAACGGACTTGCACCATGAGGGTAAGCATCAACCGCAGTGGTATGCCCTACCTTATAATAGATATTTAGGCTATCCGCCTGCATATGTTCGCCCCACGGCCAACGTTGCCCTGATGTACCACGAGCCGCTTTCTCCCACTCAGATTCTTGCGGCAAACGTTTACCCTGCCATGCACAATAAGCCCTAGCATTATACCAAGAAACCATCGTAACGGGATGTTTCGCCATACCCTGAGGTATATGCCCTTCTTTCCAGTTCAATGGCGGACGATAATTATTTTCAGCTACAAAAAGCGCGTATTGCGCCTGTGTCACAGGGTATTTATCAATGGCAAAAGCACCAATATGCACTTGATGTTCGGGTTTATTTTGTTCATTGGCACGCTCTAGATTTGTCCCCATGCGGAACTCACCCGCAGGAATCTCCACCATCTGTGACAACTCACGTTGCGTGGCTGCATCCAGCAATGCCTTCGCTTCAGCAACGGTATAGACATTGGCTGCATTTTTCTCATGCTTCTCTTGCAGATGCAATTCTTCACCAGCAGCACGAATATGCTCATGCATCTCACCAAGATTATAGGAAGCTTTGGCACGCATTTCATCCATGCGCATAGAACCGAGTTGCATAACGTGCAAAGACCCACCAATCATTGCCGCTGCAATACAGGTAATCAACGTTGCAACAGCAACCTTTTTACGCCGCTGCAATTGCTCAGGCGTAGTAACTTTCTTCTTCATTCGCTTTTCGTCGGATCCTGGTTATTTTGCATGCTTTGCTGCTGCGTAAACATCCCTGGCTGTGCTGGATCCCAACCATAATAACGACGAGCCATCAACTCACCAACCACACCACCAACAGCACAAAACTCCATCATTAAAATGACAGAAAAGCCCCAAAAAGGCCACGGTAACAATTTAGCACCAAGCGGCAACATGTGATACATACTTTCGTAATAATGCATCGACAATAAAACCAACGGAGGAAAATGCGCCAAATATTTGCCGCCAAAACCATACACAGCACCCACTACAATACCTGTTGCAAAGGGCAACAATGACATCGCCAACATCCAATTGACGTTATATTTATCTAGACCTTGGAACCACTCAATACGCACATCGAGCAACTGCAAGCCCGTCTGAAGCAACAATACACCGATGCCCATACCTGCAATAAAACGCATCCACTTCGGCCCCCAAGAAGGGTAAACATCTAACACTGCTCTACGATCCATTGGCTTTCTTCCCCGTTAATTTTTCTTGCTCCATGCGCTTTACTTCATCCAAATACCAGTCTTTCACTTTCAGTGAGGCAAAGTATTCAGCCAGCAGCTTTCGCTCCTTCTCTGGCAAGAACGCATACGATGGCATTTTGTATTCTTTTTTCAGCCGTGTAGATAACATAGCCTGCGGATTCTCACTAGAAAAATAAGCGTACAGCCATGCTTCATCACGCAAAGAACCGATACCATCTAAACTCGGCGCAGGCACAAACTGCATGATGTTATTGACACCCCAAAGGCGATGACAGTCACGGCATTTAAGGTCTTTATACAATACCGATGCACGATCCTGCACCTCTGCTGAGGCCGTAGAATAAAAGGGTATTTCCTCTGCATGCTCGACCTTTTTAGCTGGTGCTAACAGCGCACGACCTACTGCAAAACAGACCAATAGCACAATCAAGGCTGCAATAATTTTTTCACCCGTCTTCAATTTAATCTCCACCATTGATGAGGTATTTTTTAATGTTCTGATGTTGCGCAAGGCATACGTAAAAAAAGCATCCTTCGCTTATCCAGTCTCAGACTTGCGGTTATGCTCTAGGTTACGGATCAAGTTCGCAATGACGGACTGCTTGATAGAACAGTAACTTACTACTCATCGGCGTACATCTTTGGATAAAACTTTAAAGCCTTACAAGACTCATGAACATAGTCGTTACTCAAACAAACCATGTATTATACGCAATAAGCATTTCTATTTGCGCGGACACGGCACATCAAATACCGCCCGTTTGTCACACAAAGCAAGCACACATAAGAAACCCCGCACGACCTGTGGTGTGCAGGGTAACATGAATTACAACCATTGAGCCTCTACTACAACAAGCGTCGTAACTGCCCAGACAATCTACACACAACTTGACGAGAGTGACTACCACCCAGCACTGTGGAACAGTGTCGAACAGGGTGATAAAAAGGCATACCCGTTAAGATACAAACAGCTTAAGCTTCAATATTGCCTTTTTCTGCCTGTAATTTTTGACGACGTTCAATTTGATAACGGTTAACATCTTTAGCCTTTTCAAATTCTTCAGGACTCATTTTATCTACGTCATTCTCATCAAAGACAAGATATTTAATATCTTCATCAAACTGCTCATTCTTAGCCGCCCAGCGAATACCAAAAACAACAGCCACCAAAATCATCGCGCCACTGATCAGCCAAATATAAATCGTCCAGCCATCTTGCAACTCATATCCAAACATATAAAACCTCCGAGAATCGCCAATTATCCAGTCAGAAAAGAAATCCGTCAAGTAACTGTATAGCGGCAAAGATTGCCGCACCAAAAACACCCAACACAATCGCCAAAAACATCATCTTTTCACCCGTACGCATCTGTTTGGCAGATTCATGCCGCCAATAACCGATTACAATACCTAAAAACAATGCCATCGCGACCATCATAAAGATAAAAATACCCACGCTGTAGCTATGACTACGCATCGACTCAACACCAAGATCAAACTTCTGTGGCTCCTCAGCCCACGCAGACATGACAGACAGTGAGAACCAAGAACAAACTGTTAAAAACACTCGCAAAAGATGCGACCTCCTAATAGCAACCATCCATTTTACTAACTGATGTTGCATTCATTTTATAAAGTGACTGATGTTACGCAAGATACGGAAGCTTTTGTCATACAGCGTAGATCTTTTGTTGGGTTTCGTACCTCAACCCAACCTACGATGTCACGCATATCCATATTGCCTTTGTCCTGCCTTAAACGGGAAGCCTGGTATCCAGTCTTGCGTCCGTTCGCTCCGTCATGCCGCACTTGATGCGGTATTGCGGATCAAGTCCGCAATGACACACGACAAACGAACATAAAAAAGGCATCGCCGAATCGGCGATGCCTTGATTAATCAGCTCTGATTCAATCAGAACTTAACGGTACGAGGATCCTCGGTACCTTTTTTGTGCTTATCAACAAACAAGCTATAAACCAACGGAATAACCAGTGCCAATGTAATCACAAACAGCCCTGCAAATTGTGGATTATCCATATCAATCATATTATATACTCCTTATCAGTGCGCAATCGTGTGATCTGGTCGCCATGAGAAATGTGGCAAACGTTTCACAACAATAATAACAGCAAGACAGAAAATAACGAACCACCACACAGCAATCGTATAACCCTTATCCCACCAAGGCTGGATACGCTCACGTTCACCGTTAGCTTTTAGGTTACCTTCGAAGTTTGCCAATGACAGATGATTACCAACCACATTGTACTCGCGTAAATCTACACCTTTTGCCTGCAGTTCAACAATCTCAGGCGCAATAGCACGCAACTTGTTCATATCAATCGGATGCTGGGCACGCTGGAATGTATAAGGTGATTCAAATTTAGCCAACGCATCTTCAATCATACGCATTGCTTTCTGATCAGCCTGCTCATGTGAGATAGACTTATCTTCCAACACCTTTTGTACTTCTGTACTACCCATCAATGCAACATAATCAGCATAAATCGCCGCATTAGGACGCTGACCATAAAGCGGAAACGTAATCGCCATAGCGGTGAAGTACGTCAACAACAGCAAGGTAATCACTGGGCGAGGAAGAGGATTGTTGTTTTCGGCAATCCCTCCCAAGCTTTCATGTTCCCATACATGCTTGCTTTCTTTGTCCATTGCATCATCGGCTAATGTATATAACGGCCGGTCAAATCTCCAAGACATATTCCCCTCCTTACTTCAAGTTCAGAATAAAGTCAATCAAGTAACGAGCCTCTGAGTTATCAGCATAGCTTGGTACTTCTGGTGGATAAGGCGTTTCGCCAGCAGCGTACTTCATGTACTCTTCATCCCACGCATGCAAATCAATGGCTTTACCATCAGCATCTTTATCGCCCCAGAGGTAGTCATAACGTGGCATAATAGAATGCGACTGAACCAAACGAGGGTTAAAGAAGTGCAACATCATCCATTCTTTTGATGAGTTACGTGCGCCAACATGTAGCAAATCAGGTGCCTTACGGTCTGAGCCAAATGTGGTTGGTGATTCACCATTAAAGTCACCTAACATAGGCGGACGACCAAATGACTGCCAATCCTGAGTCTGCTCAGGAAGCAAGGTGTGACACCACCAGCAACCTTCACGAACAAACATCGTCTTACCAGCGCCAGCCATAATGGTCTGATCAGCAGCAGCCAACACCTTAGAAGGACTCCAGCCGCGTGTTGCTGTTGCATTCTCAATATACGGCACATCTGTTGTGCTATCTACTTGCACCAAGAACACAGTACCATTACCACTTGCTTCAGCAATACGTCCCTTGGACTCACTCAACGCCTTAACATCGTCACCTAAAATATTGGTGTGATTAAGACCTGCAGGAAACGGCGTACCCGCCTCAAAAACATAGGCATTGGTTTCATCCATTGCCGCACCATTCATAGGATCTTTGGTCAAGACTACTTTAATAGGCTTACCTTTACCCTGCAAGAATGGATCTTCATAAGAAAAGCCGCTTTCACGACCATAGGTCAATTGTTTTTCCAGTGCCAGTTCAGTCGAGGATACTGCAGACATATCCAAACCTGGCAGGAAGATGGTTACAAACATGGATGTACTCAGCGAAATGCCGAACATCCAACAACCGATTTTATACTCTCTAAAAGCCACGGAGTTCCTCCCTAAATTTATTATCAGTCACTGCACAACATCCGCTGTGCAGTGACCTTACCCTATATTAACGTGCGTAAGCCATTTCTGATGGCTGACGACCAGCAGGAACAACATCACCATGACGTGCTGTCATGTACATATTCCACAGCCAAACGATATTACCAAGGAATACCATGGTACCACCAATCCAACGTACAAGCATGTAAGGATGTTCCGCAATCACTACGTCCACATACGGCACTTCGTAAATCTTAGCTGCACCCTGAATCAAACCAGCAATAGTCATTGAGGTCCAGTACAGAGAGAAACCAATCAACAAGGTCCAGAAGTGGAAGTTAGCCAAGCTCAAGCTGTACAACTTACGACGTAACAACGTTTGCAGACCATAGTACACAGCAGCTGCTTCAGCGAATGTAGAGAAGCCCAACAACGCCAAATGCGCATGTGCCACAATCCAACCTGTACCGTGGATATACCAGTTAATAGCGCGAGTCTGCTGGAAGCCGCCCTGCATATTCAATGGAATAGCCAACAATACACCAGTAATGGTAAACTTGATTTCCACGTTGTTCACAAACAAAGACCATTTGCCTTGCATCGTCAACAAAATGTTACATACGTAAGCAATCGCAGGAACCAAAATCAACACGCCTTCTACAGAAGCAAAAGACTTCAACCATTCTGGCAATGGAGAGCTCATCAAGTGATGCGCTGCTGGTGTGGAGTAAAACACCACGATAGACCAGAAGTGCAAATGACCCACACGGTGAGAGTACAATGGGTTACCCGTAATTTTTGGTACGATGTAGTAAGTAATCGCAGCAGCAACAGGGGTAATCAAAAGACCCAAGATGTTATGTGCGAACCACCATGTCATATACGCTTCGTTCAGACCTGTAAGATGGAAGAACTCAGGTAAGTTACCAACCAAGAACACGATCACAGTCATAAACATACAACCAGCAAAGAACCAGTTAGACGTATAAATACCCTGAGTACGACGATGGATAATGGTCATCCATACATTCAAACACCAAGGTACAACCATAACAAAAGCAATATACAGATCGATTGGCCAAACATGATCTGAATACTCACGACCAGAAGTAACACCAGCCCACAACAAAGCCAATGCCAATGCTAGACCCACATTGTACAACAAGCAGTTCCATACACCCAGTTTTTCTGACCACAGCTTGGTGTTACCCAATGCTGGAGTAATGTACATCATGGATGCCGCAAACGCCATTGCAATCCAACCAAAAATCACAGCATGTACATGCACTTGGCGCATATGACCAAACTGCAACCAATACAGACCGTGGAACCAATCAGGGAACGCCAGCTTTGCAGCATTGAACGAACCCAGCCCAGTTCCAATAATGAACCAAGCAATTGATGATACGCCAAAGAAAATGGCCGCAGTTCCCTGCGGAATATCCTTTTCTTTAGCCATTAGGTATTTAAACATTTTTCATAAACCCCCTGAAATACCAGACTTAATCTTCATGCTCTTCGTCGTGACCACCTGGCATCAACAGATACCACGCGAACCACATACTCGAAAACGCAAGTAAAACTCCAAGAATTGATGCAATTGCACTCATCTGCTTCCCCCTATTCCTTTTGCATACCTTCAAGCACGGCATGCTGTTTCAGGGCATAACCCAGAATAATCACAAATGCCACACCGAAGACAAACATAATAAAGTTAGTCAGTCCCATATAGGTCAACGGCCAATAGGCATCCATACCCCACATACCTGCTTCAGCAAACGCCTCGCGCCCTAATGCCAGCATAAACGCAAGCGCAAACACGGAACCATTCCCTGCTCCAGTCGCAAAGCCAGCGACAATTGTCAGCCAGATTGAACTCTTCATTCAGCCCTCCTCTTCATTAAAAACAACGGTTTATAAAATGAACCCTGCATGAATTCCTTTTAATGTACGCAACGCTAGAGTTCACACCAACCTTGTCAAGCATTCGGCAATACACTTTTTACAAGACGGTAATGCAATGCTCACAATACATACCCTTGGCTTTATAACGCACCATAACAAGCTAGCACAACACCACACGCGTTAATTTGAATAAGGAAACCCAGGAGAAAATTCTGCAATAATCGGAGCATGATCGGAGAACCATGTATCCGTATACACATCCACCTGACGGCACTGCGCCGCCAACTCAGGTGTGCATAGATGATAATCAATACGCCAACCGACATTGTTTGCTCGCGCTTTACCGCGATTAGACCACCATGAATATTGTTCACGCTGTGGGTCAAGAGCACGCAGGACATCCACCACACCCGCCGCTAGCAAATGGTCGAACCATTCCCGCTCTTCGGGCAAAAAACCTGAGTTCTTCTGATTGCCCCGCCAGTTTTTCAGGTCAATTTTTTGGTGCGCAATATTCAAATCACCACACAGCAAGACTTCTCGCCCTGCAGCAATCATCGCCTTCATATACGGTAAAAACTGTGCCAAAAACTGCATCTTTACAGCTTGACGCTCGTCAGAACTAGAGCCCGAAGGAAAATAGGCACTCATCACACTCAAGGAACCAAAATCTACCTGAACAAAGCGTCCTTCGGCATCCATTGCCGACCAATCGGCACTATCATCGACGCTAGAAAAACCTATGTGCACGGCATCAGGCTGCTTACGTGTATAGAGGGCGACACCAGAATAACCCGCTTTTTCTGCACAATGAAGATAACGGTAATACCCCTCAGGTGCTGCTTCGGCAGGCAATTGATGCTCATGCGCTTTTAACTCTTGCAAACAAAGTATATTGGCATCCTGCTCGGCAAACCATGCCCAAAAACCTTTGCGCGTAGCTGCCCTCACCCCATTCACATTACAACATATAACCTTATGCAACATCAGCTTCTACCTGCCATTCATCTATATATGTAAGGTATTCTTGCAATGGACGCAAAGACTCAACATCAGGCACAAAAATTCCCATACGAGAGGTTTTGAGATGTTCTGACCATGCCGCGACAAACTGATGATAGATACGTTCCATCAACACATCATCCATTGCCGCCTGCGCTCCAACATAGGCAGGACTAGAGGCGATTTCACCACGCACTGCGATACGTAAATTGCCGATCAATGATTCACTGCGCGTATCCAACATAGCAAATTGCCCCGCAATATTCACATACAACAACCACGGTGTGCCAGCATCATGCGTCGCCACGACATCGCGCATTTGTTGCAAGGCAGGTATGGGCGCAGCAGAACAGCGATGCAATACCGCATGCGAAAAAATACCACGCATGAGAAAATCAAAACGACCAGGGCGATCATGTACCCGCAAATCCTCTTTATCTTGACGCAAACGAAGTCCGTGCCACGCGCTAGCATCGTCACCTGAAGCCAACTGCAAATCACCCGTTTGCAAAGGCTCAGCAAAACTTATCGCACGCCAATGTTCGCGATCCGCCAATAAACGCCAAGCCTTCGCACCTGAATCCGCCAATGCATCAATAGAAAAATAGCACTTCATGCGTCTGCATCCCGCATATCAGCCAGATGGCTAATTTTAGGCAGCCCTGTTTGCGTATTCATACACAAACAAATTTCACCACGCAACAAACGCAACAAATCATGCCCCACCAGCTCGTAACGCCAATGCATTAAACACTGCAATGCGGGTGGCTCACCTTTGCAGTCACGTCCCCATGAAGCCAAAGCGGATAATTCGCTGCGGCGCACCAAAATAGAACTTGCCACATCGCAAGACTCAGCCTTCAAACGCACCAAGGTATCCATCAGCTCCATGCGCAAATCAGTACCTGCCGCATGAACCGCAGCACGCTGAACCTTTGGCCAATGGTCTGACTCACATGCCATACCACGCTGCCACGCTGTAATAAGCTCATCACCAAAACGACGCAACAAACCATGACTTAACCCACGCATACGCTCCATCACTTCTAAAGAGAGTTGATCGCGACGTGCAATTTCCAACAAGGGTTCATCCTGAACCACACGCCGCCTAGGTAAATTACGCTTACGTGCCTCTTCCTCTCGCCACGCTGCCAACTCGCGCAACACAGCCAAACTACGACCGCGCAAACGGTTCACCCCTTTCACACGCCAAAAAACCTGGTGAATATCTTCGGTGTAGTTTTCAACCCGACACAATGCATCTTGCTCTTGCTGCAACCATGCCAAACGCCCACGCGCTTCCAACTGCTCTTGCAGTGATTGATACACAGGCATCAACCAAATCACATCATCGGCGGCATAATCCAATTGTTGCGGGCGCAATGGCCGCGCCATCCAATCGCTATAAGATTCTTGCTTGGGCAAACTTTTTTTCATCACCCGCTGCACCAAATTAGCAAAACCAATTTGCTGACCATAACCCAACAAAGAAGCAGCCACTTGCGTGTCAAACATCGGCAACGGCAACTGACCACATGCCTGCAAAATAATCTCCATATCTTGATGCCCAGCATGGAACACCTTAACGATTGCAGGATCGCACAAAACCGTCCACAAAGGCGACATATCATCAAGTTCCAACGGGTCAAACAACCAGCAGCGACCACCTGCATAAGCCTGCAACAAGGCAAACTCAGGGCGATAAGTTGTTTCACGATGGAACTCGGTATCTACACAAATAACATTACAAGCCTGAAGCTGCTGGCAAGCCGTGCGTAGCAGCGATGGTGTATTAACATACACTGTGTGATCATCAGTCATCGTATCACTTTTCTCCATAGCATTCAAAGATGCCCATCCAACAAAATAAGTACACACCACGGGACAAAAAACAGCAGCGCATTCAACAACTTAAAAGCACCCATCAAACTATAATGAACCACCACAAAGGTATCTTCGGGCATCGGAAACCAACGACTATGCAAACGATAAATCACGCCACGCATGGCTGCAAATAACACAAACCACAGCAGTAACAGCCCCGTATTGATTAAAAACCCATACAGTAAAAACGTCTGTACCGCTCCCCAGCACTCAGGCAACGGCTTTTTCCTCAAAACTCAAGGTCAAGCCCTCATCTGCCACATCAACATGAGCACAACCACCTTTTTGCAAAACACCAAATAAAATCGCATCTGCCAAAGGTTTTTTGATCTCGTGCTGAATCAACCGTGCCATCGGTCGCGCTCCCATCAAAGGATCATAACCATGTTCAGACAACCAAGTGCGCGCTGCTGCCGAAACATCCAGCTCGACTTTTTTCTCCAACAACTGCGACTCCAGCTCCGCCAAGAACTTATTAACCACGTGAGCAATCGTCGCCTCAGCCAATGGCAAGAAGGGAATGGTAGCATCCAAACGGTTGCGAAATTCTGGCGTAAACAGACGTTTCACCGCCTCTTGGTCTGCCCCTTGGTGACTTTGCTGCGTAAAGCCATAGCTATTACGTTGCAGCTCAAACGCACCTGCATTACTGGTCATAATAATAATAACATGCTGAAAGTTAGCGACACGCCCGTTATTATCGGTTAATGAACCGTGATCCATCACCTGCAATAAAATATTAAAAATATCAGGATGCGCTTTTTCAATCTCATCAAGCAACAACACCGCATGCGGCGACTGCGCAATGGCATCGGTCAACAAACCACCTTGCTCAAAACCCACATAACCGGGTGGTGAACCAATCAAGCGTGAAACCGCATGGGACTCCATATATTCCGACATATCAAAATGAATCAACTCAATACCAGAAACCCGAGCCAATTGACGCGCCACTTCCGTCTTACCCACCCCTGTCGGGCCAGTGAACAAAAAGCTACCAATCGGCTTATTGGGGTGCGACAAACCTGCGCGGGACAATTTGATACAGGATGATAGCTGATCAATCGCCGCATCCTGACCGAACACAGATAATTTTAGATCACGCTCCAAAGACTCCAAAACCTGACGATCTGATTCCGTCACTTGACGCACTGGCACACGGGCAATCGCTGCCACGCTATCTTCAATATCCCGCAAATTCAGGTTCTTACGCCGCTTCGACCGCAGCCGCATGGCCGCTCCCGCTTCATCCAGCACATCAATCGCCGAATCTGGCAAACAACGACCATGAATATAACGTTTACTCAATTGCACCGCTGGCGCAACAATCGAATTCGGATAATTCACCTCATGGTGTTTACCTAAAACATCGAGCAAGCCATACAAAATCTTAGTTGCTTCTTCTTCCGTAGGCTCCACCACATCGACCTTTTGAAAGCGTCGTGACAATGCCGACTCCTTCTCAAACGACTTACGGTACTCTTGGTAAGTTGTTGCACCAATGCAGCGCAATTCACCGTTACTCAGCGCGGGCTTGAGCAAATTGGAAGCATCCATCGAACCACCAGAAACCGCACCTGCACCAATCATTGTATGAATCTCATCAACAAACAAAATGATATTAGGATCTTCTTGAATCACTTTAAGCACTGCTTTGAGACGCTCCTCAAAATCACCACGGTATTTGGTCCCCGCCAACAAAACACCCAGATCTAGCGCATACAAGCGTGCCGCCAACAAAGGCTCTGGCACATTGCCATCCACCACGCGTTGTGCCAAACCTTCGGCAATGGCAGTTTTTCCTACACCAGCTTCACCGACCAACAACGGGTTGTTTTTACGCCTGCGGCACAGAATATGCATGCACCGCTGCAACTCCTCTGTTCGCCCAATAAGCGGATCTAAACGACCATCCCGCGCCCGCTGGTTCAAATCAATACAGTATTTTTTCAAGGGAGAAACAGCTTTTTGCTCACGTCGCGCAGGATCCACATGGGATTCATCCGATTCACGTTCCACATCAACGCCAGTAGAAATACCAGGCTGCCCCAAGCGATGCGCCATCGTCGTCACCACATCCATACGCGAAACCCCGACTTGATGGAGGAAATAGACAGCGTGTGAATCCTTCTCCGAGAAAATAGCAACCAACACGTGCGCGCCGCTCACCTCCTCTCGCCCTGAAGCCTGCACATGCATCACCGCTCGTTGAATCACCCGCTGCAAGCCAACACTGGCGGTGGTTTCACCATCTTTTTCTTCGGGTAAAATATGCGCATGCTCCAGCAAAAATGCTTGCAAAGCGTTGCGCAAGGGTTCTTGATCGACTTCTAAAACGCCCAACACCTGCTGCACATGAAGGTTATCCAACAAGCCCAGCAATAGATGCTCAATCGTCACAAACTCATCGCGCTGCTCATGTGCCTTGCGAAACACATCGTTCAACGTTTGCTCTAGATCTTCGTTTAAAATTCCCATCTTACACCTCAATCATCATGACGCTCATATTGACAACACAGTGGGTGACCATGTTTGCGGCAATGCGTCTCGACCTGCATCACCTTACTTTCAGCAATATCTTTGGGGTATATACCACAAATAGCAGAACCCTTATGATGAATATCCATCATCAAACGGTTTGCCACCTCCTCGGAGTGATGAAAAAACTCCATCAACAACTGGACGACAAAGTCCATGGGGGTATAATCGTCGTTGAGCATAATAACCCTGAACATGGGCGGCTTTTTTAACGCAGGCTTTTCTGTTTGCCTTACGGTGTGTACTACGAATGAAGACATAAGACGCACTTTAGCAATGCAATCGAAAAGTGCGAGTAATTCACCGCACAGTCACTGGAGAAAAAGTATGACAACACTTAAAACCATCCTATGGGATGTGGACGGAACACTGGCTGATACAGAGCGTGATGGTCATCGCGTTGCCTTTAATATGGCATTTGAAGAAGCAGGCTTAGCACGCTGCTGGGACGAAGCCTGCTACGGCGGCCTACTCAAGGTAACTGGTGGCAAAGAACGTATCCGCTTCGACATCGAAGGTGGTGGCATGCCAGCCCTGAGCGATGCCGACATTGCCGCTTTACATGCACGAAAAACCGAATGTTACCAAGCTTTGATTGCCGAAGGTCGCATCCCTTTGCGTCCAGGTGTGCGTCGCCTGCTGGAAGAAGCACATGCTGCGGGCATCACCCAAGGTGTAGCTACCACCACCACCCCCGCCGCTTTAGATGCACTGATTGAACACAGTTTAGGCAAAGAGTGGTTTGATATTTTTGCCGTATTAGCAGCAGGTGACATCGTCCCAGCAAAAAAACCAGCACCCGATATTTACACCTATGCCATGGCACAGCTCGGGGTTGATGCAGCATCCACCTTGGCCATGGAAGACTCCGAGAATGGGGCATTATCAGCACATGCCGCAGGCGTTCGCTGCTTAGTCACTGTAAATGACTATACGGAAGCGCAAAACTTTGAATGCGCCGACCTTGTGGTATCCGAGCTGGGCGATAGCAATGCCATTCGCGTACTGCGCAACCCTCATCAACTGCAAGACCTATCACAGGTTCGTTTGAGCCATTTGCAGCAACTGTTTTGATACCATCCAGCCACCGCGTCATGCAACGCCTGCGCTTGCTTGCCAGCATTGGCGCGGAGGCTGATGGCGGCATCACCCGCTTAGCATTCACCCGCGAAGACCAACAAGCCCGCGCTTTGGTGCAAACATGGATGGAAGAAGCAGGCTTGCAGGTTCACAGTGACAGTGTCGGCAATCTTTGTGGGCGCACCACCACACCCCATGAACAAGAAGCCGTGGTGATGAGCGGCTCACATATTGACACCGTCCGTCATGCAGGATATTTAGATGGGACACTGGGCGTATTGGCTGCCATTGAAGTCGCCCACGTCATGCATCACAGCCAACACGCATGGCTGCGACCACTGGAGGTGGTGGCGTTTGCCATGGAAGAATCATCACGCTTCCAGAGCTACGCCTTCGGCAGCAAGGCCATGGCTGGCATACAGCACGACAACAGCCAACTCAGCCGATGCGATGACAAGGGTATAACCTTGGCTGCTGCATTATGCGATTTTCATCATCGCGGTAACGAGCATCCAACACAGCAACGACAACATGCTCAACAATACATACGAGCAGCCGCTCGCCCAGCAGACAGCATCCACGCCTTTGTCGAGCTGCATATCGAACAAGGCCCAGTACTTGCAGCAGAGGGATTGGGGATTGGATTGGTAACAGCAATTGCTGCTCCGATAAGACGGAACATCCACATTCACGGCATGCAAAACCATTCAGGCACCACACCGATGCACCTACGCCGCGATGCGCTTACAGCAGCAGCCGAGATTATTTTGGCGGTTGAGTCGTTATGTGCCAGTAGCAAAGATGTACGCGGCACTGTTGCCACCATCAACAACCAGCCCAACATCATCAACGCCATCCCTGGCTTAGTACAACTCGGCATTGACCTGCGCAGTGGTAACAGCAGCGAGCGTGAGCGCGTCCATCAGGCACTTGCGCGACGCATCAAACGCATTGCCAAACAACGCCAAATACACATCACACAACAGATTATCGGCCAAGATGAACCTGCAACGATGTCAGCATCACTACTCAACACGATGGAAGAATTGGCAAAACAGGCGAACATTGCTCACTGTCGCCTTGCCAGTGGTGCTGGTCATGATGCTGCCAGCATCTCACGCATCGCAAAGCATTGCGGCATGATCTTCGTCGCCAGCAACGATGGCATCAGTCATCATCCCAAAGAATCCAGCAAGGAAGATGACATCAGCCAAGGCATTCAACTGCTACACGCCACCCTCAGCGCGTTACGATCAAATCAACATTAACGACCAAACAGAGATAAGTGAGCTTTGTTTCACATCAAACAAAAGGCGGCGATTACAAAAAGTCTTTTGCTTGGTCGAACCAATCGCCTTTGGGGTAGTTATGACGAAGCAGTATGGCTATTTCCCGAGCGTTCGTCTTCATATCCAAGGCGGCATAACTGGCTGCCAAATAATACAACGATTCTTCAATCGCAGGGCTACGCTGGTATTCATCAAGCACCACTTGGAAGCGATTCACCGCTGCTACATAACGTCGCTGCTGGAAGTAAAAACGCCCTACAGCCACCTCATGCTCAGCCAAAGTATTCCGCAACTTTTGCAAACGTGGTTTCGATTCTTTGGCATACGATGAATCAGGAAACGCTTTAATCAACGCCTCAAACTCAGCCATTGCCTTAAGCGTCGGTGCCTGTTCACGGTCAGAACGTGCGCGTTTTTTATAATAAGACATCGCCATCATGTATTGCACATAGGCAAGGTTCGCATTACGTGGGTGACGTTTTTTAAAGCGTTCCGCCAAAATTTGCGTTAGCTCCAAACGACCACCTTTGTACGTGGCATAAATACGCAAGATCTCGGCACTGGTAGCATAATCACTGTAAGGATACTTAACGATAAAACGTTCTAAAAAAACATCCGCTTCATCATAACCACCATCATCCACCATCGCCTTTGCCGTTTCATAGTCTGCTTTGGCTGACTGATGAGGGCTCAGCGGGGCTTTTGCACACGCGGTAACAAGCAACAAAACAATAACACTGATAAATAATCGATTCATGCGCCGCACTATAAAAGAAGAATAAGACTACGACCAGCAACGAGCATCACTTTAGCATAATTTTCTACCAAGCTGTGCGCTGCGTCGCTTTACCACAAACCTAAAATCCGCAAGAGTTGAGCAATGCCGAACTTTGACCCCCATTGTCAACAATGCCCTCGCTTAGCCACCTTCCTCGACACATTGCGTCCTAAGCATCCAGACTATTTTTGCGCCCCCGTCCCTGCCTTTGGTGATGCACAACCGCACTTGCTGATTGTTGGACTCGCCCCTGGTATGCACGGAGCCAACCGCACAGGTCGCCCGTTCACAGGGGATTATGCAGGGGTATTATTATACCAAACATTGTTTGACCTCGGGCTTTCATCAGCTGCAACATCGGAACACAGTGGTGATGGTTTGCAACTACACGGTGTACGTATCACCAACGCCGTTAAATGCTTGCCGCCACAAAACAAACCCAGCACTACCGAAGTCATCCAGTGCCAACCTTATTTACAGCAAGAGATAGAAACATTACCAAAACATTGCAGCGTCCTAGCCTTGGGTAAAATCGCCCATGATGCCGTCCTGCGCAGTTACGGAACACCGCTGTCACATCATCCATTCAGCCATGGCGCAAGTCACACCATGGGCGACCAGCGCGTATTATTCGACTCCTATCATTGTTCGCGCTACAACACCCAAACACGACGATTAAGCCCTGAGATGTTTCGCGAGGTCATGCAGCGTGCGGCAACAGCGAGCAAGCAGTGATGCCGTTCGATCTTGCCATCGTCGACCTCGACAACACTTTATACCGCGCCGATTGCGGTGTCTTCCAACGCATGGATCTACGTATCAATGAATACATCCAGCGCGTTATAGGGCTTGACCATAAGCAAGCGGATGCCATGCGCATCGAGTATTGGCAGCGTTACGGCACAACCCTGCGCGGGCTCATGTTGCATCACGCTGTCGATGCAGAAGATTTTTTACACCACGCACACGATGTTCAAGCGCATGAACTCTTATCCGCTGATGATGCTTTAGCGCGCACCCTAAGCCACTTGCCTGGGCGTAAAATCATCCACACCAATGGTACCATTGAACATGCCGAAACAATCTTGGCATGCCTCAACATCCGCGACCACTTCAGCACTATTTATGATATTCGCTTCAATGACTACACACCAAAACCCTGTAGTCACACCCTTGCCATGTTACTACAACAGGAACTTGCCGAGCCAGCCCGCACCATGGTCATTGACGACATGAGCAACAACCTGCACATAGCACAGCAACTGGGCTTACAAACCTGCCTGATTCACCCAGAAGCATACAAGCAGACAGCACCTTGGACTATATGCGCGCCTCATTTTCATGCCCTCATTGACATCATTTCACCACCGCAGGAGTTACCATGACTATCACCCGCGCCCTATTTTTTTGCCTATTGTTGGGCATTGTTGCTACATCTGCCTTAGCTGGCAGCAGACCCAGCTTACAACACGAGGAAGCGCATTACAGCTCACAACAAATCATGCAGTTTGCCAAACAAGTAGAGCGCGAAATGGCGCAGCGTGGCGCACGTGTTGCCATTGTTGGTCGCGTTGGCATGGAACCTGAACAATTACCACCAGGAATTCGCTTCACCCATGTAGGGTTTGCCGTTTATTCACGCATCACCACCAAAGATGGTACAAACATCCCTGGCTATGCCATGTATAATCTTTACCAAGACCCAAAGAAGCCAAGCCAAAGCAGTTTGGAGCAAGATTATCCACCCGATTTTTTTTCGCCTTCGGTTCAACTGAAAGCAGGCATCATCATCCCCAACACAGCATTGCAACGCCGTTTACTGTCACTTATCACTCAACCAAACGTCACAGCGGCATTGCATAACCCGCATTACTCCGTGATTTCTAACCCTTGGGATGACCGCTTCCAAAACTGTACTGAATATGTATTGCGCTTAACCATGGCGGCGATTTACAACACCACCGATCCGCAACAAATACAAAGCAACATCCGCCATTACTTCACACCACAACCATTGGCGTTAAGTAAGGTTGAATTATGGCTAGGTTCACTACTGGCTGCCGATGTATTCTTACAAGACCAAGGTGAACGCGCTCAAACCACGACCTTCACCAGCCTTGCAAACTTCATGCAACAACATCAACTTGCTGACGCGGTATTCACAGTCGAACAACCATGAAGAAGATCATCATATCATGCTACTTCTTACTGCTCTACAGCAGCCCCGCTACAGCAGAGATCTATAAATACATCGACCCCCAAGGACGCATTTACTATACCGACCAAAAGAAGGATACCTCGTACCACCTGCTTGCCAAACTTCATTTTGAGAATGATCGCGTCAAACATCGACCAAGTTATGGCATGGCACAATTGCGTGCCAATAGAAAAAAATTCTCGCCACTCATTACCGCTGCTGCCGCGCGTTACAACTTAGAGGAAGCACTCATACACGCTGTTATTTACGTCGAATCATCCTATGACCCACTTGCCAAATCGACCTCTGACTGCATTGGCTTGATGCAACTCAAGCCATCCACTGCCCGTCGCTATGGCGTTGATGACGCTTGGCCGCCGAAAGATAACATCCGCGCTGGCTCGCTATACCTCAGCGACCTCATCCACCTGTTTGATGGCGACCTTCGTCTGGCATTAGCAGGCTATAATGCAGGAGAAAATGCCGTACTGCGCAACAATCGCCAAATCCCCAATTACCCAGAAACACGTCGCTACGTAAAAAAAGTCATGTCACACTACCAAAAGATTAAACGTAACTGACGCAAAACTGGACATCGACATCGCTTTGGTGTTCAATTCACGGCACTTTTTTGTCTTTGGTCACCAGTCTTTGTGCGGCTGTTTGTAAAAGACTTAAATATAGGGAGGACTCATGCACACAACAATGATGAAGCGAATGCTGGTAATTGCTGGACTCGCACTAGGGCTAGCACTGTCTGGCTGTAGCACCAAACACGAACCAGCTGCTCCAGCGCATAAACCTGCGCCTGTAGCACAACAGCCTGCGCCAGCACCTACAACTGCGCCAGCACCCGTGGCACCTGCTTTGGCAGCTAAACCAACATCTAACTCAGTTTATTTTGGTTACAACGAATCAAACTTAGAAGCCAGTGCTGCTGGCACTGTATTAGACGGTTATGTTGCTTGGCTAAGCGATCACAGTGGTGTTTCCGTTACTGTTGAAGGCAACTGTGACGAACGCGGTAGTCGTGAATATAACCTTGCTTTGGGTCAAGCTCGTGCTGATCGTGTGAAAGATTACTTGGTAGCTCACGGTGTTGCTGCATCCCGCGTGGATACAGTTTCTTTCGGTGAAGAGCGTCCTGCATGTACTGATTCTGGTGAAACCTGCTGGGCACAGAATCGCCGTGCGGACATTGTTACTCGTTAATTCTCTCCTGCTTGGTAAGAAACGGTCATTGGCTTTGCCAGTGGCCGTTTCTTTTGCTGCGCTATGCTCGCTGAGTAGCTGCGCCACCAGCGATAAAAACACGATTCATTGGCAGCAAGACCGCAACCTAGTAGTCAACTCGCTACAGGAACTACGCAGCTCTGAAGCCAATTTAGAAGGGCAACTGACACAAATCAATCAGCGCATCCTTGAATTGCAAAAAAACATTCAAATGCAACAAGGTCAATTAGGTGCCTTAGAAGCACGCTTGAAAGACCAAAACCAACAACTCCAAAAGTTCGAACAACAGCTACAATCAACCGCTTCAACAAGCACCTCACCTGTTACAGCAGCGCGTAAAACGAGCAACAAAAACACCAAGCCCAATAACGCCAACAAGCAAACACGTTCCACAGCTCAAACCCTACACCCCGAAACAACAACTCACTTGGTACGTTCGATTAACGCCAAGCCAACCGACCCCCCTCGCAGGGCAACAACAGAAGAAGAAAAAAACAGCTATACAGCCGCCTATTTGGCTTACAAAAGCGAACGCTTCCAAGATGCTGTTCAGTCATTTCAACAGCTACTCGGCCAATACCCAGATGGTGAATATGCCGACCCTTCCTATTACTGGCTGGCAGAAAGCTTTTTGGCACAAAAAGAATATACCAAGGCATTAGAAACATTTTCTTTTTACACCACTCACTACCCCAAATCGGGTAAATTAGCGGCTGCCATGCTAGGCACTGCCCGCGCTCATTTGGCACTGCAAGACAAGCCATCAGCCACCGCCGTGCTACAGCAACTTAAAGCACGCTTCCCCGATTCAACAGCGGCCGAGCGAGGGAAAAAACTACTCGCAGCCAGCACAGCGTTGACTGACAAGCCATAACAACCGAGGAAACCATCGTGCTAAGAGTTCATGAAATTTACCAAAGTATTCAAGGTGAAAGCTCCCTCGCTGGCGTACCTTGCACTTTTATTCGCCTAGCAGGCTGCCCGCTACGCTGCACCTACTGCGATACACCCCAAGCATTACAGGCGACATCTGGCACATCCATGAGTGTCGATGAGGTTATTCATGCCATTTCACCCTACCAGCACTCCTTGGTACTGGTAACGGGTGGTGAACCACTGGCTCAACCTGACTGTATTCCGCTATTACAACGCCTTATTGAGCTTCGCCACACCGTTCAAATTGAAACATCTGGGGCGTTTGATGTCAGCAACGTTCCACCATCAGTGCAAAAGATACTCGACATCAAAACACCAGGTAGCGGCGAAGAAGCGCGAAACTTATGGCAAAATTTAGCACTCTTACAACAGCATGATGAAATCAAATTCGTACTCACCAGTCGCGAAGATTATCTATGGTGCAAAGACGTTATAGAAGAACGCCTACCTGATACACCTGCGGCTATTTTACTATCCCCTGCTCATGGTCAACTGCAAGCTTCCGATCTATGCGCTTGGATGCTAGCAGACCACCTACCAGCACGATTAAATATGCAAATTCATAAAATCATTTGGGGTGCTGATGCCAGCGGTGTTTAACAAGAACATGTTCGTTAACACAACACAACATAAAGCTGTTGTACTACTCTCTGGCGGGCTTGATTCGGCCACAGCACTGGCATGGGCGACCAAGCAGCAACACTGGCAATGCCACACCTTAGCCTTCGATTACGGACAACGTCATCGCATCGAACTGGATTTTGCAGCGCGTATATCACAACACCTTGGTGCTACATCACATCGCACCATTGGGGTAGATCTGCGCAGCATTGGTGGCTCAGCTCTCACCGATGATCTGGACGTACCACAAGATAAACACGGCGAATCAGCCATCCCCATCACCTATGTTCCTGCTAGAAACATGATCTTCCTCTCCTTAGCCACCGCCATGGCAGAGACGCTGCATGCCAACAAGCTCGTTATTGGTGCAAACATTGTTGATTATTCAGGCTACCCTGATTGCCGCCCTGAGTTTCTTAATGCTTTTGCTACAACAGCAACACTGGGAACACGCGCAGGCTCAGAAGGGCAAAACATGGAAGTCATCGCCCCACTCCTCTCCATGAGCAAATCAGAAATCATCGCCCTAGGGCTAAGCTTAGGTGTCGATTACAAACTCACCCGCTCCTGCTATAACCCCGATGCGCTAGGCAACCCCTGCGGTCATTGCGACTCCTGTTACTACCGTCAAGAAGGTTTTCGCAACCTACAACAACAAGACCCTTTGACTTACCCCTCAGACGCAGAGCTTTAAATCGTGCGACTGCTCACAAAAACACAGGCTTCGTTACTATGCCAAATGAAGAGTTTAGTGGCGTTTATTGCCACAGCTTCATATGTCAGCATTCCTCTGCTACTCGCCCCAGCCATGGGAATAGCAGCAACACCCCCTGCAACACAAGACGATCAAGTTTGGCGTATGCCCACACCGCCCGAAACAGAGCAAAAAGTCGTCACCTTAGGGCAGCAACTGTTTTTTGACCCACGCATCTTAGGCAAGCAAAAAACCTCCTGTGCAGATTGCCATCACCCAGGGTTTTCTTGGTCCGAGCCTGAGCTATTTGAGCCACAACACACCAAGTCAGAACAATGGATGCTCAGTCGGCAAACACCTTCTTTACTCAATATCTATGGCTATAAAAGTTTTTTTTGGGATGGCCGCGTTGACACTTCATTAACTGCCGCGATCAACCGCCACATCGAAGTGCTCGCTAGCGACGTTCGCTACCGTTCACAGGCCTTTGAGTGGACCTACACAGCAGCCTTCAAGGCGAGCTTTGGCGACACGGCTGAAATCTCACGTATCCAAATCGCGCAAGCACTCGCCAGCTACATCGCCACGCTTAGCGTTAACGACAGCCCCTTTGACCGCTGGCTGGCAGGCAAAAACAACACCTTCAGCCCATCAGCAGAACGCGGCTTTCGACTCTTCACAGGCAAAGCAGCATGCATCAACTGCCACCAACCACCCTATTTTACAGATTCTGGCATCCACAACATCGGCTTAAAATCGCTAGACCCTGGTTATTATGAAGTCACCCACAGCAAGAAACATAACAATGCTTTTCGCACCCCTATGCTACGCCAAGCATCACGCACGATGCCCTATATGCACAACGGCTCACTCCGCCAATTAAGCAACGTCATTGCATTCTACAACCAAGGTGGAACCCTCCAAGGTGGCGGCAACACACTTAAACCGCTTCATTTAAGCAAACAGGAGCAAGCTGACCTGCTCGCCTTCCTCCTCAGTCTAGAAAGCCCTGAAGCACCAGCCACCATCCCCCCATTACCTGTAACAGCCCAATAACATCTTACCCAACACAACAAAAAAACACTGGTATCAAAGAAAGTGAAAAATATTTATTGACAGCAGCAGAATAAAAACCAAAATGCGCCGCACCAAACGCAAGGCGCTTTAGCTCAGTTGGTTAGAGCAGCGGAATCATAATCCGCGTGTCCGGGGTTCGAGTCCCTGAAGCGCCACCATTCAAACCCTCTCAACAAAAGCCTGCATGTTTGCAGGCTTTTTTGAATACTCAAACAGCTAATGAAAGCCACAAAAGAACTTGGCTTTCATGGTTAATTTATATAGTTCGCCGCCCCTTATTCATGGGGAATTATCGAACCTATAACTTATTGGCGCGTAGCTCAGTGGGAGAGCACCACCCTGACACGGTGGGGGTCGGCAGTTCAATCCTGCCCGCGCCAACCATCCTTTTTTGTTTACATCACTTATTGTTTTCTTATGGTTGTTCCTTCTGATCTCAAGGGGGAAATTGAATGAGAAAAATGATTATATGGCTTTTTACCGTAAGCTGTTCATTGTTAATGCCCGTATTGGCACACGCTGACGTAGGCATCCATAGCCACTTCGCTGCTTTTTTTGACGATGGAAAAAATGCTAACTTGGTCTTCCCAGAAACCGTTTCTGGCGATGACATAGAAGGCCCCATGTTGAAAATTGGAGCCGAAATGATGCTGTTTACCCATTCGGTAAACATTCACGATGGTGATGTATTAAACCTACAGAACGACACCTTACGTGAAACTTCTGATGGTACATTTAAAGATTTTGGTCTAAATTGCGCGCTAACGGTACACACCGCTGGTTCATGGACAATCGGTGGTTCGTGCAAATCCTTCATCACTGGTAACAATGAAGGTGTTCACGTAGTAAAAGATGTTCACGCACCAGAGTTTTTGGTCTGGTACAAGGTATTTGAAGACAAAGAGCAAGGAACCGCAGGTTACTTTATGAGAGAGAAAGGCGAAGACTACGCCAAGTAGATCATCACCATGCGAACGAAGCCCCTTGTGCAAGGGGCTTTTTTTATGCGCTGACAACAAGAGGAACGATGTAATGAAATGTATCATACAATCGCTATTATTTACTTTAGCCATGATGTTATCGCACACACTGCAAGCAACCCCCTTTCCTTTAGCCAACAATGGCTTGGTGTTAGAGCCAGCGATACAAGACTTAGGAAAGATCAAAGAAGGGGAACATCTATTCGCAGCATTATTGGTGCGCAATAACTCAACAGAAATCGCACAAATCATCGATATTCAAGCTTCCTGCGGTTGCACCAAAGCTATTCCTGCGCAAAAAATATTAGCGCCAGGCGAATTCACGACCATCAATATTGAAGTAGATACCGCAGGCAAAACAGGGCGAGTCAAAAAGAACATCGTCGTAACCGATCAAATGGGACGACAATCCACAGCTTGGATGACCTTAACGGTGCTGGAGCCAGACCCACACAACAGCAGCATGCCGCGCCATAATATCTTTGATGGTGAATGCGCCAAGTGCCATGTTGCACCTGCACAAGGAAAAATAACAGGGCAGGCAATTTATGGTGCTGTTTGCATCATGTGCCACGGCAATAACGCCAAAGGTGATTACGCGCCAGACCTCACGCAGATTGATGATCCTGATACATTATACGCGATGATCGCAGAAGGCGTTGACCCTCGCCACATGCCAGGTTTTTTGAATAAAAACGGTGGTCCCCTCGACGAAAAGCAAATACATGCGTTAGTCAAATGGTTGTTGTCGCTGGACTAGCTGGTCTTTTCTCGTTATAAATCGCATCCATGAAAGAAGTAATCATTGCACCATCGATTTTGTCTGCTGACTTTTCTAACTTGGAAAAAGAGATTCGCGCCATTGATGTAGGCGGTTGCGACTGGGTTCATGTAGATGTCATGGACGGTCAGTTCGTACCACCTATCACCATTGGTGATAATATCGTCAAGGCTATTCGTCCACACACCAGCAAGGTGATGGATGTTCACTTGATGGTTCAGAATCCTGATCGTCAGATTGAAGCCTTCGCTAAGGCTGGAGCGGATATTATTACCGTTCATCAAGAAGCTTGCATTCATTTGGAACGCACGCTGCAATCCATTCGTGACGCAGGTTGTAAGGCTGGCGTAAGCTTAAACCCTGCCACACCTGTATCGACACTAGAAAATGTCATGCACTGTGTGGACTTGGTTCTATTGATGAGCGTCAACCCTGGTTATGGTGGGCAGTCATACATCCCAGCGGTAACGAAAAAAATTGCACAAGCACGTCGTATGCTTGACGATGCGGAAAGCACTGCATGGCTGGAAGTCGATGGTGGCGTAAATGCTGCAACGATTGCTGAAGTTGTAGGCGCAGGCGCAACTGCTGTTGTGGCAGGTTCTGCAGTTTACAACAAACCTGATTATGCTGCCGCTATGGCAGAGCTAAGAGCATTGGCCGCTTCAGCATAACACTTATCGATTGATTCAGCCTTGCCGTAATGCGGCAGGGCTGAATTCTTTGTGCCTGTTAACAGGCATAGCACAAAAATAGTTCTTGGTCATACGTACACGTTTACCAAGAACTCGACTGGAATGATTAAAAAAAAGGGGGGGAGCTCTATGTCTGATCAAGTCGATCAATCCAAGCGTAATATGCTGTTTGGTGCTGCTGGCTTACTCGGTGGGGTCGCAGCAGTGGCTGCCGCTGTACCATTCGTAGGCAGTATGTTGCCAGCCGCTGATACACTGGCAGCAGCAAAAACGGAATTTGATGTTAGTACCGTGGAGGCGGGACAACTGGTGGTTATTCAATGGCAAGGCAAGCCTGTGTTTGTGGTACATCGCACCAAAGAGCTGTTATCACAGCTTGATGGTCATGATGATTTGCTAAAAGACCCTGAATCCAAAGAAATTGAAGAAGTATCTGCGGAATGGCTGACCAATGAAAATCGCAAATACCGCTCTATTAAGCCAGAATACTTAATTGTAGTGGCAAGCTGCACACACTTGGGATGCATTCCATTGTTCAAGCCCAGCAAAGGTCGTAAAGAATGGGGCGATTCTGTGCCAGACGACTGGCCTGGTGGCTGGCATTGTCCTTGCCATGGTTCTTTGTACGATATGTCAGCGCGTGTGATGAAGGGTTCACCTGCGCCGCATAATCTACATCTGATGCCATATAAATATAAGACCGATACCACCGTGGTCATCGGTTAGGCAAAGGGGGAGGAATACGTGTTAAATGCAATTATGAAAACCAAGTTGTTCGGTTGGCTGGATGAGCGAACAGGTGCAGAAGCGATTGTTAAATCGCAACTAACGGAATACCCTGCACCGAAGAACTTAAATTATATGTGGAACTTCGGTTCATTGGCTTTGTTGGTTCTGGTCATTCAGATTCTTACAGGCATTTTCCTTGCAATGTACTATAAGCCCAGTGCCGCGATGACCTACGGTGGTTACACCGTCGCTTTCGATTCTGTCGAACGCATTATGCGCGATGTAAATTTCGGTTGGCTTATTCGTTATATGCATGCGGTCGGGGCTTCTGCCTTCTTCGTTGTAGTCTATATGCATATTGGTCGCGGTCTGTATTACGGTTCTTATAAAGGACCTCGTGAGCTACTGTGGATTATTGGCGTAGTTATTTTGCTAATCATGCAAGGTGCAGCATTCTTTGGCTACCTACTTCCTTGGGGTCAGATGTCTTTCTGGGGTGCTACTGTTATTACTAACCTATTTGGTGCTTTACCAGTCATTGGTGAGTTTTTGCAACAAGTATTACGTGGTGGTTTTGCTGTAGGTGATCCTACTTTGAACCGCTTCTTCTCACTGCATTACCTGTTCCCATTGTTACTGGCTGCAATTGTTGGTGGTCACGTTCATGCACTGCATGTGGTACATTCCAACAACCCAGAAGGTATTGATGTACATGGTCCTGAAGATCAGATCAGCTTCCACCCTTACTATACGGTGAAAGATGCTTTTGGTGTCGGCGTGTTCTTGTTGTTCTACTGCTACGTGGTGTTCTTCAACCCTCAAATGGGTGGTTACTTCATCGAAGTGGACAACTACGTACCAGCCAACAACCTACAAACACCAGCTCATATTGCACCAGTATGGTATCTCACACCGTGGTACACCATTTTGCGTTCATTTGAAAGCAAGCTGTTGGGTGTGGTAGCAATGGGTGCTTCTTTAGCAATTCTATTCGTACTACCATTCTTGGATCGCTCCAAAGTACGTTCAGCGCGTTATCGTCCAGTGTTCCGCCAAATGGTTATTCTGTTTTTCATCACAGTGATTGTACTTGGCTATTGCGGTCATTCTGCAACATCACCTACATTGAAACTGGTGGGACAGATTGCTACGGGTTATTACTTTGCCTTCTTCATCTTGTTGCTATTTGTGCCCAAGTTTGAGAAGACTAAACCACTGCCAGATCATATTTGAGGGGGAGAATTCGTATGAAATGGACGAAAGTATTTCTGGCAGCAATGGCAGTACCAGCATTGATGTTTGCTTCTTCAGGCACTGCATGTGCCAGCGAAGGACATGACGTAGCCTTGAAACAGGCGGTTATTGACGTCACAGACCAAACTCAGATTCGCCGTGGTTTAACGGTGTTTACTGAAGTATGCATGGGTTGTCACTCAGCTAAATATGTTACGTATAAAGGCTTGATGGACTACCCAGAGATTGGCATCACTCGCGAAGAAGCGGATGAACTACGTGGCGATAAGCCGCTAACTTCAGGTATGATTACTGACCTTGGTCCAGAAGATGCCGCAATGTCTTATGGCAAGGTACCACCTGATCTATCGTTAATTGTTCCTGGTCGTCGTGGTGGCGCAGATTATATCTATTCACTGCTTACAGGCTTTGAGCATGACCACGAAGGTAAAGTACCCGATGGCAACTACAATACCTACTTTGTAGGCAACCGTATTGCCATGCCCGATCCTCTGGGATGGTTGGATCACGACAAGGGTGATGAAGCTGAATTGATTCAGCAAGCGCACGATGTTGCTGCATTCTTAACCTTTATTGCTGACCCTCATCAAAATGAGCGTCGTTATATTGGTATGTTTGTGATGGGCTTCTTGCTTATCTTGACGCTGGTACTGTACCTACTGAAACGTGAAATTTGGAAAGATGTAAAACATTGATCCGATAACTGAGGAAAAAAGCCCGCTGATGCGGGCTTTTTTTTTGCCCTTTGATTGTGATGCAGATTCCAGCACGATGAAATGGTTGTTAGAGTATGCAATTCTTATTTATGGTATCTGGCAAACGCCATCTTCGTTAAGGTGATCTTCAATGGCTAATTATTTTCTTCTATTCCTCATGTTGTTATCTGGCTTAGCAGGGATTTCTTATGAAATACTCTACGCACGCCTACTGGGTAATATTATTGGCGATCAGTTTGTGGTCTCCGCCTCAATTTTAATGACCTTTCTACTCGGCATCGGCTGGGGTTCATTATTAGCGCACCGTCTATGGCGTTATTTATGGCTGATTGAAGCGGCCATTGGTCTTTATGCCTTGGCGATGGTGGTAGCAATGCCCTCGCTAGAAATACTAATCTACAGCAACACCCTCATGCTGCCTTCTGGATTAACAGGCAGCGTACTGGTCTGTGTGATACTACTGTGCATACCTGCTGCGCTGATTGGTTGCAGTGTCCCCCTCTTTTCCACCTACTTAGAACGCCAAGCAGCAGGTTCCGATGCCTTCTCACAAGTGTACGGCGTGTACAATATTGGTGCTGCATGCACTGCACTAGCAATTGAGTTCTATTTAATTCGCTGGCTGGGCATCAACACCACTGTAACTTTTTTCGCCATCATTAATATTGCTGCCGCTATCGGTTTATATCTCGGCTACAGTAAATTACGGACAGTTAATGACACCCATAAGCTGGGGACATCACTGCGCACCGTAATCAAGACTGTATCGTGGCAGCGCGCTTGGCCACTGATCTTAGCCAGCATGGCTTCAGCCATATTACAGTTATTTATGCTCAAATATGCAGAATTGGTATTTGGTCCATTCCGAGAGTCCTTCGCTTTGGTATTATCTATTGTACTATTGGGTATTGTGCTTGGCTCACTATTGGTGCGTTACACCGCAATTTCCTTCTCCCGATTAATGCTGCTGGCGGTCATCAGCGTGTTAGCCATGCTACTACTGGCTGGTCCAGCGATTTATTTCTATGCCGCCATCTATGAACTCATCAACGTAAGTTATGTATGGACGGTCGTTGCCAAATGGTTGTGGCTGGCGGGCTTGATGTTGATCCCCGCTACCGCCTTTGGCGCAACCATTCCTGCGTTACTACAACACGATGAAGAAGTCAGCCAAGAATCAGGGGTGTTGCTATTTATTTCATCCTGCGCCAACGCAGCAGGCTTTTTATTGATGGTGTTGGTGCTTCACCCGCTTTTGGACTATGGCGTGCAACTGTTGGTCGTCATTTGCCTAGCAACGCTCGCCCTATTACTCGCCCCCTTAGCTGCCAACAAAACCTTGCACTGGCGCGGAACGGTGCTGGCACTGCTATTGTTGGCACTTGCTGGCGGCATATTTAAATACCAATGGGATGAAGACCTATTATATTTGAGCTATACGAGCTACCATGATGTGGAAACCACACGGGAAAAACGAGAGAAAGTGTCCTTCCCCGACCGTTACAAAGGCTATCAAGATGTGTTTTCAATCAACTGGATTGATGATGACCCTTATTTCTTTATTAACGGCTACATCAGCATTCCACTGAATAACTCATCAGAAAAAGTGGTTGGCGGCCTATCCAGCTTATACGCACCACGTTTAGAGCAAGCCTTGGTATTGGGTTTAGGTAGTGGTGCAACAGCTTCCACCGTTGGATTGTTCTTCGATCATACCGATGTGGTGGAAATCAATCCTGTAGTACGTGAAAACCTCTTCCGCATGTCAAAATGGAATTATGATATTGAGCATAACGATAAGGTAAACATCATCGTTGATGATGCTATTCATGATATGAAGTCACGCCACCAACAATATGACCTGATCCTTAACACGGTAACCACCCCGCTCTATTTCAGCTCATCGAAGCTCTACACCACCGACTTTTTCAAGACGGTCAAACAACGCTTAAAACCTGACGGCGTATATGTCACATGGATGGATTCACGTATCGGCGATATTGGCGCAGATATTGTACTACGGAGTATGAAATCCAGCTTCCCACACTGCGCGCTATTGTATATCAAATCTTCTTACTTTTTATTGGTCGCCTCTGACAAGCCCATTCTCAATCAACAGGGCGAGACGGTGGTTAATCATCCGCTGTTTAAAAAGGACATGATGAATCGCTATGGCATTGTTAGTACGTGGTTGCCTTATCAATTATTAACCAGCAACGCATACCAACTGATTGGTGAAAAAGACGGTGCGGTAAATTCCTCCGACCAACCTGTTTTAGAGTACGAAATGGCACACCTGCGCGAGACAGGTGTACCTCAGATGAAGCGACGTTTATCAGCAGCTATGAATTTGGATGATATAGCCAAGAGCGCGGGTCATGCTATTACCGAAGCATTCCCTGCTGATGCTGTTATGCATGCGAAGAAGCGGATTGGCAAATCTATGTTATACCGCCGTCTAAACTACCTGTCTGAGCGAAGCATCCATTACCATGACAAACAAGCATTGGCCGAACTTGAACGCCGCAAAATACGCGTAGAGGTAGCCCCAACCGCGCGCAATATGCATCGTTATGGTTATCAGTTAATGCAAGTGGATCGGCATAATGATGCTATTGCTGCTTTTGACCGCACCTTAGCATTAGATCCAAATTTTGATGATGCACCGTACAATAAAGCAATCGTATTAGAGAAAATAGGAAAGATAGACGAAGCGCAAGCAGCCTACCATGTCGAGCTAGCGATTGACCCAGTGGACATTGACGCATTATACCGCCTAGGGCGTTTATTGTATCGTCAAGGTCAGTATCAACAATCATTAGATTTATTTGAACAAGCTTTATCAAACAATAGCACTGATGATGTCGCACGGAATCTATTGTTTTACCGCGCCTTGGATCAAAAGGCTTTAGGGCAATTGAAGGCAGCAGCTCAAAGCATGAAGTTATACCTTGATCGCGGTGGTATTGAGGATCTTAGTAAAACGCTATTGGGTCGCTAATTTGTATCGCAGCTAACGGGCATGGCGCAACAGTATTTATAAACCATTCAGGTTAAGAGCCGATATCCAGTCTTACGCTTGTTCTCTGGATTGCGGATCAAATCCGCAATGACGTATTACCACTCAAAAAAGTCACTTATATAACCATGCGTGCGCATCATCAGTTAAGAGAAGACCTTGGCCAATGATTGCTGTGATGCAAGATGATGAGGTCATCATCTTGCGGTGTACTGCATTGTTGCCACTGTTGTCGCACTATCGCTTCATCCGCATCAGAAACATCCCTGCCCTCCGCTGTACGTTGACGAATGTGTGCTAAAACCTGTTCCCGTGGCGGATCCAGCCAATACATCGTGAGTGTTACACCGTGTTGTGCCGCCAGTTGGCGCGCCTTATTTCGCCATGAGGCAGCAATAAATGTCGCATCTAGGATCACCGAACAACCCGCAGCCAAAGCACGGTCTGCTGCATCAAAGAGTGCGGTACAAGTATGCTGATTCATGCGCTTTCCATACAAAGGAAACGCGGCGTAATGTTCGGCATGCAAACGTTTGCGTAGTGCATCGGAACGAATCACTACCGCCTGTTCAACACCACAGCCCAGTAAAGAAAGATAGCTTTTGCCACTACCCGAGAAACCAGCAACAACAAATAATTGTGGCGAATGCTGCGCTAATGCTGCTTGCGCATACTGCCAATAAGCATGACTGATGCTTTGTTGCTGCACAGCTTGTGCGCCACCGTCGCAAGCCTCTTCCTGCAAATGCGTCACCTTGGCGCGCACTGCTGCACGGTAGGCAAGATACAATGGCAACAGCTTTAAGCCACTGTAGTCGTCGCTCTGCTCCAAATAACGAGACAAAAATCGCATAGCAAGATCAGAACGACCGCGCATACCACAGTCCATGACCAAAAAAGCAGCGTCATTGAGCGTATCAATCACACTGTAATCATCGTTAAACTCAATGCAATCAAAGGCAGTCGGCTGATTACGAAAAAGGGCGATATTAGCCAAATGATAATCACCATGACAATGGCACACATAACCGTCATGGTGTCGTTGCTGCAGAGCCTTTTGCTGTGCGAGATAAGCCGCCTTCCAGCATTCCTCCACTTGAGCCACCATAGGATGACTCGCACGGCAACATTCAATATTATCTTGCATATGACGATACAACAAAGCACTGGCATCCCACCCTTCGCTGGCGCGCACGGCTGTTTGATGTTGTCGCGCTAAATGATGCGCCAACACATCCACCCAATAAGGGTCAAAAGTTCCTTGCTCCATGCGATGTAAGAATACATCAGCTTGATCGAATTGATGCATTTGCAGGCAATAATCGACGACTTCACCCTTGCCGCCCACAACATAGCGACCCTCGTCATGATTGATTGTCAGCACTTGCAGGTAAAGATCGGGACTGTACAAACGATTCCGTTCATATTCACGCCGACAAAAATAATGACGTTGTTGCAGCGTACTAAAATCGAGAAAGCTAAACCGAACAGGCTTTTTAATCTTATAGGCATAATCACCCGTTAAGATAACCCAAGAGATATGCGTTTCTTGCAAAGCAATATGGCGCACAGGGTGAGCATAAGAGTCAGCCAACAACAAACCCTGAATCATCGCTGGGTAATGAGCTTTAACCATAACGTACCCCTTTTTCAACTATCATCAAGCTGAGGAAACGTAATGATTCACACCACCTCTGTTTTTTTGCCATCAAGGCGAAAGCGCGCAGTTTACGCTCTGGTAAATGAGCACTTTTAACGCTGAGGGCGGAAAAATCAGTGGAGGGTGTGAACGATTACGAGGAAACCATGATATTGACCGTCACATAAGCAAGCAATAGCTTGTTACGATGTTGATCTTTAGCTGTACCAAACGATGAATACCCCTCCATTGGATCATGAGGCATATATGCGCCTTGCCTTAGCGCAAGCGGAATTGGCTGCGGCTTGTGGTGAAGTACCTGTAGGTGCGGTGTTGGTGCTAACCGATGGACAGGTTTTTGCTTCGCATAACCACCCAATCGCTGCACATGACCCCAGTGCACATGCAGAGGTTCGCGTTATTCGCCAAGCTTGCAAACAGATAAAAAACTATCGTCTAACGGGCGCGCGTTTATACGTAACCTTGGAGCCCTGTATTATGTGCGCTGGTTTGCTACTGAACAGCCGCGTTCAACAATTATATTATGGTGCCAGTGAACCCAAAACAGGTGCTGTTGATTCCTTATACCAAGTATTATGCGATCAACGTTTAAACCATCAACTTATAGTAGAGAAAGGACTGTTAGCTGACGAATCATCTGCCCTACTCAAACATTTCTTTCGCCAACGCAGGAACAAAAAAAAGGCACCCCCGAAGGGATGCCTTGTTGAGTCATACAGTAAACTTACTGACCGCTAATTTCGCGGAAAGAGCTTCCTGAAGCACCATTACCAGCAGCACCAGCATTGTTGATCAATGTCAATGTAGGGTTAGCACCACCTGTACTATTGTACAGTTGACCTGCACCACCAGTGATACATGTGCAGCTTACACCAGGTGTTGTCGCTGCAGCAGAGTCCTTGCTAGATTTGCCATTGTCATCGGACTTGCCACTCTTGTCTGACTTACCGTTATCATCGGACTTACCATTATCGCCTGACTTACCATTATCGCCTGACTTACCGTTATCGCCTGACTTACCGTTGTCGTCTGACTTGCCGTTAGATTTATTGTCATCAGACTTGCCACTCTTGTCTGACTTACCGTTGTCACTACTTGTTGTAGTGGTGGTAGTTGTGTTCACGCATGCAGGGTCACATACACACACGGTACCAGCAGGGTATGCACAGGTACTGCTAGAGCTATCATCAGACTTGTCACCTGACTTGTCGTCGGACTTGTCACCTGACTTGTCACCTGACTTGTCACCTGACTTGTCACCTGACTTGTCGGACTTATCATCAGATTTGCTAGATTTGTCATCAGACGAGCTATCTACACAAGCACCCTCTGTATCAG
>CAZYAI010000007.1:39662-68838 GCA_964645625.1 uncultured Zetaproteobacteria bacterium
CAGTTCCACCTTCACTGCTATTATGATGACAAATCGTCACCTTCTCACTCTTAGCAGAAGCGGTTGTAACACCGAATCCCATCACCAAAAAAAGAGACAACATCAGCGATATAACTGATTTAATATACATATCTTATCCTCCTAATTCACGCATTGTTGATATACATGGCGTTTAATATAATGCGACAATGTATATTCAAGCCCTTCCGAATGTCAACCACCAAGCAGGCCTGCTGCATCATCGTGCCACACGGTAGCAACCTCCCCTCACAAAAACTGTGATAAGCATCACAAGCAGCCACTGCCTCTACTCATTGACCACCATGTGGTCGGGGTTAGCATACCGCCGCGCTAGACAAGCCAAGATATGTAAACTGGACAGTTCATAAACCATCGTGATGATTGCATAAAGCTCCTTATTTACAAGGGCAAAAAAGCAAAAGAGGCGCGACAGTATGCATGAACCATTCAAGGTCAACGCTGACTTCGTCAGGTCAAGAAGCCGTGCAAGCCGCATGACAGCGATACTGAGCCTGCCCTCCGTGCTACACTAGCGGATGCTGAGGCAAGATTACACGCAACTGCTTTGGCCACCCTGTACACTTGGGTACTGGTGTTGCAGCAGCGCAGCAAGTACTCGCGAACGATTCAAAAAGGTTTGATATTATGAGTATACCCCGCGTCTGGATTGCAGACAAAATGAGTGCCCGCGCCGCCGATGTATTTCGCGCACGCGGTGTGGAGGTCGATTACCGACCTGGTTTAAGCGATGCTGAAAAACTGGCTATTGCAGATCAATATGACGGTATTGCTGTCCGCTCATCCACCCACTTAAAAAATGACTTGTTAGCTGCGGCAAGCAAGGTCAAAGTGATTGGTCGCGCTGGCATTGGTGTCGATAATGTTGATATTGAAGCCTGCTCCCGCCGTGGTGTCGTAGTGATGAACACCCCTTTTGGCAACACCATCACCACGGCCGAATTGGCCATTGCACATATTGTCTCGGCAGCACGCATGATTCCCCACGCCAGTGCCTCAACCAAAGCTGGTTTATGGGAAAAGTCGCGCTTCATGGGCATGGAGCTAACAGGGAAAAATGCAGGTGTTATTGGTGCTGGGAATATCGGAGCTATCGTCTGCAACCGCCTAAAAGGTCTGCACATGAACGTCTATGTCTATGATCCTTTTATTTCTGATGCTCGCGCTGCCGACATGGGAGTACACAAGGTTGCAACCGTAGCTGAACTGGCATCGTTGGTGGATGTACTAACCATTCACGTCCCATTATTGGATGTAACACGCAACCTCATTGATGAATCAATCATCGGTTTAATGAAGCCAGGTAGCATACTCGTGAACTGCGCCCGTGGTGGTATTGTTGACGAAGCAGCGTTGTACCAAGCCTGCAAATCAGGGCATTTGCGCGCCGCAGCACTGGATGTGTATGAGCAAGAGCCAGCGCGTGACAACCCACTATTTACTCTGGACAACGTCTATTGTACGCCACATATCGGCGCATCTACCGATGAGGCACAAGAAAATGTTGCCGTTCAAGTTGCTGAGCAAATGGCAGATTATCTGCTGAACGGCAGCATCAGCAATGCAGTCAACGTCCCCTCCCTTTCTGGTGCTGAGGCAGAGCAACTGGCACCGTATAGCGACTTGGCACTGCGCTTAGGGCAGTTTATGGGTCAGTGGCTAGAACCAGGTTATAGTCAGGTTACCATAGAGTTTGAAGGTCACGTTGCAGGACTTAACCGTAAACCATTGATTAACGCCGTACTACAGGGATTATTGTCCCAAAGCATGGATGAGGTCAACGCGGTAAACGCAGGAATGATCGCCCGTGAACGCGGCATTGAACTGATTGAACAAGCCCGCGAAGCATCCGACCCCTTCACCACGCTGATCCGTTTGATTGTACGCGGTGACCATGGTGAACATTGCGTTTCTGGTACACTGTTTGATGGTCACCACCCTCGTTTAGTCAGCTTGGATCATTGCGATATCGAGCTTGCCCCCGAAGGCGAGATGATCTTCCTGCAAAACTTAGACAAACCAGGCGTCATCGCCTCCGTAGGTGCTATTTTGGCGCATTACGATATCAATATTGGGGACTTCCGCCTTGGTCGCAGCAAAAGCCATGATTACGCGGTATCGTTGGTCAGCGTCGATACACGACCATCTGCCGAAGTATGCGAACGCCTCAACAAACTCGAAAATATGATGTGTGTACGTCATATTGCATTGGACGCGCTGTGAATACAAACAACATCCCCGTCTTGGGGCTAAATGATATTTTTGGTCAACGAAGTAGAGACTTACGCCTGCTACAAGGTCGTTTATTGGATCTGTTTGCCGACCATGACTATGAAGAGGTGATTCCACCTTTATTAGAGCGACCTGATGTACTGCTTGCAGGTGCAGGACGTTTTTTGATGGATAATACCTTAGTATTCAGTGACCCTGCCGATTATGGGCAACTGGCTGTACGATCCGACATCACACCACAAATCGCACGCATTGCCGCCACACGCCTACAAAACGAAGCAAGTTTGCGCCTATGTTATTCTGGGCCTGTTGTGCAAGCGCGCCCTGATGTGATTGATGGCAGCCGCCAACAATGGCAAACAGGGGTGGAATACTTAGGTGATGCCTCAGAAGCTTGTGACCTTAACATCATTCACCTAGCAGCCTTAACCATGCTAGAAGCTGGCTTTGCCGCACCGACTATACAAATCGGTCATGTCGGCATCATCCGCGCACTGTGTGCCGAAAGCACTTTGCCATTGGCTGATTGGGTCGAGCTATTACAACGCCGTTCACCTGAAGATGTCATTCATCACTTAGCCAACGAACAACTGCCTGATGCCGTTGCTCAAGCATTGATTGATCTGGCAAGTATGCAGGCTGACAGCGCATGGCTAAGCAAACACTGCCATGACTTTGGCGATGATTTTGCCAAGGCTGCACAGGCACTGCTACATATTGAGCGCGAGGCAGTTCTGCTGCTTGAAGATAACATCCACATGGTCGTAGATGCCGCACTGATGCCGCACTTTTTATACCATACTGGACTGATTTTTAACGGTTATTCACCACAAGCTCCAACAGCAGTATTGCGTGGTGGTCGTTATGACACCATGATGGCAGCACACGGTCGAGCCATGCCTGCTGTCGGCTTCTCCTTCGATTTAATACGATGGTTAACATGGTAGTGTTTTCCTAAAACAAGCAATGACCTAATTAGGTATAATATTTAGGGCTGTTCCTGAATTGGGACCCCCGACAAGTCCGAGGTACGGCATGAAAAATACAATTGCAATTGGCATCCAATGGGGTGATGAAGGCAAAGGGAAAATCGTTGACCTGTTGGCTCCCCAAGCCAATGTTGTCGCGCGCTTCCAAGGTGGCCCTAATGCGGGGCACACACTGATTATTGGCACGCAAAAAACCGTGCTACACCACATCCCTTCGGGAATTTTACACGATGACACATTGTGTTTGATTGGTAACGGTACGGTAGTAGATGCTGCCGAGCTAAAGTCAGAAATTGATTTGCTGCAAGCTTCAGCGATTCCTGTTGCCGAACGCTTGCGTGTCTCCGACCGCTGCCAACTGATTCTACCGTACCATCGCGCCTTAGATGCCGCCCGTGAAGTCGCACGCGGTAGCGAACGTATTGGCACCACAGGGCGTGGCATTGGTCCGTGTTATGAAGACAAAGCTTCGCGCCGTGGCATTCGCCTGTGCGACCTTAATGCTGCAAACCTTGATGAACGCATTGAAACCAATTTGCACTACGTCAACTTTATGCTAACCGAGTTCCTAAAAGCAGAACCTGTAAGCCGCGAAGAAGTCGAGGAAGCACTAGAGCTGGCGCGTCAGCATGTACTGCCTTTGGCCGCCGATGTAACCATGATCTTGCATCAACAACAGCAAGCTGGCGCATGTATTCTCTTTGAAGGCGCACAAGGCACGATGCTGGATATTGACCACGGAACCTACCCCTTTGTCACCTCGTCCAACACCGTTGCCGGTGCTGCGCTGGCTGGTTTGGGCGTTGGTCCAAATGCAGCGAGTGAAATTTTAGGCATCGCCAAAGCCTATATGACGCGTGTCGGTGCAGGCCCCTTCCCAACGGAATTGTATAATGCTGATGGTATGAATGATGCCGCTGGTAAGCACATGGCAGAAGCAGGTCATGAGTTTGGCAGCACCACAGGTCGTCCACGTCGCACAGGTTGGTTTGATGCCCTTGTAACCCGTCATGCAGTACGCATCAACGGCATCACAGCACTGGCGATCACCAAACTGGATGTGTTAGATGGCTTAGATGAAGTGAAGCTATGCACAGGCTACCGTGTAGATGGCGAGCTTATTGACTACATCCCTGCTGATGCTGCCATGTTTGATCGTTGTGAACCCATCTATGAATCCATGCCTGGCTGGAAGGAATCAACGTTTGGCATCACCGATGCAGAACAATTACCCGCCGCAGCCCGCGCCTTTTTACAACGCATCGAAAATCTCTGCGAAGCACCGATTCAAATGGTCTCCACAGGTCCCGACCGCGAACACATCTGTCATATTATAGCTTAAGTATACTAACTGATATTGCTCACGCATGGTTTTATTCGTGACTTTTTGAGTAGCAATGCGTCATTGCGGACTTGATCCGCAATACCGCATCGAGTGCGGTATGACGCAAAGAAACCACGAAATAAAAAAGGCTGGAACCCTATGGCTCCAGCCTTTTTTATTTAACCTGAATTATTCGTTACTCGGTTACAATCTTACGTCGTTTACGCAAACCCAGTTCTTGCCATTGTTTATCTGCCACTTCTGCTGGCGCATCACTCATTGGGTCGGCGGCGCGCTGTGTTTTAGGGAAGGCAATAACATCGCGAATGGATTCCGAAGCTGTCATCAAAGCCAACACGCGATCCAAACCAAAGGCCAAACCACCATGTGGCGGCGCACCAAATTGCAATGCATCAAGCAGGAAGCCAAACTTTTCACGCGCTTCTTCCTCTTCAATACCAAGTGCCGCAAATACACGCTGCTGCATTTCGGTGTCATGAATACGAATAGAACCACCACCAATCTCTGTACCGTTCCACACCAAATCATAGGCTTGAGAGTTCAAGCTTAAAGGCTCAGACTCTAATTGATCCAAGTGTTCTAGGTCTGGGGCAGTAAAAGGGTGATGCAAGGCTTGCGGACGTTTTTCTTCGGGGTTCCACTCGAACATAGGGAAGTCCACCACCCACACAAAACTTTGCTCACCTTCAGGAATCAAGCCCATATCCCGCGCCACATGCACCCGCAAATAACCCAAGGCATCATTCACAACACGGCGTTCACCAGCACCAAAGAATAAAATATCACCATCTTCAGCAGCGCAGGCTTCGAGCATGCGGTCTAAAATAGATTCAGGCAAAAACTTCACAATTGGCGACTGCAAACCAGCGGGCAGGTCTGCTTTATTATTAACCTTAATCCACGCCAAACCTTTAGCACCATAAATACCGACGAACTTGGTGTAATCATCAATCTGTTTACGACTCAACGATGCGCCACCTGGAATACGCAGGACTTTGACCAAGCCACCCTTTTCGGCAGGCTCACGGAACACCTTAAATTCCACTTCTCGCATCAGTTCGGTAATATCCACATGCTCCAAACCAAAGCGAATATCAGGACGGTCTAAACCATATTTATCCATCGCTTCTTGGTAAGTAATACGAGGGAATGGCGCATTCAAACTCACACCCATGCCCGCCTCAAACATGGCATTAATCAAACCTTCAGCCAACGCCATAACATCATCTTGTGATACAAAGGACATTTCCAAATCCACCTGAGTGAATTCTGGCTGGCGATCAGCACGCAGATCTTCATCACGGAAGCAACGAGCGATTTGATAATAACGATCCATACCAGCGACCATCAACAACTGTTTAAACAACTGTGGGCTTTGTGGCAGGGCATAAAAAGAACCCTGATGCACACGTGAAGGCACCAAGTAATCACGCGCTCCCTCAGGTGTAGATTTGTTTAGAATAGGCGTTTCAACTTCCAAAAAACCTTGCTGGTCAAGGTAGTTGCGCGCCGCGTGGGTTACTTTGTGGCGCAGCATCATATTACGCTGCATCACAGGGCGACGCAGATCCAAGTAACGGTATTCAAGACGATGTTGCTCACCTGTCTTGCAATCATCTTCAATAGGGAATGGTGGCGTTTCGGAACGGTTTAACACGATGATACTACGTGCTACAACTTCCACCGCACCTGTTTTTAGATTGCTATTAACGGTCTCTTCGGAACGTGCCACTACTTCACCGCTAACGGCAATCACATCTTGCTGACGCAGACTGTGCGCCAAAGCATGAACCTCTGGCTGATCAGGATGAGCGACCACCTGTACTACACCACTGCGATCACGTACATCCAGAAAAATAACACCACCGTGGTCACGGTTGGTTTCTACCCAGCCATTCAGCTGGACGCTTTGCCCAAGCTGGCTGTCACGAAAATCACCGCAGTAGGTACGTTCACTCATATTCTATTCTCCAATCAATCCCGATTCAGGGCGGCGGAGGATAACCATCTAAACGCAAGCAGCAAATCCTTTATGATCGTTATGGCTTATATTCAGTGCGCCATAATTTTCACAAGAGGCTTTGACAGCACCCTCTTTGTCTGCATCATACACAATAACATTACCGCCATGTAGCCTGACACTGGTAAAGCATCGTAATGGCGACACATAAAGAAGGAGAAAACTATGGCATTAGTTGCATCAATTCATGTCGATCAGGGTTGGCAATTGCCAGACCTCACGGCACAAGACTTGGCAGGAAACTCCCGCCACCTGCGTGATTTCATGGGTGAAAAAGGTTTATTGGTCGTATTCACCTGCAATCATTGCCCCTATGCGATTGCTGTATGGCCGCGTTTAATGCGTCACGCGGCAACGTTACGAGCGCAAGGCATTGCGACGATCGCCATCAACCCCAACATTCACCCTGATTTCCCACAAGATTCGATCCCAGCCATGCAAGAGAAGGTCGAAGAATGGGGCATTGATTTCCCCTACTTGGCAGATGAAAGTCAAGAAGTAGCGCGTAGCTTCCAAGCACAATGCACCCCTGATTTATACCTATTCAATGCCGATCAGGCACTGTATTACCACGGACGCATCGATGACTACTGGAAGGATGAAGCAAAAGTCAGCAAACAAGAACTGCTACCCGCAGCAGAACAGATGCTAGCTGGCAAAACAGCACCGCAAGTGCAACACCCAACCATTGGATGTTCGATTAAGTGGCTGGATGAATAACTGAAGTCCCATAATCAAAGCACAAAAAAAGGAGCGGTAAGACCGCTCCTTTTTTATTCTAGCAGGGATGATTACAGCTCATCGCTGCCGCTATCGCCACTGCCGCCTTCGCCTTCGCTTCCACTGCTACCAGCATTTTGATCGGTTTTAATCGTTTCTGCTGGTGCATTTTGATCCGTATCAATCGTTGCTGGTGCAGTCGGTCCACCAGCTGGTGCAGTCGATGTTGACATAGGCGTAAAGCCACCGCCAACAGCACTACTACTACCTGTACTAACCCCACCACTCACTGGCAAAGCACCAGCGAATACTAAAGAGCTTCCAGCCATAGACATCGCTGCTAAAAGTACAATATTTCTTACTGTTTTCTTCATATGTTACAACTCCTTAAAAGTATGCATAACCCAAAGATCCGATAAAACGGGTCTTAGGCTGATTGTGTTTCAATAAATCAACGGCACCAAGATTTAACACGATAGGGTAATCATGCAAAGGTACAATAGAAAGACCTGCATTCAAATCTTTACCCGTCCAACTGGCAACCAAGGATGCTTGCGGATGGAAGTGAAAACCAACACTGGCAAAACCACCGATTTTGTTATAATTAACATTTGGGGTATATGCATCAAACACATTACTTTGGAAGCGACCATTACCGAAACCACCAGAAACGATAAGGTAATAAGGATGGTAAGGGTTATCTGGCTGTAAGGCAAACACTTTGCTCAAGGCAAGGTAGCCATTGGCTTTTACATTAGGTGCTTTTTTTGCAGTTCCCCATGTTGCAGCATTTTCTACGCCGATTGCAATGGCGGAGTTCCAAGGCAACCAACGGTGCAACTTAGCATTCACAGTACCACTATCGCCAAAACGCGTTTTAAGACTAATAATAGCGGTCGTAACTTCTAAACCTACAGTCTCCGCTGGATCACCCAGACCAAAACCTACAGCCATAGAGCCATCAGTTTTTCTCACATTACCTGTACCATCAGTACCAGAAACACCAATAAATCCCTGACCCCATTTAGCACCAAATGCCATGGGCGTACCCAAAGACGCGCCTGGTGCAATAGCAGGGCGATCAATATACGTCACTGCTGATGCAGCAGCAACCTGCTGCGCTGATACAGCACCAGGGGTTGCCAATAACATTAAAGCGCAGAGAAGACTTTTCTGCTTAAACTTATTCATTTCTTTATATCCTCCTTCCTAATTTGCCACTTTAGGCACACACATTCAACTAAAAGAATAGCGTACGTTAGTCTAGGGGCATAGACTTGGCAAGCACAAGACTTCTAACAGTGTTTCATTATGCTACATTTTGTTTGCTTTGCCGTATCAAGCATGTGCATACTTCGCAAAATGAAACACCTTCTTTGTATGATATCGCTGTTACTGTGCTGCTCCTGCGCCACCGCTCACAATGAATACGACCCTATTGAACCTGTCAATCGCGTGACTGATAAGGTTAATGATGGACTTGACCGCGCCCTTTTAAAGCCCTTGGCAACGGGCTATAAAACCGTTACATCAAAAGGTCTGCGCACCGCTGTTTCAAACTTTTATGACAATGCAACCTACCTTAACACCGTACTCAACAGCTTCTTACAAGGCAAGGGCGAGCAGGGATTGAATGATTTAGGACGTTTTGTTGTGAACACTACGGTTGGCATGTTGGGTTTTGCGGATATTGCTTCATCCATTGGGTTGGAAAAACACAATGAAGATCTGGGGCAAACGTTGGCTGTGTGGGGCGTGCCACAGGGAGCCTACCTCATCTTCCCGTTTTACGGCCCTAACTCGGCACGCAAAACACCTGACTTTATTACCTCAACGGCAACGGACGCACTCTTTTGGGCGTCTTTCGCGCTCGCGCCGCAGGTCACTATTCCGCTGACTGTACTCAAATATACCGATGCTCGAGCCCGCTTGGATGATGCGGCGGATATGCGCGATGACATGGCTCTTGACCCCTACTTATTCACCCGTAACGCATGGCGACAAAACCGTGAATATCTCATTTACGATGGTCACCCGCCAGAAAAAGTCAGCAGCAGCGCGGATGACCCTTTTGCTGAGGATGATTTTTTCTCTGAAGAAGCACAATAATGGATGTTCATGCCATCATCCAAGGTATCAGCATTTGGGCACTCCCGGTGTTATTTGCTGTTGTCCTACACGAAGTAGCGCATGGGCGCACCGCCTTGCTACTGGGTGATCGCACGGCGAAAGACATGGGGCGTTTATCACTCAACCCTGCCAAACATATTGACCCCATCGGCACGATTGGCATTCCCCTATTGCTAATTGTGCTGCAATCGCCTTTTTTATTTGGTTATGCCAAACCCGTACCTGTGAACTGGCACCATTTGCGGCGACCACGGCAAGACATGGTGTGGGTGGCGCTAGCGGGACCTGCGACCAACGCGGTGTTAGCTGCCTGTTCGGTACTTGTTTTATGGCTGGCTGTGCATAGTCCACCATCACTATCTTGGTTTGCCGAGCCTTTGGCACTGATGGCGCAAGCTTCAATTATCATCAACGTTATTTTATGCGTGTTCAACCTATTCCCCATCCCGCCGCTGGATGGTGGACGTATTGCCACAGGTTTGCTGCCTGAATCTTTAGCTGTTCATCTTGCAAGACTGGAACCGTTCGGCTTTATCATTCTTGTAGTTCTGTTACTTACAGGCGCGTTACAAGCGGTACTTGGTCCTATCTTAGAATTTATCGCAGGGGGCTTGATTGCATCCACCTTGCAATAACAACATCAGCCTATAAACTAGCGAGGAGCGCGTAGCAGCGCGGGAGGTTCTTTCTGATGAGTGAACGATCAACGACGCATTCCATGCCCCAATCGCCCCATATTGCTGTTTACCGCTGGCGACCGCCGATGATTGCCAGTCTTGCCCATCGCGCCAGTGGCATCGTGCTTCTAGGGTTCGCGCTGTTTCTTTTATGCTTGGTCATCATCGCGCACAACGGCAATGCCGATGCTTACCATGCGTTGCAACAATGGCTGCATCATCCTATAGGCTATGGCTTCCTACTCCTTAGCGGCATGGCAGTCATATACCACAGCATCAATGGTGCACGCTTCCTACTGCTTGATCTTGGCATTGGCGAATCACGGCAACAGATGCGATTTTCTGCCAAGCTCAGCCTCGCCAGTGCTATCGTAGGCTTATTAATCATGGTCATTTGGCTATGAAAAACACCCCCTCTTTATCAGGTCACGGCACAGAAGAATGGTATATGCAACGCCTATCTGCCGTCCTCATCCTACTTTTATTACCCATCGCCCTGTACGTCGTCGTTGCTGTGTACCACGGCACACTCACTTTGAACGAACTACAAGCGTGGCTGAATAGCCCTACAACACGCTTATGCCATAGTCTGTTGGCACTTGCCATCATCACCCATGCCTACCTCGGCATCAAAGTGATCGTCGAAGATTACATCCACAAGGCATTGATGCGCCTTGTGATAATTGCCATCATGCAAGTCGCCAGTGTGCTGCTACTGCTTGGCTGGCTAACAGCGATTTGGTGGTAAGGGGAACGCATGGCATATTTATCGAACGAAAAAATTAACCACCATTTTTATGATTTGGTAATTATCGGTGCAGGCGGCGCGGGTTTACGCTGCGCCCTACAGTTAGCAGAAAGCGGTCAACGCGTAGCTGTGGTCAGCAAAGTATTACCCACACGCTCGCACACCGTAGCAGCGCAAGGCGGCATCAATGCTGCATTGGGCAATATAGAGCCTGACCACTGGCATTGGCACATGTATGACACCATCAAAGGCTCAGACTATTTAGGCGATCAAGATGCCATTGAATACATGTGCCGGGCCGCCCCCTTATTGGTGCGCGAGCTGGAGCATTTTGGCGTACCGTTTTCACGACTGGATAATGGGCGCATTTACCAACGTCCTTTTGGTGGACAATCACGGGCATTTGGCAAAGGCGGGCAGGCATCACGCACCTGTGCCGCTGCGGATCGCACAGGTCACGCTATTTTACACACGCTCTATCAACAAAATTTACGTGCCGGCACCCATTTTCATGAAGAGTTTTTTGCCCTTGACTTGATTACTGATGATAAAGGCTGCCACGGCGTAATGACTTGGGATATTGGGCGCGGCGAATACCACTTGTTTCAATCCAAGGCGGTCATTCTGGCAACAGGCGGTGCAGGTCGCATCTTCCAAACCACCACCAATGCCCATATTTGCACAGGTGATGGCGGCGCATTGTCGCTCAACGCAGGCTTGGCGGTAGAAGATATGGAGTTTTTCCAGTTCCACCCCACAGGCATTGCCGAAGTAGGCCCGCTTATTACGGAGGCGGTACGCGGCGAAGGCGGTTATTTACTCAATAGCGAAGGCGAACGCTTTATGACGCGTTACGCACCAACGGCACATGATCTGGCAAGCCGTGATGTGGTTTCCCGTGCCATATCCCAAGAAATTCGCGAAGGACGTGGCTGCGGGCCCAACAAAGACCAAGCCCTATTGAAACTCGATCATTTGGGTGCGGATGTCATCATGCAACGCCTGCCCAACATCCATGAGCTTGCCTTGCGCTTTGCTGGTGTTGATTGCACCAAAGAGCCAATCCCCATTCAACCTACAGCGCATTACACCATGGGCGGCATTCCCAGCAACCGTTTTGGCGAGGTGGTACGCAGTGATGGCGACAACGAAAGTCCTGTGCCTGGTTTGTTTGCCATTGGCGAGGCAGCTTGCGCCTCGGTGCATGGAGCCAACCGCTTGGGCGGTAACTCATTGTTAGAAATCGTCGTCTTTGGACGCGCCTGTGGCAATCGCGTCGCCAAATATTTACGGCACAACCGCTACCACCCACCGATTGACAAAGACTGCTGGCAAACAGCCGTAGCGCGTGTAGAGCGATGGTTTAACACCCCCGCAGAAAATCATGGTGTAAGTCGTGTTCGACACACCATGCAAGCATTGATGCAGGCGCATTTTAGCGTCTATCGCACCCATGATGTGATGCAAGAAGGCGTGGATAAGCTTGAAGCTCTGGCGCAAGAGCTCCCCCACTTGGGCATCAGCGATAACTGCCGCATCTTCAACACCGAGCTTATCGAAGCATTGGAGTTAGAAAACTTAATGCTCATGGCGCGTGCCTGCGCCGCCAGTGCCTTGGCGCGCACTGAATCGCGTGGCGCGCATGCCCGCGATGACTTCCCAGAACGAGATGACGAGCAATGGATGAAACACAGCCTTGCTTACATCGATCAGCACGGTGTTCAAATACGTTATAAGCCTGTGCGCCGCCGCCCGATGACGGTCGCTGAGTTCCCACCAAAAAAGAGGGTGTACTAATGTCTCACGCCAGCGTTACCTTACAGATTTACCGTTACCACCCCGAACAAGGTGGCGAACCACAGTTTCAAACATTTACCGTGCCATTAGAAAAAAAAGGCATGAAACTGCTTGATGCCCTGAATTATATTAAATGGAACCTTGATGGTAGCCTAAGTTACCGCCGTTCTTGTGGTGAAGGTGTGTGCGGTTCGGACGGCATGAACATCAATGGTGTCAATGGACTTGCCTGCATCACACCCTTAGCTGGTTTAAAGCAACCGATAAAAATTTGCCCCTTGCCCAATATGCCAGTGATCCGTGATCTCATTGTAGATGCCACCCATTTTTTCGAACAATACAAACTTATTCAACCATGGTTAAAGCGAAGTACGCCAGAGCCAGAGTGCGAAACCCTACAAGCCCCCACAGAACGCGCAGCATTAGATGGTATGTATGAATGTGTCTTATGTGGATGTTGCACCACATCATGCCCTTCGTGGTGGTGGAATGGTGATCGTTTTCTTGGCCCTGCGGCATTATTGCAAGCCGATCGTTGGCTCAAAGACTCCCGCGATGAAGCAGCGGACGAACGTTTGGATCAACTTGAAGACAGCTTCCGCCTCTACCGCTGCCATCAAATTATGAATTGCATGGATGCCTGCCCGAAAGAGCTTAACCCTACCAAGGCGATCAACCATATACGGCGCAGTCTATTGCTGCGCCGTAGGTAATAGTAGGCAATACATTATTGAGGGTAAACAGCCACAATTCCTTGAGCTGTAGTGCCGCTTGTTGCAGGCTGAGGTGCATGATCTGGGCAGACGATGTAACCACCATTGGCACCTAATCGAGCATGGAACTCGCCTTGGTAACTACGACTTAATACGATGCTGCCATCAATATTGCTAATATCGTAGTGCACATCCCACAATTGAACCGTAACACAAGCTGTACCGCTAGACTGCGGATTAAACACCGCTTCCTGAATCGTATGGCGGAAGCCGCTACTGGTCTGAACGGTATTGCTAGCAACAACTACGTGACCGCTATTGTTGCTGGATGAATAGGTCCATAAATATTCAGCCAAGAAACTAGCATCCGCAGCGGTGATGGGTGTCTGTTGTACCACACCTTGCAAGGCACTGGGCTGAGCTGGATCCACCATAGAGCGATCCAAAGCTGTTGCTTTAAAGGCGCGGACGGAAACTTGGTGCGCATGCGTAGCAGCTGAACCTGCAGCATACCACGTGGATTCATAGTACCACGCTGTTTCTGTATGGCTCACAGGGCTAACATTACCATAACGAAGCGTTACCGCCTGCTGCGCCCAAGTCAGTACCTCATAGGGATCTTGGCTGGACACGTCATAATTCACCGTTGCTGTTGACCACACATCACGGGCACGAAGGTGGAAGTATTCATGCTCGACAGCACCACTGTGAGGCAGATGATAAAAATATGCTGGAACGCGGGACTCAGGGTCATTCATCGCTGAAACAATACCCATATAAACAGGCGCAATGGATGTACTGGGGCTAACAACTTGGTCACTACCCGCACCGCCACCACCGCATGCGGTCAAGAAGGCCGCTACAATCCATGCCGTGACGATAGTTTTGAAGGGAACATTACGCATGACGAACCTCCTTGCTTGGTTTCCTTAACATGGTGATAAGGATCACATACAAGGCAAAAACGCACTAGCGGTTAAGGGTTCATCATCCCCTAAGTGTTTCACCTACTTTAACATGGTAATGTTACCCACATAATCAACAGGCATGACCTTATGACGCGCTGTAGCAACAGCGTTTCATCGCACTGAGTGATAGCAAGCTATGCCACATACACCAAACAGCACAGGATTTAGGTTGTACTAAATATAAGCCCTTACTATGCTTCGGGACTATGAATATTCTATTTCGCTTTTTCTTGATGAGCCTGCTCCTCCTGTTTGCAGGCTGTGCAGAAATGCACCCACCACTAAAAACCCAGCTCAACAAAGAATTACGCCATATTGATGTCGCGGCACTTGAATTTGATGACAAAGTAAAAATCCGTCGTCTATCACCATTGTTATTACTCATGGGTAGCAGCGGTATGGTGATGGATAATATTATCGTAGAAGCGCAAGGGCATGAATACCGGCAAAAAGTAGGGTCTGTTGGCATCGAATGCGGTAAAATTTTCAAATCCACCCTTATTCATCGGCTAGAAAAATCGGGTTACGTCGTACACGACCGCAATGAACCTTACTGGAATTATTTTAAGCCCAGCCGCAAAGCAATCCGTCAGCAAACCGATGCGATTTTACGCATCAACATGGAGCAGGTTGGCTTTTGGGCTAACGGCATGACGCAACCTTACCAAGCTTCCGCCTTAGTCGTAGCAGAAATGGTTGACCCTAAAACGAGAAAGACACTGTATCGCAACCGTTTTGTCATCGGTCTATCGCCCAAAGATGTACGCATCCTTAAAGATTATATTGGCACAACCGAATTGGTAGAACGCAGCAGCAATATCCCTACCTTCAAAAACTTTGACACCCTGTTAGCTAACGGCGAAGAAAGTCGCTTTGACTTACTCAACGTGGTGGCATTGGCAGCGCGCAAAATATCCAACGACTTAAAACCTGAGGCGCGCCGCTCCTTGCTGGCTGTTGACCAAACCAGCTCGCACCGCAATACAGGCGGTATGTGGCAAGGACGCAACCCTTCCGCCTCACCCTCGATTCAAACCAGCTTTAATCCTTCAGGTTCATAATCATGCCAACGTCTATGTCCGCCATCGTCGCAACAGCAGCGGGCGATGCTTCAGTGCTGCAAACGCAGTCCTTGCCCCGCCCATCGTGTGCGCCAAATGAAGTGCTTGTTCGCATTTTTGCCGCAGGCGTTAACCCCGTAGATGCCAAAGCGCGCCAGCGTGGTGGCTTTATAGCTGCACCAACATCATTTATTCCAGGCTGCGATGGTGCTGGCATCATTGAAGCCATTGGCTCTAATGTTGCGCAGTATCAAGTGGGTGATGCAGTATTTTATTGTTATGGTGGCATTGGTCAGGCTAGCGGCAATTACGCTGATTTTTCTTGTGTGCCAGAACATTACCTCGCCCACAAACCCACAACATGCAATATGGCACAAGCAGCTGCTGCTCCATTGGTGCTTATTACAGCATGGGAGTCATTGTTTGATCGCGCCCGCGTACAATCAGAACAAACGGTATTCATTACAGGTGGCACAGGCGGCGTTGGTCATGTTGCTATTCAGTTAGCTAAAGCAGCGGGTTGCCGCGTCATTTGCAGTGTCAGTTCTGAACAAAAAGCAACACTCGCACGATCCTTGGGTGCTGATGCCGTCATTGACCGAAGCAAAGACGATGTACTTGCCGCAGTCATGCAATGGAGCGACGGCAGAGGCGTGGATCTCTTGCTCGACACAGTCGGTGGCGAAACACTGCCACCATTGACTGCCAGTGTAGCCAACTATGGTACAATCGTCAGTTTATTACAGTTCCCTGGCACCCTCGATTGGGCGCAGTTAAGACTAAAAAACATTACCCTAGCGCAAGAATTGATGCTCAGTCCCATGCTATTAAACGATGATGATGCAGCCGCACATCAAGCTGCTATTTTAGAAGAATGCGCCGAGCTTATGACGGCAGGCAAACTTACTGTTCATGTCGATGCTGTATTACCATTGGCTGAAGCTGCACAAGCACAGCAACGTGTCGAACAAGGGCAAACAACAGGCAAGTTAGTCTTAGACTGTACCGCTGGCACGCTGGATCATGACTAAACGACTAAGCCAATTATTATTCATTCTCATACTATTATCATCCTGTGGCTTTGCCGAAAAAGAATCCATTGAACAGGTGCTAAATGCCCGCGATCAGGCGGTTTCAGCACGTGATATTACTGCCTTTTCTGCCTTATTAGCGGATGATTTTAACGATCATGGCGCAAGCAAAGCCGACAAAATCAAAGCACAACAACAATTATTTGACCAGTTTGAACAAATTAAGATGCAATCCCACGACCGCACCTTGACGTTAGACGGTCCACATGCCGCCTGCGAACAAAGCTACAGTTTGCGGGTACTACAAGATCAAACATGGCGCTCCTTGGTGCAACGAGAACGTGTGCTACTCAAAAAAACTGCCACTGGTTGGCAAATTACTGGAGGCATCTGATGACGCAATCCATCGCTATTGGCATTCCTGCACGCATGGCATCGACACGATTCCCAGGTAAACCATTGGCTCTATTGCATGGTCAATCCATGATTGCCCATGTCGTCAACCGCGCTATTCAAGCAAACATAGGTCCTGTGGTGGTAGCTACCGACGCTCAGCGCATTGCTGATATCGCCTTGGATGCTGGCGCACGCACATTCATCAGCCAACGCCCCCATGCCAGCGGCAGTGATCGTTTAGCTGAAGCCTTTGCTCATGAAAATGTCGATATTATCATTAACGTCCAAGGTGATGAGCCGTTGATTGATCCCGCAGCCATTCGCGCTGTCGTTCGTCCATTTGCACAAGACAGCCACTTAGCCATGGCAACCCTAGCCCACCCATTACAACGCGATGAAGATCTACACGACCCCAACGTCGTCAAAGTCGTATGTAACGCACGCGGGCGCGCCATGTATTTTAGTCGCGCTGCCATTCCATTCCCCCGTCAAACAGACAATCACCAAGCATGGCAGCATGTAGGGCTATATGCCTATAGCCGTGACTTCCTCATGCAATACAGTGCACTGCAAGACTGCCCCCAAGGTGACAGTGAACAGCTAGAACAACTCAAAGTTCTTTACCACGGTTACGACATTGCCGTAACCTGTGGTGACTTCCACACCATCGGTGTAGATACCCCAGAAGACCTACAGCGTGCAGAGGCTGCGCTTAAAGCTGGCAACGTTAAATTTTAGGCATTATTGGCGAACAGTGCCTAATTAATATGCACCACCTGATTCCTGTGCTTAGTTTTATGATGTGGACTTGCATCCCCCATGACCACTTTAGCGCATGAAAACTCACACTATGGCATAAAAAAACATCCCGCGATTTACTCCACCCTAACTTTCTCTTAATTGGCATACCTCTTGCTTTTTGTAATCAAAAACGCAATGCATGAGCCGAGCCACTGAAAGATACGAAGCGTATTGCTCCGTTTGTTATACACAGCTCATGCCTAGGTGGTATGATGACCCTTCATTCTTTAGATTCCTTATGGGTATTGATGAGTGCCGCGCTGGTATTTTTAATGCAAGCTGGCTTTCTATGCCTTGAAACTGGCCTAACACGCAGTAAAAACAACATCAATGTCGCAATGAAAAACATTTCAGACTTTGCTTTGTCTGCGCTGATTTTTTGGCTGCTCGGCTATGCACTGATGTTTGGTTCAACGTATGGGGGCTGGTTTGGTTGCGAGGGCTTTTTGCCTGACCTTTCCCAAGCTGATCTAGCATCAAGTAGTTTTTTCCTTTTTCAAATGATGTTTTGCGCCACCGCAGCCACGATTGTCTCTGGTGCAGTAGCCGAGCGCATGAACTTTCGCGCCTATTTGCTTATCGTATTGGTAATAGCCAGTGTGATTTACCCACTATTTGGTCACTGGGCGTGGAATGGAATTAAACAATAACACAACACATGGGTGGCTTGCCGCGATAGGCTTTGTGGACTTTGCTGGCAGCAGCGTTGTGCACAGCATTGGTGGCTGGGTTGCACTAGCATTATTGTGGCATATCGGGGCTCGTCATGGTCGTTTTGATGAATCTGGCCAGGCTCAGGAGATTGGGGGCGCTAACCTTCCGTTATCTGGCTTGGGTGTATTACTACTATGGCTCGGCTGGTTTGGCTTTAATGGCGGCAGTGTAATGGCACTGAACCATGTTACATTAAGTGTAATCCTAAACACTTGTTTTGCAGCGGCAGCGGGGCTTTTAACAGGCTTACTGATTGCATGGCATAGTTACAGAAAATTGACCGTGCATTACGCGATCAACGGCACATTGGCAGGCTTGGTAGCCGTGACAGCCAATGCACATGCAATATCCTCGTATGAAGCGATTATTATCGGAGCTATTGGGACGCTTGTGATGGTTTGGTTCAGCCGATTATTGCTACGACTGGGTGTGGATGATGCAGTCGATGCCGTTGCTGTACATGCAGCAGCTGGCGTGTGGGGAACGCTGGCAGTAGCACTGTTTGGCGACGCTACAGCCTTGGCAACGGGACTCGATATATGGCAACAAATAGGCGTACAACTTATCGGTATAATGACATGCTTCCTCTGGGGCTTCGGCATCACCTCATTACTACTGCGCCTGATAGGCTCTAGCTGCCCTATGCGAGTATCTGCTGAAGCCGAATCCAAAGGTTTGAACGTTTCTGAGCACGGAGCTAGCACTGAATTACTAAACATGTTCCAAGTTATGGATCAACAATATCATCAACAAGATTTAAGTTTACGTGTCCCCGTAGAACCTTTCACCGAGGTCGGTCAGATCGCTGAACGATACAATAGCGTAATGGACTCCCTCGAACGAGCCATGCAAAAAGTTGAAGCTATTGTTGCCAAATCAAGCTCAGCGATTATCACGTTTAGCAATGATAAACACTGTATTCTTAGCATGAATCCAGCAGCAGAACGTATGTTTGGACAGACGCAATCCATTGCCCTTGGAAAGCCCGTAAAAATGTTATTTCAAGATACCGATGATGCTCTGGAAAGACTACTGAAGTGCAGTGCCATGAACACTTCAAACATGCATGAGGTTGGGCAAAAAAAGAATGGTTCAGGGCTTCCTTTAGAGCTTAGCATCCATAAAGTTAGTACCGTCAAGGATCTATTTTACGTCATTACCTGTCAAGACATCAGCGAACGTATCGAGATGGAAAAGGTGCAAAAAGACATGTTGCGCATGGAAGCAAGGAATCAGGCAAAAAGTGATTTTCTAGCCACGATGAGCCATGAAATTCGTACGCCTATGAATGCTATTATCGGCCTTACTCGGTTAGCATTAAAAACCGAGCTTACGAACAAACAACTGGACTACCTAAGTAAAGTCGATGCGGCATCTCACCATCTGCTTGGCATTATCAACGACATCCTCGATTTCTCCAAAATCGAAGAGGGCAAGATGACGCTAGAGCACATTGATTTTAATATCGACAGTGTACTCAACCAACTGGCAACAGTGACTGGAGTTCGAGCCGAGGAAAAAGGGCTGGAACTATGTTTTTATCGCGCACCATCATTGCCCGTTATGCTCCAAGGTGACCCTTTGCGATTGGGGCAGGTATTACTCAACCTCGTAGGTAATGCCATAAAATTTACAGAACAAGGATCTATTCGTGTACATATAGGGCAATCCAACACAACAGAGTCAGGACATATCAATATTGAATGCTCCGTCAGTGACGATGGTATCGGTATGACACCCAAACAAATCGCTCGCCTATTTCAGCCATTCGAACAAGCCGATAGTTCAACCTCACGCAATTACGGTGGCACAGGACTTGGCCTAACAATCAGCAAACAACTGGTTGAAATGATGGGCGGCAGCATTGATGTCAACAGCGAAGCAGGCAAGGGCTCAACCTTTCGCTTCAACATACATTGCGGCGTTGTTGATGAGCGCGCTTCACATCCTGCGCCTGTATTGCCAGAAGGTATCCGCATGCTAGTCGTTGATGACAATGAAGATGCACGTTTTATTTTTCAATCATATTTGCAAGACTTTGGCGTGCAGGTGACAATGGCTACGTCAGGTGAAGAATGTTTACAATGCCTGCATCAGGCAGAAATTAAGCACACACCATTTGAAATCATGCTACTAGACTGGCAGCTTCAAGATATGAACGGTGACACCGTTATCCAACGCATGCGCCAGGAGCTAGATACTAGGATACAACCAGCAATCATTGTCGCTACAGCATTTGCCAACGATGAAGTATTGCAAAAAGTTGAACAACTGGGTGCTGATGGATTTATGGTCAAGCCAGTTAGTCCTTCACTGATGCTGGACACACTCATGGATACGCTTGGTTGTAATCGAGTAAGCACAGAGCAACCCAGAACATCTGAGTCACCTATTGAGCAACTTTCGTTTCATCGCTACCGTGTATTGCTGGTGGAAGATAATACGATTAATCAACAGGTTGCCAGTGAGATTATCGCCCCAACTGGTGCGAACATCATTATCGCTAACAATGGTAAAGAGGCTCTTGAATATATACAGCAAGAACATTTTGACCTTATCCTGATGGATTTACAAATGCCAGTGATGGATGGCTACACCGCCACCCGCCAACTTCGTAAGAACCCCAAGTTTGATACGCTACCAGTGATTGCCATGACCGCCCATGCAATGAGCGATGAACGCCAACGCTGTCTTGACTTAGGGATGAATGACTATGTCACTAAGCCCATTAATCCTTCCGAGCTTTTTGAAACGATGGCAAAATGGTTACATACAACCACATCGACCATCACACAAATGCCTCTGAATGCGATAAAAGAGACGAAAGAACCCTATCCAGGCGTGAACTGGGATGCCTGCTTGAAGCGAACAGGTGGCAATGAGGAAACAGCCAAACGTCTGCTACATATGTTCGCCGAACAGTTTGGCGACAGCGGCCGCAAGCTGAAACAGTTTAGGGTTGAAGAAGCGCATGAACACATGCAAGCGCATGTCCATGAGCTAAAGGGTGTGGCTGGAAACCTTTGCCTAGAAAACATCTGTGATGCAGCCGAAGCGTTAGAGCAACGCTTAAGGCAACAACAAACGACTGATATTGAAATCAAATCGCTCGAGTTGGCCTGGAATGTCTGCAAAAGCTGGTCTTTCGCTAGAGAAGCCAAAAGAAAGCTGTAAATACGTGGCTTTCCGTTTAAGATGGGACAAAATTAATGGCTAACCGCCCGCACACGTGCATTCTCTCTTAGTGATAAAAAAACATCCAGAATCACCATTGTGGGCATTGAAACATTAGCTGAATCGCATGGCTTGAGTGACAAGAAAAACATCATGAAAAAGTTCCGCAATCAGATTAAGGCTTTGGCTGTGCCGGTAAGTTTCTGGTGCTCATTCGTCCACTCGACCTTGGGCGATTTAGGCGCGGATGAACAAACCAACGCTTGGGGGCATGCGAGTCAGACGCTTAAAGATGATCCCTTCACCGCGACGTTGATGGAAAATGAGCTTCAACCATGGGTTGCGCGAACTGATTGGGTGGCGCGACACTTTCACCGAAGTTCGTATGCTGTTGAGGGGCGAAACGGCTGTTTGCCCCAGATATATCATAATGGAGCGAGGCTTCACTGACAAACGATTACAAGCACTAACCGTGATACGTAACTACGGCATCAAACATAGCAATGGTTCAACAGCAGTATCACGTTTGTTTGGGCAAGAATCTCCTGACCCACTAACATGGCTTTTGGAACAGATTGGAGAACGCCCCTTACCTAGAAGGTCAAAAAAGAGGGCTATATATAACCCTTTGATTTTATTGACTGTCCCGTCTTAAAAGGGAAACCCTCATGCTGAGATGCTACTTACTTAAGTTTGATGCCAATGGCGATAAGGAAGTCACCCATTACTCGCAAGCGTGACCCCTTATACATCATGCGCTTATTTAACTATGCGCAATGTGGATGTTGATGTTATGTATGGTTGTTGGGGCGAGTGATGTATGCCTTTGTTGAATTTCGCTTTGCTTTACTCAACCTACAGTGTTTTGAGAAATTCAATCACATCGTAGCGGTTTTGGTCGGTTTGCATCTCAGGGAAGGAGGGCATTTTAACGCCCATGGTATTGCCATCCATAAGCTTTTTAGCAGTGGCATCAACCTTGGCGAATGCTTCTGGCCCCTTGATCCATTGATTCAGCCAAGCTGGCGTGTGGCGTTTGGTCACATCTTTGAAGCCTGGCGCGCCGACCGCGCTTTTTTCATCCGTTAGTTTATGGCAATGAATACAAATGGATTCATAAATAGTTTTGCCGTGCGCTGCATCGCCAGCGGGAATGTCTTCCGCAGCAGCGGTGGTTGCATGCATCATGATGCCGAGAAAAAGAAAAACAACAAACTTCATTGCGAATACCTCTTAAAGCGCACTTTAGACACAAGATCGAGAGCCTGCAAGCGCGAGCATAGCACCAGTAAGGCTAAATAATACCCCTATACATTATTCGGAAAAGGTTGCGGCGCAAAGGTCAACATGGGATTAACGTTGGCAATAAACACAATAAAAGGTGCTGCGCCCTTGTTGTTTGCATTGTCGCAGTGTGTGTTGGCAATGGTAGCAGGGTTGACCCGCGCGACCATAAACGCGGAATTCATGGGCAAAATAGCCAGGTTTTCCGTCAGGGCGGGCAAAGCTTTGGATGGTACTTCCGCCCGCTTCTATGGCGGCATGGAGTACCGTGCGAATGGCACGATGCAATAACACCACGCGCTGTTTCGCCACGCGGTTGGCGGCGCGTTTGGGGTGAATGCCCGCCGTAAACAAGGCTTCTGAGGCATAGATATTGCCCACACCAACGACGATAGCACCATCCATGATGACCTGCTTGATGGGGCTGCGGCGTTGTTGTAAATCGTGGTAAAAACCTTCGACAGTAAACGAGGGGGAAAGTGGTTCTGGGCCTAGCTTGGCAAGCCACGGATGTTGTTGCCATGGTTGCTCATGACTTAAACCCACACAGCCAAAGCGGCGCGGGTCGCGATAACGAAGGCTTACATCACCATCAAAATCCAGTCGTAGGTGTTCATGTTTGGCGGCGGGTGCATCGGGGCTTAATACATGGAATTGCCCGCTCATGCCAAGATGCCAAAGCACAGTATAATGCTGTTCAAAGTGTAGTAGCAGGTATTTGGCGCGTCGTTCCACCGCCTGTAAACGCAGACCACACAAGGGTGATAACTCAGGCACGGGGTAACGCAAGCGTGGTTGTGTGCAATGCACGTTGATGAGGGAGCGATTACACACAGCATCATCCAACGCCATGCGTACGACTTCGACTTCAGGCAGTTCAGGCATAGTTAGAGTCTTGTTCCCATAGCGGAGTGCGTGCCATTGCGCCCTTAGCTTTTTCGTGCACTTGTTCCATGGTGAGGGCATCACCCAGCCAGATGGCAACCTTGTCGGCTCCCGCCATGAAGGCGAGTTCGCGCAGGGCATGGTCTTCGACTTCGGACAGACCTCCTTCGACCATTTCACAAGGGTGGATCAACAATACAGGCCCCATCATTGGCAGGCTCCAGCCATAAGCTTCTTTTACCGCTTGCTCTAAACAAACGGCTGCTGCATGCAGTTGCCCAACCAATAGTCGTGGTGTACTGAAGGGAACAGAGGGTTGTACTGAAGTATGCACATCCTGCTTGTCAGGCAGGGTGATTTCGTATCGGTTGCGGTAAATCTTGAGGTAAACAATGCGTGAGAACAAAAGACTCATGAGACATCCTCCTTTGATGTAAGCAGCCGCCCATAATTATTTTAACATTTTTAATCTAGTTTATTTCACGATCTTCGGCGTTACAAAAACGTTATTATTAATAGGGCGATCACACTGCCGCGCCTTTGGCTTGCCAATACCTCCGTTTTTGTGCCTTGAATATCGCGAAATATCCGTCGGTAGAAATATTAAAACAAATATGCCCAACTACTTAGCCCTGTTTTTCATCTTGCGACCAAGGTAAGCTTGCCAAGGTTGGAATATACGCAAGAATCGGCGCAGGAGTTTTATACATTATGGCATTAAGCAGCAAAGAACGTAGCGCGTTAAAAGCACAGGCTCACCACCTTAAACCAGTGGTGCGTTTGGGTCAACATGGTTTGACTGAGGGCGTGATTAACGAAACGAATATATCGTTGGATGTTCACGAACTTATTAAAATTCATATTCATAACGCCGAGCGGGATGATCGCCGTGCGGTCGCGGAGGCGTTGTGTAAGGCAACCAACGCTGAGTGCGTGGGCTCAATCGGCAAGGTGTTCATTCTTTACCGCGCTAAGGAAGCCGATAAAGCATGACACCCGCGCAACGGCTAGATGCATTGCAATCGTGCTTGCAAGCGCGTTTTGACCCTGATTATTTACAGATTGAGGATGAGTCCTGGAAGCATGCGGGTCATGCTGGCGTGCAAGCTCATGGCGGTGGTCATTATGTGGTGAGTATTCGCTGTGCAGAACTGGCACCGTTGAGTACGCTACAGCGGCATCGGCTGTTAAACGCTGCCGTACGCGATTTGTTTGCAGAGGTCATTCATGCCATCAGCTATCGCTTCCCTCCCGCAGTATAATTAATGGCTATCCATCTCCATCAAGCGATTGCCAAAGTGCGCAGCGTGTTGGAAATGGATGCCGCCGACATTGCCAGCTTGCCTGTGTTGTGGCGTTACACCTCGCATTTATTCCATTTTTGTTGGCAAGTTTCGGCAAAATTTATTACCGACCGCTGTATTCAACGCGCATCCGCCTTGGGTTATGCTACGCTGTTGGCGATTGTGCCGTTGTTGGTGCTAGGTTTTTCTGTGTTCGCGGGCTTCCCTGTGTTTGGCGATTATGCCGACAAAATTGTGAATGGTGCGTTGCAATACCTTGTGCCGACCAGTCAAGATGCTTTGAAAGGGTATTTGGCCACCGTAACAGAAAAAACAGGCGCTTTATCGATTTTCGGTATTGTGGGCTTGTTGTTTACGGTCACGGCGCTGCTCAACACGGTGGAAGAGGCGTTTAATGATATATGGCGGGTGCAGGTGCCGCGTCCTGTGTTGGCGAAGTTTGTGGCCTTTTGGTCGTTATTAACCTTGTCGCCATTATTGATGGCGGTGTCATTATCGATTACTTCTTACTTCGCAACTATGCCCGTATTAGAAGATGTTGCGGCTGGCGCATCGACATTGCAAAACATTCCGTTTCTTATTCCTTGGTTGATTTCCAGTATTGCGATTACGACGTTATACAAAGCCCTGCCCAACACCAATGTGCCATTTGCACATGCGCTGATTGGCGGCATGGTCGCTGGCGTATTGTTTGAGGCGAGCAAGTTAGGCTTCACCTTTTACGTCACCAAAATGGCAAATTATGAGAAGGTGTATGGTGTGTTGGGTGCTTTGCCTGTATTCCTCATTTGGTTGTATTTGGCGTGGTTTGTGGTGCTCATTGGCGCGGAAGTAGCGTATTGTTTGCAGCATCCACGGCAATCGAAACGCTTTCGGGAATGGTTAAGGCAGCCTGGGGTGCGTCATTTTTACCAGTATTTAATTTTATTGCGGGCGGGGCAGGCGTTCCAACAAGGATGCGTATTGCAACTCGATGCTATTGCCAAAGAAACCAAACTTGCCGAATCCCTGTTGTTGCCGTGGGCGGAACATTTGGCGCAGCAGGGGCTGTTGCGCCGTTTGGCTGAGCCAGAATGTGGCTGGGTTATTGCGCGCAATCCAGCGTTAATCAGCCTGCACAGCATCCACCAGCGATTGGAGGATAATGATATGGATATACCCTACCATTACGCAAAAAAACCTTTGGGCAGCACATTGCGTGATCTGTATGCGCATGTGCAACAGGAACGCGCCAGTACGATGGGGTGCGTGAGTTTGCAAACCATCGTTAATAAAGAAAATAACCTGAATCATTCTAATGAATAGGAACATCGACCATGACCAAAGCTAAATTATTGATTGCGGCATCAGAACATGATGCTGATATGTTGTATGTTTCGGGCATGTTTGTGCCAGACCCTTTTGTTGTCGTGGGGGTGGAATCTGATACGGGCTGCCAGTGGCATGGGCTTTTTTCCGCCCTTGAAGTCGATCGTGCGCGTAAGGAATCAACGCTGGATCATGTTCATGATATGGCACGTTATTTTGAGCAGGTAAAGGCGCAGCAATTGGGGCGAGGTTTGGTTGCCGTGACCATCGCTTTTTTGCGTGAACAGGGTGTTACAACGCTTACTGTGCCAGGTAACTTCCCTTTGATGTATGCCGACACGCTGCGTGAACATGGTATCAGCGTGGTTGCAGCGCAAGGTAGTTTATTCCCACAACGCGAGTTAAAGCAAGCGCACGAGATTACCGCTTTGAGCGAAGCTGAATCGCTTACCCGCCGTGCTATGTGTAAAGCAGAGGATTACCTTGCCGCCTGCTCAATTGGCAAGGATGGCATTTTGCGTCAGCCAAAAAATAACAAAAAAGTGCGTTCCAAACATGTTCGTCGGGTGATTGAAACATGGCTGATTGGGCATGGTGCTATGCCATCGCATACCATTGTTGCCTGTGGCGAAGAAGGTGCTGACCCGCATTGCATCGGTCAGGGTTATATTCGGGCGCAACAAACGATTATTATTGATATTTTCCCTCGTTTGCTGGCATCAGGTTATTGGGGTGATATGACGCGCACTTACGTCAAAGGCAAAGCACCATCGCGCATCAAAAAATTGTATAATACGGTGCGCGACGGTCAAAAAATCGGGCTTGATATGCTCTGTGACGGCCGCCCAGCTAAAGCGATTCATGGCGCGATTCAACAACACTTCGAACAACAGGGTTACACCACAGGTGTGCAAGATGGCAAACAATGTGGCTTCTTCCACGGCACAGGGCATGGTGTGGGTTTGGATATTCACGAATCACCACGCATTTCGATATGTGATGGCATATTACAAAAAGGGCAGGTCGTGACGGTAGAGCCAGGTTTGTATTACCCCGGCTTGGGCGGTGTGCGTTTGGAAGACCTCACGCTAATTACCGCAAACGGTCACCGTAATCTGACGAATCACCCATGTGAGTTGGAAATCGCCTGATGGTTTGAATGTGTTATCCGCAGATGTGCGCAGATAAACAAAGGATTGGCGTAAATAACATGAACCACGAAAGGCACGAAAGACACGAACAATAAGAAGTATCTTCTTTCGTGCTTTTGGTGTTTTTCGTGGTGAATAAGGCATCCTTCAACCATCGTGAAAAATCCACGTAGGTTGGGTTGAGGCACGAAACCCAACAAAGGCATAAAGCTTGCGTCCGTTCACCCCGTCATGCCGCGCTTGATGCGGCATCCAGTCTTGCGTCCGTTCACTGGATTGCGGATCAAGTCCGCAATGACGTAGTTTCCTTCGGTCATACTGCACTTGATGCAGTATCCAGCCTTGCGTCCCTTCTCTCCGTCATGCCGCACTCGATGCGGTATTGCGGATCAAGTCCGCAATGACGTGGTTTTCTTTGGTCATACTGCACTTGATGCAGTATCCAGTCTTGCGTCTGTTCACTGGATTGCGGATCAAGTCCGCAATGACGTAGTTTCCTTCGGTCATGCCGCACTTGATGCGGCATCCAGTCTTGCGTCCGTTCACTCCATCATGTCGCGCTTGATGCGGTATTGTGGATCGAGTTCGCAATGACGTAGTTTCCTTCGGTCATACTGCACTTGATGCAGTATCCAGTCTTGCGTCCGTTCACTCCATCATGTCGCACTTGATGCGGTATTGTGGATCGAGTCCGCAATGACGAGGGGTTCCTTGCTTATACCGTTGTGATGCGGCAACCTGTTTTCAGGTGGACGTTTTCCTCTTTTGGGTATATTTTGCACCCGTGAGGGAATGATTGTGTGTAGAGAACATCGTTTTACCGTGTGGGGTGGCGTAGCGGGACTGGCTTATTGGGTGTTGGAGTCGATGCTCCATGCTTGGTTTTGGGGTGATGGTTCATTGGCTGTAACGCTGCTGGCTGAATATGACCCGAATGAACTGTTTATGCGCTTGCTTATTGTTGTGTTGCTCATTGCCCTAGGTCGCGCTGCTGATCGGCAACATGAACGCTTGCAAGATTTGTTGCAGCAACAACAGCGTACCAATGAGTTGTTGCAGTTTTTGTCGCATTTAAATCAACATGTGCAACGGCAAACAGAACCAACGATGCTGTATAATTCAGCGTGCCATGCGGCGATTGAATATGGACGCTTTGATGCTGCTGCTATTGTGTTGGATGTCGAAGGCATGCTGACTTTGCAAGCTATGACCAGTCAACCACCAGAAATGGAGCAAGATGTTGCCAGCTTTGAGCAGAAGTTGGCAGTTTGTGCGGTTCATCGTGGGCTGTTTGAGACGGCAGCAAGTCGTATTATTCGTATTCACGACTGCGCCCGTTGCGGTATTCCGTGGTACCGCTATTACCCTGATGCTCAAGTGATGTTGCTGCCGTTGTTTTGCCGAGGTCGCGTGGTTGGCGTGTTGGATGTGCTTTCAACGCGAGCGCATGGTTTCAGTGAAGCTGAAATGTCGTTGTTAAAAGAGGCTGCCGATGATATTTCGGTGTTGTTGAGTCAATTTGAACTGGAACGTTTACGGCAACAGTCCTTAGCCAAGCTGGAAAATAATCGCCATGAGTTTCAATGGTTGTTGAATTCAACGTCGGAAGGTATTTTGGGTGTTGATGATAAAGGCTGCTGTTGCTTTGTTAATCATAGCGCGTTGAACCTTTTGGGTTATGAGCATGAT
>CAZYAI010000008.1:0-65852 GCA_964645625.1 uncultured Zetaproteobacteria bacterium
GTCGCTGTCGCTGTCGCTGTCGCTGTCGCGACCTTTACAAGATGCTTTAAAGAAGATTGAGGAAGTGAATGATCAACAATCATTATCCGATGAACAGTTACAACCTATGGTGGTTCAACTGGAGCAGTTCTTTTTTAACTGGTCTGCCGTTGATTGGTTTACCGAACAAGCAGATCACCCTGAACTGATGCAGCAACGCGGCCTGCGCCCAGCTGAGCCACTACCCAAAACATTTACTTTGTTTGATTCGCGTGGGGTACTCAACGAGCAACAGCAACGCAAACACTGGCTGGAGCTGCGCGCATGGGCGGATGATTTCGATGCCATCGTGGACTTCACCTTCCCCGCTGGGCTTGCTGATGGCGAATATAATAGCTTGCATGAGCAGTTCAAAACCCTACAAACACAAGGCTGGTCACCGCAAGCTGCGCTAGACGCGGTGCTCGCGGATTGGCCTGAGGATAAGCCAGAACGTGCATGCTCACCAGCAGCCTCCGAAGCCCGCCTCCTCACTGCCTGCGAAGCATTCCTCAAAAAATATGGGACCTGAATTCAAGTGATATATCCTTGGACACTATGGGTGTTAAATCCACCACGTGATTGCGGTGTAACGTCCTGCTTTGCCGATGAATACCAATAATATAAACAGCAGGGGGGGAAAACGCATAGCGCCTGCGACCAAGCATAGGGGATCACCGATGATTGGTAGCCATGCAAAGAGTAGGCTGGGTGCGCCGTAACGCTGAAAGTATTGTCTTGCCTGCTGTTGTCGTTGCGGTGGTATGCTTAGCCATGCTGGCAAGCGTCCCTGCTTACCGCTGCGTTCCATTGCCATGATGGTGTAATAACCCATAGCATAGGTGATGATACTGCCTGCGACGTTACCCAGCGTTGCCGCGCTTACGCACCACAGTGGCGAACCACCATGATGCAGCATATAAAGTAACAGCAGCTCCGAACCACCCGGGAATAGGGTTGACGAGATCAGGGCAGAGACGAACAGCGCGAGTAAGTCAGATGAGGTGTTCACCCGTTATTTGATCGTGTTAGACCATTCCCATCCATCCGCCGTGATAGTCCGACGACTGCGGCTGGAATGACCAGGATGTTTACTAGCGGAATCATCAGCATCAATGATGCAACACCTGCTAGCCCGATGTAAAAGAAACGGTGATCGAGTAGCTGTTGTTGCCGTTGTTTCCACACCAAATTACGGCGTGTAGCTGGCGTGTCCATCAACTCAAAGGCTAAAAAACGCAAACCACCATACATCCACACGGCTGTAGCCAGAGGTACACCGATCACGGGAATGAGTAAACAGGGTAGGGCAGCCAAACCAAAGGGCAGCAGGTGTAGCAGCGGCATGGTGGCGTGGACAAGGCTTTGCTTGATGCTTTGTTGCCAAGATACGTTTGCTGGTTGTTGCGGTGGCGATTCTGCTCGTGCTGCCAAATCATCAAGCCAAGGCGACAAGGCAATGCTTGCCAATGTGGCATAAGTAAGCACGCCAATAACCAATGCCAACAGGCTAGCAATCAGCCAAGCCAAGCCGCGTAATAATTCACCATACCACGTTGTTGCTTCAGGCACATAATGCGCAATCAATACGCCAGCCAAGAAAAATACGGATGCTGAGCAAATAAGCATCAATAGCATCAACACCGCCAACATGCGCCACAAAACAGCGCGCAGCGGGGCTTCAAGCAATAATGCTCGAAGCCCCGCGATAAAACAGCTTATACCGTGAATCACATGGCCTCTTTATTGAATGTTTGGATCAGGAATGATGAAAATATCGACGCGGCGATTGAGTTGTTGCCCTGCGGCGGTGGCGTTACTGGCACGCGGTTCGGATTCACCACGTCCTGAGCTGGCAATGCGATTGGCGGCAACGCCGCGATTTTCCATATAGTAGGCAACAGCATCGGCACGCTTGCGGGATAAGTTCATGTTATAGCTTTCAGAACCCAAACTATCGGTATGCCCAACCACGCGTACCAAGCTACGGTTGTAGCGGTTAAGTACGCCACTTACTTTATCTAAGGTGTTGTGGAACGAGGGCTTGATGGCTGATGAGTTAAAGTCGAAAGAGACCTCATTGTTCATGGTGATTTTCAGGCTTTCATCTTGTAGGCGTTGGATCTCAATCTGATGTGCGCGTCGTTCGGCTGCCAACTGACGTTCAAATTCGGCTTGTTGTTGATCCATATAACGTCCAACACCCGCGCCCAAAGCACCGCCTGCTGCACCACCAATGAGCGCGCCACGCATCGCGCCTCTGCCGCGTCCACTTTGGTAGCCGACAATCGCGCCTGTTACCGCGCCCAATGCCGCACCTGCGGTTCCCACTTGTTTGGTGTTGCGGTAGGGGTCATTCGGTCCGGTGCTGATGCAAGCACTCAGCAGCAGTGCTGTTAATGATGCTGTTAGGGTATGTCTTACTATTTTATTCATTGTTTTCTCCTACATTTTCCATTGTGGGGCGGAGACCGTGCCTGTTAGGGCAATCTGGCGTTGCGCCCCCAGCATGGCAGTTAGCGGGCTGGTGGGTGCATTTTTCATCATCACATTGCCTTGTAAAGACCATTGTTGCCAAGCTTGTTCATTCGTCTGTATCGTGCCTTGACCATCCAAGGTTAACAGCGTTCCACCTTCAAGCTTCCACGCCCAAGGTTTTTGGGCTAGCCCGTTGATGTGTAGGCTGTAATCACCCAATTGGGATGGCGATTCAGTCAAGGTTACGGCAGCTTTTGTCCACGTTGCTTGTAATGCGACGTTGATTGGTTGCGGCATGCTGTGACCATCACCGATATAAACACGGGCATCCCCTTGAAGCTGGACATCACCTGATAATGCCACCAGCACTGGTAGCTGCGATTGCTCGATGAGCCACGGTAGGCTTGCTGATAGATCAAGGTTGGAGAGCTGGGCATAGCCATCGCTGACAGCAAGTGCAACGCCACCATGCAATGCCTCGCTAGCGACGCTAAGCTTGATGCTGGGCGCACCCTGTGCCCATTGTAACCAAGCAGGCATCATCCGTAGCTGCGTAAATACCAAGGGTTTGGGGGTGTTTGGTAGTTCAACACTGACGTTCTTTAATTCGATTCCTCGCCATGTAACGGACGACTGCCCGATGGCAACAGGGAATGGTAATTGCTGCAATAGGCGTTGACTTTGCGCTTGTAACCACGGTGCTGGATCCCAACGGATGGGTAAAAAGATCAAAAAAGCAACGCTAAACAGCGCGAATAGACGAAGATTACTCCACGGTTGTTTCATGTTAACGGACATGGCGTTTTGCCCTCCCCGTGCTATATCCGCTCATTGTGTGGATCACATGGTTCATGTGAGTGCCAACAGTAATTGCACTTGGACGTAACCTTCCGTGGCAGTTTTTTGCACCTTTAATTGTTCTGTTTGTAAGCCGACCTTGTCACTGGCTAGCAGTAAGCTGGCGACCTTTTGGTACGGGATGTCTTTGAGTAATAGGCGCAAACGTTGTTTGCCATCCATGGCTGATTGCGGACGCATTTGGGTGACAAAGCTGCGCACGCCTTGCGCTGTTACCAACTGATCGACGCGGGATAATAAACTACCCTGTGCTTGCGGGGTGCTGGCGGGTGTTGTTTGTTGCTGCAATTGCTGCGCCAAAGCCTCCGCCTCTTGCGCTTGCTGTGTGCTGATCGTTACGCTTTTGAGCAATGCCGTGTGTTGGTGTTTCAGCGGCAGGATGATACCGAAGATCAATACAATCAACGGTATCACCACGGCGGCGAATTTGAGCACCCATTGTTCGCGTGGCTCTAAGCCATGGTAGCGTGGTTGCCATTCTTCGAGCCATTGCTGCTTCCATACACTTAATTGCTCACGTGGAGAAAACATTACTGCCATAACCACTCCAGTCTAAACGCGACTTTGCTGCCCAAATTGGTATCGGCAATCCGTACGGGTACAGCCAGTGCTTGTTCTAATGCACTTTGCAGGGTGTTTAAGCCCTGAACATCTGCCACTTCACCCGCCAGTTGTACTTTACCTTGTTGCACACTCAAGGTTTTTAACTGCCAAGGCGTGCTTTGGTACACTTCGGATATATGCTGAATATCGTTCAATAAACGCGAACGTTCACCACCTTGCCCCAGATTCGCTGCCGCCTGACGCAGTTGCGCCAACGGATCCAGCATCACGGGCTCTTGTGGTAAACCCAGTTTGAATGCTGCCACCAAGCGTGCTTCAGCATCACTTTGTTGCGCTTTGAGGTTGGCATTATCCATCACCATGCCAGCAATCATCAGCAACAGGAGCGCGGCTGCCAAGCTTGCAGAACGCAACCACGGGCGCAGGGCTTGCCAACTGCCACCTGCTGCCCAACGACCATGACGGAAGTTCAGCGCGCCATGCGGTGTGCCTTGCTGGCTAAGGCAGCGTAGGTTGGCGTGGTAACGAGGAAGCAGCTCATCTAAGACTTCGCCTTGCCATTGCCAGCCCTCAGCTTGCAGACGTGTTGCTAATGCCGCATCAATTTGACCACGGATAGCGTGTTGTTCGGCATCAAAGCCCATGGCTTGCAGGCTGGCACAGACTTGCGCCCATAGCGCGGCATCCATTGCACCATTCAAACGCCGTATGCCGCGCCAGCACGCGCCGCTATGCAGTGCCAAGAACAGACCATCGGCATCTTGATCCAGTACTGCAACATCGCCAGCGGCAATATGTGCTTGCACCCGATGCCAACCATCAATGCCAAGATAGCGCAGTTGTTGCCAAGCATTATCGTCCGCTATGGTTTGTCGCAGTGTTTCGGGCATGCCAAAGGCCGTGCCGTGAATCCCTGAGTCAGCATCGTTATGGAAGCTCCAACATAGCCACCAGTCTTCAGGATCAATGCCTGCATGGTCGGCCAGTTCTTGCAGCAGCATGTCGCCATCGAGCATGGAAGGGGATTTAAGTGGCAGGTGTAGTGTGCGCAGCAACAGCGACTCTTGCGGTAGTAATACCACTGCGCCAGCGAACATGTCCGCCGTTAAACCTTCAGGTAAAGCTGGCAGTAGGGCATCGTCATCCAGTGTGATTGGTTCACATTGCAGGCCATGGTCTTCATGAAACCATGCCAGTGTGTGTGCATCCCAGTAGATATACGTTTGCTTGCTATCATTCATGGTTGCCAAATATTACGCTCCCGCCATCGTAAACTGATCTTGCCGCCTTGCCGCGCCAATAGGTAATCTTCCTTCCAATCAACATGCCCGAAGATTGCTTGGGTATGTAATATAAACATATCACTGCTCACGCTTAACCGTGTTATATTTCCGCCTGCTGCCCACGGTTGGGTGGTGATGGTGGTTACATCAGCATAAGGGCGCGCTGTGATGAACGCATCGGCATCGGCATCGGTCATTTGGGGGAATAACATCAGCAATACGCGTTTGTCGGCCGTGTTGATGTTAACCAAAGTTTTAACTCCCGCATAAACAGGGCGTACGATGGCGATACCTTGCAAGGCGTGAACCACAGCGGGCTCAAAGCCTGCCACCATGCGTAATTCATTCCAGCGGTCAAGCCTAGCATTTTTTACACTGTATGGCTTACCATAATACGCCTCTGCCTCGGCACCACCTGGACCTGAAGGGAGGTCATCTTTATCCATCCAATCCACCAAGGCATCGACCAAAGAAGGGTTTAACTCCAGCATGGTAAACAGGCGTTTAACTTCGCTGACGCTGTAGTTGTCTGCCACACCTTGGTCGGTTACTAAATCATTGAGGTTATAAAAGCGATTGCTGTCTTCTAGCTGCCCCATCACCAAGCCATCATCCAATGGGAATGGTGTTGGCGGCAATGCCCAATCTTCTTCTAAGTTATCCGTTTGACTGTTTTTAGCATCGCTTTCTAACGCTAATCGAGCCAATTTAAGTGCCGACAACGATGCTAATTCAGCGGTGGTGGAGAGTTGTTGATTTTCGGCACGGCGTAAAGAGAGCATATCTTCATACGCTGCATTGGCAGCCCAACCCGCAATCAAGGCGACCAGCCCTAATACAATAATCAACGCTGCGCCCCGTTGTTGCTGGGTGTGCCTCATAACAAAGCCTGCGCTGTGGGCAATAACCACATCGATTCGCGCCCATCGCCATCGCGCACATGAATGCGCACTGCTTTTGGCCAAAGGAATACACTATTGTCGTCCCACTGACGTACCCACTCGCCTGATATTTTCATCAATTCTACTTCAAAAGAAGTCGTTTTACCGAGCAACATGCGCTGCGGTTCTTGTTGCGTATCGCCCCACAGCAAGCGTGATTCACGCACCAACACACCTTCTTGCTCATCAATATGATAATAAACTTCCGTAATGCCCGCCCGCCCAGGTTCGCGTACTAACAACCGTAGTTGATCAAAAAAAACATCACCGCGCCCATCGTTTTTTAGTTGCAAAGGACGACTGCCGATGACGTAACTTTCGGTCATCATGGCAATATCGCTGCGCAGTTGTCGCCCTGTCCAACTGGTCGATTCTTGACTGTCGCGCACCTCTTGCAGGCGCAAGAAACCTTCGCCCGATACAGCCAGTACGCCGTAAGTCACGCCAGCAATCAGGCTCATCACCACCACTGCCATGAGCAGTTCGATCAGCGTGAAACCACGGCTCATGGCAGCACCAAAAAAACAAACAAGCGCACTTCAGGTTGTCCTTCGCTTTGTACCGCTACATTGCGCCGTACAAATTTAGGTAGCTCGGTTTTTTCTGTCCAAGCACGCCAATGGAAGTTTTGCCCCTGCCATTGTACATCACCACTATCATCATTAGCCGCAGCATTGGGTTTGAGCATTTGTTCAGCCAATTGGTTGCGTGCCACCGTTTCTGCGGTTTGCTGTTGCATCAAGGTGATTTGTATGTCCGACGAAGCACCCAAACGTCCCAGTAGTGCCACCAAGGCAAAGGCGGCAATGCTTAATGCCACCAATACTTCAATTAAGGTGAAACCGCGCATTACGGTGCTGCCTTGAGCAAGTGAATGCCACCAGGACCAGGCTCTAAGCGGATGGTTTCGCTTTTGCCCTTGTCACCATGGCGCAGACTTAAGCTGCCAGCCGTCAACGAACCATCAGGCCAAAACAAAAAACGCGCTAACGGCGGTGGTGTTTTTTTGCCATCAAGCCCTGTGTTGTCACTCAACGTCATGCCGATGTCACCATCCAATAAAGCTTCGTTGCACTGTACGGGGGTAGGCCAGGTGTAAGCTTGTATCACGGCGTTACTAAAGGGTTGCCAAGTTTTATCCTGACTTGGGGTGTAAAAGTCCAGGTGGTCATGGTACACACGCATCTGAATCGGCTTGCCTGCAAGTTGCGCTTCTTCGCTGACCATGCGTAGCATTTTTTGCAGTAAACGCGCTTCTGCCTCCACCTTGCCGCCTGCCGCATCAAAAAATGATGGTGCAATTAAGGCTGATAGTACCGCCATCATGGTCAGCACTAACATGATTTCAATCAGTGTGAAACCTGCATGACCATGTGTTGTAAAGCCTTTGGCGTGGTGAAGATGGTTCATCAACCGCCCATATCACGTGTTTGTGATTCGATGTCTTGCTCTAATTGCTCAAGTAGCTCTTTGCGTGGGCGACGTGCCACTTCGTCAGCAGGGATTAAGGGTAAAAAGCGCATGTGTACCACGCCTGGTGTTTTGGTGTAGCTGCGTTTGCCCCAACAAGTACCAGTGTTGTGTGCCAAAGGTAAAATACCTACGCCAGCGCGTTGTGCCAGCACCACGCCACCAGGCTTGTAGGCCTCAGGTTTGCCCACCGCTGCTCGCGTTCCTTCGGGGAAGATGACCACCCAACGACCATCGTGTAAAAAACGTTCGCCTTGTTCATTGACCGACTTTAACGCCTTGCGTGGATGCTTAAAATCCACCGCAATGGCATTGATGACGCGCAATGCCCAACCAAATATTGGAATATGAAACAGCTCTTTTTTTAACACCCACACATAGGGGGGAATCAATAAAGGCATGGCAATGGTTTCTAAGGCTGATTGATGTTTTGCCATCACAACCACGGGTTCCTGTGGTAGATGTTCGATACCTTCGATTTTTAGATGGATGCCGCAGCAGACTTTAGCCAACCATAATACCGTGCGTGACCATTGCCGCGCCCAAAACCAAGCCGCAGAAAAACCAAACAACCGTGAGCCGATCAGTAATATTGAAAATAGCGGCGTTACCGCAAAAAAAAGTAAGTTAAATAATGTAGAACGAATAATTGCCATAGAAACCTTTAAACCAATGCACCTCATAGCGCCGAAACTTAAGAAGTAGCCACCCCTATGAGGGTGGCTAAAATAACACCTTGATTAAAAATCAGGGGAAGTCCAGCTCGCTTTCGACTTTGTCGCACGTATGATCAAACGAATCCCCACTATTGATGGAGTTGATCATAATTTCTTTAATATCCAAAGCTATTTCACGATTGAACCCAAAGGCTTCAGCAATGGTGAAAAACACCGCTCTCTCATCATCATTAATATCGCCGTCAGCAAGTATCATTGATACAATATCCACCAATTGGCAAATTTTTTGGCGCATTTTTTTGGGTACAACAAACGCTGTTGCATCTGGAGCATCCATAATTACCTTGAGTTCATTTGGGCTTACATTCAGCCGTTCACAAATGATTTTTAGACATGCCTGTTCTTCATCGGTGATAACGCCATCAGCCATCATAATTGCCACGATGTTTTTAATAGCTGACTTTTTCTCCTTGCTTGAACGCCATTCAAACCATGCCATAAGCATCTCCTGTGATGCGTTGATACGACACGCGCCGTATCATCGAGTAGGGGCGACTGGGTCGCCACCATGATCTTTTTCCACCATTAAATGATGAAACGGCGAATGCTAGCGCAAGGGTAGGGTAGGGCATACCATTATTGTCAAGCGTTTGAATGATATACAGATTCTACTGCTAACAACGCGCCGTTTAGCGGAGTTGTACTTGATGTAAATCAGGTAACATACATCCTGTTGAGTTTGTGCCTGTTTGCCAGTGTACCCTTTGACTGCTACAAACTGGTAGGGCGTGAAATCATCAACCAATACACAAGCATCATGGCCAAAAAGGCAGGTACCCCTAAGGCACACCATATTTTTTCTAAACGCCAATAGCTTGTTGGCAAGTCATGACCTGAATGGAAGGCATACGCAGCCATGTCGCGCATTTTTATTTGAATCCAAACCACTGGTAACCAGCACATACCTGCTATGATATAGAGTAATAACGTCAGCCATAGCCATGCTTCTTGCCACTGATAATCCAATAACAGCACCATAGCCACCCCTGTTAAGGGCTGAATCACGATGGTTGGCGTGGTAAAATACCAGTCTGCACGTACGACCCAACGCGTAATTATAGCGATGGCATGAATGTCTTTACTGCGGTTCGTGACAAAGAAGTAAAACGCCGAACCAAACCCTGTACCAACCAACACCACGGAGGAAAGAATATGCAACCATTTGAGTAAAAAATATTCCATTATTTATCTTCCCACACTGCAATCAATGCCATCAGAGCCAGTAATGGTATGTTTTTCACCACGGGGGTAAAAGGGTGTAGCAATAATGAAGGGATAAACAATACGATGATCACAGAGTATATAAGCACCACTGCTATTTGTGCATGCCATAAGTAAGGCAAGCGACGGTTGATGATAATCATGACACCCAGAGTTACATCCAGTAACACAGCGAACCATAAACTTAATGTCGCATAGTTGCCTGATAGCCCTACATCGCTCAATAACGCCAATGAGGACTGGTAACTGAACAGGGAGACTACACCGCTGTAAATCCATAAAAAAGCCAAGCTGTAGGCAGCTAGAGGTAACAGCCATTGAGATAGCAACTGGCAACGAAATATTGCCTTCTTTTCTTTTGGAATAAATGACTCAGCACGATGCAAAGACCTGCCCAGCATCGTTTCAAATAGATGGTGATCACCATGATTGCCACGCTGAAGCATTGCCCAAGTATCTGAACATAAAGGGCTATGTGGAAATGTATCGCCAAGGCGCGCTAATCCGCGCATGATGATCGCAGGTATAGGTAAACACCAAGCACGCCGATGGTAACCCAAGCCCTGACGTAATGTTTGCAGGTATGTTTTGATACTGATCGCTTCAGGACCTGCGGCGATAATAGATTGTGATTGCCATGTTTGAGCGTTCACTAAGTGGCATAACAAATCAAGCAGGTCATCCAGTAATACAGGTTGAACCATCTGCTTGCCATCAGCAGGCAATAGGTGGATTGGCAGTGCTGCCCATTGTCTAAACATTGTCGCACTTATACCATCATCGCCGTAAACCAGCGAAGGTTGCACAATTGCCCACTGTAGCGACAAACTACGTAAAAAATCATCGGCTACTTTTTTACTACGGTGGTAAGCCGTTTGTGCGTGGTCATCCGCACCTAAAGCGGATAACTGAATCACTCGCGATACTCCTGCCTGCTGACAAGCAGTAAACAGAGCAATGGGCACTCGACTATGCAGCGTATCAAAGCTCGTGTCTTCACTTTGCCGAATAATGCCCACAGTATTGATGACCACATCCATACCACGAACACGCGCTTGCCATAATGCAGCTTGGTGGTCGGTGTTAAAGTCAACCTGAATGGTGTGCAGGTTTGCATGATTTGTACGCAGTTTTTTATGATGTACACATGCGGTCACTTGATGACCATTTGCTAATAATGCTGTGATAAGGTGCTGACCGATAAAGCCGCTGGATCCAGTAACAAATACTTTCATAATCGGGTCTCTCTAGTAAGCGCGATAGCTGAATTATGGCTGTTTATGATTCAGATGACCATGTTAATGTCATTTTAGCATGCGGTCTTATGATGCTCCCTCATTTTCTTTCTTTTTATCTTCTGCACTCACCATGTGGTATTCATCTTCTGACATCACTTTATTGATGGTAAAAACAGCATAATTGGCACCGATGCGACCTTCTGGAAGCATATAGCAAATAATGCGAGCCTGACCGTGACGTTTAATCGATACCGTCATTGGTACAGGTGTCCCTGTCCATTCACCCATCCATACATTCCAGCCTGTTGCTGTTTTCTCCAACAATGCCAGCCACATAGATTCTGCTGCTGAGTTGTTTAACAAGGCAACTTTAGCGGGGAATAGTTTGGATGGTGCAAACTTAATACCGCATTGTACCACGCCCTGTAGGGAGCTACGATACCAACGCACCATACCAAAGCGTGAAGAATTGGCTGCAAATTTAATCTCCACCAAGGAACCAACAGGGAATGCCTTATGACGACCTTCCAAGGAAATGCCATCATCCGATAGATCCATGACCTTCCAGCTTCTAAACGATTCGTAGGGGTCTTCGATATACAACTCTTCTTTTAACACCAAGGCGATACGCGCAAAGAGGTTGCGCCCCTTGTCTTTCAGAACTTTACGTTCAGGGCGTGGTGTTTTTTTAAAGGTTCGTAGTAAAGAGGTGCTACATAGGTGAAGTTCTGCAAATACATGCTCCAAATGCAGTCCATCCCCCAGTTTTCCACTGGTATCATTGTCCTTTTTAGGTTGGTATCTTACCAATTCAATGACGCGATCTAATAACTTTTGACCACGAATAAGAAAAATATTCATGTCATCAATATCAGAAAGATTCGTTGAACGACGAGGCTTGAGGTGCGGTTGTTCTAGGCGCGAGATTAACCAAGCTTTGCCTTGAGTGTTTTGCGGCTTTTCACCTGCACGTAAAAATGCTATGTCGGCATAGGCGGCAAATTCTGGCAAACGCTTAAATAGTATCTGTTGTTCATCCAAGGTTAAGCGGCAAAGATCCAAACGCCGTAACAGCTCATGCTGAATCATGGCGTTTTTTAAACGATAAATATCTGTTTTTGCTTTTTTTTGATCCAAAGTACGCGCAATCGTCAACCCTAAGCGAGCCATTTCAAAGCTTTGCCTTACCTCCAAGGGTGATGGAGGCAAATAATTTGAGCTATCGCGTTGAAGGGCTTGTAGCGATAATTGCACGGCAATGCCTGTAACATAAACCATATCTTGGTATAAACTGGGTTTTTTGCGCGCTTTGTCTTTAATCATGACGACACCGATTTTATAGGCGCGCATGACTTGTGACCCCATATCACGTGGCATGACATCCAAATAGTCTTCCAACATTTTTAAATACTTAATACGGAACGATAAAGGGACAAAAGGGCTGCGATTCAGGCTTTTCAACCATTGTTTGACACGCTCTGCCTGCATATCGATCTGCAAATCATCACGGCTCATACGTAAAGTTTCCAAGGACTTCATAATGTCCATAAACTGTACGCGTAACAAATCAATTAAGAGACTTGCTTTTTCTTCGCTAATATCAGTGGTTGTGAGTTGTAATTGCTGCTCTAGTTCATACGTTGCGGCATCAAGCAGCTCATCACGGCGACGGGTATCCTCTGTTTCAGTTTCAGGTTCTTCTTCGATTTCATCCTCGCCACCTTCTACTTTTGGTTTTTCTTCTGTATTTAATACCATTACAGATTTTTTATTGCTCATTGTTTAACACCTTTGCGACTTTAATTAAAGGATATAAGTATATAAGAATACTATAATAGACCTAAAAGTGGGATTTTAGCACTCTAAGCAAACAAGTAAACTTGTGGCTTGCACGCAATATCTTTACCGCTAATCAATAAGCGGCTTTCCGTTTAAGACGGGGCAAAAGCAATATAGATATGCGTGACATCGTAGGTTGGGTTGAGGTACGAAACCCAACAAAGGAGCATAAGTTGGGTTTCGTACCTCAACCACAACCTACATGATGGTGTTGTAGTGTACATGCATCCTATCTTAAAAGGGAAGCTCAATAAGCTTTGCTTGCTATGCGCTATAGCATTTATTGTTCGGGTTAAACTATCATCTTAATCCTAGCTTGCTCCATCATTGCCACCGCCTCAGCGGCAGCTTGTGCGGGATGATTTGCTTGCACGATAGGGCGACCAATGACCAAATAGTCAGATCCAGCATTCACGGCATCGGCAGGCGTTGCTACCCGCGCCTGATCTTGTACATCCTGACCACCCCAACGAATCCCTGGTGTTACGGTGACAAAATCTTTTCCACATCGCGCTTTTAATGCTGCAACCTCATGCACACTGGATACCACACCAGCAAGCCCAGCCTGTTGCGCCATGGCTGCTGCCGATAGCACACGCTCTTGGGTATGAGCATCAGGTGTGGTGCTGGTCAACACGGTTACGGCAATTAACTGCATCGAAGGGTAATCTGCTGCTGCCTGTGCTGCTGCCTCTAGCATTGCTTGCCCACCACTGGCATGCACGTTGACCATATCGACACCCAAGGCACCCGCACTATGCACTGCTTCTGCTACGGTGTTGGGAATATCATGAAACTTCAGGTCTAAAAAAATACGGTGGTCGCGTTGCAATGACTCGATTAAACGCGGACCTTCGGCAACAAACAAACGCAGTCCAACTTTTAACCAACCCACAGAGCCCACTAATTGATCTCTTAAAGCTAAAGCTTGGTCTGCATGAGGAACATCCAAGGCAACCATAATGCGATTTTTCATATATTCTCCTGTGTTAATCGAGCTCTTGACGAACAGAGCGCAGCGTTCCCCATTGGTGACATTGTGGGCATTGCCAACGCAAGGCTTCAATCTGCACACCACAATAATGACATTGATAATGTTTTAAGTGTTTGCGCCATGCTATTGCATTGCCACGCAACTCATCATCAGGCGAAAACAAGGCGACCAAGCGCAAGGAGTCTCGCAGGGTTTCTGACTTAAACTGCAAGGTTTCGCGCAGGCTTCGTGCTTGTTCTTGCCCTTGATGCTCTGCAATATATTCAATCCACGTCAACGCTAGGTCTGGTGTACCATGCTGCTGCCAATAGTGTAACAATAGGGGACTATAGGTGTCGCTGTTATGATTTAATAACGCTGGTAGCAATAAAAACAGCATATCAGGCGTGGCATCAGCCATGACAGCTATATGTTCTACAGTCATGGCTTCATCGTCAGATTGTAAGGCACTCATGACTGCGACCTGATGCGCATGGATACAGGATGCACTTAAAGCTCGTGCCTCTTGTGCTTGCTTAGCCGCAACCGCTGTGTCGCCAGCTTGTAAGGCTTGTTCTGCTAACGCGGCCAATAAATAGGCATGATGTTGTTCCTGAACACCATCTAACCGTTCAAGACGCTGTAAAAAATCAATCGCTAAGATCCAATCATCACTTAACTCATGAATCCGTAACAATGCTTCTAATGCCACACGGTTATCTGATTGAACATCCAATACCTTATGGTAGTGACGAATAGCCCGATCAATGAGGCCTCCCACATGGAAGTCTGTCGCTAAGGCTAATTGCGCCTGAATATACAGTGTGTTTGAGACATGCGGGCGTGCTAAAATATTTTGATGAATACGTACAGCGCGCCCATACTCGCCCTTGTTGCGAAACATCTCACCAAGGAACATATAGACTTCTGTCGCTTCCGAACGCAGTTTGGCAACCTTGACCACTTCATCCAATGCTTTATCAGGTTGATCAGAAAGTAGATAATTTAAACCGCGCAACAAAGGGCGAACACGGTCATCTTCTACTTGGTCGGGTTGCTTGTCTGTTTCCTCGAGCTTTTGCCAATACAGGACTGACAGCACCAGCAACAGCGCGAACAGTATGGAAACAAGTAGAGAGGTCATCATGTTGTTAACGGGTATGGCTTTCTGCCAGCCCTGTGCCATGAAACATTGTTGCCACAGCGCGTCAAAAAGCCATGCCCGTTCATTGTGTGAATCACATGTACCATGTTAATGGGGCAAAAGATCATAGGTCATCTTGCAGAGGGATATTTCGTAAGTTATCCAGTTCATCAGCTAATAAGCGGTTTTCTTGCTGTAAACGAGCAATATCTCGTTTATGTTTATAACGCGAAAAACTCAAGGCGATCATGCCACCAATAAAGCCCATAAGAAAGGCAATAAAAATAGGTACATACAGCGGCATGGATGCACTTGAAAAGGTGTAAAAAGATACTTCAACAAGTCGTCCGTTAGAAAAAGAAAAAAGGACTGCCAACGCTGCTAACAGCACAGCAACAAAAGCATTGGTAAGGTTCATAGCGGCAATAAACGTATCCGTTCAACCATCTCCTTTTTTTTTCGCCTGCTGCGTTGAAAGTGCTCATTTATCAAAGCGTAAACTGCGCGCTTTCGCCTTGCAGACAAAAAAAACAGGGGCGGTTGAACGGATACCAATAAATGCGATAAACGATTAAGCTTGATGGTCCACACGCTCGCGCATTTCCTTACCTGGCTTAAAATGGGGGGTAGATTTAGGTGGAACTGCTACAGAATCACCTGTTTTAGGGTTTCTTCCCACGCGAGCACGACGCATTTTGGTGGTGAAACTACCGAAACCACGCAACTCTACGCGCTCACCAGCCGCCATCGCAGCAATAATAGCTTCAAACACCTCATTAACCACAGCTTCTGCTTCACTGCGTTGAATATGCTCGTACTCCTTGGCAATGAGATCAATCAACTCTGATTTAGTCATAGCATCTCCCCTGATTCCATCGTATAAGACCTAATGGTTATGATTTTCGATTCCCCTGTGTAGTGAAACATTGTCGCCACAAGTGCGTCAAAAGGTCATGCGCGTTTATTGTGTGGGTAACACAGCCACACTAAGAATCTGACCGCTGTGTAAGTAGGGATAAAAAATAATTCCGCGTACCTACTTATGCGGTCAGATTCGTATCAAACAAGCGTGAACCTATTTGCTGGCAGAAAAGAACTTTTTCTTCAACTCAATAGCCAAAGGTGAAAGGTTTTCTTCAGCCTCAGCCTGTTGCGAATACTGGCGCACAGCATCACGTTCTTCGTCGCGTAGATACTGACGCACCGAAAGTTCAACTTGGCGACGACGGCGATTTACATCGATAATTTTTGCATCAATGGCATCACCGACTTTGAGCTCTTCACTATCACGTGGCATTTCCCGCATTGCTAAACGCGCCCGAACGCCATCAGCAAGTTCAACCAAGTAAGCACCGCCGACGTTTTCCGTAATCGTACCCTTCACTACAGCACCACGCTTAGCACTATGAACGAATACTTCAAAGGGGTCTTCTGATGCTTGTTTTACACCCAAAGATATGCGTTGGCGTTCAATATCCACACCCAATACAACGGCTTCTAGCTCTTGACCCTTATGGAAGTTTTCAATCGCAACTTCGCCTCGTTCAGTCCAAGAGATATTCGCTAAATGAACCAAACCATCCATATGGTCGCCTAAACCAATGAAAAAGCCAAAGTCGGTAATGTTACGCACTTTGCCAGTTACACGAGTGCCAATAGGATGCTCAGCTAACCAAGCTTCCCAAGGGTTATCTGCAACCTCTTTCAAGCTTAAACGGATGCGACGACCTTTAACTTTGACTTCCAAAATCGCTACATCGACAACATCACCTTCAGTTAATACTTCAGTAGGCTTTACATCTTTACGCATCCAGCTCATTTCGGAACGGTGAATCAGTCCTTCAACACCTGGTTCCAGTTCTACGACAGCACCAAAGTCTAATAATTTAAGTACCGTGCCCGTTACGCGCATGTTTTCTTCGTAGGTTTGTTCTACATGCAGCCAAGGGTCATCTTGCATGGATTTAATAGATACAGATACTTTGCCTGTTTCGGCATCGAGCTTCAACACTTCAACGGTGACCTGCTGGTTTACTGCCAACATTTCTGAAGGATGCTCAATTCTGCGCCAAGAAATATCGGACACATGCAACAGTGCATCAACACCACCTAAGTCAATAAAAGCACCAAAATCTGCCAAACGACGAACCACGCCGTTGACTCTGCTACCAACCTTGGTGTTTTCAAAGAACTCAGCGCGTTGTTGTTCTTGCACTGCCAATAATGGCTGCTTGCGCGATACCACGATGTTATCTGGGCGGCGGCTTACATCCAACACCGAACACGCACAACGAGTGCCAACCAAACCTGATGTTGCTTTAGGGTTAGGGTCAGCTTCTGAGCGCGGCATAAATGCGGTTAAACCACCTAAATCAACGCGGTAACCACCTTTGATTTCGCTGGTGATCGTCACCTCAATGGTGCGTCCTTCTTGATGTGCTGCGGTAACCTGATCCCACAATTGCTGACGGTAAGCGGCCAACACCGATAAGGTTAAACCATCGCGGTCTGTTTCGGCAAGAATCATGGCATCGAGTTCATCACCGATACTAGGTAATTCACGTCCCATCGTAGCAAACTCGGAGCTGGCGATTGAGCCTTCTGCTTTTGCGCCTACATCCATAATCACAGCATCAGCATTGACGCTGACTACAGTACCATGAACCATTTTTCCTTTGCGGAGCTCGGTTTCTTGCTCTAGGGACGCTGCAAATAAAGCGGCAAAGTTTTCTTCTTCGGGAATCTCTGGAACTTGTTGTTCGTCGGTCATGTTATCTCTATCCACCTGTGTACAATAATAACTGAAAAACTTATTACTGTTCAATATTGAACAGTACAAAAACTTTAATGAATCAGCTTGCGTCGCTGTAAAATTTGCAACACCCGCTCCACAACCTCATCAATGCGCATGGTCGTTGAATCAATCACAATCGCATCGGCCGCTTGTGTTAATGGCGCATGACTGCGTTCGCTGTCGCGTTGATCCCTTGCCTGTATATCGGCAATCACATCATCTAAGCTTTGCTGCAGCTTGGCTTGATCACTTAATTGCAACCAGCGTCTGCGTCCTCGTTCGCGTAAAGAGGCGGTGAGGAAAAATTTAGCCTGAGCTTGAGGCAGTACCACTGTGCCAATATCTCGCCCGTCCATCACGCAACCGTGGCTTGCTAAATTTTGCTGCACTGCCAGCAATTGTTGGCGCACGATCGGTAAAGCTGATACTTGGGATGCAATCGCGCCGACATCCTCCCCACGCAAGCGTGAAGTGCAATCTTTTCCGTTAAAAAAAACACCGTCGGAACGCCACGCCATGGCAGGAAGCTGTTGTTCAACCAAGGTCTGAATCGCTGTTTGGTCATCGCTAGGGCAATCATTTTCTATCGTTAACCATGCAACAAAACGGTACAATAAACCTGTATCTAGCACAGGTAAAGCCAAGGCTTTTGCTATTTCTGCTGCCACTGTACCCTTACCCGAACCAGCAGGGCCATCAATAGCGATTTGTAATTGAGGGATTGCAATCATCAGGCTTCATCCTGCCAATGTACATTCATCCCCAACGCCTGCGCCTTGGCGACAAAACTTGGGAAGGAGGTCGCAATCGCCGCTGCATTGCGAATCGTGATCGGAGCATCAGCACATTGCGCAGCTACAGCCATTGCCATTGCAATGCGGTGATCGCCGTGCGCATCCACCGTTACGCCGCCTGCCAAACGCTGCTTGCCATGAATAATTACACCGTCGGGGCGTTCCTCTATATCGGCACCTGCTGCTTGTAATGCTGCCACCATGCTGGCAATGCGGTCAGACTCTTTCACCCGCAATTCTTCTGCACCGCTGAGCACAAACGTGCCTTTTGCCAGTGCCGCAGCCACAAACAGTACGGGGAACTCATCAATAGCATCTGGTACATCGGCTGCATCGACATGTATGCCCTGCAAACCGCCACCCGTTACCTGTAATTGCGCTACGGGCTCTTGACCCACATCAGCGCATGCTGTGGTTTTTATTTGCGCCTGCATAGCCAACAGAATACGCCGCCAACCATCGCGCCTCGGGTTAATGCCTACTGCTTCAAAGTCCACGGATGAATCATTCACTAAGGCTGCAGCAACGGCAAAAAAGGCTGCCGAGGAAGGATCGGCAGGGATATGAATAGGCTGTTGTGGAGCAGATAAGGCATGCTTTGGCTGCAATACAATAAAACCATTGTCATGGCTTACAGGCTGACCAAACAGTGGCAACATACGCTCGGTATGATCGCGGGTTGGGCGTGGTTCTTGAACACGGGTTTCACCATCGGCATACAAAGCAGCCAGTAGCAAACAAGATTTCACCTGCGCACTGGCAACGTTCATCACATGGCTCATGCCATGCAAACGTTGACCACGAATCGCCAAGGGTAAATAAGCCCCTTGTTGACGACCATCAATGGCGGCTCCCATCTCCCGTAGCGGCGCAACCACACGCATCATCGGACGGCGATGTAGCGAAGCATCACCCACCAAAACACTATGAAAGTTTTGACCAGCAAGAATGCCACTCACCAAGCGTACGCACGTTCCTGCATTGCCCGCGTCTAATACGTTATCTGGCTCTTGCAAACCATGCAGCCCGACACCGTGAACGCGTAACGATGTTTTCTCTTCATTCAGCCACGTGATGCGCGCACCCATAGCTACGAATAGCTCAGCGGTAGAAAGGTTATCTTCCCCAGGTAAAAAGCCGTGGATTTCTGTCACACCATCAGCCAGCGCGGCCAGCATCACACCACGGTGTGACATGGATTTATCACCTGGTACAGCCATCGAGCCACGCAAGGCAGCAGTGGCTGCACCTGCAATCAGCGTTCCTCCGATATTCAAGAACTACCTCCTAGTGGGCATGGTGTTTTACCACCGCATGCTATGGAACATCGTCGCACAGCGCGTTATAAACTCATGCTTGTTGATTGTGCCGATTACACAACCGTATTAAATACTGATGCCTTGTTTTATACAGCATAGATAAAATAGCATCATCTAAAAATCCGTCATGCTTCGCTTAATTCAATACCCAGTCTTACGCTTGTTCACTGGATTGCGGATCAAGTCCGCAATGACCTCGTTTTCCTAGGTCATACCGCACTTGATGAGGTATCTAGTCTTGCGTCTGTTCGCTGGATTGCGGATTAAGTCCGCAATGACGTGTTGTTACTCAAAAAACACGTATAATAGCCATGTATGCGTAACATCAGTTAAATAGAAAAGGGAAACATATAAGGTCACCATCAAATGTATAGCCTGAATCATGCTTGAACTGTAATCAATTGTTGCTAGTAACGACCATAAGTCATTATCACTTAATCATTTATTGCCTACTTATGTGTACCGTAACACAGATTTTAGGTGTTAGGAGAAATCATGCGCGACAGTTTACCTTTGCTACAATCAGGTACATTCCCACCGCTTATACGCAGCTCATTGGAGACCGTTCAAGTCAATATGGGCTACCGCTGTAACCTTAGCTGCAATCATTGCCATGTTGCTGCCAGTCCGCGTCGCACAGAAATGTTACAGCGCGACACAATGCACCATATCCTTAACTTCATTGAACACCATGACATCAAAACATTAGATTTAACGGGTGGTGCGCCAGAGATGAATCCGCTGTTCCGTGAGTTCGTGAGTACCGCTAGGGCGGCGGGTGTTCACATTATTGACCGCTGTAATTTGAGCATTCTGAGTGAACCTGATTACCAAACAACGGCCGCCTTTCTTGCTGAGCAGGGGGTTGAGGTCGTTGCCTCTCTGCCGTGTTATTTAGAAGAGAATGTCGATAAGCAACGAGGTAACGGCAGCTTTCAGGCTAGTTTGCAAGGGTTGGCGCAATTAAATGCACTTGGCTATGGCATGGCAGATAGCGGTTTATTACTCAATCTGGTGTACAACCCCACAGGTGCTTTCTTACCACCAAATCAAGGGCAATTAGAACAGGACTACAAGCAACAACTTCAGCAACGTTATGGTATCCATTTTAACCATCTATTTACCATCACCAATGTGCCGATTAAACGTTTTGGTAGCTGGTTGCAATCACAGGGGGAGTTTGAATCGTATATGCAGTTATTGCGCCATGCTTACCGTCCAGAAAACACCGAACATGTTATGTGCCGCAGTCTCATTAGCATCGACTGGCAAGGCTATGTGTATGACTGTGACTTTAATCAAATGTTGGGGTTACACTTGGCTGATCACGTCAACAGCACCCACATTACACAACTGAAAGAAGGCGGTTTGCAAGCAAGCATTGCCACCCGCGATCACTGTTACGCCTGCACGGCAGGTCAAGGCTCCAGTTGCGCAGGTGCATTGTAATAAGGGCTTTTCTTTTAAGACGGGACAGACAGCAAAATCAATAGCTTATAGATTACCTGCGGTCGGTGAATCCATTTGCAATCGCTGGAATAATAGTCCATAGATAAACACAGATAAAAGTGAACAGTTGCAGTTAACCTTATGATCGAGGCATGCTTATGATGGAAACGATAAGCTGCTATACTACGGATTGTCGGCACAAGAGTTCTTTCATCATCTGCGTTCATCTGCGTTCATCTGCGGATAAATATTCAAACTTAGGAACGCTCACCAGCCTCGTTGTTAGGCAAGGAAAATGGTGAGTTCAATAGCGTAAAAAACAAGTCGTAGTTCTTTTTTTATTCCGTCTTAAATGGGAAGCCAAAATAAATATACTCAACTACTTAGGGGATTCTTTGCATCATCGTGATGTTTTGAGTGAATCAATGTCACGGGCATGGCGTACAGTGTTAAGCCATGCCCGTTCATGAGGATTACTCGTTATTGACGACGATTTCGGCTGGGCGGGCGTGACTTAGGAATTCTATGTTTGACATGCTTAAACCATAAGCTCCTGCCAGTCCAAATACGGCAATGTCACCAATATCAGCAGCAGCAACGTGTATATTATTGGCGAGTTTGTCGGCACCTGTGCATAAAGGACCGCCAAAATATACAGCTTCATCACGTACTCCCACTTGGGTAGGGAACAAAGGTTCAACGCCCATGCGAATGATTGCCAAAGGGTGGTTGATACCCAATGCGGCAGGGCGGCGGAAGTGGTTGATGCCACCTGCGCACACCAACTGTTTTTTACCCCGGCTTTCTTTAATATCAATAATTTCGGAGCAGAAGAAGCCCGATTCTGCAGCCAAGTAGCGACCCAGTTCTAATACAAAGTGGCGACCTTGAAAGCCGTAATCGTTAATCAATTGCTGCAGTCCCTCAGCCCACAATGCAGGATCAAAGTTCTGCCCTGTTTCTAGGTAATCAATGCCAAAACCGCCACCAAAATCAATGATATCACAACACACATCGGGGTAGGAAGATTCAATCTCTTTGGTCATGGCAAAAACCAACTCACAGTTTTTTAGCAAGTCGGCAACGTTTAATACACCAGAAGCGGCATAGACGTGTAAACCACGGAAGTTGAGGTGTGGCAATGCCAATAACATGGGTAAAACATGGTGTAATTGTTCTTCATCCACGCCGAATTTACGGGAGCCACCAGAAAATGTGGTTTGCGCCTCATGAATATCAAAATTCGCATTGATACGTAATAATACATCTTGCTTGCGACCAGTCGCTGCGGCAATGCGTTCGATGCGGTGGGCTTCGGTCAAGGATTCAATATGAATGGTGCGTATGCCTTTATCGACACACCATTGCAATTCTTCAACGGTTTTCCCAGGTCCTGTGTAAATCAAATCAGCAGGAGTAAAACCAGCGGCAATGGCTCGTTCAGCCTCGCCTAAGCTGGCAATCTCGATACCGCATACGCCAGCTTGTTGCGCGCAATGCAAAAATGCAGGATGAGGATTCGCCTTCATGGCATAAAAAACTTCCACACCAGCAGGCATGATGCGCCGAAGCATGGTGATTTTTTCTTGCATTGGCGCAGTATCGTACACATAGCAGTTTAAGGTATGGTCACTGTCTTTGCGTTGTTGACGCAGAAGATGCTCAATGTGCTGGGGTATATCCATCATTATTCCGTTTTTATAGGCTTTTTAAGGTCGTTCATGGGGGCAATCATGCCGCCAGAGAGAACCAGTTTCATCCCTTGTTCGACGCTGATATCCAAGGGGCGAACGCCTGATTCTTCAATATATAAGAGCCAGCCCGAAGTGGGGATTGGTGTGGTAGGGATAAATACAGACAACATGGCAGGCATTGCAGGGTAACCTTCGGCCACAGGTATATCCGATTGACCTGTCACAAAGCCTATCGTCCAACCTTTTTCTTTGGGGAAGGGAACCAAGACCACGCGCTTAAATGCTTGCCCATGGCCACTAAGTAATGCCATCATTAACTGCTTTACCGCTGAGTGAATCGAGCGCACAATGGGGATGCGATCCATTAAACGATCTACCCAATGGTTGCCATGATGATCCATGAAATTACGTGTGATAACACCCACGAGCATAATCAGGGATAATGCCAATACCACCCCTAAACCAGGCAAAGGAATCCCTAAGAGGGCGGAGGGATGCCAAGATGCAGGAAGCAAGGCGATCAAGCCATCAGAAAACTCCAGCAGCCAACGTAAAATCAGCACCGTTACCACCAACGGTGCCAAGGCAATCAAACCAGCAAAAAATATTTTACGCATGTGGTCGATACTCCAGCAAGGGACTTCGCAACGGGGTGTTATTTAGGCTGGTGCAATAAAGCAGTCAAAGGAACCAGCAGACCATCGGCTTCGTGAATATGCGCTTTGAGGAATGCTAGACTCTTAGGGCTGGCATGGAAGATGACAATACAGCCGCCTTTTTTAGCCGCACGCTTGAGAATTTTCTTCCACATGGCAGCCAGTGCCGCTTCATGATGATCGTTATCTAAAAAGAAACGACGACTGCCCCAAGCAATGCCAGCCTTAGCTGCTTGTATGCGAGCAACAGAATTTGGCGTGGTTAATGAATCCAGGAAAAACAAACCATGCTCACGGTTGATCTTCATTAACCAGCGCATGGTATCAGCCTGTTCGGTTAACATCGAACCCATGTGATTACTTACACCACTAACGTGTGGGATTCGTTGTAAGGTTTTTTCCATCATGCGCTGGACTTGTGTTTGGTTCATGCCTGCGACCAAGCCCGTTTTACCCATCATTTTGTCGGCAGTATCAGGGTCTTTGGGTTCCATCGGCATATGCAACATCACAATATGACCTGCATTGTGCGCCTTGTTGGCAGCTGCAACCGCATCGGGAGCATCAGGTAAAATAGAAAAAGTGATCGGCGCTGCCAAAGTTAAAGCGGTATCAACAGAAGTCATACCATAGCCGACATCATCCATAATCAATGCCAGTCCACGATCAGCCTGTGCTACAGCAGCCGGTGTTGGGGTGGATTGGATCGTCGCAGTTTCTGGTTCAGTAGCTGCTGCATCAACAGTGTTTGCTGCTTCATCATTGCCAGTTGCGGTCGCAGGCGTTTCTTCTGTCGCCGCAGCTGGTGCTGTGTTTTGTTGATGTAACGCGCTGTAAGGGTCCACCGCAGGTGCTTGTTTGACACTGCTTGTTGTCTGCTCAGATACCTCTTTTAAATACTGCACTTTTTCGGGCATTAAATAATAGACTAAGGCGGCTGCAACGACCACCAGTACCAATGCTAATGATAACCACAGTTTAAGTGAGCCACGTTGATTGTGGAACGATTGCGTAGGAATAAGTTTCATCGAGTTTCTCCTTTTTAACATGGTCGTGTGACCTGCACAATAAACGGGTAGGGTGTTTTGGCGCGCTGTGCGACGATGTTCCATAGTACGGGGTGACACAACGGCATACCCGTTAACCCTGCCTTGCATTGAGTACGTGCATTGCTTTAAGTACGTCAAAGGCACGTTGTAATTGGGTGTCCTTTTTCAAACGTTCTTGTAACAATGCAGTAACAGTATTGCTGCTTTCTTTGTGCGTCTTGCTGCGCTTGTTGCCCTCTTGTTTGCCATTACCGTTTTCTAGATGTCCTTTGAGGTCACGTTCAGTAATATTAAATGAAGGTTCTTTCTTTTCTTCTTCCTTGATAATTCGCTGGGTAACTTCGACGTCAGGAATAATACCTGTTGCTTGAATAGAACGACCGCTGGGGGTGTAATACAACGAGGTGGTTAATTTGATTGCAGTACCATCAGGCAATGGAATAATCCGTTGCACTGAGCCTTTACCAAAGGATTTTTCCCCCATAATGAGCGCGCGTTTATTGTCTTGCAACGCACCAGAAACAATTTCTGAAGCTGAAGCTGAGCCACCATTGATTAAGACAATCAATGGCTTACCATGAATAAGATCACCTGCTTCTGCGGCAAAGTTTAAGCTCTTGCCGATACGTGACTTGGTGCTGACAATATCGCCAGCTTCCAAAAAGGCATCGCTGACTTCGACTGCTTGATCCAGCAAACCACCAGGATTGTTACGCAGATCAAAGACGACACCTTCTAATGGCGCACCATTTTCTTTTTCTAATGCGGCTAATTGTTTTTTGATTTCATCACCCGCATTGAGGCGGAATTGTGCCAAGCGCAACCAAGCATAGCCTGGTGCTAGCATGCCGCCTTTGACGGATTTGACTTTGATAATAGCGCGTACCAATTTTACTTCGATCGGGCGGGTTTCACTTTCGCGGAAAATGGTCAGTGTAATACTGGTGCCAGGCTCGCCACGCATGGTGCTTACGGCTTCTTCTAGGGTGAGGTCTTTGGCTAAGGTATCGTTAATTTTAATGATTAAGTCACCCGCTTGCACACCCGCACGCCATGCAGGCGTATCTTCAATAGGCGAAACAATACGAATGCCACCTTGCGCGGCAGAAATCTCAATACCAAGACCACCAAAGCGACCATTGGTTTCCACCTGCATTTCTTTAAACATCTTTTTGTTCATGTAGGTGGAGTGGGGATCAAGACTGGCTAACATACCCGTGAGTGCACCATCAATCAGTTCTTCGTCGCTCATTTCTTTTACATAGACACGTTTGACAGCACTTAAAACTTGGGCAAATTTATCCAACTGTTTAAAGTCTGTTGCTGCTGTTGCTTCTTGGTAGCTTAACGAAGGACTCCATGCTGCTACAGCGGTTATTGCTACCATCGCTGTTGCTGCTAATAATGTCCAACGAGTTTTATTCAAGCGCATGGCTTACCTCTACTTTTCATTTTCTTAATCTTGATCTTTTTATTACTTGGGTTACGGTGTTTTATCACACCAGTATCACAAACGATGTGCATTATCCACGGCACCATTTTTCTGGGTTGGTAACGTGACCACTGACACGCATTTCAAAGTACAAGCGTACTCGTTCAATCCACCCTGTGGAACCTGCATCTGTAACAATATCACCCGCTTTAACGCGATCACCAATTTTTTTGTACATCGCATCGTTATGGGCATAAATGCTCATCACACCGCCACCATGTTCAACGATCATCATCAGACCAAAGCCGCCAAACCAATCGGCATAGCGCACAACACCATCAGCAATAGCTCGTACTTTTCGTCCGCGTTTGCTGTTTGAGGCTGGCGCAATCAATACACCTTTTAATTTCGGACGATTTTGATCCAAACGCGCACCGTAATGTGCTACCAACTGACCGCGTAGTGGCCATGGTATGTTCCCTTTATGCTTACGCAGGTTCCCTGTTATGGTGTATGGTGCAGGAATAACAACGCGACCATCTTTACCAGGTTTTGCTTTTCTTTTGGCAGCTTCTTTTCGTGCTTGAGCTTGCTCTTCAATGCGTTTGAGTAGGTCGATTAAACCTTGTTGTTGCAAAGCTAATGTGGCATCGCGCGCTTTTTTCATCTGCACATTGCCGCGCACCTTACGCGCTAAATTGCGTTTGGCACGAAGTTGTTGTTTGGCAGCTTCCGCAACCGTCTTTTTTTGCTGCCGAAGTTTGCTAAGTGCTTGCTGTTTGTCTTGCAAAGATGCTTGTGCGACTTCTAAATCCTTGATGGAGTTTTGAAGTTTGGTGCGGTCATACTGTTGTTGCTTGACGACTGAGCCAAGCATGTATTGGCGGTGAGGAATTTCTGTGACTGGCGTGCCTGCAAGCACGTCCAACCAGCTGGGTGAACGGCCTGCTTGTCGCCATACAGCAGCCGATTCCTGTTGCATGCGTTGTTGAATGGTACGTATGGTGGTGTTTAACTGCTTGATATTCTTTTGAAGTGCTAACACTTTATTGCGAACGTCGCTTTCTTCTTTTTGTACGGAATCCAGAGCTTTCTTGGCTTTCACCCAAGCTTGGTCTAATACGCGAAGCTGACTATTAAGTCCCCCCAACTTATTTTCCAGAGCTTGCCGCGCTTGTGCTAATTCAAGGCGTTCCTTTTTCAGTTCGGCTAATTGACCTTGGATATTACCTGATGCTGCTTGTACCGAAGTACTACATAATAAGGCGGCTAATACACATACAAAACGAAGTCTAAACACGATGATACGGATGCCCCTGTACAATAGTCCATGCACGGTAAAGTTGTTCTACTACCAATAAACGCGCCATCTGATGCGGTAGTGTCAGTGGTGATAGCGACCAACATTGTGATGCTTGTTGACGCACACTGGCACTCACACCATCGGCACCGCCAATAACAAAATCTTGTGTCGCATTGGCAGTCATCGCTTGCAAGGTATCAGCCCATTGCATGCTTGTGCGGGCTTTACCACGTTCATCCAATAAAATGTAACCTGGGTTCGCCTGCTTCAAAATATGCCGTTCTTCTTCTTGTTTGCGTTGTGCTGCTTGCTTGCCGCGCCCTTCGCCTAACTCAAGCAGCTGCAAATCGCAGCCGCCAGAGCCAAAGCGTTTACGGTAGCGTTGTTCGCAAGCGGCATAATCCGCTTGCATTTTGCCTACCACAATCAAACGCAGTTTCATTCCGCTGTGCTGGCTTCTTCAGTCGCTTGTGGTCTCGCCCACAAGCGTTCAAGTTGGAAGCTTTCCCGAACCTCAGGTAGGAACAGGTGAACGATGACATCGCCCAAATCAATGAGCAACCATTCCATTGCTTCGCGCCCTTCAATTTTAGCAGGAAGCCCTAAAGCATGTGCTGCTTCGGCAACACTTTGTGCCATAGCATCCAATTGGCGACCACTGCGACCGCTGGCAATAATAAAACGATCAGCAAATGCACAACGTCCTTGCACATTCATCTGTATGATATTGATCGCTTTTTTATCTTCTAATGCTACTAGCACATCGTCACTTAAGCGTTCCAGTGTATATTCACTCATCTATTCTATTGTCTCCATGGCCATACCATTGTTGTAATAATTTTTTTATCGGTGCTGATTGCTGAATCAAGCTACTGTCGCCAGCCTGCAACGCTCGTCGTAACGCCGTCGCTGAAATATCAGGCAGTGCATCAGGCACAAAAACAACATGCCCTGCATCTTGTGCTTGCCCTTGTTGCCAAGCACTCAGGGTGCAATGTTGCCAACCTTCTAGATGGCATGGGGTGATGCCTGCGCGAGAAAAAACGGCAACGTTACATAATTCACGGTGAATGGGGTAGTCTAACCATGATTCCATGCCCGCCCAAGCATCCATTCCTAAAAGAAACAATGGGGTTATATGCGGGTGTTGGTCGTTAAAGCGTGCCAAGGTGTGGCTGGTTGGGGTGGCTGTATCGGCATTGACCTCCCAATCCACGACCGTGACTTGCGGGATGTCGGCAAACATCGCCTTAACCAATTGCAAGCGTTGTTGCGGGGTGATTGGCGATAGCATTCGATGCACTGGAATACCAACAGGAACCACCCATATCGCATCCAGCCTTAATTGCTCCAAAGCACGTTCAACCAAGCGGCGGTGACCATGATGGGGTGGGTCAAAACTGCCGCCAAACACTCCGATATTAACGGGCATGCTTAGCCCTTGCTGTTGCTTAGTAATACCTGCGCATCTTTAATCATAAAGATGTCAAAGTCTTTTTCTGCTACTCCAGAAGGATTAAACCGTACCTTCCCACTGGCAGCAGGAAAGCCCGCTTGATCATGTAAACCTTGTATCGCGAGCTTACCTTCTAAGCCTAGGCGACTGCCCAATAATAATGGTAAATTGGCTGTGTCATAACCCAATGCAAACAAGGCACCAGGTGATCCTTCGCCCCATGTTTCTCGGTATTGGGTTACCAATTTGCTGGCATTGATGGGTGCTGCGGGTTGGCAAAAGCGTGCTGCTGTGAGGTAGCGACCACTGTCGTCTAATAAATGACCATCCATCCAGCGATTGCTGCCTAACATGGCAATATGGCGTAAATCGACATAGGCCAACTGCCCTGCCAATTTAGCGACCATGCTACCTGGTGTTGCCAAATAGAGCGCGTCCACCCCTGGTGGAATGCGAATATCCAATCGGCGTAGGGGTGCGAATAGTTGTAGGTCTAAATCAAGATCGCGTAATTGTTCCTCATTGTCGGTTACGGCGCGGAAGGTTTTGAGGCGGTTGATATAATTAACATTGTTTTTATCTAACGTTAGCGTGCCTGCAATTTCACCACCTGCTTCGCTAAAGGCACGACCAAAGGCATTGGCTTCTGCCTGCTCTGAGCGACTTTTCCCCGTGATGATAGCGATTCTATGCATGCCAGCTTTTATTGCTTGACGCGCCATAAAACGAGCCTGAATACCGCGTGCAATACTGTGGATAAAGAGTGCTGGGTGGCGTTCTGCTAATGCTACATGTTTACTCAGGCTGATGACTGGCACATCGTTACGCAGCAGTGGGATTAATGCTTCGACGTTTTCTTTAAGCAGCGGGCCGATAACCCAGTTGGCGCGTTGTTGAATCAATTGTTGGTAGGCTCGCGCTGCAACCGTTGGTCCACCTGCGGCATCAATGACTGTTAGTTTAACCAAATGCCCCCAAACAGGATCGCTGATTGCCAATCGAATACCATCAAGTAACGTTTGACCATAGCGACCATAGCGACCATGTAATGGCAGAATAACGCCGATATGAACGGGCTTTAAATTGCGTTCGTTCCAAGGTTTTGGTGACCACTGGGGTTGAGGTATTGCTATAGGCTGCGGTGTTGCTGTTGTTGCACTTACGACAGGTTCGGGCTTCTCTATTTGCACTGGTGCAATGGTGGGCATGGCAGTTGCAGCCCGATGTTCCGACGGTAGCTGCGTGGTTTGACAAGCACTTAACAAACTTAATGACAGCATCATGAGGATGCCGCAACAGCGGTTAATCCAGCGGTATGGTTGTGCAACAGTTATTGCTGTCACGGTTGGCATAGCATAGCATTCTCTCATGGAAACGCAGACTAGGGAGAAAATCCCCAATGGCCAACTTTTCGTGGTTGCCACCCCTATCGGTAATTTAGATGACATGACTTTTCGTGCCGTCAATACACTTAAAAGTGTAGCGAAGATTGCTGCCGAAGACACCCGTAACAGCAAGGTTTTATTGCGACATTTTGCCATTACAACACCGATGATTGCTTGCCATGAACACAATGAAAAACAGGTTGCAGAACATATTGTAGCGCTTTTGTCTGAAGGTCTGGATGTTGCTCTTATTAGCGATGCAGGGACGCCGCTTATCAACGACCCTGGTTTTCGTTTGTTGCAAATTATTATTGCCAGTGGTGCGCGGGTCGTGCCTTTGCCTGGTGCTTGTAGCCCCATTGTTGCCCTTAGTGCAGCAGGCTTGCCTTCAGATCGTTTTACTTATTTGGGTTTTTTCCCTCGCGGTGGTAGTGCCAAAACAGAGGTTTTGCGTTTTATCGAACAAAATCGTCACACGTTAATGTTCCTTGAATCACCGCGCCGTATCGAAAAAACCTTACAGTTACTCGCCGCGCCTTGTGCTGGTAGGGAGTTGTGTATTGGACGCGAGCTAACCAAGTTACATGAGGAGTTTTTGCGCGGTTCTTGTGAAGAATTGTTAGCGCATTTTTTGCAGCATCCACCGCGTGGCGAAATGGTGTTATTGATCGGACCGTCAAACAGTCCTGTGGTGGTGGATGATGCTACGATTATACGTGCGGCAAGCATGGCGGAATTTGCTGAGCTTGCACCATCGGCTCGCGCTCGCGCCATTGCCAAAAGCTTTGATGTATCAAGAAGTCGTGTGTATAAGTTACTTAACGATTTAGACTAAAGGTAATGAGCACACAAAAAGGACAGCGCGGTGAAGAGGCTGCTTGTCGCTATCTGATGCGACAGGGCTACCGTATTATTGCCCGCAATGTTCGTGTTGGTCCAGGTGAGATCGATATTATTGCTGAATATGGCGATGTGCTGGTGTTTGCCGAGGTGAAGGCTCACCGTCAACGTGAACAGAGTTTGCGTGCTGTTCATGCTAATAAACAGTATCGCATCGTTCGCGCCGCTTCAGGTTGGCTGGCTAAGCACAAAGTATATCAGCAATACTATTGTCGTTTTGATGTGTTATTGGTGCAAGTAGCCAGTGCTTGGCATGTGAAATCCCGCGTTGAACATATCCCTGACGCATTCCGTGCCAGTTAAGGTTTGGTTAATCCTTATGAAGGATGGTGTAAAAGCGAAAAAACATGAACCACGAAAGACACGAACACACACGAACAACCACAAGTACCGCCTTTCGTGCTTTTGGTGTTTTTCGTGGCAAATAAGGCATCCTTCAGCAACTACAATATGAAGGATGCCATTATTCAGGTTATTTTTTAACCTTTACCACCAAACCTTCAATCTTGACGCGCTTCTTGAGCATGGCGCGAACCTGTTTGGCATCGGCATAAGATTGATACGCGCCTACAAAAACACGGAACACGGCTTTCCCTTTGATATCACCCTGTTTTACATGAGCAGCAAAGCCATGTTCGGCTAACTTCTTGCGCAGCGTTGCAGTAGCAGCTTCTGTTTTGAAGGAACCCATTTGAACAACGTAAGCACCCTTAGCTGAAGCCTTCGGTGGTGCTACCACATGACCGCGCTCAAACCCAGGTGGAATGTAACGTGGGGGCAGGGGGGTAGCTTTGCTTTGTGTTTGAGATGGCGACGGTGTTAATACCTGCGTGGCATCCAATGGCTTGTGGCTGGTGCCTGCTGCTGTTGCCACAGTGTCGGTTTTGTTCTGTTTGGCAGAAGCCGATGCCCCCGTGGTTGGAGCTGCGGCCGCAGCAATAGGTTTTACTACAGCTTGAGGCCCAGAGGGCAACTTCGTCGCATCTCCCTTTAAGGGTTCTGGTTTTACGGCTTGTTTGGGTAAGTCGTTATAAAACGTCAAATCACCCACATCAGTGCTAGCTGTGTAATGGTCGCTTGTTGCTTGTTGCTGCTCAGCAATGGTTTTAGCTTGCTGTTCGGAAGCCTTGTTTGCCATATCTTGTTTTAATACGGCTTGCTCTTGCTTTAATACATCTAAGGATTGTTGCAGAGAACCTAATTGCTTGTTCTTTTGTGCTAATTGCTTTTGCAGGCGTTGTAGTTCATCGCTATTGTCAACAGCGGTTCCCTTGCCTGGGCCTAAGGAGTAACCAATGGCAAATACCACCACCAAACATACAGCAAAAATCAAGGGTTTAAATATCTTCTTCATACCACCTCCTTGTGATGACCTTCGTTTTTTTCGTTTTGCTCGCGCAGTATCCGCTTGGGCAAAATCTTTCATGAAATATTCCTATTCATAATCATAGATCACATACGTTCGGGTGCACTAACACCCAATAAGTTTAACGTGTTACGTAATACTTGAGCGACAGCATCAGCCAACAATAAACGCGATTGGGTCAAAGCCTCGTCGGATTGAATAACACGGCATTGATGATAAAAAGCATGGAAGCCAGCAGCCAACTGCATGGCATAATTGCTTAAACGATACGGTTCTAAACGTTCTGCTGCTTTTTCTAACATATCAGGGTAGGTCAATAACTGTGCAATTAATGCCTGTTCAGCTTTTGCTGTTAATAAGCTTACATCGCAATCATTAGGAGCCAAGCGTGCGATCTGCTCTTCATCGGCTTTGCGCAATACGGCGCAAATGCGTGCATGGGCATATTGCACGTAATAGACAGGATTTTCATCGCTTTGTTGTTTGGCTTGCTCTAGATCAAAATCAAACTGCGTTTCTGCGCGTCGCGTCATGAAGTTAAAGCGCACAGCATCAGCACCGACTTCTTGCACGACTTCTTGTAACGTAACAAAGGTTCCCGCACGTTTGGACATGCGTACAGGGTGACCACGACGAGTAAGATTGACCATCTGAACCAGTAATACATCAGGTTGTGCTTCTCGCCCTGTTAATGCCTTCATGGCCGCTTGTACGCGTGTTACATAACCACCGTGGTCAGCACCCCAAACGTCAATCATGCGGTCAAAACCACGTTCGCATTTATCATAATGGTAGGCAATATCAGCGGCAAAATAGGTTGCTGTGCCATCCTGCTTCATTACAGGGCGGTCAACATCATCACCAAAGTCGGTGGTGCGGAATAGGGGTTGCATTTGTGGTGTGTAGTCTTCGACGGTTTTACCCTTCGGTGGTGGCAAAGTGCCTTCATAAATCAAATCTTCACGCTGTAAACGCTGCAATAGCGCATCCACTTGCCCCGATGCATGCAATGTTTTTTCGGAGAAAAAGTGATCAAAACGAATATTCATGGCGGCTAAATCTTCACCAATCATCGCCATGTTTGCTGCTACTGCTTCATCACCAATCAGTGTGAGTCGCTCATCTTCTGGCATGGCTAACAGTGCTTGATAATCGTGTTTGCTCAATAACGCTTGCGCAATATCAACGATGTAGGAGCCAGGGTAACAACCATCGGGGAAGGTAATGCTTTCACCTTGTAGCTCTTGCATACGTAGCCATACGGAGTTCGCTAGTACACCAATCTGCACGCCAGCATCATTGATGTAGTATTCTCGTTGTACATCATGCCCCTGTGTCGCCAGTAAGCGAACCAAGGAATCGCCGAGTACCGCGCCGCGCCCATGGCCAACATGCATCGGACCTGTAGGATTGGCAGAAACAAACTCAACACAGATTTTTTGACCTGAAGCATTGCTTTTACAACCATAAGCATCGCCTTGTTGCAAGACCTGCACCAATACTGCTGCTTCACTGGCTGAGTGTAGGTGAATATTGATAAAGCCAGGGCCTGCAATTTCACTTTTTGTTACCGCTTCAGGCCAAGTGACAGTATCAAGAATAGATTGCGCAATAACGGCGGGGCTTTTCTTCAGTACACGAGCCAACGGCATGGCAACATTACAGGCGTAATCACCATGACCCTCACCTTTAGGGCGAGTCAATTGTACTTCTGGTATTGGGGTATCAATCCCTTCAAGCACTTGGGCAACAGCTTGCTGTAATGCTTGCTCCAACGTTGATTTCACATCAATCCCCTTGGGGTTATTTTTTTTCTATAAGCTGTAATCAGCTTGCACGCAATGACGCAATGACAAAACACCAGTGCTGATGTTTAACCATCAACATCGAAACTCTTGTCATTGCGTCCTGTTTGCCAAGATTACATTTCTAAATAAAGCTCAACGCGACGATTGGCTTGGCGACCTTTCGCTGTTTTATTATCAGCAACGGGTTCTGTGTCTGACTTGCCTACGATAGTGATGCGTTTAGGCTCAATGTATTGCTCCCAAATTAAGTAACGCGCCACTGATGCAGAACGCGCTGCCGATACTTCCCAGTTATCCAAGTAACGTTGCTGCAAACGCTTGCTAGGGACGCGACTATCGGTATGACCGATGATGCGAACATGGAAGTTCTTGTTTTCTTTTACCGAGGCAGCAAAACGCGCCAGCACCGCCTTGCCAGCGCTGCTGAAACTGGTACTGCCGTTGCTAAAGAGTATTTTATCTTGCAATGTTACCCGTGCAGAGCGAGGGCTGAGTTGTTCAACCTTGGCGTCATTGTTTTTAATCGGACCTTTCATATCATCGCGCATTTTATCGACAGCTTTGCGTAAATTGTCGATATTCTGTTCCAAACGCATATCATTCTGCTCAAGAATCTTTACTTGTGCAGGCATTTTCTTAACGGTTACATATTCGCGATCATCCAATGTATGTTGGCAACCAGCAAGCAGTAAAGCTGCAATTGCGGGCAACATCAAGGATTTTACAAAGCCAAAAGGAACACGCTGTTCACGCCATTTGTTCTGTTTCATCATACACCTCCTCATCAGATGCGCCTATCTTAATAAGCTTCCTGTATTACTTCAAGAATTACTTTAAGCTAAAAAGCTATGTTATTGATTTACAATGTATCATAAGCGATATATCAGGGGCATTGATAGAGCGCGTATAAGCCTTTTCGCCAATGCGGTACAACATCACGAATGCGCGAGGCTGCAATACTTAGCTTAGATTTTTTTAGGCGGTTGATAGGGGAATAATAGCCATAATCAATCATTTGCAATGAAAAATGGTCGGCGATATCTCTTAAGTCCTGCATCGCATACTCATGATTATGGCGATCATAATAAGGAATTCCAGCAATAGCCTGAGGTTCTTGCTCTAAGTAATGTTTGCGCAGTCCCCAATGAATACTCTTCCCTCGTAATAGCCGAGAAACATTATTGAACGAACTGATGTTTGGCGCATCAATCAGCAAATAACCACCTGGGCGTATAATCTTCAATAATCGCGTCAACGGATCTTTCGGCGAATAGGTAAAGTGCTCGATGGTTTGTGATAATATTACGGCATCAAAATAATCATCGGCAAAAGGAGATTGGTTTTCTGCCTCTAAGTGCCAACGCTGATAAGGAATGTTTAAGGTGTCATAAACGGGGAAATCTTGGTATACATCAGCAGCAGAGACTTGGAAGCCTGCTGCTTTCAAGGCTGCTGTTTGCATGGCATAGCCAGCACCAGCATCCAACACGCGAGCATGCATAGGGCAATGCCTAGCAAGCACTTGTAATAACAACGCAAAACGATCTACAGAACCATAAAAATAATCATCCATTTCCGCCGAAGCAGGAAAGTACTGTTTCATCCAAGGGTCATCGGAGCTATCTCTGGCTGAATCTAGCAATGGCTTTAGGTCATTCCAGCCTGATAACACATATTCGTGCGCTTGATTGTTGTTCACAATGCCTCCGATTGCATGTTTTCTTCCATGATTACTCCAGCTAAACCTGCGCTACACCATAGCATGCCAAATACCGTGCTGTAATATTCTTCAAAGGGTAATGAGGTCATGGCGTGTGCTGCTATACCCAATGCCGATAAACTTAACATACTGGCAGAACTGTGATTCCAGTCTGCTGTCAAACCTTTGCGAAACCATACAATATATAGTGCCAACAGCAATAATAGCCCTGCTGGCCCCCATCGCGCTAACATCATGATGTAAAAATTATGTGGGCTTGATGGTGGTGGGTTGTTTGCAGTCTCCGTATAGTGAAGCCCCAGTTCAGGGTGCGCTTGTTGTAAGCGTTGTGCCGTCATGGGGAAGCCCCCTGTTCCTGCACCGAACCAAGGATTTTGCCACCACGTCATCATACCCGCATACATAAGAGAAACACGTTCTTCACCCTGAGAAAAATCCATCTGCTCCATCGCACGCAATGAATCGACGGTTTTAACCATGCGTTGACCACCGTCAGATTGTAAAAAAACCAGCATAAGTGCCAGTAACACAGGCAATGACCACAGCAAAGGTTTGTAACCAAAACGCCGCAAATATACTTGCCATATTACGAAGCCAAGAAGCAAGATTGCTTCGATATAGCCACTACGCCCTTGCACTACAAAAATCATCACTAGAGCCAGTGCTGCTACCGCTCGCGCAGTCCATGCCCAAGGGTGTTGGTGGCGGTGAATGTGCGCCCAGTGAATCAACCACGTTGCCCAAATACCATAAATTAAACCAAAACCAATATGCCCAATAAAACCCGCAGGGTCACTTGCCATTGAGCCATTACCGACAGGGAGTGATGCCCCAAAAGCTTGCGCGATACAAGTCAAAAGCTGTAAAAAAAGCCCCAATGATAAGGCGATTAAAAAACGGTTGCGCCATGTTTGGTCTTGTAACAGATAAACAAACACAGGCAGCAAAAGCCATGCCCAGTATTGTGGAAAAATGCGCCAGCCCCATGTAACATCGGGTGTCCACAGCATGCCTAAAAGCATCAGTGCAAAATAACCCGCCCAAATGTGGAAAAATACAGGCCATGCTTGGTATGCTGCTTTAGCTCCCTGCCACCATAAGCCTGTTACCACAGTGGCAGCCAGCAGCAGTCCAAACAGGCTATTGGCAGCAGCAATAGAAAAGGGGAGTACCAATGCGCTAAGACACAGGGTAGCACTCAGGTAACGCTGCATTTAGCGCGTCCGTCGTGCTTTTAAACAATCGCGCAAAAAGGCGGGGGATGGATCGTGCCCTGATTTGCGGTAGCATAGGTGGTAGCGTGCGGGTTGATACAATACTTCTATCGGAGCGACGGGGATGCGCCCTTGATTTTCTTCCCGCAATACAAAAAACGCATTGGCGGCACTGACATTACAACAGACTAAATCATAACCTTTTTCGTCCATGATGCGCACTAAGGTTGCCAAGGAAGCTCCCATATAATCATTACCATTCCAACCGTGGTCAGGGTTAAATGGCACTGCAATATCCAATGCAGGGGGGAATTTGGCGTTGTATTCAGCGCATACCACACGGGGGCGAATGACTGCCAAGGCTTCGAGTACCGCAGCATCGTAACCATCAATATCAATAGAAAAGAAATCAACGTCTTTCATGTCATTACATGCCAAATGATGCAAACCCTGCTGCATTAAATTGTTGACGCTATCGGGCGTGGCATAGCCTTCAATCACTGCTAAATCAGGGTGTTCCTGCTGTAATTCAACGTCTTTTTTTAGCGCGCTGATATTGCGTGGGGAGCCGTCAACCCACACACCACGCCAACCTTGAAGGATTAAATAATGGGTGTTGTTTTCTAAACCGTTACCGCAGCCAATCTCGATGCAGACCTTGTTCTTCGTCCCGATGCGGCGAAAAATTTCGGCGATAATGCCATCTTCATCACACTGGGAATACACTTTGCCACCATAGCAGATCAAAGGATCGGCCAGCTTTTCTCGCATTTGTTGATAAACGCGTTGAATTTCTTGCTCGATACCAATCTGCAACATCGCATTGAGACGGTTCTTAATTCCTTTGAACATGTGTACTCCATAAGTAAACGACTGCAAGCAGCCCTGTCAACAAGTCGCGAATGCTGCCGCACACCATTGCTATCGTCCACTTAGCCCGAATGATTCACCCTCGTGTAAGCTTTCTGTAGCATCATGCGCCGCACCACTTAATAGTGGTGAGTAGGTGCGCGGAATAAGTTTTGCGTACTTCTTTTTATGCCTTTGAAGGATGAACTATGCGTATGAATTGGAAAACTTGTGCCATGATCGGGCTTGCTGGCTCATTATGGCTTAGCACAAATGTGCAAGCGCGTAGCAGTGACGATGCAGAGCAATATGCTATCTCGCTGCTGTTGGCAGATAAACATCACGAGCTTACCTACCCATCGATTACGGGTGAACAATTGGTGTTTACTGCCCGTAGTCACAGTGGTGGTGATGTGTTTCGGGTGGTTCAAAGTAATGTCAATCAGCCCAATGTTGATGATACCAGCGTCCCTACTGCTGTGCTGAAAGAAGCCATTCGCTTTGGCGTAGCGACCGATGCAGGCGTGGGTTACAGCAGTGACCGTATGGGTTCAGTATCGGCTTGGTTATGGTCAAAAGAAGGCGAACGTCATATCGCCTTGGGTAACTATATGACCTATCGCGGCAGCCTGATTCCCAATCATTTGAACGCTTCGCGAGATGGTCGTTTTTGGTGCTTTGATGCCAGTATGCAAAAAATTCGCCACAACGAAATGCTGCAAGAGTTTTCGCAAAGCCTGCACTTTGAATTGCGTGGCCAGATGTGGCGGGTGTACGATTCTAACTTTTACCGCCGTAAAGATGGTTACCGTGATAATGCTGAGGGAACAACCAATCGCTTTGACCATCCTTTTTTGTTTATCTTGGATCGTCAAACAGCACAATTATCAATGATTCCCAACGCCTTTGACGGCACGATTTCTGCTGATGGCAGTAAAATTGCCTTTGTTCGCGAGCAGGATGGTAATTATGATTTATGGTTGCAAAACATGGATGGCTCAGGGCTGAAACGCCTCACCAATACGCGCAATGGCGAGTATGAACCCGCATTTAGCCCCGATGGTAATCGTATTGCATTTGTTTCTAACCGCGATAGTGACGGCAGCGTGCGCGCTACTTCGTTGTATGTAATGAACTTGAGCAGTGGTGCAGTAACACGTTTAAGCTATTCCTCGCGAGCCAGCGACGGTGGTCCTGCGTGGAAGGATGAACATCATATCATTTTCCATTCCAATCGCAGTGAAAAAGCTGGTCGTACCGTAGATGATTGGCGTTTGTGGCAGGTTGAGTTCTAGTTTCTTCATAGGCAGTCTTGGCATGACCAATAAGGCGTTGTTTGGCTCCGTGCTGAACAACGCTGCCACGGAGCTGACTATGACCACGCATACATCGCAAAAAATTTACGTGTTGGACACCAATGTTCTGATTCATGATCCAACGGCATTACACCGATTCGATGAGCATGAGGTGGTGCTTCCTATTGTCGTTCTTGAAGAAATGGACAAAGTCAAACGCGGCTTTGATGAGCTGGCGCGCAATGTGCGTGAAGTGTCGCGTGAATTAGATGAAATCAGTCATGATTGCGCTGATGTGCAACAGGGTTGCCGTTTACCAGCTGGTGGTTTGTTGCGTTTTGAACTGAACCATCAAGATACCAGTGCCTTACCACCTGCATTGTCCGAACACAGTGGCGATAATCGTATTATTGCGGTGACCATAGCCTTGCAGAAAGAACACCCAGAACAGCAAATCATTCTCGTCTCGAAAGACATTAACATGCGCATTAAAGCCCGTGCATTGGGTTTGAATAGCGAAGATTACCGCTCCGATCAGGTGTGTGATGACCCTTCTGTGCTACCCACTGGGGTGATGAATCTGGATGCCGAACAATGGGCGTTGATTAGCGCGCATATTACCGACAGTCATTTTGAACAGCAGCAAACCCTGACCGTGGACTGGCCAGCGTCGCTGGCTTTGCCTACGGTCAACAGCTTTTTGGTGGAACCTGATTCGGAAAATATCATGGTTTGCACGGCGATTGAAGGGCAACAAGTGCATTGGCAACAAGTACTTTCTTTCCGTGGTGATCGCCAATCCATTTGGGGCGTGCAAGCACGCAATCAAGAGCAAGCTTTGGCTATGCACCTGTTGATGCAGCGCGATGTTGAACTGGTGTCTCTGCTCGGCTTGGCAGGCTCAGGTAAAACACTGTTGGCACTGGCTTGTGGTTTGCATCAAACCCTAGAAGCTGGATTGTACGAACGTATTTTGGTCACTCGTGCCACCGTACCGATGGGGCAAGATATTGGCTTCTTGCCTGGTGGTGAGCGCGAAAAAATGGAACCTTGGATGGGTGCGGTGAGTGATAACCTTGCCTTTTTATTGCGTGAGGAAGAGGGCGATGTTCACGAGTTGCTTGGTCAACATAAGATCGAGATTACTGCAATGGCATTTGCGCGTGGACGTACCTTTACCAACACATGGGTGATCGTCGATGAGGCACAAAACCTCACGCCACATCAAATGAAGACCCTCATCACGCGTATGGGTAAGGGTTCTAAATTGATTATCTTGGGCAATAATGCACAAATTGACACACCGTATCTGACGGCGCATTCCAACGGTCTTACGCAAGCGGTGATGCGCTTCCACGGTTGGGAACATGCTGGTCACATCACCTTGCAGGCAAGTGAACGTTCGCGTCTGGCAGCTAAAGCCAATGAAGTGTTATAAATCATGAGAACAGACTGTGAGCCTAATCAACTACTTTCGATGGATGCCAACTTTGTGATGACCGATGGTGGTGATGTGGTTGGGGTACAAGCTATATCCGAAGAAAAGCCGCTACCGTGGAGTCGTTTTATGGCACTCAAAACATTAGCCAATCAAGGTGTTTGCCGCTTGGCAGAGCTTCAGCGTTCAGCCATTGAATATGGAGTAGCAGCATGCTGAAAAAACTCGTTATCGCCAGTAATAACCGCAATAAGCGACGAGAAATCGCTGCCATACTTGAAGCCCAAGGCTTCACCATCGTACCCAGCGAACAAACCATCAGCGTCGAAGTTGTCGAAGATGGCGACAGCTTTGCAGCCAATGCCGCCAAAAAAGCGCGCGCCTTTGCTGCCGCGAATGGTTGTGCCGCATTAGCCGATGATTCAGGGCTGTGTGTCGATGCCTTAGATGGCGCACCGGGGCTACATTCAGCCCGTTTTGCTGGTGAACAGGGCAATGATGCTGCGAATAATGCGTTGTTACTCAAACGCTTGCACGGTGTGACGAATCGCCATGCGTATTTTTGCTGTCATATCGCCTTGGTATTGGACGATGGCAGTTTGATTACTGCCGCTGGGCAAGTGAACGGTCACATTGTTGAGCAGATGGATGGCACTGAGGGCTTTGGTTACGATCCATTGTTTTATAGCGAAGATTTAGGCAAAACCTTTGCCTGCGCCAGCGCCGAAGAAAAAGCCAGCGTATCCCATCGTGGTCGGGCATTGCAAGCGTTAAACCACTATTTATTACAGGTTACACACGATGAATGATATGGAAACACGGCTGATAGAGCTAGAAAATCGTTTTAGCTACCAAGAATACACCATTCAACAGCTTAACGAGGTGGTGGTAGCGCAGCAAAAGCAGCTAGCGCAACAACAACGTGCATTAGAACGCATGCAACAACTCATCAGCCAAGGCGAATCCAATATACGTCGCCCAGATGAAGAAGTACCACCACCGCATTATTGACTGATAACGCGCCCTTGATGGGCATGGATTTTTATTACCCTGTGCCGTGACCGTCCCTTTTTGCCCTGCCTTAAAGAGAAAGCCTGCCTATTTTATGCCTCAAGAGGGAGAATAAGGATATGTCCGAAGAAGAAAAACGCTTGCTGCAACAGCAACTATGGAACATCGCCAATACCTTGCGCGGCAAGATGAATGCGGATGAGTTTCGGGATTATATTTTGGGCTTCATCTTCTACAAATACCTTTCCGAGAAGTTGCACCTCTATGCCAACACCCTGCTGGAAGAGGACGGTATAGATTACGCCAATATGGATGAATCCACCGAAGAAGGGCGCGAGATGGTTGCTGTGGTGGCGGAAGAGGCCGTTGCAGCTTTGGGTTACACGCTCAAGCCATCTGAGCTGTTCGGCAATGTCGCTAAGCGTGGCAATGCCAATGTTGAAGGCGGTGGCAATTTCATTCTTGGCGACCTAGCCACCATCCTCACCAACATCGAAAAGAGTACCATGGGCACGGATAGTCAGGATGACTTTGATAATCTGTTTGAAGACCTTGATCTGAGCTCTTCCAAACTCGGCAAGACCGAGAAACAGAAGAACGAACTGATCGCCAAGGTGCTGGCGTACTTGGACAACATCAATTTTAACCTGAAAAATAAAAAGGCCGATGTGCTCGGTGATGCCTATGAGTATTTGATTGGACAGTTTGCCAGTGGCGCGGGCAAGAAGGCGGGGGAGTTTTACACCCCGCAAACCGTCTCCTCTATTCTCGCTAAGCTGGTGACGCGTGATAACGGCAGCGGCAAGTCCAAGGGCTACCTTAAATCGGTATATGACCCGACCTGTGGTTCAGGCTCGCTGCTGCTTCGTGTTGCCAGGGAGGTGCAGGAAGTCGCGCATTTTTATGGTCAGGAGCTTAACCGCACCACTTACAACCTGTGCCGCATGAACATGATTTTGCACGATGTGCATTACCAGCGGTTCGATATTCGTCAGGAAGATACGCTGGAGCATCCGCAGCATGATTTGGATTTGCGTTTTGAAGCCATTGTTGCCAATCCACCCTTTTCTGCCCATTGGAGTGCCAATCCGCTGCACATGAGCGACGACCGTTTTTCTCAATACGGCAAGCTTGCGCCCAAGACCAAGGCTGACTTCGCCTTTGTTGCACACATGGTTCATCATCTGGCCGATAACGGCACGCTGGCGGTGGTGTTGCCGCATGGTGTGCTGTTCCGTGGTGCGGCTGAAGGGCATATTCGTCGCCATTTGATTGAAGAGCGAAACCTGATTGATGCTGTGATTGGGCTGCCTGCCAACATCTTTTACGGCACGACTATCCCCACTTGTATCTTGGTGCTGAAAAAGTGCCGCACGCACCCGAAAGACATCCTCTTTATTGATGCCTCTGCCCACTTCGAGAAGGGCAAGAATCAAAACAACCTCAGACCAAAAGATATTGATAAGCTGATGGCAGCTTACGATAAACGTGCGTTTGAAGATAAATACGCCTATGTCGCCAGCCTCGAAGAGGTGGCAGAGAATGATTACAATCTGAATATTCCAAGATATGTGGATACCTTTGAAGAGGAAGAACCTGTGGACTTGGAAGCCGTGGCAAGCAAGCTTCAGCAACTTGAGCAGGATATGAAAGAAACCGATGCCACCATTGCCGACTTTTGTGGGCAGTTGGGTATTAAGGCACCGTTTTGATGAGTGAGCTTCTTTTTTACACCACGCCATCAGGCGATATAAAAATGGATGTGCAGTTGCAAGATGAAACGGTCTGGCTGACACAAAAGCAGATGGCAGAGCTATTTTCTGTGAAGGTTCCAGCCATTTCCAAACACTTGAGCAATGTTTTTAAGGCTCAAGAGTTGGTCGAGGATGCAGTTGTTTCCATTTTGGAAACAACTGCGCCTGACGGCAAAACATACGCCACGCGTTTTTATAATCTCGATGCCATCATTGCAGTTGGCTATCGCGTCAATTCAAAGCAGGCAACGCAATTTCGTATCTGGGCAACTGGCGTGCTGCGCGAATACATCATCAAGGGCTTTGCCATGGATGATGCACGACTGAAAAACGGTGAGATGTTTGGCAAGGATTACTTCCGCGAATTGCTGGAGCGGGTTCGTTCGATTCGCGCCAGTGAACGACGGATTTATCAGCAGATTACCGACATTTTTGCTGAATGCGCGATAGATTATAACCCTCATGCTGACATCACCCAATCCTTGTATGCCATGATTCAAAACAAGTTTCATTTTGCCATCACGGGTCACACTGCCGCAGAAATTGTTTATATGAAGGCAAACAGAAACCAGCCACACATGGGCTTGACGACGTGGAAGCATGCGCCAGATGGTCGTGTGCTGAAATCTGACAGCACGATTGCCAAAAATTACCTCTCTGCCGATGAAATCAAAAAACTGGAGCGCGCTGTGTCTGGCTATTTTGATTATATCGAGCGACTGATTGAAAATCATACCCGCCTGACGATGCAAGCATTGGCAGAATCCGTCGATAAGTTCTTATCTTTTAATGAATACAGCTTGCTGGAAGGTAAAGGTAAGGTTGCCCAGCAACAGGCAAAAAACAAAGCACATACGGAGTATGATGCTTTCAATAAAACGCAGGTCATTGAATCCGATTTTGATCGTTTCGCCAAATCACTGGAGTGCAAAAAGTGAAAGGCATGTTTTGTAACGATTGCAAACAGCTTGGCGTTAGGGTGTCGTTTTGATGATGACTGAGCAAGAGAAGAAAGTGCCTAGCCTTCGCTTTCCTAGGTTCCAAACAGTATGGACAAAGATAAAGATAAAAGATGTAGCAAATGTTACTTCTGGCGGGACTCCAAGCCGCCAAAACAAAGAATATTGGGGTGGAGGCATTCCTTGGGTAACTACATCACAGATAAATTTCTCGAATATTAATGCAGCTGACGAATTCATAACCGATAAAGGAATGAACAACTCTTCAGCAAAGTTGTTCCCTAAAGGAACCTTGCTGATCGCCTTATATGGGCAGGGTGTAACTCGAGGAAAAGTTGCCATTCTCAATATTGATGCTACTACCAACCAAGCATGTGCAGCAATTCTCTTCAATAAGAGCGTCTTAGTGACATATGGATATTACGAACTCCAAGGAAAATACCAGCACATAAGAAACTCAAGTAATGAAGGAGGACAAAAGAACCTAAGCGGTGCGTTAGTGAAAGCATTGGATTTCTCTTATCCATGCGCTGATGAACAACAAAAAATCGCTGACTTTCTCACTGCGGTGGATAAGCGCATCCAGCAGCTTGAGGAAAAGAAGCGGCTGCTCACCGAATACAAGAAAGGCGTGATGCAGCAAATCTTCTCCCAGCAGATTCGCTTCAAAGATGACAACGGCAAGCCATACCCTGATTGGGGAGAGAAACTGCTGGGGGATGTGGCAACATTTCATAGAGGCAAAGGCTTATCCAAATCAGCCATCTCACCTGATGGGCAAAACGAGTGCATATTGTATGGCGAGCTGTTTACACAGTACGGAGAAACAATCTCTGAAGTTATGTCTAAAACAAATGAGACAGATGCCGCCATATCAAGGAAGGGGGACATCCTAATGCCGAGTTCAGATGTGACCCCACAAGGTCTGGGAAAAGCCAGTTCTATAGAGAAAGAAGGTGTACTCTTAGGTGGTGATATAAACGTTATCAGGCCATCAAAAGACTATCTATCAGCATACCTAAGTTATCTGTTCAATCATAATTCAAACGAATTTATTCGTTTGATTACTGGAACTACCGTCAAACATCTCTACACCAGAGATTTGTCTCACATGAAATTCATGCTTTCTTCTTCTACCGAAGAGCAAGATAAGATAGCCAGCCTTCTAAAAACCATTGATAACAAAATCAAGCAGGTGGCATTGCAGCATGAGCAAGCCAAAGCCTTCAAGAAAGGCCTGCTCCAGCAGATGTTTGTATGAGTTTTTGATATAAGGATGTAAATTATATCAAAAACATGGGTTGTTTCTGATATAAGCTATGACTGTTAAAGGTTTTCAATGACTTTTTTGACATAAGAGAAGCTGTTATATCAAAAACAATGATGTTTTTGACATAAGTTGATTTCCATCTTAACCTTTCCTGTATTGAGTCAGGGGAAGGAGGCAGCAGTGAATATTGATGATTATGTTGCGGGTGAATACAAGCAACAATATGAATACAAGAGTTTTAGCCCAACCATGATTAACCGTGCCTGGGAAATCTCTGACGGGGAAGTTCAAACCTTGCTTAGTGAAGCGGATAGAGCACTGGGTGAGCTGAATGCTTTTTCACAGCTTATCCCTGATGTGGATTGTTTCATTACCATGCATATCACCAAAGAGGCAACTCAGTCCACGCGCATCGAAGGCACGCGCACCAATATGGAAGAAGCTTTGCTAGACGAGCAAGAAGTTGAACCTGAAAAGAAAGATGATTGGCAGGAAGTGCAAAACTATATCCGTGCTATTCATCAGGCCATTGAGCAGCTAGAGGAACTGCCTCTTTCTAATCGGCTATTGAGAGATACACATGATACTCTGATGCGGGGCGTTCGCGGCAAGGATAAAATGCCAGGTGAGTTTCGCAGAAGTCAGAACTGGATTGGTGTGAGTTTGAAGCAAGCTGTGTTTGTGCCACCGCATCAAGATGATGTGGCAGACTTGATGAGTGACCTGGAATCTTTTTTGCATAATGACATGGTGCATGTGCCGCACCTGATTAAAATTGCAATTGCTCACTATCAATTTGAAACCATTCACCCATTTAATGATGGGAACGGACGTTTGGGGCGTTTGATGATTGCCCTGTATCTTGCCAGCAATGGGCTGCTTACAAAGCCAACGCTATATCTGTCTGATTTTTTTGAACGCCACAAAACCAAATATGTGGATCACCTGATGGCTGTCAGAGAGGGCAATCATCTTAAGCAATGGATAAAATTCTTTTTGTATGGCGTGAAAGATACAGCGCAAAGCTCCATTCAGGTGTTCAGAGATATATTGACACTGAAAGCGCATTTGGATGGTGAGGTGTTGCCACGCTTTAGCACCCGAAGACAGCAGAATGCTCAAACGTTGATGAAACAGTTATATAAGCAACCCATTGTCAATATTAAAAAGGTGAGTGGGTTGCTTGAGATACCCGTAAATACAGCCTCATTATTGGTAGATGATTTTGTGAAATATGGTGTTCTGGAGGAAGTTACGGGCAAGCCACGCAGTCGGGTATTTATATTTAAGAAATACCTGATGATTTTCTCACAACAGGGCGAATAAAGTATGAGCCAGAAAATGTTTATGTGAGATACGAAAAATGATGGATAATGATGATGCACAACAAAGATATCCGATGGGTTCAGCGGTTTGATAATTTTTGTCGTGTACAGAGGACGATTATTTCCATGCTTTTATCGCCTTACGCACGCGCTTGGAGGGATTGCTTGATGATGGGTGTTAAATTTGGCTTGAGTGCTGAGACTATTGATGCCATTTATGGGGTGTTTCAGCGGCATCCTGAAGTTGATGTGGTGATGTTGTATGGTTCTCGTGCAAAGGGGACGCATAAAGTCGGTTCGGATATTGATTTAACCATGAAGGGCGAAGCATTGCAGTTTTCCCACTTGTCTAAAATCGCGAATGAACTGCATGAGCTGCCTATACCTTACACCGTGGATCTGTCGATTTTTTCGGGAATCACCCATGCCGATTTGATCGCGCATATTGAGCGTGTTGGTCAAGTGTTTTACCGCAAGCAAGAAAACGCCAGCACAAGTCGCTTACCGCAAAGCGAACAAGCACTTGAAAATGCCCTGATTGAGCAGCTTGAGGGGCTGGGCTGGTCGTATGTTGCTATCCCTGATGAAACAGCACTCAAAGCCAACCTCAAAGCGCAGCTAGAAAAGCATAATCAAACTACTTTTTCAGATGCTGAGTTTCAGGCAATACTCAATCACTTGGATAAGGGCAATGTGTTTGAACGGGCGAAAATCCTGCGTGATAAGATGTGCCTCACCCGTGATAATGGTGAGATTTTTTACCTGAACTTCATGGAGCAGCAGGAGTGGTGTCAAAACGAGTACCAAGTGACCCATCAAGTGACTATCGAGGGCAGCTATAAGAATCGCTATGACGTAACGCTGCTGGTGAACGGTCTGCCGCTGGTACAAATCGAACTCAAACGGCGCGGGCTGGAACTTAAAGAGGCATTTAATCAGATCAACCGCTATCAACGGCATTCATTTTGGGCGAGCAACGGATTGTTCCAATATGTGCAGCTTTTTGTGATTAGCAATGGCGTGAATAGCAAGTATTACGCCAATAACCGCAAGCAATCATTCAAGCAAACGTTTTATTGGGCGGATGAAGAAAACCAAACGATCAAGCGGTTGGATGCCTTTGCTAAGGCGTTTTTGGAGAAGTGCCAGCTCTCTAAAATGATAAGCAAGTACATCGTGCTTAATGAAACCAATAAGGTGCTGATGGTGTTGCGTCCGTACCAGTATTATGCCGTGGAAGCGATTGTCGAAAAAGTGAAGCATAGCCGCAACAATGGTTATATTTGGCACACCACGGGCAGCGGCAAGACGCTGACTTCATTTAAGACGGCTCAGGTGCTGATGGACTTGCCGAAAGTGCATAAGGTGCTGTTTGTGGTGGATCGCAAAGACCTCGATTATCAGACCAACAAGGAATTTACTGCTTTTTCTAAAGGCTGCGTGGATATCACCAGTAATACCCTCGCGCTGGTGCAACAACTCAGCAGCGAGCGTAAGTTGATTGTTACCACGCTGCAAAAACTGAATACGGCGATCAGCAAAAAACGCCATGAAAAAGAGATGGAGAAGCTTAAAGATAAGCGGATTATCTTTATCTTTGACGAGTGCCACCGTAGCCAGTTTGGGGATACGCATAAGCGCATCAACGCCTTTTTTAATACGCCGCAGATGTTCGGCTTTACGGGTACGCCGATTTTTGTCGATAATGTAGCCCATAACCAGCATGGCAAGCGCACCACCAAAGACTTGTTTGGCGAGCAGTTGCATAAATATGTGATTACCGATGCGATTCGTGACGAAAACGTGCTGAAGTTCGCCATTGAGTATGTGGGGCGGTATAAACAGAAAGACGAAAGCCTGAACCATATCGACATCGAGGTGGAAGGCGTGGATACCAAGGAACTGATGGAATCACCCAAGCGGTTGGAGAAAATCACCGATTACATCATTGCCAATCATGACCGTAAAACCCATGCGCGGGACTTCACCGCCATGTTCTGCGTCAGTAGCGTGGATGTATTGACCAAGTATTATGCCCTGTTCAAAAGCAAAAAGGCGGCGGGTGAGCATCAGCTAAAGGTTGCGACCATCTTCAGCTACACCGCCAATGAAGATGACAAAGATGGCGATGGCTTGATTGACATCGATCCGCTCGATGGACTGAGCGATGGTAAAGCCCTGAACCAGCACAGTCGTGACAAGCTGGAATCTTATATTGCTGACTATAACCAGATGTTTGGCACGAATTTCTCCACCAAGGACAGCCAATCGTATTACAACTATTACAACGACATCGGCAAACGTGTGCGGGCGCGTGAGGTGGATATATTGCTGGTGGTGAATATGTACCTGACAGGTTTTGACAGTCCACCGTTGAATACCATGTATGTGGATAAAAACCTGAAGCATCACGGTTTGTTGCAAGCGTATTCGCGCACCAACCGCGTGTTGAATGAGCGTAAATCGCAAGGGAATATCGTTTGCTTTCGTAACCTGAAGAAGGCGACTGATGATGCGATTGCCTTGTTCTCCAACAAGGAGGCGAAAGAAACCATCATCATGCAGCCTTATGAGGCGTATGCGCGGCAGTTCAATCAAGCATGTACTGTATTGTTAGGCATAGCACCAAGCGTGGATGCGGTGAATGATTTGGTAACGGAAGATGATGAACTGCAATTTGTAAAAGCCTTCCGCGAGCTCATTCGTATTCGTAATGTGCTGTCATCGTTCGCAGACTTTAGTTTTGCCGATTTGGCAATGAATGAACAAACTTTTAATGACTACCGAAGCAAGTACCTCGATTTGTATGACAAGGTGAGGAGCGACCGCCAGAAGGAAAAGGTCTCTATTCTGGAAGACGTGGACTTTGAGCTGGAGCTGATTCATCGTGATGAAATCAACGTGGCTTACATCATGAAGCTGCTTGCCAGCCTGAAAGATCAAGATGAAGCCACAGCCCAACAACAGAAAAAAGCCATTCTTGACCTGGTAGCAGGCGAAGCGCAGTTGCGAAGTAAGCGCGCACTCATTGAGAAGTTCATCGAAGAGAATCTACCCAAGGTGCATGGCGTAGAAGCCGTGCCAGAAGCATTCGCCCATTATTGGCAGCAAGAACGGCAAACCGCTTTGTCAGGCATTTGTCATGAAGAGGCTCTGGATAGCGAGAAAGTCGAGCGCATGATTAATCAATATCTATTCACCGAAATTACGCCGTTGAGGGACGATGTGGTTGCAACCATGTTGCATAAACCGAAGTTGCTACAACGCAAAACACGCGCCCAACGCGCACTGGATAAAATCATGGATTTTATCGAAACATTTATGATGGATGCTCCAAGCTGATATGAGTAACTGATGTTTTTTTGAGTAACAACAGGTCATTGCGGACTTGATCCGCAATACCGCATCGAGTGCGGCATGACGGAGTGAACGAACGCAAGACTGGATGCCGCATCACAACGGCATGACGCAAAGAAACCACGTCATTGCGGATTTGATTCGCAATACCGCATCGAGTGCGGTATGACGGAGCGAACAGACGCAAGACTGGATACTGCATCAAGTGCGGGTTGTGATGCCTTATTATAACAACAACGCCGCGCTTGCCGTTCTTGGGTAGGGTTCTAGCATTCAGCCATGCCGTTATTAACCCTTAATCATATTGATAAAGCCTTTGGCTCACAGGTATTGTTGCACGATGCCTCTTTAAGCATTCACCGTGGTGCTCGCGTTGGGCTGATTGGTCGTAATGGCGAGGGTAAATCCACCTTGCTAAAGATCATGGCAAACATCATCGAAGCCGATGCTGGTGATGTGCATGTGCGCACAGGTATGCGCGTAGCGTATTTGCCGCAAGATGTTTATTATGAAGGTGGGCAACGTGTCTATCACGTGGTGGCAGCGGGTGTGGGAAAACTGGCTGCAACGTTGGAACAATACCATGATCTGCTCGCCGAGATGGAAACATCTAACTCCGATGCCTTGTTGAGTCGTTTGGAAGAAACACAAAAAACATTGGATCATGAAAACGCTTGGCAGTTGCAAGTGCGTATTGAATCAGCGATTTCTCGCTTGGGTTTGGATCCTAACGCTGATGTTGCAACGCTTTCTGGCGGTTGGCTGCGTCGCGTTGCTTTGGCTGCCACGGTGGTGGCGCAGCCTGATGTAATCTTGCTGGATGAGCCAACCAACCATCTGGATGTAGGCTCGATTGAATGGCTGGAAGATTTTATTGCCGACTTTCAAGGTGCGGTGGTATTTATTACCCATGACCGTTACTTTTTAGATGCTGTCGCTGAAGAAATTGTTGAACTGGATCGAGGGATGTTGCGTTCTTATATCGGTAGCTATGCTGATTATCTTGATAAAAAAGCAGAAGAACTGGCAACGGAAGCGCGTCAACACCGCCGCTTCGATCAACTGTTAGCCAACGAGGAACGCTGGATTCGGCGCGGTATTCCAGCACGGCGCACACGCGATGAAGGGCGCGTTCGTGCCCTAGAGGATTTGCGCAAGCAACGCAGTGAACGCCGTTTGCGGGCTGGTGATGTGGCGTTGCGCGTGGCTTGTGGTGTCAAACCAGGCAAGATGCTCATCGAAGCGGTGGACATTGACCACGCCTTTGGCGATACGGTTGTGGCGCGTCATTTTAATCACAAAATTATGGCAGGGGATCGCGTGGGTTTGCTGGGACCTAATGGTATTGGTAAGACCACGCTGCTCAATATCATGCTGGGCAATATTCAGCCCGATGCTGGGCGCATTCGCCAAGGGGCGCGTTTGGTGCCTGCTTATTTAACGCAATTACGTCACCTTGACCCCAAGCAAAAGATCAAAGATGTGCTGTTGCCGCAGGGTGGTCAATATGTGCATATTGCGGGTAAAGAGCCACGTCATGTGGTCAGTTATATGCAGGATTTTTTGTTTGATAAAGAGCGACTGAATGCACCAGTTGAGGCACTTTCTGGTGGCGAGCGCGGACGTTTGATGCTGGCGTGTTTGCTGTTAGAACCAGCCAATGTGTTGATTTTGGATGAACCAACCAACGACCTTGATATTGGCACGCTGACTATTTTGGAGCAGGCGTTGGCGCGTTATGAAGGCACGGTGATTTTGGTTTCCCATGATCGTGCTTTTATGGATCGCGTGGCTTCGCAGGTGTTAGCCTTTGAAGGTGAGGGGCATATTCAGCATGTGTTGGGTGGTTACTCCGATTATTTAGCGTGGCGTGAACGGCGTGATGCAGAGCTAAAAAGCAGTACTCCAACGGTGAAGAAAACTACCTCAGCGGCTCCTGCTGCATCACGCAAAACGGCGAGTACGAAGTTGTCTTACAAAGATCAGCAGGCGTTGGATGCTTTGCCTGCTACCATTGAATCGCTAGAAGAAGAAAAAGCGACCATTGAGCAGCGTTTTTGTGACCCTGATTATTTTCAGCGTGATAGCGAAGGCTGCCAAAGGGATCAGCAACGTTTAAGTGCCATCGACAAAAGCTTGGAAGCGGCATACCAACAGTGGCAAGCATTAGAAGAGAAACAAGAAGCCTTGGCTCAATCATCATGAAGCAAGTCATCATCGCCTTAGGCGGCAACATTGGTGATGTATTGGCATACTTTCGTTATGCGCGCACAGCATTGAATGCGCTCGATGGCTGCCATGTGGTGGCATCTTCGCCTGTGTACCGTACACCACCAGTCGGGCCACAAGATCAAGATGATTATGATAATGCGGTGTTATTGCTCGCTACCACATTGTCGCCCTTGGCATTGCTGGATGCCTTGCATGACATTGAACAAGCGTGCCACCGTGAACGCCGCGTCCATTGGGGTGCACGCACCTTGGATTTGGATATTATTGATTACGCAGGCTTATGTTACCACGATGCACGATTAACCCTGCCGCACCGCGAAGCGCATGGGCGTGCCTTTGTCTTGCTGCCATTGGCTGACGTGTTACCTGACTGGCAACACCCACGCTTGCAGCAAGCGGTAAGTAGCTTGTTGGCAGCATGTGATCGCACAGGTATTGCGCTACGTTGCCACGATTGGTGATTGACCTAGTGTAATCTCGTTAGTGGGCATGGCGTTTTGCGCTTAACCCTTGATTTACTGGCTTTTGCGCAATTTTTCGTTTTGTTGTAGTCTGTGCAGACGAGTGCTGTTATGAATACGATATTATTACCTGTCCTTAGATGTTATATCGCTTTGGTTGTTTGCATGGGTGGTTTTTCTCTGCCTGTGTTGGAGGCTATTACGGTGCAGGATATGGTCACTGGCGGTGTTACTCCAGCGACTATTCGTAACGCGCTGCAAGGGCAAAATGTTACCATTAGTAATATGACGGTGGTCAATAACGGTTGTAATGTTAATCCTGCGATTGGTTTGTTTAATCAAGGTATGACGGCGACAGGTGCTGGCCCTGTGTTAGGTGATGTTTCTGGCGTGGTGCTGAGTACAGGGGTACTCAATGGTGCTGATCCCTTGGTATCGCCCAATAATTTTTATAATTGGACCAATACCTTATGCCCTGCCAATGTCAGTGATGTCGATATGCTTGCGCTAGAGCCGTTTACGCAATTTGGCGAATACGTTGCTTTGGAGTTCGATGTCATTCCGACCAAGGGAATCATGGCGATTCCCTTTCAATTTGCTTCTGATGAGTTCCCTGAATATGTCTGCACCAGTTTTAATGATGCTGTGGGTATTTTTGTTAGCGGACCAGGGATAGCGGGTCCTTATACGTTAGGGGCGCAAAATTTTGCTAAAACTGCTGCGGGTGATTTAACCTCGATTAACTGGGTGAATACAGGGCAGGTGGGCATGTTTGGTACGTTGGGGCAGTGTGGCAGCCTCACTAATACTGCCTATTATACCGACAATAGCAGCGGTAATGTTTTAGGCGGTAACAATACTGTTGCGACCACCAACGCCAACCTCGAAATGGACGGTTGGACGAATTATATTTATCAGCCTGTGCCTGTAACGCCTGGTGCGACCTATCACGTTAAAGCAGTGGTGGCTGATGCTGGTGATCGTTTGTGGGATTCGGCGGTGTTTTTTCACCTTATCTTCAGTACCGGTAGTTTTTCTGGTTTCGATTTTGGCGATGCGCCAGATAGTTACCGCACGTTAACCTCCAATGGCGGTGCCAGTCATGGTATTGATGCCCACCTCTACCTTGGTTTAACCATGCCCGATAATGAAATTACAGGCACACCCAGCGTTGCAGCCAATGGCGATGATGCGGTCGGCGTGCCTGACGATGAAGATGGTGTCAGCCAATTCCCTACACTGCTGGTGAGTTCAACCAGTTACAGCGTCAATGTGGTGGCGAATAACAGTACAGGCAGCACAGCGACGTTGACCGGCTGGATTGATTTTAATGGCAATGGTCAATTTGATGCTGCTGAAGGTGCGATGGTAAGTGTGCCAAATGGTGCTTTTAATACCCCTGTTACATTAACGTGGAGTGGCTTGAGCGGTTTGGTTGCAGGTACGACCTATGCTCGCCTGCGCCTTACTACCTCGCCGCTGATCACCGTCAATATGCCTGGTGGTAATGCGCCCGATGGTGAGGTGGAAGATTATTTGTTACCGATACTAGGCATGCCTGATTATGGTGATGCGCCCGATGTTTACCATACGTTAGCGACGAACAATGGTGCTGCTCACGGCATCACGGCGGGCTTGCACTTGGGCTTGAATGCACCAGATACCGAGGTCACGGGTATCGCTTCGGTCAATGCTGATGGTGATGACTTTAATGGCGTGGATGATGAAGATGGTATCACGGTGTTGCCGCCATTATCCAATGGCAGTAGCAGCTATACGGTGAATGTGCGGGTTAGCAATACCCTTGGCAGTGCAGCGCAATTGATTGCTTGGCTGGATTTTAATCGCAACGGGGTGTTTGATGCCAGTGAGGCAACAGTGGTGACTGTGGCGAATGGTACAGTCAATGGCATGGTGACACTGAATTGGACGGGTTTAAATGGTTTAGTCGTCGGTAATACCTACCTTCGACTGCGCCTGAGTAATGATCCTACGATGACCATCAATACCCCCAGCGGCGCAGCGATCAATGGTGAGGTGGAAGATTACGCTTTAAGCATTGTTTCTGCCCCTGATTATGGTGATGCACCAGACAGTTACCACACCCTCATTGCCAGCGGCGGTGCCAGTCACACCATTGATGGGCAGGTTTATATGGGACTGCTCGCGCCCGATACCGAGGCGGATGGACAGCCCACCGTGGCAGCCAATGGCGATGATGCCAACGGCAGTGCTGATGAAGATGGTGTAGTGGGTGGCTTTTCTGCGCTAACGTTGAATGCTGGCAGTTATACCCTTGATGTAACCGTGAGTAATCAAAGCGGCAGTGCTGCGACCTTGGTGGGGTGGATTGATTTTAATCGCAATGGCGTATTTGAAAGTAGCGAGGCTGCGAGTACGACGGTAGCCAATGGTAGCAATGGGGCGGTGGTTACCCTGAGTTGGGGTGGATTAAGTGGTTTGGTTGTGGGGAATACCTATGCCCGTTTGCGCTTGTCTACTGACCCAGCCTTAAACAGTAACACGCCTGCTGGCGCGCTGGGCGCGGGTGAGGTGGAAGATTACGCATTGACGATTTTTAACGCTATGGGTGAGGCATGTATTCCACCTGGCGCAACCGCTTATTACCCGTGGAATGGTAATAGCAATGATTTTGCAGGTGTGTACAACTTGGTTGCTGGCAATGTGGCATACGATGCATTGGATTATATTTCGACGCAAGCAGCAAGCTTTAATGGCAGCAATCAACTGTTGCAATACAGCAATGGCACGTTTATGAACCAAGCTTTTAGCAATATGTCATTGCTGCTATGGATTAAACCCAGCACGCTTGTAGGCGTGCAAACTTTGTTTGATGAGGGCGGGAACAATCGGCGCGGCGCGCTTACGCTGCGTTTGAATGGCAGTAACTTAGAATTAGGCATGTTTGAGCGGCGACGTTCTTCTTTGCGTACATTAACAGCAGCTTATCCTACTGATGGTCGCTGGCATTTGGTGGCGGTGGTTTATGCCAATGGTCAGCTAAGCTTGTATCTTGATGGTGTGAGTGTGGCAACAGTAGCAACGGGCTTTGCTAACTTCCGTTCGCATAACGATCCTGCGGCGTTTGGTGCGACCAATGGACGCGATGCTTTTAGCACTACCGTGGGCGGTAATTATTACCAAGGTTTCATGGATGAAGCGGCCTATTATTACAGTGCTTTGAGCGCCGCAAATGTGGCTGCGTATTATGCCTGTTTGCAGCCGCAGTACGACTTCGGCGATGCACCAGCGATGTACTCAGCGGCTGAACACCGCATCATGCCAACGCTGTATTTAGGAACCTTCCATGATGGTGATAGTGGTAACTGGGGCGATGGCATGGATAGTAATAACAATGCCACGGATGATGATACGCTAGGTGATCCCGCTGGTGGCATTGATGATGAAGATGGTATAGCCAGCGCGACCGAGATTCCTTATGCCGCTACCACATTCAGTGTTGATGTGTATGCCAGCAATCAAACCACGACTGCGGCAACGCTTTATGCTTGGTTGGATGGTAATCAAAACGGTGTTTTTGAAGCATCGGAAGTTGCAAGCGTTAACGTTCCTAGCGGCACGCTGCATAGTCCTGTGACTGTACAATGGACTGGTTTGACAGGGGCGACGGTAGGTGCGGTATACCTGCGTTTGCGCTTGACCACGGACAATACAATCGGTGCGGCTAGCGCAGGAGGCTTTGCCCGCGATGGTGAGGTGGAGGATTACCGTTTGCCTATTCAAGCAGGCTTACCTTCGTTGACGGTGACTAAAGTATCGCAGATTTTATCCGATCCTTCAGGTGCTGCAACGCCCCGTGCCATACCGGGTGCGGTGTTGCTCTACACCATTCACATCACCAATGTGGGCGTGGCTGCTACAGGTGTGGACAGTGTGGTGATTAGTGACCCTTTCTCTGGCTATACGTCCTTGGTTTTAGATTACGACTCTGCAGGCCCGATCAACGGCCCTGTTCTTTTTGTCGATCTGGTAAGCAGTGGATTAAGCTATAATGATGCAACAGATATTACCTATTACAATGCGGCAGGGACTGCCATTACCCCTGTTGCTACAGCCAATGGCACAGACCCATTGGTACGTAAAATCGTCATCAATCCCAAAGGCAGTATGCCAGCCTCAACGCCTACTGCCTCGCCTTCCTTTCAGGTATTGTTCAAAGTAATCATTGAGTAATGGTGGGGGTGAATGATTACATTGTGTTTGGGGCAGGATGGACAAATGGACTTTTACCGCATCTGAAATCCTTTTGTACATTCATCCTAACCATCCAAACAAAGAGATCAAAACGCTTGGTGCTTCTGGCTTTCCGTTTAAGATGGGACAAAAGCAATATGGATATGCGTGACATCGTAGCTTCTTTGTTGGGTTTCGTGCCTCAACCCAACCTACATGATGGCCTTGTGGTGTACGTGCGTCCCGTTTTAAAAGGGAAGCCTAAATCTGTCTTACCGCTAACGCTTGCGCTAACCAGCGCTTGAGGAGCGCAGCGACGAAAACGGTCCGAGTTAAGTGCCTTATTCGGCCTTTTTTCTTGCTTGCTACACCGCTGGACTTCTCCGCTGATGAAGCACAGCTATCACAACAATATCCGTGTTTTTGTGTATGAAGTAAGTTGAGTATGGAAATCTCTTGCACAGCACTCTACGCATATTGCTCATGATCTCCATATATAAATCTGGATGTTCTTTGATTTCTTCCAGCTTTGAATCGACTTCTTCAACGAAGGCAACGCCTAGATTTATTCTTTTCTCTTCGTACCATTCGTATGTTGATTTAATGTCTTCTTCTGCTTCCTTTCTGATAATGAGCATTTGAATCTCACCCTAATATTCTTTTCTTCACTTCCTGCCAGGGAGATCCTTCATCGGGGTTGGCGTGATAGGCATCAAGACGCTTTTCTAGCTCCCGTTTATGCCACTCGGGTATTTCAACCGCTTCTGGCATTTTAGCGATTGAATCCCAGATGTCTTCTACAAGCTGGATGCGCTGTTGAATTGGCATTTCTGCAATTTCTGATGGGGATATTGATTTCATTTAAGATTCTCCGAATTAGGCTGAGTTCTTTGCAAGCCGAACGACCTGCATGAGGGGCAGAGCGAAGCGATGTCCCTCTCGATGCCATGGTTAGGTGTTCAGCTCTGCCAAGAAATGATAACAAATGATTTTCATATCTTGATTGAGATAAGATTTATGAGCCTCATGCCTTTGAACACCTGAATCCAAGTGAATTACGGAACATCCATTTTCTTTTCCTCTATTGGCTAGCCATTCAAGCATTTGCTTACCATAGCCGTTAGAACGAGAATTTTCATCTGTTACCAAATCTTCAATATAGAGGTGTTTGCCAAGGAAAAGATTTTTCTGCTCTTTAAATCCTGCAACTGCCTTGATTGCATTAGCATCCGATAGATATGCCAAAATATAGCCTTCACCCATCAACTCTCGAACGCTGTTTACAAAAGAATCTTCTGAAAGGTTTGGTCTCAATTGAACCATTACCGAAAAACAATTTTTTATTTCTTCATCTGTAGTTGCAGTTTTAATCATTTTACCTTCCATAGAGACCTAACGACCAAGCTCACCAGAGGCAATGTAGCGCAGCGTAATTGCCGTCCGAGTGCAGCGCCTTGTTAGCTACTTTTCAATAAGAAAGATGAACTCACGATTAGGTTTTTGAGTGTCTTTTAGCCACTCATTTGTCCATTTCATATCCGCTATTTCTTGGGTCAGGCTGGACAAATGGACTTTTACCGCATCTGAAATCCTTTTGTACATTTATCCTAACCATCCAGACAAAGAGATCAAAACGCTTGGTGCTTCTTATCTTGCTCACAAGTGAATAATGTGTCCATTTGTCCAGTCTGACTCGATAACTACACGTATGTTCATTTATTTGCTTCTAACGCCGTGCTCAGCGGCGCGCGCCTTTGGCGCGTCCGCTGGAGCTATTTGTTAAGTGCTATATTTCGTCCAAATGACGACCCACAAACTCCATAGAACTATTCCAAGCCAGTTTAATCTCATTGGTTTCTGGGTCTTTGTACCAAGCATCCGACCAAGTGTTTTCATTGCTCCATTCCCAAGCTACTTTTTTCCCTTTTTCAAAGTGAGTACGAGTGGTAGGAAATATTCGATAAAACACTTTAGCTCCACTTGATGACTCACTTTTTAGAATTACGCCTTTTCCATTATTGATTGGAATGGTGCATTCAGGATCAGAGAATATCTTCACACTTGGATGGTGAACCCAATTTGTTTCCCTAGGCAGAGCTTGTAGCGACTTCAGTATGCTAACACCCGAATCTATTACGCTTAGGATATTCCTCTCGTCGGTTTCACCGCCATGAATTATTTTATTTCTTGTTTCCAAGAAAAGCCGCAAACTACTTGAAATGTGCTTCGGTAATCCGTAGTGACTATCCAGTTCATCTATTGCTTGCCGAAGGCTGACATTTTTTCTACCTTGTAATTTTCCTGTGCTAGCTAATGTTTGCCTTGCCTCTTTTTCTATATCGGTTGCTAGTAATATTAGTGCTACTTTTGGGGATCTTGCTGCTTCATGAATTATTGTTTTTATATTTGATTCATCATTCTCTTGAGATTTATTTTCATCAGAGTTCTGCATTTCACTTGAAGGAATAGATGAAACTTCATCAGACAACTGAGATGCGGAGCGTTGTAGGCTTTCGAGTGAGTCGCTTAACTCTACTTCTTGACCGAGTAATTTTCCCTTTTTAAGCCTACCAATTGCCTCAGCAAGCTGACCTTTGAATACGAACAGAACCACAAAAGCAAAAATAGGCCATAAGAGAGTAGCTATCGCTTTAAGGAGTTCTGAAATTTCACTCATGGCTTGATTCTCTCTTGAGCACTTAACATTCATATAGACAGAATGGGCTGATATGGTGATAGGCATAATCTATATATTGATATTGCACAGTCCCACTCCCATGCTTTATGTTGTGCATAGGCAGGACGATAAACCTTTACCAACTAAAAGCAATCTCCTTCACTGGAACGTGAGGCTGCTATTGCGCGTTTTTGGGAAAAATATATTGCTGTTATTCATGCCAAGGGAGTAAAGGAGATCTTTGATCGTTGGTTTGTAATTCGGGCTCGGCATTATACAAGGCCTTTCCTGATAAACGGCTGGCACGCCATATGCTTGGGTTAGGCTGGATAAATGGACTTTTACCGCATCTGAAATCCTTTTGTACATTTATCCTAACCTCCAGACAAAGAGATCAAAACGCTTGGTGCTTCTTACCTTGTTCACAAGTGAATAATGTGTCCATTTGTCCAGTCTGACCTGATAACATTACTCAGCCCGATAAATGTAGGTGTAATCGCGGTTTCGGTGCTGGTATTGACCTGTTACGATATCCGTTAAAGCTTCATCTACGATTTCTGGTTTTAGGTCTGCTTCCAGAATAGATGCCATGGTTTCGCTGCTGATGATCTCTTCAGCTTTGGTTTGGTTGTCGATTTTGATAAACATCGCTGCTCCTCTTTGTTAATATGTTAATGCTACATTCCCGCTTACTGCTAGGCAGATGCTACCACGGTTGATCCTTGAGTATTCGGACGCGAAAGCTGCGCCCTTTGAGTTTGCCTTGCTCTAGATGTTGGCAGGCAGCTTTTACCACATCACGCTTCACTGCCACATAAGACCAGTTGTCTGCAATGTTGATTTTTCCTACCTGCACACCAGTGATGCCGCCTTTATTGGTCAACGCGCCTACAATATCGCCAGGGCGAATTTTTTGCTTTTTACCAGCACCGATTTGCAGGGTGGTCATGCTTGGTTTGCAGGGTTTGGTGTTGAGTAGTTCCCTGCTGGGTAGCGTGGCATGGTGCATGCTGTGCCCCAAGTAATCGGCAATCATGGTGAGGCGTAGTTCATCATCATGGGTATAAAGTGAACATGCCACCCCTTTACTGCCTGCGCGACCAGTACGACCAATGCGGTGCAGGTGAACTTCTGGCTCGTTGGCAAGTTGATAGATGATGACTGCATCCAATGCATCAATATCCAGCCCTCGCGCTGCTATATCGGTGGCAATCAAAATTGCGGCACTTTTGTTGCTGAAGCGCAATAAGGTTTGGTCGCGTTCCCATTGCTCTAAGTCACCATTTAACACTAATGCACTAAAGCCGTAACTGTTGAGCGCATCGGTCACTTCTTGGGTGTCGCGTTTGGTATTGCAGAATACTACGGTTGATTCTGCTTGTTGTTGCAGCAATAGCAGCCGCAGGGCATCGAGCCGTTCTTCATTTTCTACGGCGTAAACATGTTGTTCAATGATGCTGTCATCATGCACGCCGACGACTTCTACGAGCACAGGCTCTTTCATCATACGCTGGCTCATACGTTTGATGGAGGGTGGAAAAGTGGCACTAAACAGCAAGGTTTGCCGCCGTTGTGGTGCTGCATCCATGATAGCATCCATCTCTTCTTGGAAGCCCATTTCCAGCATGCGATCCGCCTCATCTAAGATTAGCGTACGCAAGCGAGCAATGCTCAATGTACCGCGATTGAGGTGATCCAGCAAACGCCCCGGTGTACCCACGATAATATGCGCACCATGCGCTAATGAGGCAACTTGCGGACGAAAAGGCATGCCGCCGCATAGCGTTAGTATTTTTACATTTGCCGTGGTGCGGGCGAGTTGACGCAATGCCTTGGCTACTTGGTCGGCGAGTTCCCGCGTTGGGCAAAGCACCAAGGACTGTACATCTGTCAGCGTAACATCAAGCTGTTGTAATATGCCTAAGCCAAAGGCTGCGGTTTTGCCTGTACCTGTTTTGGCTTGACCGATGACATCCTTGCCAGCCAAAATAGCAGGTAGGCTTTGTGCCTGAATTGGGGTCATGTGTTGATAGCCGAGTGATGCAAGGTTCTGTAATAGCTTGTCGTGCAAGGGCAGGGTTGAAAAGTCTTTGGTGGTCAAAGTGATTCCTAAGGTTTGGTTATTGCCACGTAAACACTGGTTTAGTGTTCTCTTTCGGGCGGTGTTGCATTTGTAAGCCGTTGAGGAAGTTGCGCAGTACTTGGTCTTTACAAAGGCGAAAATGTTTGTGCTTGGGTTGACGGAAGAACGCGCTTAACTCTCCCTTACTTAAACGAAAGCCTGCAAGTGCCAAAACATCTAACACTGCATCATCCTTGAGGTTTAGTGCGATGCGCAACTTGCGAAAAATAATGTTGTTGTTCAGGCGGTCTTCTGGTTCTGCTTGTGGTCCTTCGCGTTTGCCACGTTTTTCGTTGATGAGTCCATTAAGAAATAGTGCTAGTTCGCGATCACAGCACGTTTGGTAAGCAGGATCATCCTCTTTTTTCATCCAATCACTGATTTGCTGGCGTGTTACTTCATGTTCTGCTGCGCCAAAAAGCGCGATCATTTGGTCATCAGAGAAGTCAAATATATAGCGAATGCGGCGGATAATGTCGTTGTTGTTCATGTTGTTACTTCACAATGTGGTACTCTGACCCGAACCCCATATCGTCCGTGGCTTATTGCCGCGCATGCTAACATATTCTGCCTCATTGCGGGGGAAAAATCACGGTGTCTACAAGAATGCTACATTTTGTATGCCACAACCTTGACGCTAACCTACCTTTTTGACTAGCGTATTGAGGCTTAGTGAGACCGCTTAGTCGGGGAAAGGTTTAGGAGTTATACTGTGTCGCAAGTCGGTTTAAATTTGTTGATCATCATTCCATCTGTGTTGCTTGCGGTAATCCTTGTGGTTTGGCGCAGCATTAAAATGGTTCCGCAAAGTGAAAATTTTGTCGTTGAACGTTTTGGAAAGTACCACCGTACATTAAAAGCAGGTATTAACTACGTGGTACCTGGTTTGGAGCATGTGGCACACCGCATCAGTATTTTGGAACGCGCCCTACCAGAGAAAGACCATGAAGTGATTACTAAAGATAACGTTCCGATTACGCTGTCGGTGACGATTTTCTTTAAGATTACCAACGCCAGTAAATCGGTGTACCGTATTCAAAATGTTACCGCAGCGGTGGAAACAGCCGTGACGGGCGCGGTACGTGCGACCATTGGTAGTATTGATTTTGATGAAGTACAATCGCACCGTGCATCGTTGAATCTGGATATTGCTAAACATCTCAGTCGCGCTTGTTCTGACTGGGGCGTGGATGTTACACGAACGGAAATCCTTGACGTAGAAGTCGATGAAGTAACCAAAAAGGCGATGCAACAACAGTTGAATGCTGAGCGTGAAAAACGTGCTTCCATTGCCAAAGCTGAAGGCGAACGTAAGGGGATTGAGTTGGTTGCTGAAGGTGAATTGTTTGCCGCTCAACGTTCCGCAGAGGCGGCGGTTGCCATTGCTAAAGGTGAGGCCAAGGCGATTGAAATCGTTGCCCAAGCCATCAATAGCGGTGCTGGTCATAAGGCGATTGAGTACGAGGTGTTGAAAAAACAGGTGGATGCAATGGGTAAGCTTGGTAGTTCTGATAACGCTAAGACAATTGTCGTACCTGCTGATATGCTCAATGTGTTGGGTGCAGTAAAGGATTTATTCAAAGCAAAATAATTCGTGATGTGAAGGGTTTATATGGAACAGATCAGTAATATTTTATCATACCCCTCTACTTGGTTAATTTGGGGAACGGCAATTTTTTTGGGTACGTTCTTAATAGACGCGATAGATCATGGTATATTCTTGGGGTTACCAGCCTTTGCCATGCCGCTGTTTTGTAGCTGGGTGACACCAGTCATACTCACGTTGCTTATTTACGCTGCGATTACGCTGCTGTTTTATAAGTTTTGCGGACGTTTTCGGGATTGGTTCCATGGTACATCCTATGATGTTAATGATGATTAACGATCATAGCGTTTATTGTTTGGATCACACAATCATATTAAATAATTGATGTTGCGCTCGCACGGTTATATCCGTGACTTTTTTTGAGTAGTAACGTGTCATTGCGGACTTGATCCGCAATTGAGAGATCAGACGCAAGACTGGATAATCTATGCTATATAAAAACAAATCTCATGCCTTGCGTAACATCAGTTAAATAAGCACAAATAAAGAGGTAAACATGCAATCACAATGGTCGGATACAGAAGCTCAGCAGATGGTTTCTGCTCATGCTGCACGTGGCATTAACTCAGCCATCGCGCTGCGTGTGTATAGTTCACGCTTGTTGGGGCGCGATCCAGCTTTGGTGTTGCATGGCGGCGGTAATACTTCGGTTAAAACCGTGGCGACAGATATGCTTGGTGATGAGTGCGAGGTGCTTTGCGTCAAAGGTAGCGGTTGGGATTTGGCAACGATTGAAGCAGCGGGCTTGCCTGCCGTGCGTTTGCAAGCTTTGCGTCGTTTAGAGCAACGCACGACCTTGAGTGATGAAGATATGGTGGCGTTCCAACGCCTAAACCTGCTTGATGTTCACGCGCCGAATCCATCGGTTGAAACCTTGTTGCATGCTTTTTTACCGCACCGTTATATCGACCACACTCATGCTTCGGCGATTTTGTCGCTATCAAACCAAGCTGATGGTGAGGGTTTGTGCCGAGAGGTGTTTGGCGACCGCGTGGCTTATGTACCATTTATTATGCCTGGTTTTTTGTTGGCGAAACAAGCGGCAGAGATTTTCCGTCAACAACCCGAGGTAGAAGGTTTGTTGTTGCATCAACACGGCATTTTCACCTTTGGTGATACGGCGCAAGCATCTTATGAACGTATGATTGCGCTGGTTGATTTAGCAGAACAACGTTTGCAGCGTGGGACGGCGCGTTTATACCCAAGTGCAGCGATGAACGAGCCATTGGCTAGCGTAGCTGAGATTGCACCAATTGTGCGCGGTGCATGCACCCCTTATGATGGTGAGCAGCGGCAGCCCATAGTGATGGAGTTTCGTACCAGTTCGCAGATTCTTGATTACGTCAATGGCGCGGAGTTGCAGCGTTACAGCCAGCAAGGGGTGATTACTCCCGACCATATTATCCGCACCAAAAACAAACCGTTGATTGTACCTGCGCCACACGCTAACGGGGTAGAACATTTTGCAGCGGCCGTTGAAGCTGCCGTAAACAGCTACGTTGAAGCCTATCGCAACTATTTTCACCAAGAAAATGCCCATGCCTCATCGCCTAAAACCATGCTTGACCCTATGCCTCGAGTGGTACTTGTGCCTGGTGTCGGGTTGTTTGGGCTTGGTAGCAACAAGCAAGCGGCAATGATTGCTGCTGATTTAGCCGAAGCCAGCGTGCAGTGTATTACCGATGCCGAGCGTATCGGTCACTTTTCTGCATTGCCTGAATCGGCATTGTTTGAAATGGAGTATTGGTCACTGGAACAAGCGAAGTTGGGGCATAAAAAGCCGCTTCCTTTGGCAGGCAATATTGCCGTGATTACAGGTGCTGCTGGCGCAATTGGCGCAGCAACGGCGCGTTTATTTGTGAGCCAAGGTGCGCATGTGGTGTTGTTGGATCGTGATCGCGAAGCTGTGACCGCATTAGCCGCAGAATATGGCGCGCAAGCTGTCGCGGTTGTTTGTGATGTATGTGATGCTGATGCGGTGTCGGCAGCATTCGATGTGGCATGTTGTCATTTTGGCGGGGTGGACATCCTCGTATCCAACGCGGGAGCAGCGTGGCAAGGTGCGATAGCTGAATTGGATGAGGCAGTATTAAGGCAAAGTTTTGAACTAAACTTTTTTGCCCATCAACGGGTGGCACAACATGCTGTTGCCATTATGCGGAAACAAAAAACAGGCGG
>CAZYAI010000008.1:65952-68662 GCA_964645625.1 uncultured Zetaproteobacteria bacterium
AAACAGGCGGTAAACCCTGGGCAAAACTTCGGTGCTTATGGTTTACCTAAGGCAGCGACGCTGTTTTTGTCTCGTCAATATGCGTTGGAGTGTGGTCGTTATGGTATTCGTGCTAATGCGGTCAATGCGGATCGTATTCGCAGTGGTTTGTTAAACGACGTGATGATCCACAGTCGCGCTGAAGCTCGCGGCGTGTCCGAGGCGCAATACATGGCGGGGAATTTACTACAACAAGAAGTTACCGCTGATGATGTAGCGCAAGCCTTTTTGCATCACGCGCTGGCACGGCGTACGACTGCCGATGTTACCACCGTAGATGGCGGTAATATTGCCGCTGCCTTACGCTGATTTCCGCTGTGTTTAGTTGGTTATTTTTTTGGAGGAAGCGTTCCTCAGGCGACGAGAAGGGGCATGTTTCGGGAGCCTTCCAAGAATGGATTGCAGATAAAGAAGAGATGCAGTGTGCGGCGCAAGAAGGACGCGGCGGCAATAAGGTTTTGTTAGTTACAGATCGTCGTTTGGTCATGTTGATGCAGCAAGGGAAGGAAGTAACTGATTCTGCGGAGGTGCTACTAAAAAACTTCGTGGGCGTGCGATTGCATCAAAGCACATGGACATCACGACTTGATGTGAGCATTAAGGATGATAACGGCGATATTTCCATTTGGCGTTATGAAAGCGTAAAAAAACATGATGCCACACTTGCCTATCAGCACCTTAAGCACAGAGAGTTGGCCGAAAAAGAGAAGCCGCCGAAGAAGAAAGAAGAAAAAAAACCACCAGCAGCACCGCATATTGTATTGCGTCTTGATACTGCCAATGTTGACGTGGATGATGATGCTAAAAAAGAGGGTGAGAACAAAGGCACTAAGCCTTCAGGGTAAGATGCAGCACCGTATTTTTTACCCTTGACCAAATCCATGGGTGTTTTTATCTTCCTAGTCTTAGTTGATACTATAAGGAGGTGTCTGATGAAACAGTTTTTTATGGTGATGGCTTTGTTTGCTGCTGGTGCGTTATGTGGTCAATCTGCATGGGCAGGTGGTAGCAGCGAACAGGCTAGCGAAGCGAGTAAACACGCAGTGAAGGCAGTCGGCGAATCAGCACAAGCCAGCGGTCATGCCGTAGTTGCGGGTATGAAGCTTACCTCTGCTGCCGCTGCCTTACCGTTAGGGGCCAGTGGTGCAGTGGGGCAAGCCAGCGGTCAATCTGCCAAAGTGTTGACTAAAGCTGCATCTGCGGACGATAAGCCTTTGCCTATTGCTGATGAGGTGATTACTGCGGGGTCGCCACCCGATCAAGCGGTAAAGCAATAATCTGATGTTACGAGCCCACCGTTTATGGCTCGCGGTGATGGTGCTGTGTTGCTTGACCATGCCAGTGTATGCTGGCAGTCAGGCACATAGCAAGCCGCACTTCCCTGTCGATGCGATTGCTGCTTTTGCTAAACAGGTGGAACATGCCGCCGCCGCAGAAGGTGCGCGGGTATTTATTCTTGCACGGATTGGTGACCCTGAAGATGAGCTACCTCAAGGCATTCATTACACCCACACCGCTTTTGCAGTATATTCTTCCATTACCACAGCTGATGGTCGCAGCGTGCCAGGTTATGCGATTTACAACCTTTACCAAAAAGCCAAAGACGGCGGCGCAAGCGAGTTGGTGATTGATTACCCGATTGATTTTTTCGCAGGTGTTTATCGACTTAAAGCTGGCGTAATTATTCCCACACCAGCGATGCAAGACCGTTTATTGGCGGTTATTACTTCACCAACCTATAAGAAACTGCATAACTCGCACTATTCCATTGTTGCCAATCCTTACAATAGCCAGTTTCAAAATTGCACTGAACACACGCTGGATGTTATTAACGCAGCGATTTATAAAACAGATGATATTCGCCAAATCAAAGCCAACACACGCGCTTATTTTACGCCGCAAAAGGTTCATGTTAGCCCGCTGAAGCTATTGGCAGGATCATTGTTTGTCGCCAGTGTACATACTTCGGATCAGCATGATGGCATTCAAACATCCACTTTTACCACCATTGCCCATTATTTGCGCCAGTACCATTTGGTGAAAGATCAACTCACCATTACGCCTGATGGTGTAAGCCATGAGCAATAGCTTGAGGTATTGATGTCCACCTTTTCTTTGCTGAAAACGCGCTATTTTTCGCCTTATTTTTTCACGCAATTCTTTGGCGCATTTAATGATAATGTGTTCAAAAATTACCTTATCATCATGATTACCTACAATATTGTTGATGCCAATGTGAATATGTTGACCAACCTAAGTGCGGCATTGTTTATTCTTCCTTTTTTTATTTTCTCTGCCAGTGCTGGTCAAATTGCCGATAAGTATGAAAAGGCATGGTTGATTCGTTGCCTTAAAGCCTTTGAAATCGCGGTGATGGCTTTGGCAGCGGTCGGTTTTTTCACCCAAAATATCAATTTGCTGATGGCTGTGCTTTTTTTAATGGGTACGCAATCGGCATTTTTTGGGCCTGTAAAATATGGCATCCTGCCGCAACACTTGGCGGCAAAGGAACTGGTCGCAGGCAATGCGCTGGTGGAAATGGGAACGTTTTTGGCGATTCTGTTAGGAACATTAGCCGGCGGTTTACTGTTAGGCTTAGAAAGCAATGTGGCTATATCTGCTGTTGTATTGCTGATTGCGCTTGCAGGTTATCTATGCAGCTGTGGCATTC
>CAZYAI010000009.1:0-63824 GCA_964645625.1 uncultured Zetaproteobacteria bacterium
AAAAGTTAGGAAATTAATAGGTGTGAGGAACGGGTGAATTTCGACACCCTAGCTCTGATCACAATTTGTTGATCTATTAATGCAGTCAATGCTCCCATTCCAGCTTTTTCCGCCAGTGTGTTTTGAATCACGACATAATTTTCATCCTCAAAATGGAACCATGCTGGATATCCATTGAGGGTACCAGCAACCACCTTCAATCCGTCAATAACTTTGTATGGCTCTGAGACAAGGTGGCTTGAACCTTCATCAATAATATTGGTGTTTCCAACCTTGTATTCTTCCGCGTTGTTTGTCGGCGGGGTGTCGGTAAAGGTGATGCGACCATATTCATCGACCACCTTATAGATTTTTGCTGCTGCTGGCTGAGTCAGCAATATTAAAAAAATAACACATAGAATCCACTTCATCATGTTCTCCTATCACGTATTGAAAATACTTGCCACCACGACACAGTTGATGCAATGCGGTGCGATTAACTTACCTAGGGTGGCATCAACCTCACTAAAAAATAAATATTCATCATCGGCAAAAAAACATGGGTATTATTGATACTCACGCAACAAGTCAGCCTCATAAATTCCTGAGTCTCATCATGTCAGAAACAGAATACTATCGACAGTCTCCTAGCCCTGTCTGCGATACGTGTATCGTGTACAATACGCATAGCAACGATCATTCCGAGGCATTTTTTGACCGATGACCATTTTATTGCAGCAATGAGAGATGTTACGCACGCTAATGAATTACCATATGATCATCTGGCTCAGACCAGCCGATGAACATGGATTGATTCACCAGATAATAATCGTCTAGATCGCCACCTATGCGCAGTATCGTGAAGCTGGAAGTGTCACGTTCCCCTTTCCAGCGAGGCGGCGTGTGGATAAGAAACATCGCAAACACGGCACTTTTCCCCTTCGCACGGGGGAACTTTCCATTAAAGGTCATGGTCATTTTGCCATCTTGATCCATGTTAAAACGCTCGATGCAAGATAATTCCAATGGTGGATAAAAATCGTTAGCCCCAGGGAAGCGACCAGTTTCCCGATAATACAACCTACCTTCGGTTATCATACGGACTACGATGCCGCCAGCACAGCCTCCGAACTCAAACTGCTCTTCACTGCCATCCTGAATAACCCATCGTTTATATTCCAGCGTTAGGTAATCGTTATTCAGGTCATTGATGTTTTTCTTCATCAATCTGGCATATTTCTTTTTCAAAACAGCTAGAGCATAATAGCTCAATTCGTTCTCAGCACTTCCTTCTTGCATGATTTGTTGGTACTTGCGCGCATGCGCCCACATAAAGAAATCAGTGACGCTACGGAACATGCCAGCGATGAGAATGTTTGCCGTGTCGGGGCGAAGCGAAATGGAATTGGCAACAGAAAAACCGTGCTCAAGAAACGTCGTTAACTCGGCATCATATTCCGCCATCTTGATATCAGGCTGGTTAACGATTAACTGATGCATGGCATAGCTTTCCCTCTCAAATTCCCCCAGCCTGTGTTGGTTCATTCCTGTTTGCCATAGCCAGATCAGACCGAGCAATGCCATCACACCGCCGAGCATCTGGCGATAGCGAATTCGTTTCGCTTCTGGCGTTGTCGTTACGCTTCGTTCAGGCAATAACAACAGTAGTCCCAATCCAAACAACGGAAATAGGCACGGTACCACCCAGTACGGACTGAATGCTTTAAGGCGAATATAGTTCCAGCAGCCATAGAGCAGTGGTAACAGGCTCAATCCATACATCCACCAGAAATCAATAGCGTAATAAAGCAAAACGTCATCGATGATCTCCGTCCCCATCTGGATGGATATCCCTAGACCAAGCCCAATTATGGCATTCCGTGCACGTTTGCGTTGAATAAAATCATCGTTGTTGAATGTTTGTTGGTTCGCGTGTGCATGTGTAGCCGTCTTCGATATAAGAGAAAGCGGCTTTTTACATTTGCGACAACGTTTTCCCTTTTGCTGCCGAAAATCGCAGGCGATGCAGTAGACCATCGGTTGCAGCAGGCAAACAGTGCCAGCATCGGCAAATGCCCGTTGAAGACGAATCGCTGTAAGAAAATCTAGGTCGTCGCGCACAAACCGTTCGATGCCGTTAAAGAAATCTCGAACCTGATCGGGACTCATACGCAATAATTGAGCCACGCCCTTCTCTGCCTCTGCTTGATCACGCCCTTGAATCAACTGGCCGCAAAAAACAATGCGGAATGTGTTTCCGTTTTCCTCTTTCATCGTTATAAACTCAGTAGAATGCTCATAGCGAAGATTTGATGCTGAAGACCAGGGCTTACAGAGCCGTTGATCGATGTATCGAAACTCAGCTTCCCTTGCTTTTTGCTTAATCGATAGGTTCCGATTTTCAGCCCCTGAGCATTTCGAACTGTGAAAATCGTATCCGACGAACGTTCTAGCTTGCCAGAAAACCAATGCTGAACAAGGCTAAACAACCACGATGAAAACAACGTCTCCCGAAGTGTAAATGCAGCCTCAACGACGGCATCCTCGGCCGAAGTGTTGATGGACATGGCAGCTCGATGCATGCCATTCATATCCATCAGGGTACATCGCTTGCCGAATGGATTAAAACGGATTCGACCGATTTCGGCACCATTGGCATTATATAACTGATACGTCCATACTGGAGCGAAATACCAGTGTCGTTTGTGCAGCAATAGGAAGGGGTTATCTGCTGTTTTTTGGTAAAAGGCAATGCCGCTTCTGGCAGTAAGCAGACTAAACAGCAAATAAATAACCAGTATGAAGCCAGTAAAGGAGGCGATGGAGAGTGCTGTAGTACTCACCGATCCAGTCAGTTGTTCGCTTAACCATGTCGTGGCATGTTCTTGAACCATGATAGCAACAAACACAGATATGGCAAAGGGAACCAGCAAGCCGACGACTGGCGACTGTGCCTGTATAAAGAATAGTTTTTTTTCGTTGTCGTTACTGACGCTAGCAGGTCTTGGTTTGGCGTAAAACATGGGTGAGAACTCATGCGGTGCATATTGAAATATCAATTTCTCAGCCGTTGCTTCCTCAGTACGCTCGGGTGTGGCTGAGTCGTCGACTGGCTGGATGAAACATGGTGCCCCAGCTCGCTCGAAAGCGCGTCCTATTTTCTCGGCAACGTCACGGGAGACGTTCCGTTTTATCATCCAAGAGCGACCGTCAAACAGTGTTTCAAGCACTTTTAGTTCAACCTGCAACACATTTGCTAGATTGTTGCGGGTTTCGATGTCGGAATACCCCAGTGTGTTGCCACGCCTTGGGTGATATTGAAACAATACATTGAATTGCACACACTGTTTCTGCATTTGCTCACCACAATCATTTCGGGATTTGCTTGCTCTGTAGCAAGGATGAAACTGTTGCCAAACATAATCAATTATCTATGATGAGTCCATATTCCTATAGTTTTTTTAAGGAATAAAGATTGAGTCGATCCTGCAACCAAGGAGCCTCCTTTGAAGAAAAGTCAGCAATTTATCATTGTGTTATCTGGGCGAATACTTGAAGGCTTTGATCCAGAGGCTACGACTCTCGCGCTAGCTCGGTTGCTGCGTATCGAAGGAAAGTCTGCAGCGAAACTGTTGGGCGGCAAACCTATCGAGCTCAGGCAGCGTTTTGATCGCGAACGCATTCAATCCGTCCGCAAGAAGTTAACGAGCCTAGGCGTTGAGTGTCGCATCGTGCTGGTCAAAGAACCAGAAGAAGCACTTTCCGACACGAATAAAAGCGGGCTCGAAGAGCATGGCATCACTCCTACACCTGACCGAAAACAAAAGAAAAACGAGGAGTGTTCCACCAAACAGCAGGCGTCAAATGAGAAGATCGATGAAACAGGCTGGAAAGCGATGTTAGCTAGGCAGCCGCTTCCGTTAAAACTTGCATCTATTTGCTTGATGTTAATCGCGGTTTTCTCTTTCTTGCTATCCTTCACATATGATCATGTAACTTTGCGGATTACAATTACGTTCATGCTGTTCACCGTTGTCTTGCCACTGGTCATCACATGGATGCTCTTTAGGGCATTTCGAATCGGCTGGCTTCTGGGGATTATCTATCTAAGTTTCAATTTCCATTCCAGCGTCGAATATGCTCTTGCCTCCCATGGCGGTTCAACCGTCAGTACCATCACCTCCATTGGCATTGCCATTGCATTTTTCTGCCTTTTGCTGCCATCGGTATTAAGGCTTTTGGAGTTCGATATACTAGAACGACTTATGAACCGAACACATACTCTGGTGCACCAGTTCATACCTTTTACAATTTTTCTCGCAATGTCGTTGACGTTGAATCCATCTGAAAATGAGATATATATCCATCAGGCTTCGGCAATCGTTACGCAGGGTATGTTTGATGTGCAGACTGGTATAACACTTCATTATACACCCTACGCCAATGAATGGCCAACTGGAGAGTCGCTGCCTATGGATGGCAGCTTGATGATCGAAAACGCGTTTTTTCGCGATGGCAATATTATTGAGGCACATTACAAGGACAGCCCAGTTCTACACGGTGCTGTTATGCAAATGAAGTTTTCGCCAGACGGTCAACTGCTCTCATGCATTACCGATACCATTCCTGGCAAACTTATTGGCCCCAGATGCAGCAATTGCGTTTGTGGCGCCCATTCCTCTACGATGGTTGTTAAATAAGTCTACATAAATTGATACAGCACGTTCAAAACATCCCGTAAAGTATTTGAGGAAAAATTGGGTTCAGATGAAGTCGGTGTTCGAGATTGCACTTATGATACGAATTCAGGAGCTACTACTTATTGTTCAATAAAACGTAGCCAGTCGCTATAGCCTGCCTCTTTCATTTGTTCTTTCGGCACAAAACGCAAGGCAGCGGAGTTAATGCAATAACGCAAACCCGTTGGCGCAGGACCATCTTTGAACACATGCCCTAAGTGGGAGTTGGCTACGCTGCTGCGCACCTCGGTGCGTTCCACAAACCATGAGCGATCAGTATGCGTAACGACGAAATTAGCTTGCAGCGGCTGGGTGAAGCTTGGCCAACCTGTGCCTGAATCGAATTTATCCCGCGAACTAAACAACGGCTCACCTGATACCACATCGACGTAGATGCCTGCTTTTTTATTGTCCCAATACGCGTTACGGAAGGCTGGTTCGGTGCCGTCTTTTTGCGTAACTTTGTATTGCAAAGGGGTGAGCTTCTGCTTCAGTACTTGTTCTGTCGGTTTCTTCCAGTTGTTCATACTTACCTCCTCGCCATGGGCGGTGGACAACGCCAAGCAGCAGCTAACCATAAGCCATAATATGTGGTGTATGCGCATCAATCTTGCTCCATCGTCAGGGTGCGGGCTAACCATGCATCGTTAACGATGGTGTATGCTGCCATTTTGAGCAGCCCAGCGGCGTGAAGATCCAAATAAACATGCACCAGCGAAGCACTTTTGTTAACTAATTCCAGAGCGGCAAGCTGATCTTCCCAAGCGCGTGCCTGTTCAACCGTGGGCAATGCGGTGTGGAACATGCCGCCGATTTGCCATGATGACTCGCTGCTGTGTGATTGTATCGCTTGCGCCAATGTTAGGCCTTCCTGCAAGCAGATGGCGTCAACGATACAATCGCCGCTACACAGCACAACACCTGTGCTGGCATGATGCTGGATCGCACTGTGCCAAATATGCTGGGCTGCGTGGCGGCTGATGCGATCAATCATGGTGTGCAGGTGTAAAGTACAATTGCACATCAACAGGAACAGCGCGGGCTATGCTGGGCAGTTTCGCTAAAGTACGTAGCTTTTCTATGCCGTCATCCAAGCCAAAGTCTGTTGCTTTTAGCAGTAATGGCGCGCTGGTGGTCACCAAAACACCATCGTTTGTGGCGATGATGGTTAAGGCGGCGTTCAGCGTTTTTTTAACACCATGCAAATCAACAGCAACCTTGGTCGTTACTTGTTTAACAGTGCCTGTGGGCAGCGTTAACCATGTGGGATCCACTGTCACATCTGCAATAGCTGTGGCGAAGTTTGCAACCTCGAATAGGTGTTGTTGCATGCGCTCGTTACGTTTGGCAATACCTGTTTCGATACTGGCTAAGTCAATGCTTAGTTGCGCATCATGACCTGTGATGCCACCACTTAGGCGGGTGAAATGATGGGTTTCGGCAACATGCCCCTTTTTGATGGAGGTAATATGTACGGCCGAACGCGCAGCATCCAGCGTAAGTGATGGCACAACAGCATCGCTAGCCCATAGCGAGCTTGGCAATAATAGCAGTGCTGCGATGATAAGTTTTTTCATTGATTACTCCTTGGTAGTTGAAACATAGGCATTGCCCATTAATAAGGTCTGCGGGCAGAAAAATCGGCCAAGTCAGCCAACAATTGCAACAGTTCAGGGTCGCCGTGTTGTGGCAATAATGCTTTGGCGCGATCGGCGTAATCTTGCGCCCGCATCATGGTGAACTCACAGCCGCCGAGGTTGGCAACACGTTCACGCACCCAAGCTTTATCGTCACCTTCGTAGCCATCGCGTTCCGAAATAACTTCGACGCGCTGACGCAGTTCCTCATCTTGTGCCATGGCGTGAATCAAGGGGAGTGTGATTTTGCCTTCTTCCAGATCATGACCAACGGGTTTGCCGGCTTCTTCGGCTTCCGCCAAATAATCCAAAGCATCATCCATGAGCTGAAAGGCAACGCCCAAACACATGCCGTATTCAGCCATATTGCGAATCACTTGCGTTGCTTGACCGCTGATGTGCGCGCCAACTTCGGCAGCTGCGGCAAACAATACCGCTGTTTTGCGTTCGCTGACTTCCAGTGACTCTTGCTCCGTCATTTCAATATGGAAGGTGCGCGATAATTGCAACACCTCACCTTCAGCGAGAGCGTTGGTAACATCGGACATTAAACGCAGCATCTGCATATCATCGTCGCCAACCATCATTTGAAAAGCGCGAGAAAAGAGGTAGTCGCCGACCAGCACGCTGGCTTGATTGCCCCATACGCCATTGGCAGAAGGTGTACCGCGTCGTTGCTCAGAATCGTCAACGACATCATCGTGTAACAGCGATGCGGTGTGGATAAACTCAATCACCACCGACATCGAAATATGGCGGTCGCCTGTGTATTCAAACAGGCGTGCGATCAATAAGCACAGCAATGGGCGCAAGCGTTTACCGCCGCTGGCAACAATATAATGACCAATGGCGGGAATCATCATGATGTCGGATTGCAGATTATCGGCAATACAGCTATTGACGCGCTTCATATCGTCGGCGCACAGGGCAATAGCGCGATGGAGGGGGGAAAGTTGTTCAGTCACAGGGGTATCGTAGGCTTTGGCGACCAAGCGTCAAGCGGAGTTTTTCTTAGATTTTTGCTGCAATTTCTCATTCTTTACCCATTGCCGTAGCAACATCACTTGCATGCCGCCGCGTTGTTGCTGGCATTGTGGGCAGGTTAAATAAGCCAAATACAGTTGTTTGGGCATTTTGCCTTCGTCAAGCAGCGCGCTTTGCATCAGGGAAACTTGCTGGCGCATATCTGCCACATCGCCATGGAATAGCGATACGCGAACATGAAAAGGACGCGGTAAACGAACAACACTGCGGGCAGGGGAGTGATCATCTTCTAGCGGGCACAGTAAGCGACCACGGAACATCGCTGAACGTGCGAGCACAAAACCTGGCCAGCGGGCTTTAAGCTCCAACCGTTCCATATCCTTCATTTGCAAATCCAGCTTGGCTTCGTAACCAATGGGCATGTGCATGAACATGGCAAGTTTTTGACTATGTACCAAGTAGCCGCCGAGATTAATATCTTGCCCATCCCAATCGGGGTAATGTTGTGGGCAACCACAGGGCCAGCGACCCTCAATACCTTTAGTCACGCAAGCTGCGCCTAAAGTCACGCACACTGAGTGCGACATTCGCTAAATAGACCCAAAAGCCAACGGCTAATACCGATGCCGCTATAGAAATGACAGGACCATAGTATTTATGCACCGCAGGCAATGCCGCAGGGTCGTTTAAAAACAGATTGCCTTCAATAATACCAAAAATCATTAAGGATATGTAAAATGCGGATACACCAACCGTCGTCCACCAAAACGAGTGTTCGGCTAAGCGGCGCGAATACAACGGTATTTTTGTAATCATCGGTAGCATGTAATAGGTGACAGCCATACCTAAAATGGTTACGCCACCAACAAGGTTAATGTGGGCATGCGCCAAAGGATCAATCATATGGCCAGGTCCACCGTAGGGACTACCGATAGAATCAAGCCAAGCGCGTACCGCAGGAATGACCTGTAATAGACCGTGTACTGTGCCGACAAAAAAGGACAACACGGACATCAGTAAAAATTTTATCAAGTAACGATAATCTTCAGGGGGGTGCTCAGAAGCCGTAGGAATAGACATGGGGCGGCATGCTCGGTGAACATATCGTGTCTGACAAGAAAAAAATCCAAGCGAGAAAGTTGCGAGTAGGCATAGATTCAGGCAACGTTGGCATGTTAATCTGCATACTGCACCTTGAACTCCCATCAAGGTAGCTGTTGTAAACAAAGGTTTTACGCAACCATTGCAACGATGAACGAAAAAATGCAGGTTAAATACACTCAGGAGCTAGCAGGAATGACGCTAAGTATCGTAAGCTGGATTTTAAACCCGAATGTTTGGTTTATTCTTGGGGCAGTTATACTGGCTTCTGGTGCTGTGCTGGGGTGGATGGATGTAGCCCTTATTCTTGGTGTTCCAGCCTTGTTGCAAGCCTTGATTATAGCCTTTTTCCCTGCTGCTATGGACTCGTGGGAGGCTGTCACCATAACATATATTGCTACCACCAGTGTGACCTTCGCGCTTTTTTTACGCTTTAAAACACGCATCTCTGGTGGAGATTATGATGTGAATGATGATTAACATGTGGTGATGATCTTCGACGCATAGCGCATAAACATTACACATGTTCAGTAGCCTCAAACCATAACAAACAGCAATTACTTTACCCTTTTTTGGATTCCATTATCTATGATTACATTAAAAACCGCTAAAGAAGTCGATGCAATGCGCCCTGCTTGTCAGTTGGCTGCTGATACTTTAGTGATGATTGAACCGCACATCCGTGCTGGTATTACCACCAATGAGATCAATCAATTGGTGCACGATTATACCTTGGCGCATGGTGGTGTGCCTGCGCCATTAAATTACCACGGCTTCCCTAAGTCGGTGTGCACTTCGGTGAATCACGTGGTTTGTCATGGCATTCCAGGCGATAAGGTCTTAGCCGATGGGGATATTATCAACGTTGATGTAACGACGATCCTTAATGGTTGGCATGGCGATACCAGCCGGACTTTTTTAGTAGGGAACGTCAAGCCATATGCGAAAAAGTTGGTCGATGTTGCACAAGCATCACTCGAGCGCGCCATTGCCATCGTTAAGCCTGGCATTACGCTTGGCGACATTGGGCATACCATACAGCAATATGCCGAAAGTCACCGTTTTTCGGTGGTGCGTGAATACTGTGGGCACGGTATTGGGCGCGAGTTCCATGAAGACCCCCAAGTATTGCACTACGGCAAGCCAAAGCAGGGAACGGTACTGAAAGAGGGGATGGTGTTCACTATCGAGCCGATGGTGAACGCAGGGCGACCCGCCGTGAAAAAACTGCGCGATAACTGGACTGTGGTCACGCGAGATAAATCATTATCCGCGCAATTTGAACATACAATGGCAGTGACAGCAGATGGTGTTGATGTGCTAACGCTGCCATCTTCGTAAGGGGAGAATACATGGCATACCTTTGGGATCAGCAACGACAGAGCTTGGGCGAATACCTTCGTCGCAATGGCATTGTGATTACGGTGCTTTTTTTGCTTGTGGCTGCACTTATATTTTGGCTTTATGCATTATCACAGCAAAGTCGGCCGTTTGTGGTGACGATGTCCAGCATGCCGATACCTAAAGCATCGACCTTACCCAAGGATTTACAAAACGAAGCCCCTTTGTCTGCCAGTCAAATGACTGAGCAACAGAGTATGCCTGGTGTTGCTTTTGTGGATATTCACGCCCTGTTGATTGATAAAGAGGTTCAATCGTTTGGTGGCTGGTTTCCTAACGATGTATTCCCAGGCACGCGATTGCTGGACAACAAGGTGAACTTTCAGCTTGGGGTGCGCGAATCCTTGTTGCGTTCGATGTTGGTACTGCGGGAAAATTTATCTCGTCAAGATCGTACCACCAGTGCCTTGAATACCCATGTCCGTCAGTCGTATGGGCATATGTCGGTTAACCCTGATTCATGGATGTTCCCACGTTATGAAGGCGAGTTGAAAAAAGCGATTGCTGAACTGCATCTGTATCAAGAGCAATTACGCCATGGTAAGGCTGGTTTTTTTGCACGCGCCGATACATTGGTTCGCATCAATGAGCAATTCGCCTCCTTATTGGGGGCAGAAACCTCCGCTTTGATGGCGGATGATGTGACGATGTTTGATAGCGACGACCGTTTTTATCACGCCAAGGGTGTGGCATATAGTTTGTATGAAATCTACCAAGTGATTGCCTTTGAGTTCGGTGATGTACTGGATAAAAATGACGGTCATGCGCTGCTGAATAGTATTGTAACACAGTTAGAAGCAGCTTACTTTGAGCCTGATGTGGTATTTAATGGTGACAGTGAGTCATGGCGCAATAACCACTTGAAGCAATTGGCTACCCGTTTGTATTCTGTTCGTCAAAAAATCAATTCGGTAAACAGCGTGTTGTCTCACAGGTCTTCGTCATCTGCTGGATGATTTAGGCATCATGCACTTCATCACGCTGTGCACAGCGTGATGAAGTGCACAGCGTTTTGTACTGAACTGAATCATTTTGGGTGAAACTTAACGCGGTATGGTGTAAAAACTTGCGCTATCTCGTGTAATACGCATCATTGCCTGCATGGCTTTACCTTCTTCTTATTATGTCACCACACCCATTTACTATGTGAATGATGAACCACACTTGGGTCATATCTACACCACCATTGCGGCGGATGTATTGGCGCGCCATCAGCGCATGAGTGGCAGCGATGTGTTCTTTTTGACGGGTGTTGATGAACATGGGCAAAAGGTACAGCAAGCTGCCGAAAAACGCGCTATTGAACCCATTGCTTTGGCTGACCAAGTGGTGGAGCGTTATGCTGCGTTGTGGCCTGAGTTAACGATCAGTAACGATGATTTTATTCGCACCAGTTCCGAACGTCATCATCAAGCGGTTCAAGCTATGTGGCGACGCTTGCGCGATGCGGGTGCGATTTATAAAGGCATGTATGAAGATTGGTACTGTGTGCCATGTGAAAGTTACTGGACTGAAACCCAACTAAAAGATGCAGACTGCTGGGAAGATAAACATTGCCCTGACTGCAAACGCGCACTGGAACGGGTACAAGAAGAATCCTATTTTTTCCGCTTAAGTGATTGGCAAGAACCTTTGCTGGCGCATATTCATGCTAACCCTGATTTTATCGCGCCTGCCTCTCGTCGCAATGAGGTCTTGCGCTTTGTTGAGTCGGGTTTGCATGATCTATCAATTTCTCGCACGACCTTTTCGTGGGGAATCCCTGTTCCTGATGACGAAGGGCATGTGATTTATGTGTGGATTGATGCACTGACCAATTATTTAACCGCGACTGGCTTCCCTGATGAACAAGCGAGCATGAAGCATTGGCCTGCGGATGTGCATTTGATCGGCAAAGATATTTTGCGTTTTCATGCGGTGTATTGGTCGTGTATGTTGATGGCAGCGGGCTTGCCTTTACCCAAACGTATTTTCGCTCACGGTTGGTGGACGGTCAATGGTCAAAAAATGAGCAAGAGCTTGGGTAATGCCCTGCGACCTGCTGATTTATTGGCAACGCATGACGTTGATGTTTTGCGTTATTTTTTGTTGCGTGAAGTGCCTTTTGGTCAGGATGGCGATTTTTCCGAATCAGCATTAGCGCGTAGGTACAACACAGAGTTGGCCAATGATCTGGGGAATTTACTGAACCGCTCACTGGCGATGTTGAAAAAATACCGCAACAGTACGTTGAATCAACCAAGCACCGAGGAAGCGATTGACCGCGCCTTGATTGCTGATGTCGAATCCATGCAGCGCGATGTGGATGCAGCCTTGCAGCAGCAAGCTTTTCATCAAGCATTGGAGCGCATTAACGTAGTCGTTCGTCACGGCAATCGTTACGTGGAAGAAAATGCACCGTGGGCATTGGCAAAACAAGGTGACGATGCGCGCTTGGATGCGGTGCTTTATCATTTAATTGAAAGTTTGCGTCTTATTTGCCTACAAATGTCTCCTTTTATGCCGACCAAAGCTGCGGCGATGTTGACTCAGATTATGGGGCAAGATGTGAATGTCGATCAATTACGTTTAACTGAAAACGGCGGTTGGGGCGCATTGGCTCATGGGCATGTATGTCGTTCACCATCTCCTGTGTTTCCTCGCATGGAATAAACCGTGCCATTCAACTTATTAAATAGATTCATGCCGAACCCCGAGGCATTGCGCGAGCATAAATCTTTGCGCTGCTTCGGCTCGTTGATTCATCGTCCCTATTTGTGGATGTTCAACCGTCGAACGGTAGCGATGGCGTTTGCCATTGGTCTATTTATTGCTTTTGTACCATTGCCTGGTCAGATGGTGATGGCTGCTGCTGGCGCAGTATGGTTTCATGGTAATCTACCCGTATCGGTTGGCTTAGTCTGGTTGACCAATCCCGTGACGATGCCGCCTATTTTTTATGCCACTTACAAATTGGGTGCATGGATACTTCAGATCCCCGCGACACCTTTTCATTTTGAAGCAGACATCTCATGGTTTATTGATGGCTTTGCGACTATTTTACCCCCCTTCCTGTTAGGCTGCTTGGTCTGTGGTGTCGCGTTCAGTGTATTGGGCTACCTCTTTATTCGTATTGTATGGCGGTGGCGCATCGTCAACCGCTGGCGCGCTCGCGTAACGACTGTGCATCGCCCATAAGTTCCCATTGTCCCATATTTGATGACAATGACACTTTCCTTTTAACGAATATGGCATTTGCCACTCCGCGCCATGAAACATCGTCACACAGCGTATCAAAACCATATAGCCGAATTCGCCTTGGAATATGCTAAATCCATAAGGCTGTTTAACTGTTACGGGTAAGCTACTATCCAAAAAAGCAGCAATACCAGATCTTGCCTCACTTCTTAGCTAAAGAGCTTGGGTGTGACCTGTCAGCACTGAGCAAATTAACAAGAAGGCATTCGCATGCATATGAAAAAGGAGGAGTCCTTGCGAGAAAAGCACAAAAAGATTTCAGATGTAGTCAAAACATCCATTTATCCAGCCTGACCCACTAATTTCTTACAGATTGCTTTTGCCCGACTTTATGGCTTTCGTTGATAGATTTGCTTGATCTCATCGGCTGAGAGCGCATGGCCAAACAGTACGACCTCATCAATCGCTCCCTTCAAGTATCCAGTTTCAGAGCTGTATCTCCACGCTCTTTTTCCTATCAACAAAGGCTTATCCGGATTAAACACATCCCCTTCAAACGGGGCTTCGACTGATTTATTGCCATTGAAATAACTGCGTATGGTTGCACCATCATAGGTTACAACCACATGTGACCATTCATATGTGGGTATATCGTGATCTGAGCCATGCAGATCATTGCCGGAAAACAGTTGATAAAACAAAAAACCAAGAAGGGCATTTTCGGCTGCAAAGTGTGGATAGATCTGGTAACTCTCATCCCACCTCTTTTCGTCACTAGCCAGGTAAACCCAGGCAGAGATTGAGAATGCATTGGATTGGCTCGATAAAATACCCTTGGGAATCTCCAGATAATCATTGATACCGTTGAGTAAATAGGCGCTATTGGCGGCATTGAAACGGTTTGCCGTCATTCTGCCTCCATGGATAACAGCATGATGCTGATGCCCGCTTTGATCATCCGTATAGCCATCCATTGGATAGAATGCTATCAACCCCGAAGGATCAGGCTTCCATTTCGAGATCGTCGACAGCTCCATCTTTCCCTTCCACTTCGGAACGGTATCAATATCGAAATCAGACGATTCACCATGGCCTTTGAGGCCAATCTCAAGTAAATCTCTGGCAACTTAAAAGTGACCGTTCAAGTACCTGCGCAGCCAAAAACCGTAGAGCCATCCATCCCCCAGCTCCGATGTTTGCAGTGCCGGAAATCCCTCTGCAATAAAATATTTATCGGTGAATCCCAACCGTTGAACATACTCATCCCACGCATGGGTGCCACGTCGAGGAGCCTCGCGAGAGATTTTTTTCAGCTTCTCTTCCCAGTTGGGTGTTGATTCAATCACCCTTTGATATCGCAGCAGAATCTTGCCCAGATGAATCAGTCGGTCGGGCACCCTGATTTCACCAGTGCGATCACTCAGCTTTTTGGCGGCATAGATAAACTGCGCCCATGAAATGACCCGACCATCCATGGCATTCAATATACTCACCAGGTCATCTGTAGAGACGTGCTCTTTATCATCTTCAGCTGTCCTTTCCATCACGCTAGCCATGATTTCATTCATCATGCGGACATAACGATCCGCCCGCTGACGGTTGCCATCCTCCAGATCACGTTCGATATAGGGTTCTTTCTGTTTGGTGATGGTGCTGTGTTCAAAATTAAAAATGTAAGCATGGCGATATATAGAGCCGTTTCCTGAGGAGTAATTGCCCATCCTTTCCGTTTCAATCAGCAGTAACGCACCTGATGTTTCATCGCGATGCCAGAGTAGATGCGAATGATATGTGCTGGACGAATAGTAGCTGCCGCCGCCCATTACAATCTCAACCGCTTCGCTATCGACTCTCTCCATACTTCCAGCCAGACGATCATTGATAAAGTAGCGCAACAACTCGATATCCATGGGATGGCTAACCGGCCCGAAGTACTGCCCTGGATCAACGATCAGCACCTGGCCATTCTCTGCAGTAAACAGCATACGGATGGTCTTGATGGTTGTATTCACCCGATCACCCGACTCGCCCTTATGCAGCATGCCATCAATTCGTTCGCCCGTATGCACGAACACCTGCTGAATGGTGACCTCGCCATCATATTCATCACTGATCACTTTTTTCTCTGTTTGACTGATACGAACGGTTTTGCCTTCACCATCGGTGACAGACCACGGCAGTTCATTCACTGGAACCGTGAAGCCGATTAGACCATTTTCCAGTTCATTGATGCGTTCACCGTAGAGATTCTGCAAACAATTGGGCTGCAACCCTCCCGAATAGGTGCATTGCACTTCTCGTCGAGCCAGCCAGCGGCGCTGACTGGTAAGCAGCAGCTTACGATAACCATCGGGCAACGATTTTCGGAAGGTGCTGTATGCCTTACCCAGCGACACATCCAACGCCTGAAGCACCTGAGAGTCAGAGCGACAGATCATCTCCTCCACCGCCCCGGAGGTCTTGGTACAATCAAAAGAGGGCGCGGCATATATCGACTGTGAGACGATCAACATGGTCAATACGATTGCGCAATGGATAAACACACTGGGTTGAATGGCTATCTTATGTGTCATTTGGAACCTTCCCGCTGAGTTCGTTGATGCGCCTGATGTAACTCTGCTTCAGGCAGAAGTGGCTGGATGCGCACGCTTGTCGGTTTCGCTCCTGCAGCCACTGCCGTTGGGCGGTCTTGAGGTGCTGCTTCTGTTCTGCGGATACTTGCTTCAATTGTCGATGATATTGATCGCTGAGTATGCCATCCATTTTCCTGAGATACCAGTCAGCACAAATCTGCTTTTCGGCGGTTGTTGCAGCCTTGCTGCAATCAAAGCTGGCCTGATCAGAGTCATCCTGCAAGCAGAGATCAACAGCATGTTCAGCATGCCTCTTTTGTATCAACTGTCGCGTGCCAGCATCGTACGTCAGCCCGATGCTGTATAGCACAAGCTTATGAAGCCCGGATTCACAGCCCGTCTCTTCCAGAGAGTCATTCACATCTCTGCCAACATATTGCATGGTAAACAGCTCATCCTCTCCCGGATTGAACTGCAGCTTCGATTCGTTTTTGTAATAGCCGGCAACCGAGTTGTGATGTTCATATCCACCATCCATTTGCAGCAGCTTTTTCACCATCATATCCGGTGTAATGAGAAAGAAGTTGTAAGTTTCCCCGCCGCTACCTGTCGCTGCGCGGTAGTCATGATAAACGTTGACGATGAGGATGATGCCTGCGTCGGGAAGTCGCTGGTACTCCACCTTACCAGGGTGCAGCCACTCCTCCGGCGCAGCGTCGGCAACGAAGGAAATCAGCTCTTCCTGCCCGCGACTGATACGAGCTAGAACCAGTTCAAATTGTTCGATCTCTGGATCTGTTTTCTTAAGGCTAACGCTGATCTCCTCCTTCACGCCATCCTGATCAATATCCACAAGGAGTTGCTGCGCCGTTTCGCCAGTCTCTTCGGCCACTGTTTCGTTGCTGCACAGTCCCCCAATCAGAACCATCAAAGCCAGCAGGATGTGCATATTGCGTATTCTTTTCATCACTACTCCATTACGATCTCTTAGCCTGAATTATTCATAAATCGTCGCGATGATTGCGTAGAACCTTTGTTTGCAACGGATGCCTTGTCGGGAGTAGCGTACCAGTGGATACGCTCGACTGACAAGGTATTCGTTGCGGGCAAAGGGGCAAGCAAGGGCGCGACAGTATTTGTGAATAATTCAGGTTAGAGGCTATTTGGAAATTCTCTCCGCCTGTTTTTGCCGAAAAAACTGCCGATTTGTCATTCCCACGAAGGCGGGAGCCCAGGTTTTTGTCACTTCAATGGACTCCCGCCTTCGTGGGAGTGACGAAAATACGGGGCTATTTTGAATTTCCTAATAGCCTCTTACCATCAAGGCGTTCAATTTACCATGTTGAGCGGTATGCCCGAATCAACGACAGGTAGTCATCAAGCCTGTGATTCATGCTATCTTTCGTTCTGGATGAAAGGGTGAAAATCAGATAAAAATCCCCTTCCTCGCCATAGGATACGCGTTCCCAGCTCTCGGATGATCCAGTTGGCGGCATGAAAAGAAACGAGCGCAGCCTCTGACCATCGGCGGTAACGACTGGCTCGATCTCTTTTATCGCAATCCCTGGCACGTTTTGCCGAAAATCTTTTTGATCATCTTCAATCAATGTTTCGACAGTGGTCACTTTAGGCATTCGAGGTTTGTAGGGGGCATTTGCATAGATTACCGTTTCGGCATCGGCGAAGTTTTCGCCATAGGGAACAAGCGTGTGCATGCTGTAGGATTCGCTCGCCTCTTGATCACTGTACCATCCTTTGAGTTCGGGAAGTTTCGGCCACCATGAAAAACAGATGCCGTTATCACAAACAATCGCACGTTTCTCAATCTCGGCCACTGCTGGAAATGCTCCCAACATTATGAGTGCCAGACATAAGATGAGCCGCTGTAATATCATATGATAACCTGAAAGAGAGAATGCCCTATGAGTCCAGTGCTGAAAAACAGGGGCAAGCTTCGGTATTGATGGTTTTTATCGCTATACCTAAACATTATCCTGCCCCCTTGTTCATTCTGTAAGCCTATTGATCTGCAATCACCAGCAAGAAAGTATATTGCCCATATTCGCATTGCAACTTTTTTTCAGCACGCAACCAACATAAACCTATTTAACAGATATGGTTTAGCCTCGTGATCGTTCAACAATACCCAGCATGGTATATAGTGCATAAGCCTCTTCCATTTTAGCTTGGATAAATTCTAAATGGCATTCTCTGACTCGCTCGCCATAAATCACAGGTTTTTCTTATAATGGGGTCTACCATTCGATTTTGTGAGTTTTCAGCAAAAAACTAAAGCAAGGTAAACAACCATCAATACAGAATCCAGACCTGCTTCCTAATAAAGCTAACAACTGCGGTTTTGTTTACCGCCTCACAATCGCTGCAAACGGAATGCTAGCTCAAAACGTTTACCTTTCGGACGCGGAATTACAGCAGGAGCCTCTTCTTGCCATTGCCAATGTTGTTCATCAAATAATTGATTCATATCCATCCAATCACAATGAAAGGGTGGCCCCCCAGCAGCTCCTGTTTGCATCATAGAAAAATACAATACGCCATCCTGCTTCAACCATTCATAAAGCTTTACTGCATAAGCGGTACGCCGCGCCACGGGAAGTGCGCACAGGCAGGTTTGTTCGTAGATTGCATCAAAAGGCTGTGCAGGTTGATAATCAAACAAATCACTGCAAACAATATGCGCATGCAAATCTTCTTGCTGTAATCGTTGCGTCAGTGACTGGGTTGCCGACGGTGCGATATCTAGCCCTGTAACATCCATACCACAGCGAGCCAGCTCCATCACCTCATGCCCCAAACCACAACCAGGAATCAGTACCCGATGTTCACGACGCAGCCCATGAGCTAAAGCGTAGTTCAGCGCAGGGCTGATACCTGCACGATCCCAGCCAATATCGCCTTGTTGATAACGTTCTTCCCAGTCCATGATGATAAACCTCCAAGCATGCCAAACCGTGCTACGTAACCTAACTACAACTGTCTACCAACAACTATAATTGTTGGTAGACACATAGCAAACAGCAACAGTTGGGGTCAATAATATATTGATGAGTAACGTTGGAAAGATAACGCCTGTCAGAAGTACACCAGAAGCCTAAATCTGCTCACACCTACTTCACCTGACAAAGCAGTGAGATAAGGTTATTTGTTCTTATCGATGCAGTTGTGCAGTGCACTCCAGGTCTTTTGTCTTGAGTTCAACGTCCAACCCATGCTTGTCTGTCTGTTATTGACCCAAGCCATAAAATTAGCCTCTTTGTCCCTGCTCGACACCATGGCATCATTTCCAGTATTAAACAGCCTTTCAATGAAGGCATCATGGATTTGAATGACGGCGGTTCCATCCTGTTCAATCACAGTATGGTGACTGTTTCTAATCTCTGGTGCGTTCCCATTCAGATCGCTGATGCTCGTTTTTAGTTCAACCTTGGTGCCTGGGGGGAGATCTGCACCTGGAACAATTAATCGCCAATCCTCTTTATTGGCCGATACAGCAATACCCAATAACTGATCTGCACCAGCTCCATCTCCAGCTAGCACAGCAATACAACCTTGAAGTACTCCAGAGTCAAAAAATGCTGTAATCTTCCACGAGCCAACAGAAGGCATCTCCTTAGGTCCAGATATTTTTGATGAAACAGCGGGAGCAGAGTTTCTATTTGAACTCTGGGTGTTTTGATCAATACAATTGTGCAAAGCATCCGCAGCCTTTTGCCTTGAACTGAGTGTCCAGCCCATACTTGTTTGGCGATTGTTAACCCAAGCCATAAAATCGGCCTCTTTATCTTTACCCGAGAGTATGGCGTCGTTGTCGGTGTTAAACAGCTGAGAGATTTCACCATCATGGATCAGCACAACAGCATTCCCGTCGGAATCAATTGTTGTTTTATAGCTATTTCGAATCACTGGAGCGTTTTTATCGCGGTTGCTGATGCTGGTTTTTAGTTCTACTTTTGTACCAGGTGCAAAACCAGCACCAGGAATAATCAATCGCCAATCTTCCCTATCGGCTGATACCGCTACCGTAAGAAACTGACCTGCACCAGCACCATCGCCATCCAGACCAGCAGCACAACCCTGAAATACGCCAGATTCAAAGAATGCTGCAACTTTCCATGCTCCTACATTGGGCATCTCCCTCACCTCTGATTGGGTTGGATTTGCATATGATTTAGTCGTTACGATGAACATTGAGATCATCACGCCAAGCAATAGTGTTTTTTTCATACTGTGTTTTCCTTTCTTATTCAAAATAAGAGAGGGAAAAATATTTACCCTCTCAGCTATCGTCACGACGTGATATCAACAGATATGGGGAGTATTAATCCCAAATCGCTGTTGCTGGAGGATTATTGGTGTTGCACCATCCCATCACAGGCTTATCAACCTGCGTGCCTTTTTTAAATCCAGGTCTCTTTGCAACGGTCATGCACATTCTAGCTCCCTTTGCCATATTCTGTAACAGGATGCCGCCCCCAGACAGCTCCTTAACAGTCCAGAGCTGTGTCGTTTTTTTATCGCTACAGGACTCTGATATTATATTCCCATTATCTGCCGCACTCAGGCAATATTGTGACCAATTCATTGCCGATCTGATTTTGAAGTAGCCTGTATGGCTCGTTGAGGCTGACGGAACAATCAAGAATGTAGAGGTTGCTGAAGGCTCACAGTAGGAAGTCATGCTCAATCCAAAAAAACCGAGGCATTGATTGCTTGATCTGTGTTTTAGTACGCCACCATCTCTCACCGTGATCATTCCGTTTTTGTAATACAGTGTAACTTGACCTGTGGTTTCAGAAATCGCCATATTACATGTTGTATCAATAGCCTTCTGTCCATTGACGATTACCTGGCAGGGAAGGTTCTTTGTAAAACTGTTGCCAGCCCACAGATTCGTGGCGGTGATTGTTAGGGCAAGAAAGATACTTGCTAGGATCAACCCCTTATTCATTATCATACTCCTTTACTGGGTTGTAGTTTGCAGAATATTAATTGACTGCGTATGTGTTGCTGTTCATCAGGGTACCCATACTGGACTCATTGAACATTAGGGTGAGGGAGTCCATGACTGACCAGAGTAGTTACCGCATGGAGCCATATGCACTTTGTCTTTATGCTCATCGTTAATCACATCCAAACACTGGTTATCTCCACTCAGGACATTCAACAGTTGAAAGTGGTTGGAAGCCCCTGGCCAACTTTTATACATCCAGTTTTGACCATCGGATCCGTTACAAGGGCGTACTTGTAACCGACCGGTTGTATTAGCTTCCAAACAACCGCTGGATCCGATCATTAGGTAAAAGTCTCCGCTCTCTTGATTTGATGGGGTTACAGAGACAAGTGTTTTGTATGTACACTGAACCAAGCGAACCTGTTGATTGTCCGTCGTAGTGAACAGACACCTGTCTGATCCAGTGAACATATTGCTAAAGCTATATTGGCTACCCTTTTGTCGCTGCTGAGAGCTGGTTGCCGAGGTCGTTGTACTTTTTGAGCCTTTCATTGCACTGAAAAGATCCTCTGCATTGATCACACCGCCACCTTGGGTTGCCTGGTAAAAATTATTAATCGAATCCATATTCTCTCGACTCATGGGTTTTCCACTGGGTGATTTCATGATGCCGACAAAGCGACGGGTGGCACCTGTGGTGGTGAACCAGTCAACTTGGGTATCTATCTCATCCCACTGTGCCTGCGTTAAAGGAGATTGAGTCAGTACAACCGTTAATGCTCGAAAACGTTTGCCGACTGTGTAGGGAGGTCTCGAACCTTTTGATAGAGCGTCAATCTCACTGGCAGTGTAAACCTTGGGCGTTGCCCTGAACTGATGATAGGTCTCATAATGGTACGGTCTGCTGCCATCAGCCTTGGTGGATCCGTAAATTTTCTCACTCCGTTTCTCAGCATATTCAGAGAGGTTTGTGTAGACTGTTGTGGTTTTAGGTGGTTCCGCCACAAGCCCCATCAAGTAGAGTTCCAGTTGGGAGTAGGGTTTGCTGTTACCCCCGGTGTTATTCCAGCCAAAGGACTCTTTGACTGTGTAGAGTCCATTCTCTACAACCAACTTGCTCTTATCAAAACCGCCCATCTGGCCATCCGCATCGGAGACCCCCCAGTGGCTGCCATGATCTTTACCTACAGGCTGAATTTCAGATTGCCCCGTTTGCGGATTGTAAATATAACCCCAAGTGGGGATGATATTATTCATCCACTGGTGAGCGATTTCATGCAAGGTGGCACCAAAGGCGATATTCGAGAGTGCAGGGAAGACATTGATGCCCTGAAGCTTCCCTTCAGACCCCCAATATGAAGGGTTGGGCGTATTCATATGAAACTGGGAAAAATCGCCCATGCTCTGACTGTTTCTGACAAAAAAGATGAAATCAAACTCGTCTTTAAAACAGCCGTATATTTTATTTTTTGCGATGTCGCTCAAAACGTTGTGTTGAGATATGGCTGCATACTGCTGCGGGTTCACAGTAAGTGATGCTACACGACCGCGTTTGTCGATTTCAATACTGACATCGGAACAGGAGAGTGAGCTCTTTGGCATCACTTTTCCTGTGGTGACTGCATGATTATCCTGAGGGCGGCATAACGTTGTCCCCATTGCTCTATCATCTGAAGGAAACAGGGTACAGTTGTATCCAGACCCGCTTATGGAACCTCCATCAGCAAGTCTTACAATGTCCCATTCCCCCAGAACACCACAAGCCTTTGATTTATTCCTCTCGGCCTCATCATAGCTGAGCATTTCAAAGCCTGAAGGGCACTGACCATCCCCATCCACTTTTTTGTATTCGTTCGCTGAGGCTGAACCGACATACATCAATTGCAATACGAAAGCCAAAGCAACGAGAGTCTTACCAATCATATTATTCTCCCCATGCCTGACCCGAATAGTTTCCACATTCCGCCATATGCACCCTGTTGTTGGTACCATCATTAATCACATCCAGACACCACTGCTCACCAAAAAGGATATTCTGTATACGTGCACGATGATCATCTCCCTGCCACATCGTGAATCCCCACATCTGCCCATTAGCAGCAGGATTGCAAGCCTTCATAAGCATGCGCCCACTATCTTCCAGTGTCAGACACTGATTGGAGTCGACAGATTGTCTTTTGAGAATGGCAAAACCTTGTTGATTTGACGGTGCAAGAATCCAACGGTTGTCGTTTCTATTTGAGGAGCAGGGAAGCAAAGCAACCTGACCATTGCTTGTTGAACGCAGGCAACGACTCGATCCGGTGAAATCATTAACCAGCCGGCCTAGCTCCGTCTCAGGCACTTTCTGCTCAGCAGCTTTCTCAGTTGGATTTTTGTCTTTTGTCTGATGTTTTGTCGCGACTTCATTCTGAGGTGCTTTACCTTCCCAAACCCATCCAGGCTGTGAAACCTCTCCAAATACCGAGCTCTCTTCCAATCCATCTATCAGAACAAAACTCCACATATTTCCCTGTTGATCACGTTGCTGGGCGAGCACTGTTCCATATGCACCGGCTTTGTAACGCTTCATTTGATTGCCAATAACATATTCACCTAATACCCCGCTCACCTGCCTTATGGAGTCTTTATTATCAGGTTTGTTATCCTCAATTGGCGACCATCTCAAAATAGATTTATGATCATAGTAAAAGGGCTTTACCTCCTCTAAGGTTTCAGATGGTAATTGCGTATCATGGTAAACCCAGAACTGCTCTCTGAAAGATTTATCACCCTGTACCTTCCCAAAGAAAAATGTATCACCCTGATCATCACTTTCAGCAACGCGCACCGATGTAAACACCTGACCCGTAGGGGAGATTCTTAGCATCTTTTCATTTGAGAACACGTTCCAGACCTCAAAGCCCCCTTTACCACCATGCCAGACAATTGAATCATCTGGCGCACCTCCAGCACCACAGCCGCCTATAGAATCACCTGCATAAATCAGATCATTGAACCCATCACCATCAAAATCCAATAGATGAAAGCTATTATAGTCCCCTTGCTTTGTAGAGTAGGACAGCACCTTAATTTGCGAGCAGTTTGCGTTCACATTATGTTTCAGTTCATAGCTCTTTAAAGCATCCTTCAACTCGGCTGCCATAGTCTTCATCGCTTTGGCAGTTGGAGACGGCACATCCTGTATGGAGTACCAGCTTTGGGTTGTCGGCCAGAGCACATCTGCAGCACTTTGAATCGTTTTCGATACTCTTTCAGTATGGGTGGGGCTACTGTTTTCACTAATATCTCGGACGCAGACTTTTGCTATCTCGTTTCCCCAACATGCTCCTTTACGGCGCACATCACCGACATAGCCGGCTTGTCTGGTTCCATAGCTCAAACTGCCCAGTTCCTTTCCATTTGCCTTCTCATCATATATTTCCAGTTGGGCAAAATATTCTTTGCCCATGATCTGGAAGCTCCCTCCCTTCATAGAGGTGAATTCACAAGACCCTTTGATATAGGTTTTGCCCTTTACCTCCAGAAGGCAGTCGACGGGTTGTGCATTTGCTGGTGAGAGCATTGATATCAGACCGATAAAAAAAATGGTCAATATAATTGTATTTTTCATTAAAGACTTCCTTCAATGTAGCATATTCAGTTTAAATTAAAGGAGGTGGTTCACTCCACTGTTCGCCCCTAAAAAACAACGTGCAGTTGAACCATAGTAAGATTATGGGCTATCTCAAGTGAAATTGTGATGTTTTAACTACACCTACAGGGGGATTTTTTTCTTTTTCCTAAAAAAGGTGAGCTATTTCCAATAGGTTCGCCAAAATTGATAGGGTATCTGTCGAACCTTAGGTATAACTCCCCCATCCCTTCTTTTTTATCATCAACACCTCCAGTAAGAGGTATTTAAATCGTAATGAGTGGATTAATGTCCTTATTACTCATGACCCGCAAATAGCTTGAGCTGCGGTAGTATGCTTTTGGATATTGCCTGAAATGCCTTCTCATTTTTTAAAATGGATAGCTTCTTGATAAACTTTAACTATCAAGATAATAGAAACAATATATTTTTTATAAATATAAAACACCTTATCATTGCGCCATCTTGACTGTAGGAGCGAAGCTATGGGCTTATTGGTGGATGGTGTTTGGCATGACCAGTGGTATGACACGGCTGCCACAGGCGGTGCGTTTGAGCGTAAGGCGGCGCAGTTTCGTCAGCACATTGCGGTCGATGGTCGTTTTCCACCAGAGGCTGGACGTTATCATTTGTATATCTCTTTGGCATGCCCTTGGGCGCATCGCACGCTGATTTTTCGTCAACTTAAAGCGTTGGAATCGCTGATTGATGTCACCGTGGTTAGCCCCAACATGCTGCAAGATGGCTGGCAGTTTGACACGCCTGAACCATTGTATGGCTTTAATTATGCCCACCAACTCTACACCAAGGCTGATCCCCATTATTCAGGACGTGTGACAGTCCCCATTTTGTGGGACAAGGCACAAGAAACCATCGTTTCCAATGAGTCTTCGGAGATTATTCGCATGTTCAACAGTGCTTTTAACGATCTGACGGGTAATCATGATGATTATTACCCTGCCGACTTACGCGAAGCGATTGATGACATCAACGCCCGTGTCTATCACGGTATCAATAACGGGGTGTACCGCTGTGGTTTTGCCACGACTCAAGCGGCGTATGACGAAGCATTCGACGCACTGTTTGCTACTTTGGACGAGGTCGAGCAACGCTTATCACAGCAGCGTTATTTGGTCGGAGCGCGCATAACCGAAGCGGATTGGCGGTTGTTCACTACGTTGATTCGCTTTGACGCGGTGTATGTCGGGCATTTCAAATGCAATCGCCAACGCATCGCCGATTATCCACATTTATCGCATTACCTGCGCGACTTGTACCAATTCGGCAGGGTGCGCGAAACAGTCAACCTCCATCACATTAAACAGCATTATTATGGCAGTCACGAGAGCATCAATCCCACCCGCATCGTAGCGCGAGGGCCGGCATTAGACTGGGATGCGCCACACAATCGGGCAACACTGGGTGCTGCATCATGACGGGTATGATGAATCAACAAAACAGTTACGGTTGGGTGACCATCATCATCCACTGGTTGATGGCGTTGTTGGTGTTTGGCATGTTTGGTTTGGGCGTGTGGATGCGTACCCTTGGCTATTACGATGATTGGTATCACGCCGCCCCTGAGTTGCATAAATCGATGGGCATGGTGCTGTTTGCTCTGTTGCTATTGCGTTGGTTCTGGCGTTTGAGCAATGTACGTCCCGACTTGATGGGCAAAGCATGGGAGCAGATGATCGCCCTAGCAGTGCATCGCCTGCATTATGTGTTCCTGTTCGCACTGATGGTGACAGGCTACCTCATCCCCACCGCAGAAGGGGTAGGCATTGATGTTTTTGGCTGGTTCACCGTACCAGCCTTGGTTTCGTTCGATAAATCCACCACCGATTTGATCGGTGTCATGCACCGCTACCTTGCATGGTCAGCGGTAGCGTTGGCGGGTTTGCATGGTGCTGCGGCGTTGAAGCATCATTTCATCGACAAAGATCATACGTTACGGCGTATGTTAGGTCTAAGATCTAAGAACTGAGAACTAGGAGTAAATCATGAAGATTAAACACGCACTTTTGGCTGCGGCATGTTGCATGGTCAGCATCGCCCCTGCTACGGCTGCTGAAGAGCATTACACTTTCGACATCAAGGGGCAACATGCTTTCATTCAGTTCAAGGTCAAGCACTTGGGCTATAGCTGGATGTACGGCGGCTTCAATACCTTCAAAGGTGATTTCACCTACGATGAAGACAATATGAAGAACAACCGCGTCAACGTCAGCATAGAAAGCAACAGCATCGATACCAACCACGCCGAGCGTGACAAGCATCTGCGTAGTCCTGAACTGTTCGCCGCAAAAGAATTCCCCACCATCACCTACACCAGCAACGGCTATGAGGACAAAGGCGATGGTCACGGTGTGATTCACGGCACTTTGACACTGCGCGGTGTCAGTAAAGCCGTTGACCTTGAGGTGAACCAGATCGGTACAGGCAAAGACCCTTGGGGTGGTTACCGTCGCGGTTTTGAGGCGCATACCACGTTGCATTTGTCCGATTACAAGATGCCGTTTGCTCCCAAGTTAGGTCCTGTGTCGGAGAATGTTGAGCTAAGTATCTCCATTGAAGGAATTAAGGATAAATAATCATGAGTGAACCTACTATCGCCGCCAAACAACCCGCTGTGTTGGAGTTAGAACCTGGTACTTATTACTGGTGTAGTTGCGGTAAGTCCGCCAACCAGCCTTTTTGCGATGGCTCGCATGCAGGCACAGACTTTGTACCAACAGCAGTAGAAATCACCGAGAAACAAACCGTTGCCCTGTGCCAATGCAAGCACAGCAAAAACGGCGCGTTTTGTGACGGTTCACACCAACAGCTACCGTAAGTAAATCCATCACGCAGGGCATGTTTTGTCAGCATGCCCTGCCTTCCTGTGTATCTGGTAGTATTTCAGTCCAAAAAAGCCTCAAACAACCAAGGAAACAACGATGAGCGATAATCTTTTTTCAGCCTACACACTGGGTTCCACCACCCTTAGCAACCGCATGGTCATGGCACCAATGACGCGGAATCGTGCCCCAGAAGGTATGGCGACACCGCTAATGGCAGAATATTATGCACAACGTGCATCGGCAGGTCTCATCATCACCGAAGGGGCGCAAATTTCTCCACAAGGCGTGGGTTACCCTGCCACACCAGGCATTTACAACGATGCGCAGGTGGCAAGCTGGAAGCCCGTTACCGACGCTGTTCACGCCAAAGGTAGTCGTATTTTTGTGCAACTATGGCATTGCGGTCGTGTATCTCACCCTGATTTTCATCATGGGGCGTTGCCTGTTGCACCTTCAGCGATTCAGCCGCAAGGGCAGGCGTTTACCTATGAAGGCTTGAAGGACTTTGTTACGCCACGCGCTTTGTCTGTCGAAGAAATCTCGGGCATTGTGGAGGATTACCGTCATGCCGCAGTCTGTGCCATACAAGCAGGTTTTGATGGCGTAGAAATTCACGCCGCTAACGGTTATTTAATCGACCAATTCCTGCGTGATGGCAGCAATCAACGCCAGGATCAATATGGCGGCAGCATTGAAAACCGCAGCCGCTTTTTGCTAGAAGTCACAGCAGCGGTCATTGAAGCGATTGGCGCAGACAAGGTTGGTGTGCGCCTCTCCCCCATCAATGCGTTTAACGACATGCAAGACAGCGCGCCACAAACCCTGTTCACGCATGTTGCCGCAGCCCTATCGACACTCAAGCCGAGCTATTTGCACGTAGTCGAGGTCTCCATGACAGGGGAAAGTGATAGTCGATTCGACATGACCTTGCTACGCCATGCCTTCAATGGCTGCTACATTGCCAATGGCGGTTACGACAAAGCACGCGGTAATCAGGTGCTAAACGATGGCAATGCTGATTTGATCGCCTACGGCATTCCCTTTTTAGCCAACCCCGATTTACCAGCGCGTTTTGCGCAAGATGCCGACCTCAACGCTCCCGACCAAGCTACTTTTTATGGCGGTGATGCGCATGGTTACACCGACTACCCAAGCTTAGGTGAGCAGTCATAACATGACTTGGCACAAACTTGACGGCATTGCTGATATGCAAGAATCAGAAGTGCGAGCGGTGACAGTCGCGGGTAAAAAGCTGGCAATCACCTTGGTTCAAGGCACGTTTTCAGCATTGGATGCACGTTGTCCACACCAAGGTGGTCCATTGGATGAAGGCAGGATTCAATGCAAAAACAACGGCGATTGCTACCTTGTTTGCCCTTGGCATGGCTATGAGTTCCACGCTCAAACAGGGCAAGCCCCCGAAGGTTTTGATGATCGGGTCACATCTTATGATGTGGCAGTGCGCGCCGATGGTGTCTATGTGCAACTGGTTGACAAGGATGCTGTGATTGCAGCTCCGTCGATGCCTGAAGTCCAAGCTACGCCCGAAGAACCGACGGTGAAGCGCATCCATGATTTGGCGCAACATGGTTTAGAGCAAACGGGGCATCATGGTGACATGGTTGCCATGGGTGTGCCGCGCAATACCTTGCCTGCGTGGGATGATATTCAATTGCTGGCGGCGCAATTTGCCACCAAGCCTTTGATGGAAGATGTTCCTGTCGGCACTGAGCTGGTCATTGGTGCAAATGCGAAAAAGCCCTTGGTGTTGGATATTCCCCTGTTTGTATCAGACATGAGTTTTGGCTCGTTGTCGCCTGAAGCAAAACTTGCTTTGGCACAAGGGGCGCAACGTGCGGGTACAGGTATTTGCTCAGGCGAAGGCGGCATGATGCGCGAAGAGCAAGCCGCGAATTCACGTTATTTTTATGAACTCGCCTCGGCGCAATTTGGCTTTGAAGAGTCCTTGTTGTGCGATGTGCAGGCTTTTCACTTCAAAGGCGGGCAAGGCGCAAAGACGGGTACAGGCGGTCACTGACCAGCGGCAAAAGTCACCGAGAAAATCGCCCAAGTACGTGGTTTGAAAGCTGGTGAAGATGCCGTGTCACCCCCGACCTTTGTTGATTTGCATACGCCCAGCGATTTCAAACGCTTCGCCGACCGCGTGCGTGAAGTCAGTGGCGGTATTCCCATTGGCATGAAGCTATCGGCGAACCACATCGAGGATGATATTGATTTCGCACTGGCATCCAGTGTCGATTACATTATTTTGGATGGTCGCGGTGGCGGTACAGGCGCAGCGCCGCGCATATTCAGGGATCACATTTCTGTGCCAACCATTCCCGCACTGGCACGCGCAAGACGGCATTTGGATCAACTCGGACGTGGTGATGTTACGCTGATTATCACGGGAGGCTTACGCATGCCCGAAGACTTTATCAAAGCGATGGCACTGGGTGCAGACGGTATTGCATTGGCAAACTCGGCACTGCAAGCCATTGGCTGTGTGGCAGCGCGCATCTGCAACAGCAACCAATGCCCCGCAGGTATTGCGACACAGAAACCTGAGCTGCGCGCCAAGTTGGATGTGGAAGCCAGCGCACAACGCTTGGCACGCTTTTTTGGCGCATCCACCGAGTTGATGAAAGTCATGGCACGCGCTTGCGGTCACGATCACCTCAATCAATTTAACATGCACGATGTGACAACATGGAAAAAAGAGATGGCTGAATTATCAGGTATTCCCTTTGGCGGTGTGCGATGAACAGACAAGGAGTTGAACATGGAAGCTGATAATCTTGTAGCTTTAGGACCATTGGCAGCATTGGTGGGGCAATGGGCGGGCGCGCACGGTGTCGATATTGCGCCAAGTCAGCACGGGGCTGTGAAAACATTGTATCGGGAAGAAATCTCCTTTGAGCCACTGGGTCCTGTCAACAATGGTGCTCAAACCTTGTTCGGCTTGCGCTACGCAACAACGGCATGGCCGCTTGATTCCGATGAGGCATTCCATGAAGAGCTAGGCTATTGGCTATGGGATGCCGATGCTGGTCAAGTCATGCGTTGTTTTATGGTGCCGCGTGGTGTCAACATCTTGGCTGGTGGTCACTGCACTGCTGATGCCAAAATCTTGAGCATGGCGGCAGAAGTGGGCTCAGAGGTGTTTGGTATTTCATCCAATCCGTTCCTCAATCAAGCTTTCAAAACCATGCGTTATGATGTAACCGTCACCGTGCATGATGATGGTTCTTTTTCCTACGCTGAAGACACCCAGCTCAAACTTCTATCGCAATCTGAGTGCTTTCATCATACCGATGCCAATACATTACAGCGCGTGACCCCATGAGTATTCAGATTATACAAGCCGTGACCGTGCCAGAAGGCGATAGCGTGGAAGTAAAGCGGCTCATGCCTGTGGCACGGCAGCGGAACTTTGATCCGTTTGTGTTGTGGGATCATTTTGATATTACTGGCGGTGGCTTCCCCAACCATCCCCATCGTGGCTTTGAGGCAATCACCTATATGTTCGCTGGCGGCATGCAGCATGCGGATAATTTGGGCAATCGCGGCACAGTGCATGGCGGCGGCGCACAGCGATTTACCGCAGGTAAAGGCATCGTTCATTCAGAAATGCCCGATGGTCATGCAGCAGGGATTCAACTATGGATTAACTTGCCACAACGTTTAAAAGGCATTGAACCGAGTTATCAACAAGTCGATACGATTCCCCAGCATGATGAAGCGGGCGCGCATATTCGCACCATTGTTGGCGATAGCGGGGTGATTGCGTTAAACACGCCTGTTGAATACTTGGATGTCCATTTGAATGCTGGCAGTACGTGGCATAAACCGATTAGCGAAGGCTTTCGTGGTTTGGTGTATGTCATCACAGGTTCTGTGCAGGTCAATGGTCAGCCGTTGCCAACACATGCGGCAGCATTGATAGAAGACGAAGCCGAACTCACCATCGCATGCGAGCAAGCAGCACGTTTGATGTTCTGTTTTGGTAAGCCTCATGGCGAGCCAATTTATCAGCATGGTTCTTATGTGGACTAACTCAGTGATGGAGTGAATATGAAAGATGTTTTTTTACAACGCGCACCCGTTGAACTCTACCAACTGCTCAAGCTTGAAGGCTTAGTAGCCAGTGGCGGCGAGGCAAAGTGTGTGATTGCTGAAGGTCTGGTTTTAGTGAACGGCACTGTAGAAACCAGAAAGCGCAAAAAAATCACTTATGGTGATGTCATTACGTATCAGCAAGAGAAGCTAGCTATTCGTCAGCCTTAATGTTTGGTCGTTATTATAATCATTACCTAAAATCTCACGAACAGGAGCGTTCATATGTCTGAAGCAGATTGGAAAAAGATACGCAGAATGGAAGAGGCACTGAAGAATAAGCTCTTCGAGACCAAACTCCATGAACTTCGCAGGATTATTGATGATCCGTCAAAAACACCCCAAGCGCGATACCATGCGCTTCACCCGTTCATCAAAACATCGAATGATGATATCGACAACAGCTTCAATATGCGAAGATCGAATATGATGATGATCCTTTTCCATTGGCGCAGACTCAAGCTGATTCAAGATTCCGATCTGGATCAATTTTCCGATGGGCTGAGCAGTCAGGTGCGCAATCTTCTCTCAATCTCGAGAGGGTAAAGAAGTCGGTAGAGACCAAACTTTCAAGACTGCCTTCTCCATGGGGTGATGTTGTCTCGAACGATGCGCATCGTTACTTTTGTCGCAGGCTCTTGGTAGGGGGGATAAGCGCAGCGCAGCCGCCAACAGATGCTCGTTCGCTGAAGGGGTTTAGTGTAGAGAGTAGAGCATCGCGCTTAATTGACTTGTTATATTATTTATACCAAAATTAGGTATATATTGGTATAAAAGAGGTGCGATATGGCTAAAAATACAAGCATTACATTGGGCGATCACTTTGATGCCTTTATAACTGGGCAAGTTGAAAGTGGTCGATTTGGTTCGGCTAGTGAGGTGATTAGAGCCGCACTTAGATTGCTTGAAAATACTGAAATACGGCTTGATACTTTGAGACAAGCACTTGATGAAGGAGAAAAAAGCGGTGTTACAGATTATGACTATGATACATTTATGACCGAGCTTGATAGCGAAAATGGCAAATGAAGGCATTTGCATTAAGCAAGAAAGCCAAGGAAGACCTGAGAAAAATTGCTAGGTTCACAGAAAAACGCTGGGAGCGAGACCAACGCCTTTTGTATATTAAACAATTTGATGATGTGTTTCATTCGTTAGCGAAGACACCAACCATTGGTAAGAAATGCGAATACATAAAAAAGGGATATAGAAAATTCCCTCAAAGTAGCCACATTATTTTTTATCGCGAATCAGATAGTGCTAAAATTTTTGTGATACGCATACTTCATAAAAACATGGACGTGGAGTCAAAGTTTTTGCATACATAATGCCGAAGAACAAGGAGGCAAGTCCTTCTCGAACGCGCTTGTTAGATACCTTTTTGTAAAACATTCCTGCCACCAAAATATTTAACGAAAAAGTGGTATACATACCTCAATTTAAAATCCCCTAGCATTTTTAAAAACAGCCAATCTACTTTTTCTTTTGTTACTGGTATGGTATCGAGGTATTGGTATAACGCATCGTGCACCAATGAAGCTCTATATGTGAATGGTTCCATAGTTCTATAATCAACGTGCCCGTCTGGCACTCCTAGGATAAACAGATTAAATATACTTACTTTTGGTGTGCAACCATCCCAAGCATAACCCTTTTCATTAGCCTTTACAGTTATTACGCCGTCTTTACTTATATGAAGCCACTTACTATCAAATTCCTTTTCTAGCTCCCACCCAGTATCTTCATACACATAGTCTTTCAGTATTTTGTAGATGTAAGGGAAATTAGCTTTTCTTTGTTTTTCTCTAGGCACTGGATAATTTTCCATAATTTCTCCCTTTTGGTATCTCTCGTCGAGGAATGAGGAGCAGCTTTCCTGTCTGTATCGATCTTCATTGTTGCCCCTGCGTTTGATAAACTGGTGAGTATGAGACTGGAAGCTCCTCATCTTCGGCATTGCCCCCGAGAAACGAGCGGCACTTTCTGCTGTCCGAGTGCATGTGATTGTTAGCTTGTTTTTATAATGTAGATCACGGTGAAGTACGGCGGTTTATTTTCACCTCCATGGTTGTGATTACCCTCATTTTTTATTCCATGACTATGATTAAACCACACACCATTGTTATCCCCACCATGACTGTACGTGATTCTGGCTGAATTAACAGATGTAGTTGCTCCTCCATGACTATGCGCCCCTTGGGCAGGAATATCGCCTCTACCACCTTTTTGCTGTGTTTTATTAAGGTGACGAACTCCCATTAGAAACCTTCCCTCTAAATCTGGTGCACCGTTTGTTCCATCACAAACTTTCCATCCTTTCGGAACATTTTTCATCTTATCCGTAGGTATCCATGGGAGAATTGTGCCTATAGGGACGGAATTAAGTAAAGCCATTTCAGACCCCCTTTTTGCTGCCTGCGCCGTTACTTCTGCAACCTTTGCTGATGCCTCAGCTTTTTTTGATAGCACTTCAGATCCATTTATTTTGCTAAGCGCAGCTTGAGCATCTTTTTCGGCACTAATTGCTGTCTTTTCAGCTAACTGGGCAATTGATCGGGATTCATTTGCTGTGCCCTTATTTCCCTGAGATAAAGTTTTTGCTTCGAGTGAGTCTCTTTTGGCATTGTCTATCTGGGCGTAGAGTCCTGATGGAACATTTGGGTCACCTAAGGCAGACTTTATAGAATCTAAATCATATGTGCTTTTATTCATTACAGTTGTTACTGCAACAATAATTGAAATCACGGATACCAATAGAGCACCGAATGCGATTTTATCTGATGTTTGCATGAGTTCTCCTATTAAAGCTAATGCCGAAGCTCACCGGCAAAATGCGAGCGCAGCGAGTATTTTGTCCAGTGGAGCTACTTGTTATGCATTTCATTTACCTTTTCCCACAATTTTAGAAGATCATCCCAGTTAGCGACTACCCCCACAATAGTGGCTAACGTTACGACTAGAGATAGCACAAACATCCACTTTTGAAGCCGATACATGGCATAAATATTCTGTACTTCTAAATACCCTGTAAGGCCGAGATCCACAACTTCAAATGCTTTGCTCAAATAACGCAATCGATACTCAATGTTTTCTATAATGGCATTTCTTAGCTTCTGCTCTTCATTAAAAAACGAAGGCTTTAGGTCTTCTATACCTTCCAGAGAATGCACAATCCAATGTTTGCCTTCTGCAAATTCATGACTAATTCTATTGAGAATGACGCCCAAGCGCTTTAGCCTGCTTGCACTACCAGAGTTTTTCAAAATTCTCGTATCGAATTTCGCCAACTGTAAAAAACCTGACTTTCTGTTTTTCTCAAGATGATTTTGAATAGTATCTACAGTCGAAAACAAAGATGCATTTACAGATAGAGCGTCTAATTTTAAATTGAGATACTGATCTTCTTCATTACCGTCTTCGAATGATATTAAAGCATAAACTGGAATATCATTATTTGGATATGAAGAAGAGCAGTACATGAGATTACGGCTTTTATATGAGTCATGTTGCGATGGTTTAATTCCGTAATCTCCCAGCCAACCACGATTGGTATCAAACCACTTTCCTACCTCGTCAAAATCGGTTGGATTGCCATTAATAATGTAATATTCAACTACTGACTTGGTTAGGCTAGCGGAGCCTTTTAATTTTGTTATCTTTTCCAACCAGTTGTTTAATTGATCAGATAATGTTGATATTTGGTTCCTAACGACTTCGCGTGCCCCCTCGCTTCCACCACCCATAGAGTAACCACGCGGAAATTTTTTAAAGGGATTAATGCTTTTAAATAGCACTGGAGGCAAATAGTCGCAATTTTGTTTGCTCGCAAGTATTTCACTAAATTTTTCTTCTATGTAGAAAGAAAATGACAGGCACGCCAATGAAGGCAAAATCCTGTGATAGGAAATATGAACAATATTTATATGTTCTGGAAGTTCGTCAACATACTGTGTTTCACCAACATACAGCCCCTTTTCTTTTACAATGAGGCCGATATTATTCCAGCTAGAGGCATGTATGCTCGACTCCTTTTTCTTTAGGTCTTTTACAAATTCATTTACTTTTTCACTATTTGGAAACAGCCTGCCAACAGCTCGCTGCACTAAACCAAAGTCTTCGAGTTGAAAAGTTACTACTAAACGAACTTGGTTCAAAGTAATGCTTGCGTTATCAGGTTTAAGTCGATTTTGAAACCTTCTGCTAGACCGTTTTCTTTGATGCTCTCTAATCAACTGAAGTTCGTGAATTGCACCACCTTGAAATTTTGGCAATACTTCCGCCCAGTCAAGATACTTCTTGGATAATAGTTTTCTGATTGATTTCCCTAGAGCTTTAATCATCAATTTCCTGTTGGTAACTTTTTAGCATAACGCCGAAGATGAGGAGCAGCTTGCCTGTCTCGATCTTCATTGTTGCCCCGTGGGCTTGCAAAACTGGTGAGTATGAGATTGGAAGCTCCTCATCTTCGGCATTGCCCCGAGGAACGAGGGGGCAACTCATTATTATACGGAACGGGATCCTCATAGAACTCCCGAATAGGTTGAATAAAAAGCACTTTCAGTTTTCTTGTCAAGGTCGGGGTTGCATATTTTCTATATATCATTGTTGATTTATTGATATACAGAAGCATGCTACTCACATAAAGCCATCGGCGGTTGTTTACACTTGAGCAACACTTCACCTGCTACGCCCTAAATCCTTTTATCGCTATGGCTAGTCCATCCAAATAGCACCCCCAACAGCAAAACAGCCCTTCTACAGCAGGTCACACTTTTAGTCGTACCCGTTAAATCCAGCGGCGGACGCTTTGTTTGTATTGATGGTAACGCGCACCAAACTGTTGCTCCAACATCGCTTCTTCTGCTTCGATTTGAAATTTGTTGATATAAACAATAAAGCCAAGCACACACAAGAAGCCCAATGGTGCTGCTAAATACACGCTTAATGCCGTCAAAATGAGTGCCAAGCCCAAATACATCGGGTTGCGCGTGTATTGATAGATTCCCGTTGAAACAATGCTTGTGCTCTTGTGTGGGTAGCGCGGATCAATGGTCGTTTTTGCGGCTCTGAAGCTGAGTATTGCCCAAATATCAAGCGTTGCTGCCACAGCCAACAACATTAAGGCAAGGGTTCGCCTGTGTTCTGGATCCATAAACGTTAGTGACAGTTTGTCACTCAACAGCCATATCAGCATACCAAACACAAACGCCACAATCGGCGGCGGAATTTTCAATTGTAATGTGTTCATAATCTAACTGTTAACAACCTCCGTTTAAAATACACATTAGCTTTGTTAAAAAGGAAGCTTCCCTTTTAAGACGGGACGCATGTACACTACAACACCATAATGTAGGTTGTGGTTGAGGTACGAAACCCAACTTATGCTCCTTTGTTGGGTTTCGTGCCTCAACCCAACCTACGATGTCACGCATATCCATATGGCTTTTGTCCCGTCTTAAAAGGGAGGCTCTTCTTATTGTTCGTGTGTTTTCGTGCCTTTCGTGGTTTATGTTCTTTTTTACCACATTATCTTTGAATGTGTAACCTCTTTTTACGGTTGATGAAGGATGCCAGATTTAGGCAATAGTTTAGTCGCACAAGATGACACTCATACACCTTATTCCAAAACATCCCACATGCTGAATAGTGCGGCTTGACCTGCTGCTTGCCCGAGGTCGATGACGTTCCATACGGTTGCATAATTAATACAAAAGCGTGTGCCGCTGCTGCTAACCCGTACACCTGAATAATCATCGATAAACCCTTGTTGCTGCACTCGTGCCAGCAACCTTTCACGCGCTGCTTGTTCTGGTGCTTCTGCGGAGGCTTTGGAGGGCGTGTGAATAAAGGTGTGCCAATCCATTTCAAACAACGCTTGCGCCAATTTATTGGCGTAGTTAAACAATGGCTCATCCTCTGTGCCGTGACTGAGTACCACAAAAGGGGCGAAATAGACTCGCCGCGCCAGTTCATAGGGCGTTCTTGCATCCTCAATCAGCCCACCGCCGCTCCAATGCTTCAAACTTTGGTCAAGTGCCACCACATGATCGACAAAATAGCCGTTATCTTCAGCAGGTTCAGGGTAAAGACGCGCACGTTCGAGCATGGTTATTTTCCTTTTTTCAGTCTCTTTCATGGTAGAAGGCTGGATTCAGGTGTGCATGGGCAACTTCAACGTGACCAGCAAGCCGCCACCTTCTGCATTACACGCGCTGATCTGCCCTCCATGCATGGTGACGACGCGGTGGGCAATGGCTAGTCCCACGCCATGACCACCACTATCACGGCTGCGTGACTGATCGAGGCGGACAAAGGGTTGGAATAGATCATCCAGCGCAGCATCGGGAACGCCCGCGCCGTGGTCGCGAATATATACGCTTAGCCATGCGTCTTCCACTTGCATACTCACTTCGACGGCGGTGTTGGCTTCGGTATGGCGCACAGCATTGCGCAGCACATTGTCTAGCGCACGCCCCAGCCAGACGCGATCACCTTGCAACATCACATCGGCTTGCGCTTGCAAGCTTACCGAGCGTGCCGATGCTTCTGCTTCAAAGCGGGCATCCTCGACGATTGCTTGCAGTAATGCCGAAAAATTCAGGGATTGTAGCGATGCTTGAATCGCCCCCTCATCAAAACGGGCAAGGGTCAACACCTCGCTAATTAACATATTTAGTCGCTCTGACTCTAGGGCGATGCGATCCAACTCATCCTGTGCTGCCGTCCCCGCTGTGTTTCTTGCCAGCTCTAGTGCGACCACCAAACGCGACAGTGGCGAACGTAGTTCATGGGAAAGATCACGCAATAACTGTTTGTGGCTTGCCAACAGCGTCTCCAGTTGCGTTGCCATATGGTCAAAATCGCGTGCCAAATCGCCCAACTCATCGCCGCGCTGCGACACCGTGACTGGCGTGCGGTGATGAAGCTGACCATCGCCCAGCTGTGCCGCGCTTTGTTGCAGCAAGCGAATCGGCTGAATCAGCATGCGGCTGAGTAACAACGCCAGCAACAACATCATCAATAATGCCACCAGCACACGTAATAATTGCGCATGCCACAGGTTTTGCTGCATGGTATCCATAGGGATCAGCATCATCGCCGCCCAGTAATAGGTCACGCCATCTTGCTCGATGGGTTGCAGCAATACCAAGTGAGGGGGATGCACCAAACGCAGACCTTGCTGATGGGCTATCGCCGTAGTGATCCGTTGATGAAGTTCGCGGGGCAAGGGTCGCCTGCCCAGCAAAGGGTCGCCGTTGTGGTCGAGTAATAGCGCGTGATAATGTAAACGATGGTGGCTACGGCGAAGCCATTGCCGTGCCGCTGCGCGATCTCCTTGGCTGTAAACAGCGACAACCGTTTCGGCGGGGGCTACCATTTGAGCGAAGAGCTTGTCCATGCTGGCGGATTCCTCTACCCAATGTTGTGCCAGCCAAGAAGAACTGACCGCGACCAACAGCATCGACAGCGTAATGAGTAAAAAAAACTTCCAAAACAGGCGCACCCTGACTTACTCCGCCACCAACATCCAGCCAACGGCGCGGATGGTTTTGATGGGCGATTCGCCATTCGCCAAGGGGCTGAGTTTTTTGCGAATATGACCGATATGCACATCCAGCGAACGATCAAATGCACCCAAGCGTTTACCCAGTGCTTGACTGCTTAACGTCTGTTTATCAACCACCTCGCCAGCATGTTCAATCAGCAGCGCGATGATATTGTATTCACAGGTGGTTAATTCAACGGGCTGACCCGCATCCAGCAATCGTCGCGCCTGCGGCTGTAGGGAGAGCGTGCCGCTGCTCAAGGTGCTACTTTGTCCGCTATTGACCATCTCGCTACGACGAAGCACCGCCCTGATACGTGCCGATAATTCGCGAGGGTTGCAAGGTTTGGGCAGGTAATCATCCGCGCCTAATTCCAGTCCGATGATGCGATCCATCTCTTCGCCGCGTGCGGTAAGCATGATGACAGGCAAGGATGAAAAGGCGCGCAGTTCACGCAACAAGTCCATGCCGCTTTTGTTCGGCATCATGACATCCAACACCGCCAGATCACAGGGTAGTTGTTGAATGCTTGCTAGCCCTTCCACACCATCGTGGGCGCAAGACACCGTAAAGCCATCGGCTTCTAAAAAGCGCGTCAACAAAGCGCAGAGTTCGCGGTCATCATCAATCAATAGAATATGCATCGCCACACTCTGCCATATCAACCCCGCAAAAAAACGACCCGCCGCAGCATTTTGGGGCGATTTTACGTAATCTTTACAAAACAATTCACAGTATTTACATCAGCCATGCACACGCATACATACGCCGCCATAGCATTCGCCCTGTGGATGCAATCAGCCTCCACCATGATGAGTAAAGGAGAAAGATGATGAAAACAGTATGGACAACAATCGCCGTGGGCTGCATGTTGCTCGGCGGCACATCGCTGGCGTTGGCGAATGGCGGCGCAGGTCATCGCGGCGGCGCATGCGGCGAGCAAATGGCAGCAGCACTCAACCTGAGTGATGCACAACAGCAGCAACTCAAGCAATTGCGCCGTGATGCACGACCAGAGATGATGCGCTTACGCGATGCGATGGAGGATAACCGTGATGCCATGCACAAGCTTGACCCAGCGGCAAAAGATTATTTGCAACAGGCCAACCGTCTGGCAGCAGAAAAGGGTAAACTTGTTGAGCAGATGGGTAAGCACCATGCAGCCCAGCGCGCAGCCCACTTTGCGATCTTCACCCCCGAACAGCAAGCAAAGGCAAGCCAATGGCACAAAGCACACCCCAACAAAGGCGAATGCCGCAAAGGCGGTCGTCATGGCATGGGACATGGTATGCAGCCCCCGCATGAGTGAGTGTTAGGCTAAGCATTCATAAAAACCGACACACAAATGGCGCATCAGGCAAGGGGAAATCATTGCCTGATGCGTTTGCGTTTTATCAGATTGGCTAAAAGGTTGAATACTTATGTCACAATGGTGAAGAGATCTTGTTGAATGAGACACCTTAAATACGGGCATCTCTGGCTGGGATGTAGCCTGAACGCATGGAGGGGAGCTGGATTTGCACCCATTGTGGGTCAGCAATTGCTTTGTGGTGGGGGACATCTGCTCCTTGGCGAAACCAAGCAAGGTGCTTTTCTTTGCCGGAAGGTTCGGTATAGATTTGCTTGTAGCCTTTAAACGAAAAACGTGAGCGTTTTGAGGTGTGGCGAGAGCTGTCGCTGATTGATTTTAGAATGGCCTTTTCTACTGAGGTGTTACGCATCAAGCCGGAACGAACTTGCACAAACACGGTGTTCATTCGCGCTGTTTCTGCATGTACTTCTAGGCTTCCTTTAAGCTTATCGTTGGCGAAACGTAGCGCGTAACCATCGTCCTGTTGCTCCAAAATATCGACCTTAAAACCAACTTGATGCAAACCGCGTTGGCAACTGGCAAGTGTCGCCTTGGTGTTTAGCGGCAGGCTTACTTCTTCACCTTGAAACAACGATAAGACACCATCCATTGCCGAACCAGAAACCGTGCTTACCGCCGACATGGAGGCACAACCAGATAATCCCAATAAGCAAAACAGTAGCAGCGCGCGCATTGAATGACGTATGGAATTAAGTTGTTTCATGGTATGACCTCACCGTTTTTCTATTGACGTTCGCCCGTCAATAGCCGCAATTTCAACCATTTGAGAGATCACAGTCCGTGAGCCAGCCCACGATGACTGGTGTTGATGTTTTTAGCGTTTCCAATAACGTCGAAAAAGATAGACCATGCATGCTCCGATGCCAGAAAAACGAAAGCTGGTATCAACATATTTTTCGATCACATAAAACATAAAGTAATAAAGCCTTGCTGCGCACCACACCAATATAAACAGCAAAAAAGCAATCTTTAACGATGGCAGTTCAATCAAAATAGCTGTCGCCGCCAACATACCACACAATAAAAAGAGAAAGCCCTTTAATATAATGATGTGTGGGTTGCTAATATCAGCCATCATTGATGCCTACTTGCTTCTATTTCGACTATTTCTTCTGCTGTTTTTTGTTTTGGAAGGTCGCCTTGTTGTTGCCTTGCCTGTGCTGGGCAAACCTTCGGGTCGTGCATCGGCATGGGTGATTTCGCCAATGGCTAGGGCATCGGCAGGAATGGTGGTGACGGGTAAGCTGCGTTCAATCATTGCCTCAATATCTGGCAAGGCAAAGCAGAAGCGTTCACAGGCAAACGATACCGCCGTACCACTGGCTCCAGCGCGAGCAGTGCGGCCAATGCGATGGACGTAACTTTCTGCATCTTCGGGCAAGTCATAATTAAAGACATGGCTGACATCATCCACATGAATACCACGGCTGGCGACATCGGTCGCAACCAATAGTTGTAAATCCCCCTTGGTGAACGATGCCAAAATGCGCATGCGTTTACGTTGCGGCACATCGCCGCTCAAGATCCCCACGCGAAAACCGTAGTGAGCCAAAAAGCGTGCCAGCGATTCACCCGTACGCTTTTCGTTGGCGAAAATCATGCCTCGCTGCACATCCATATTGCGCAGCAAATGTACCATCAAGGGCTTTTTCTCGTCCATGCCAGTATGATAGACGACTTCATGGATGTTGGACGCCGTCAACTCCCCTTCTTCGGCACGAATCTTTTCGGGGTTATTCATGTGCTCGTAGGCGAGTTCCATCACGCGGTATGATAATGTGGCAGAAAACAACAGTGATTGCCGTTCCGACCAATGCGGCATGCGGCGCATCATAAAACGCACATCGCTGATAAAACCAAGGTCAAACATGCGGTCTGCTTCATCAATGACCAACATTTCGGTGCGTTTGAGGGCGTAGCGTTTCTGTTTGAAAAAGTCGATCAACCGCCCTGGCGTGCCAATCAATATATCCACGCCATCGTCAAAGGCGGATTGCTGCTTTTTATAATCCACGCCGCCATACACGGCATGCAAACGAATCCCACTGTGCGCCGAAAGTTTGCGCGCATCGTCAAAAATCTGAATCACCAATTCTCGCGTCGGGGCGACAATCAACACCCGAGGATCACTCGCTTGCCGTCCTTTTTTTGCATCGTTGGTCAATATATGTTGTATCGCGGTGATGAGGAAGGTTGCTGTTTTGCCTGTGCCTGTGCGCCCTTGGGCGGCAATATCTTTACCTGCTAAGGTTAGCGGCAGGGCGGATTGCTGCACATCGGTCAAATGGGTGTAGCCAATCTCGGTAATCGCTTGCGCCAAGGGTTCCGCTAGGGCTAATGCTGCAAAGGTTGTGCTTGTCATGGTTGGTACCTGTCCAATATATGTGCTACATGATCGCCGTGGTCAGCGGGAATATGCAGTGTTTTTTTCACTGCGATTTCATCACAATGGCTGAATTTGGGGCAATGGATACAGACAGTCCAGATTTTGTGCGGCAAACTTTCTTTTGCCACAGTGCGGTAACCAAGGCGATGAAAAAAGCCATCGACATAGGTTAGCGCAAACACTTGTTCGATGCCAAGGTCAGTAGCCATGCGTTCGCAGCCTTCAATGAGCAGCGCGCCCACGCCCAAATGACGCAGTGCCTTAGTCACCACCAGCGAACGAATTTCTGCCAGCGTCCGCGTATAGACATGCAGTGCTGCCAACCCTGCTAATTGCCCATCATAATAAGCGACCATGAATTCTTGTACATGCTGACACAGGTCATCTTCATCGCGTTGCAGTAAGGTGCCATCGTCCATATAAGGCTGCATCAATTGTAGCATGGCAGAAATATCGCCCACCTCGGCAATGCGGACGTATAAACGGTGCGGCATCAGTGTTGCTTCATCATGGTGTAAGCGCGCTGCTGCAATGCCTGTGCTTGTTGCACCCCTTGCGCGCTGGCATCGCCCAACATCCGCGCTAATTCCTGTTGCCGTGCGCTATGATCTAATGCCGTCAGCATTGTGCGTGTGCGTTCGTTGTCGCTCACTTTACTGATGCAGATGTGGTGATCTGCCACGGCTGCAACCTGTGCCAAATGAGATACCACCAACACCTGGCGTTCGCGTCCCATCGCTGCCAGCAATTCGCCAATACTCCACGCCGTTTCACCACCAATGCCGACATCGACTTCGTCAAACACTGCGATGGCGGGGCTGTTGGTGGTGGCGCCGCATGCTTTGAGCGACAACACCAAGCGCGAGAGTTCGCCCCCTGAGGCAACCTGTTGTAAGGCTTTGAATGGCTCTCCGATATTGCTAGAAAGCATAAATACGACTGTGTCCCAGCCGTGCGCCTGCCATGCTTCAGGGGCTTGCTTCGCCTGCACATCAATGCGAATTTGCATGTCCTTCAGTGCCAAACGATCCAACCACGGACGCAATGCTGCGGCAAGTTGCTCGGCTGCTGCCACTCGTGCTTGGTGCAAGTTTTGGGCGGCCTGACTGTAACAATCTTGCGCCTGCTTGAGGGTGTTAAGCCGCTGTTCCTCATCCCAAGCGGCAGTTTCCAGCGCGTCCAATTGCTGCTGCCAGTCCTGTTGCAGCGCGATCAGTTCCGCTTCGTCACAGCGATGCTGGTGCAACAGTGCTTGCAGTTGATTCAAACGCGCTTCCTGAGCTGCTTGCCAGTTGGCATCCAGCTCTAAGGACTCCGCCTGCCGCAAATGAGGCAACACCTCGCTAAGTAGCACGTCAGCCTGCTGCAAAATCTCGGCAGCTTCCTGCAATGCAGGGTGAACATCAGCCATCGCCGCAACGGCATGGCTTGCTTGCGCCAGCAAGGCACGCGCCGAAGGTTCAGCATCATCAACGCAGTCTAAAGCCACTGCCGCAGCTTGTTGGATGTTCGCAATATGTGAACCCGCCGCGACTTCACGCTCCAGCTCTGCCAGTACGCCAGGGTGTAACTCAAGTTGCTCCGTCGCCTGCAACTGCTGGCGCAACCACGCCTCGCGCTCTCGGCTCTGTTGTAATTGTTGCGCTCCTTCACGCAAAGCGCGTTGTGCCGCTTGCAGTTCGCGGTAAGCGTGTTGCACAGCTTGGCGCACTGCTGCATCGACCTGTTGATCGATCAATTGTTGCTGATATTGCTTATCCATTAAGGCTTGGTGTTCATGCTGACCGTGTAAATCTAGGCAGATGATGCCGATGCCTTGCAATACTTTGAGCGGCACAGCTACGCCATTCAGCCAAGCGCGGGAGCGTCCATCGCTATTGATGACGCGCCGTAACATAAGCACGCCTTCATCCTCAATTCCCTGCTCTTCCAACACGGCGAGTACCCGCGCATCATCCGTTTCAATACAGGCAGACAGTTCCGCTTGCTTGGCACCGTGACGCACCCAATCGGCTGAAGCCCTCGCTCCAAACACTGCGCCCATAGCATCGACGAGGATTGATTTGCCCGCGCCTGTTTCGCCTGTGAATACCGTCATACCACGTTTAAGCTCTAGTCGAATCTCATCCACCAAAGCAAACTGCCGAATATGCAGCTCTGTTAACATGAATCCTCCGCCACTCGGGATGCACCATCCGCCCAATGAAGTTTATTGCGTAAGGTGTTGTAATAGTGATGATCTTGCATATAAACAAGGGTGATTGGTCCGCCCTGACGAATACGCACTACGTCATTCACTGTTAGTTGCTGCATCGGTTCGCCATCAAGGTTGAGGTTTGCAGGCTCAGGCTGAGACAATAATCGCACCTCAATATCGTCATCGGCCGATATAATCAACGGACGATTACTGAGGGTATGCGGGCAAATAGGCACGACTGCAATAGCAGGCACAGCAGGGTGAATAATTGGCCCGCCCGATGACAGCGCGTAGGCGGTAGAACCCGCTGGCGTTGCCAAAATCAAACCATCGGCACGTAAGCGGAAGGCTTGTTGCTGGCGAATACGCACATCGAACTCCACAGGGCGACTGCTTACGCGCTGAACCACCACATCATTCATGGCAAGCCCTGCATCCAGTACGTGACCGTTATGCAGCACCTCTGCCTTGAGGCTGATATGCTCAATCGTCTTAAATTGCCCCGCTAACACCTTAGACAAGGCTTGCAGCACGCTGCCTGCGGGGGTGTCGGTCAAAAAACCTACGCGCCCCATATTGATGCCTAAAATCGGCACGCCCGTACCAATACAATGGCGACCAACACCCAGCAAAGTGCCGTCGCCACCAAACACCAAGATCATCTCAACACAATCAACCATCTCCGCTATTGGCATAGCTTTGGCATGGCGCAACATGGCGTTTTGCTCTGCGACATACACATGGCAACCGCATTCGCTAACCCATGTCGCGACCTCATCAGCCAGCACGAAGGCGCGTTCATCGCCCCGTTTTACCACCATGCCAATAGCGCGCATCACGGCTTAGTCCACCCCTCAGGTTGGGTATGGCACTGGAAGCATTGATCTGCCTTCACATGGCCTGGCGGTTGCGGTTTAATACCATCGATCCCATGGCAACTCATGCAAGCAGCACGTGATGTTGCGTGCATATGCGTGGCATCATTCGGGGTTGCTTTGGTCTTACGTTCGCTGCTGCCCAAAACCAGTGTCAGGACTACGATTGCAACGATGATGATAAACACCCAATCGCCACGTGATGCTCGCCACCCCTGTTTCGCCGTTTCACTCATGCGTTATCTGCCTCCAGTTATGAAATAAGCAAACGCTACACATACAAAGCGATGCATGTCACGCATCGTAAATTTTTCTATGCCCAATGCGGTGCGTAATGACACATTAGCAATGCCCCCGAAAAACAAAACGATAAAAAGTGTAGACAGATGTTTTTTGCTCGCTATAGTTCGCCGCCGCTGGAACGGTGCACGTCACCGCAACATGCTCCCTTAGCTCAGCTGGATAGAGCATCTGACTACGAATCAGAAGGCCGGGCGTTCGAATCGCTCAGGGAGCGCCACTTTCAAAAAGGAGTTACAGTTTACGCTGTAGCTCCTTTTTTTATTTCGATCACGAAACATTTTTCCTGAATTCTTATCATAACTCCAACTCAGCTTTGAATGTGCAAACCACTTTTTACGGTCGGTGAAGGATGCCTTTAAAACAACGATACGTTATTTAGGCTATGCTCCTTTTTTGGGCTGAAAGGGATGAGGATTTGAACGCAAGGGTAGGGTGCGCTTGCGCACCGTTTGGCGTTTCGAGTTCTATGGTGGTTTGATTGCGCCATGGTAAACGGTGCGGGTGATGCAAGCGATGTTTTTGTGCGCAAGCGCACCCTACCTTTCACGGTTACCGCTCCTTTTTGTCCCGTCTTAAACGGGAAATCCAGTCAGGAGATGATGGGTAGAAGATGCTACAAACTTTTCACCAAGCGCATCGCGTGCAGCAAGCTGTGCCTCCAATCGGTCGCAGACCACCATTAACTGATCGACCTTCGCCACGATCCGCTTCTGTTCTTCAAATGGGGGCAAAGGGAATGCATACAACATAACGCTATTAGCAGACAAATTTGGTTGCGCTGAACCATTATCAAACCTAAATATCTGCTTGCGTCCAAATGGACTTACCAGATACTTGAAAATATAGCTGTTCATTGACTTCAAATAAGGCCGAATAATCATTAGCGATGATGCTATCGCGCCTGTATTGAATGGTTCTACAAATGATGTTTTTCCAAAAGTTGCACCACGCAAGCAATAGACCAAATCATCCTTTTGGATTTTTCCGCTTCTTAAGGTATCGAACTTTTCCTGTGTGATATAGTTCATTCGGATAGAAGATAACCGTCCATTAGGATCAATGTGGCCTGTATTTATCCAAGGAACCCCTTCTTCGACATATTCACTTTTATTCGGATAGTTTTTACTTCGGTCACCGTTGACAAATTCAGCCAATAGGCCAAATTTCACTAGTTCCCACCCGTTAGGAAGATCCCATTCTATTTCATCCTCATTTATTGGCGGCAAAGTCTTCGGCTTCTTTATTTCCCCAGACTTAACCAAGTCGGACTTAACCGCAGCAATTTTATCTAACATGCTCAGGGTCGATTCATCATTTGGGTCTTGAGGAATCAGTTTTCCACGAACGGCGAGGTCGAGGATGGTGGCGCGGAGGGCTTTGAGGGTTTCGGTGGAATCGATCAGGCGGTCGAAATTGGCGGCGATGCGCTGCCAGTTGGCATCGAAGTCATCGCTGTTTTCACTATTCACCAATGCATTGAGAGCCGATGCCGTTGTTTGGCTGCGTATTTCCACACGCTGCTTTTGCTGTTCTTCCAGCCGATCACACAGCACCATCAACTGATCCACCTTCTCTACAATCCGCTTTTGCTCTTCGAGAGGAGGCAATGGTAGATAGAACGCCAACAACTCGTCCTGCTTAATTCCCGCAACAGTCATGCCAGAGCCTGTGATTGCAAGGGTTCGAAAGTAGTGAAAAAAGTAATCAACATCCAGCCACTTGGAAAGCTTAATAGCTTTTAAGTCTTGGTTTATGGCAACGTCAATGTCAGCTATAGCAATCTTACCAAGCCCCATTCTGGTGCAAATCAGGATGGAACCTTTTTTTGCTAATTTACTACCGCTATTTAGCCCTGCTTGAGTAATTGTATCTTGTGTCGTTTTTAAGAATTTTTTCTGTCCAAGGTCTTTGACGCTTGCCCACGGAATTGATCCATTCCAGAAGGTAGGATTTGATTTTCTCGGGGTTCCTCCACTCAGTAGTGATATTACAAAATTTCCCAGTCGCGACCATGTCCACCCTGATGGTACAGAATAGGGGATATCAACAATATCTGGCAGGGGCTTTTGTTTTTTAATCATCCCATCTTTAATCAAACGTGCTTTATCATCAGTAATTTTCCTCAGAAGTTTGCTTGCTGGTTCATCATTCGGATCTTGCGGAACGAGTTTACCACGCACCGCCAGATCAAGGATCAACTCACGCAGCTTCTGGACCCCATCGGGGCTATCAGCAATATGGCCGAATTGAGCGAGAAATTTTCCTGGGGTCATGCGTTCTTCTCCAACCAGATAGGAAATGTACCCCAGCCATCGGGGAAGCCCATGTGAACCGTATCGATCTCATGCGTTTGTATGAGGCTAAGCAGGCGTTTGCGCCAATGATGGTCGGGAGCCACGATATCCATTAAGTGCAGCATGATGACCAGCGAGTTATAGATTTTACGCGAGTCTGTCACGAGCTGACTACGTAGGTTCTTAGGGGCAGGATCAGGAATTTTCGGAGTCACCGTCATTTCCCGATTCCAAAGCCGTGAATGATGTGCGCATGTGTTTCGTACCGTCGATAGATGGTGGAGCCATGACTGCAAAACCTGTTCGCCAACTTTGTAATGCCTGGCTATCGCAATGCGTGTGTTGAATGGTTTAAGGTTCTGATACCAGCGGGAGAGCAATCCCATCGACATCACTTCGCAAGAAGCCCAGACAGGCGGCATCCCTTCGCTGTATGTGTTCTGGAAATGGCGGATGAACAGCTCGCTTGATTCGGCGCGTGATAGCTCAATCTTTAGAGATTCAAGGTTCTTTTGATAGTGGTAAGGCTTTCTGGCTAAGCTACTGTCTAGGTGCGCGTGCGAACCGTGCTTGTGAGAAAGCTCGTAGGCCCAATGTGAGCGTGCCGACACCTCGATGCGTTCGATGGCATCCAGAATCAGCAGCCGCAGTTCCCGATCAAAGATGTAGAGGTTGAGTACTTGTTCAAAGCTTGTACCCGGTTTGAAGGTGTGGGTGGTGTGCTCTGCCTCAAATGGCAGCCAGTATGCAGCCAGCCGATAATAGTTCAGTTGTTTTAGGTAGAACTTGGCTGACTCTGCATCATCAATGACCATTCCCCGCTGTTGGAGAATCTCGATCTGTTCCTGATATGTCTTGGGGGATTTGTTAAAGGGCTGTGGCATTTATGCAGCCCCACAAAAAAAAGTAACCCGCCAAGGATACACTTTCGCGCATGGCCTTTGACGAGTTTTCTTGAACCGAAGGCTACATGCTTTTGCGCTTTTGGCAAAACAATCTGTTAACAATTGATAACACATTGTTTTCACTGATTGCTCTCAAGCGCAGCCGCCAATTCTGATTTCAACGCAGCACGGGTATGTTCCAGCTCTGTCAAAAGGGCTTCGTATTGCGCCAAAAGCTCATCCGGGTCGCCGTGTCCTTCTTCAACAATGTTGGGGTTCTTGATGTCGAGATTGAAGCCAGAATCAATAATCTGCTGTACGGGCACACGCCATGCTTGCTCTGATTCTTGGCGGTCATTCCACCAGGCTTTTTCCGTTTCAAACTCCTCAATGCGCATTGGCTTGGTCTTGGAGTAACACTTGTAACCTGTCGGGTAGGGATGTTCGTAGTACCAAACATCTTTGGTCGGCTCGCCTTTGGTGAAGAAGAGCAGATTGCTCTTGATGCTGGTGTATGGATTGAATACTCCGTTCGGCAAACGCACGATGGTGTGCAGGTTGCAATCGGTCAACAACTTCTCTTTGATGCGGGTTTTAATGCCTTCGCCAAACAGCGTGCCGTCTGGCAATACGACAGCAGCACGGCCACTGGGTTTAAGCAGGTGCATAATCAGCACCAGAAACAGGTCGGCAGTTTCACGCGTACGGAACGTGGCAGGGAAATTCTGTTCGATACCATCCTCTTCCATGCCACCGAATGGCGGGTTGGTAATAATCACGTCCACGCGATCTCTTGGTCCGTAACCACGCAGTGGACGTGACAGAGTGTTATCATGCTTGATTTGGTCAGGCACCTCGATGCCATGCAGTAACATATTGGTGGTGGCCAACAGATGCGGCAGCTGTTTTTTCTCTACGCCGTGAATTGAGCGTTGCAGTGTGTTTCGTTCTTCCACTGTTTGAACCTGTTTGCGCATATGTTCGATGGCGCAGGTAAGGAAGCCGCCAGTGCCACAGGCTGGATCGAGAACTGACTCGCCAAGCTGAGGGTTGACCATATCGACCATAAACTTGGTGACAGCACGCGGCGTGTAGAACTCACCAGCATTGCCCGCTGATTGCAGGTCTTTAAGGATCTGCTCGTAAATATCACCGAAGAGGTGGCGATCTTGTGAAGATGTGAAATCGACTTCGTTGATCTTATTGATGACCTGTCGAGCCAGCGTCCCCTTCTTCATGTAGTTGAAGGCATCTTCAAAAGCGCGCTGAACGACAATGCCACGCGGATTGTCGCCCGAGTGAGCTACGAGGTTTTTCAAGGCTGGAAATAAGTCGTTATTAATCAGATCTAGCAGGGAATCACCCGTGATACCTTCTTCGTCCGCAGCCCAGCTGCGCCAGCGAAGGTGCTCTGGAATCGGTGATTCGTAATCATCATCCATCAGTTCCAGTTCTGTTTCCTGATCATCGAAAATTTTCAGGAACAGCATCCACGCCAATTGACCGATACGCTGGGCATCGCCATCAACGCCTTCATCTTTTCGCATGATGTCCTGAATGGATTTGATTAAGCCCGTGATACTCATTGTTTATCCTTATGCTGCTGAATCATAGAGCTCTCGTTCCAGTTCCTGAACAGCTTGCTGGAACCTAGCCTTGCCACCAAAGGCACGGACGATTTCGACAGGTGAACCGAAGGTGTTCAAAGGCTGCACCTTCAGAACAGACATTTCCTCGATATTCTGGATACCGCCATCGGCATACTTGTCGAGGAGAGCTTCCAGTACGGCGCGTGCCTGTTCACCATATTTGGCGAAGTAATTGCGCTTTTTAACCTTGTCGGCGCGCTCCTTTCTGGTGAGTGGTGGTTGTCCGAAGGCGACATGGCAAACAAGGTCGAATGGATCAAAGTCTTTACCGACTTCCTCAGCCAGAGCCTCAAGCAGCACGCCTTGTTCGACCAATTCCTCGATTACAGCCTGTTTTTTCTCAGCACCCGACCAGCGGCGTACAAAGGCATCCAGAGACTCAAATTCCTCAGTCACAGCCTTGCGGGTGTAATCCTTCAGTGACTCGGTGATCAGTTTGCCGTCCTTGCCGTAGTATTGCTCGCGCACCTGAACAATCTCGACACCGACATCATCCACCACATAACGTACCGGCTTGGGTTTAGGGTCGCCAATGATGACCTCTTCCATACCGCCAGTGCCGGAACCTCCTCCATTCTCTGGATCGTCAGTTTCATCTGGTTCATCTGGTGGCACGACAGGTTCATCGCCTTTAGGTTGATAGATCTGGACTGGGTCGCCATCAAAGTTGGGGTCGGCGAATAGTTCGGTGACTTTGCGAAAGTCCATAATCGAGAAAAAATACTTGCCGTAGTCTTCGTTCACGCGGGTGCCGCGTCCTATGATTTGTTTGAACTCAGTCATCGACTGAATGCGCTGGTCAAGCACAATCAACTGGCAGGTTTGCGCATCCACTCCAGTTGTCATCAGCTTGGAGGTGGTGGCAATCACTGGATAGCGGCTCTCGGGGTCGATGAAGTTATCCAGCTCTGCTTTGCCTTCATCATTATCCCCTGTGATACGCATGACGTACTTCGGATTGTCGCGACATAGCTCGGCATTTTCGTTGACCAGTGCCTGACGCATGCGTTCAGCATGGTCGATGTTTTCACAGAAAATAATCGCTTTGGCATAGGGGTTGGTGCCGTGCATGAACTCGGTCACTTTTTTAGCCACAAGCTCAGTTCGCTTGTTGAGCACCAGAGAGCGATCAAAGTCGCGCTGATTATAGATGCGATCTTCGATCTCCTGCCCGTATTTATCGCGCTTACCACTCTCTGGTCGCCAGCCAGTTAAATCCTTATCTAGGTCGATGCGCACCACTTTGTATGGGGCAAGGAAGCCATCATCGATACCCTGTTTGAGCGAGTAGGTGTAAACGGGCTCACCAAAGTAATGGATGTTCGAGACATCCTCTGTCTCTTTCGGGGTGGCCGTCAGACCGACCTGAGTTGCACCGTGGAAGTATTCGAGAATTTCACGCCATGCAGAGTCTTCTGCAGCACTACCACGATGACACTCATCGACAACGATCAGGTCAAAGAAGTCTGGGGAGAACTGCTTGTAAATGTTCTTCTCTTCTTCGTTGCCTGTGACTGCTTGATACAAGGAGAGATAGATTTCGTACGACTTATCCACCTGACGCTTTTGAATCTTGGTCATGGCGCTGCCAAATGGCTTGAAGTCGTTGGTCTTGGTCTGATCCACCAGAATGTTGCGGTCTGCTAGAAACAGAATCCGTTTGCTGGTTCCTGATTTCCACAAGCGCCAGATAATCTGAAATGCCGTGAAGGTTTTACCCGTGCCAGTAGCCATGGTTAGCAGGATTCGACGCTGACCTCTGGCAATAGCCTCAATGGTGCGGTTAATCGCATTGAGCTGGTAGTAGCGTGGGGACTTTCCGCTGCCATCGAAATAGTAATCTTGGGCAACCAGTTGTTCTTCAGCTTCACTGACGATTCCTTTTGCATGGCAATAGCGCTGCCACAAATCTGCGGGGGAAGGGAAAGCAAAGAGTGGCAGCTCTCTTTCAACCGTGTCGATAGAGCCGACTCGGTCATGTTCCAAAAAACCGTCACCATTAGAGCTGTAAACAAAGGGGATATCGAGCGTGTCAGCATATTCGAGTGCCTGCTGCATTCCGTCACCGATGCCGTGCTGATTATCTTTGGCTTCGATGAGAGCGATGGGGATATTCGGCTTGTGATAGAGAATATAGTCGGCTCGTTTCTTTTTGCCGCGACCAACGAGCTTGCCACGCACAATGATTCGGCCAGCAGTAAACGTCACTTCTTCACGAATTTGCGCATGGACATCCCAACCAGCGTCAACGACTGCCGGAGTGATGAATTTTGTGCATATATCTCGTTCGCTTAAAGCTCGTTTATCCAAAGGCTCGCTCCCATCCCCAAACGTGTGGTCGGAGAATATAGCAGAACAAATCGTTCGTCACATTTATATGCCTATAAGTAGGTGTGCGGAATTATTTTAACATTTATCACGCCGAATATTTCGCGATATTCAAGGCACAAAAAAGGGCGCATATTGTTAATATGTAACCTTTTTTATAACGCAGAAAATCGCGTGAATAGGCAAGTTAGAAATGTTAAAATAATTTTGTATACCTACTTATGATACACTCCCCTCGCAGCAAGCTTGTGTCTCGAGATCTAAAAAACTCGCGTAATAGGCGTGAATAATGCCTCCACCTATGGACAAATCATTTAACTTACCCAGCCTTTGCCTGCTGCCATGATGTCGGCTTTTATCTCCTACAAGGGGCGCGCTATGCCTGAACTTACTCATTCTGAACAAAAAACACCTGATTTACGGGTGGATTTTGCGGGGCTGTCTTTACAATCACCGTTAGTCATGCTGTCTGGGTGTGTTGGTTTTGGCGAGGAATACCCACGCATTAAAGGGTTTAGCCATGGTGATATTGGCGCGGTGATTCTTAAGGGAACAACCTTAGAGCCGCGTATGGGCAATGCTCCCCACCGCGTGTATGAAACGCCATCGGGCATGCTCAATGCTATTGGCTTGCAAAACCCTGGGGCGCGTTATGTGGTCGATCAGGTATTGCCGCGCTTGCCGCATGATGAAACGCAGTTTTGGGCAAATGCCAACGGCACATCACCCGAGGAATACGCCGAAGTGGCGCGCATTTTTGACGACTCGCCTGTGACGGCGATTGAGATCAATATTTCCTGCCCCAACGTAAAAGAGGGTGGCGTGCATTTTGGTAATGACCCTGCGATGGCGGCGCGGGTGGTCGCCGCGATGCGTGCCGCGACCAACAAACCACTGATTACCAAATTATCCCCCAACAATGCAGATATTGCAGAAACAGCGCGTTGCTGCATCGAAGCAGGCAGCGATGGCTTCGCCGTGATTAACACCTTGGTTGGCATGGCTGTCGATGTTGAGCGGCGCACACCAGTGATTGCCAATGTGTCGGGCGGATTGTCTGGCCCTGCAATCAAGCCTGTTGCACTGTGGAAGTTGCATCAAGTGCGAGCTGTAACCCAAAAGCATGGTATTCCCATTGTTGGGCAAGGCGGTATTGCCTCGGCTCATGATGCGCTGGAGTTCGCCATTGTCGGAGCCGATGCCTTGGGTGTTGGCACGGGGCTTTTTTACCAACCGCTGATGTGTGGCGAATTGCTCGCAGGCTTGCGCGAGTATTTGAACAACCATGATATGGATGCCTACCGCGACCTCGTTGGTACATTGGACTGCGCGCTATAATGCGCGCGCTACTACTGTGCCTACTGCTATGCTTAAGCACGGTAGCACAGGCTGGTACGCTCTCCGTTATCGACAGTGGTTCATGGGTGCAGGTGGGTAAAATTTATGATGGCGATACCTTCCAAACACGCCGTGGTATGAAAGTGCGTTTGCTCGGCATCAATACCCCCGAAGTTCGCCACGGCACCGAACCTGGGCAGGTGATGGGGCGCGAAGCAACCGCCGCATTAAAACGATTGATTGAAGGGCAAACGGTGCGGCTCAGTTTTGATCGTGAGCGCACTGACCGTTACGGACGCACCTTGGCGCAAGTGTGGCTGGATGATGGACGTTGGGTTAATGGACTGTTGGTAGCGCAAGGCTTTGCCCATGTTTATACCTTTGCACCGAATACACGGTGGGCAGATAAGCTGCTGCAAGAAGAGCACCAAGCGATTGCGGAGCATCGAGGGATTTGGAAAACGGCACGTTTTTCTGTGCTGCAAGCGGATGCAGTCACAGCGCGAAACATTGGTGAATTTCGCGTGGTTGAAGGCACGGTCGGTAAGGCGCGAGATAAAAAAGGCTGGTCGTTCACATTAGGACGTTTACACATCAGTGTGCCGCGCAAATATCGCGCTGGCTTTAAGCAGCCTCCTGCTGTGAGTCATGAGGGGCAAAAGATACGTCTGCGTGGGCGAATTCGCGCAGCAAGCAGAGGCAATAATTTATACCTTGCCCTGCACACACCTACGGATATGGAGTGGTTATGAACAAGTGGCAACGTATGTGGATGGTTTTGATCTTGGCGGCAATAATCCCGTCATGTGCGACCAACCCTGTGAGTAAAAACAAAGAATTTGTCATGATGAGCGAAAAGGAAGAGCTTAATCTGGGGCAAAAACTGGCCGCAGAATACAATAAGCAACTGCCGCTGTTGGACAAAAAAGATCCATTGGCTGTCTATGTCAACCGCGTGGGGCAAAAAGTCGCCAATGTTTCGGATCGCCCTAATTTATTTTTTGAGTTCAATGTTGTTGATGATGCCACCATCAATGCCTTTGCCCTCCCTGGCGGGCATATCTACATTCATCGCGGACTGTTAAACCATTTGAATGCCGAAGCTGAGTTAGCGGCTGTGTTGAGCCATGAGGTTGGGCATGTCACGGCGCGTCATGCTGTGGCGCGTTATACTCAGATTCAGGGCTACCAATTAGGGATGATGATTACTTCGATTTTCGTTCCTATTCCGCAAGCATTAGGGCAAATCACCAGTTTGATGGCGCAAAGTTTTATTATGGGGTTTGGTCGCAAGCAAGAGTTAGAGTCCGACGAATTGGCACTCAAATATGCACCACAGGCAGGCTATGACCCGCAAGCGACAGTACATCTATTGGCGACATTAAAACGACTTGAGGACATCAGCAAGCTGGAGAAAAAGGATGTGGGGGACAAAGTTCCCGAATACCACGGCGCGTTTGCCTCTCATCCCGAAACAAAAAAACGTATTCTCGAAGCAGAGCAGCAGGCTTTGATGGTTCATCCTGGTGGCGTTGTGGGGCACGATGCGATGTTGCAAGCGGTCGCTGGTTACCCCTATGGCGATAGCCCCAAAGATGGTGCTGTGATTGGTCAGCGGTTTGTTCACCCCGACCTCGCCATTCAATTACAGTTCCCAGAACGTTGGGCGATAAAAAACCAAGCTGAAGCATTGACTGCCAGAGTGCGAAAAGAAAAAGTCTTTTTTATGCTGACGATGAAAAAACTTAGCAAGCGTGCAAACGCCACCGAGGTGCTGCAATCGCTGTATGAAAAACGTCATATTGGCACAGTAACAACAGGAACACTGGCAGGTTTACCTTATGCCCGCGCTCGTGTGCAAGCCAGCGCGCCCAAAGTAAGTAAAGCTTGGATTGACGTGACGGTGCGCTTGGATGGTCCTGATGCCATGATTATGTCCATGTGGTGTCCACGTGACGAAATTGATCAATTCAGCCCAGATTTCAATCAAATCTTCCAATCATTTGCGCGTTACAACAGCAAAGAAGGGCATGATGTACCACGTATAGCCCTGTACCACTGGCAGGCAGGCGACAGTTGGAAGCTGCTGGCTGATCGTTCCAAAGCGATGTTAGGTCGTTTTACCGCCGAAAAGCTCGCCGCGCTTAATGGTATGGATGTCACAGAACAACCAGCCAACAACCATTTAATTAAGATTGTGCGTTAGTATCATGCTCTGCCATGGCTTCTTCTAGTGCTTCACTGGCTTCTAGCCAAGCTTCTTCTAATGTTTCGATCTGTTGTTGATGTTGTTTTTGCGCGCTGCCTAATTGCTTGAGGGTGTCGCCACTGCTTTGTTCGTAAAGGGCAGGGTCGGCTAATTGGGCTTCGACTTCGGCCAATTGTTTTTGGGCTTGGCTTAATGCTGTTTCCAACTGCTTGACCTTTTGACGCAGCGGTTGCGTGGCTTTGCGTTGTTCGGCACGGTTCTGGCGCGATGCTTTGCGTTCATTGTTGCTGTTGCTGGATGCTTCAGCTTTTACCTGCTGCCGTTGCTCCAAACACCAACGTGCATAATCGTCCAAATCACCATCAAATGGCGTGGCTTGCGGGGCTGCGACCAGCCATAGCGCATCACACACCGTGCGTAGCAAATGCCGATCATGTGACACCACCACCACACTGCCGTTAAAATCTTGCAGGGCGAGGGTAAGGGCGTGGCGCATATCCAAATCCAAATGGTTAGTGGGTTCGTCGAGCAGCAAAATATGCGGTTGCTGATAGACCATCAAAGCCAATACCAAGCGTGCCTTTTCTCCACCTGATAGCGGTGCAATAGGGTTAATGGCTGCATCATCGTGGAAGTCAAAACGCCCCAAAAGGGTGCGGCAGGCTTTTTCTGATAGCTCGGCATCCAACATGGTGAGGTGTTGCACAGGGCTAAGCCCTTCGTGCAATTGCTCCAGTTGATGCTGGGCAAAGTAGCCAATGCGTAAACCTTGCGCTTGTTGGTAGTGCCCAGAAAGAGGGGCTTGTGCGCCTGCCAACACGCGCATCAAGGTGGACTTGCCCGCGCCATTCGGACCGAGCAAACCAATGCGATCCCCTGGCAGCAGATTAAACGATTGTTGCTGCAACAAGGCGTTGCCATCATAACCAATATCCGCCTTTTGCAGTTGCAACAAGGGCGACGGCATGAATGCAGGCGAGTGGAAAGAGAAGGAAAAAGGCGAGTCCGTATGCGCTGGCGCAATGCGCTGCATGCGTTCCAAAGCTTTGATGCGGCTTTGTGCTTGGCGCGCCTTGGTGGCTTGCGCGCGAAAGCGGCGAATATAGCTTTCCATGTGTGCCACTTCGCGCTGCTGCTTTTGGTATTGCGCTTGCTGGGTCGCCAAATGCTCTGCACGAGCGCGTTCAAAATCGCTGTAACTGCCTGTGTACAAAGTGACTTTTTGTAATTCGATATGCACCACGCGGTTAATGCAACGATCCAACACCTCACGGTCATGGGAGATCAACAACAGCGCGCCTTGGTATTGGCGCAACCATGCCTCAAGCCACACCACTGCTTCTAAATCCAAGTGATTGGTTGGCTCATCGAGCAACAACACATCAGAAGGACACATCAACGCGCTGGCAACATTTAAGCGCATCCGCCAACCACCCGAAAAATCACTCACCGCTTGCTGTAACTGCGAAGCATCAAAACCCAAGCCATGCATCAGCGTGGCAGCGCGTGCGTGTGCGGCGTAACCATCGCATGCTGCCATCGCCTCATGCAATGCAACGAGTTTAATACCATCGTTGGCAGCTTCCGCCGCAGCAATATCTGCCAACAATTGAACCAGCACGGTGTCACCCTGCATCACGTAATCAATCGCCGACATCGCAAGGGCTGGCGTTTCTTGCGCGACATGAGCAATGCGGCAATCAGGGCGAATATGCAACGTGCCGCCATCGGCTTCTAGCTCGCCCAAAATCATACTAAACCAAGACGACTTACCGCTGCCATTGCGCCCAATAAGACCGACTTTATCACCCCGATGAATAGTTAAATCCGCACCCTCGAACAGCAGTTTATGACCGCGACGCAAGGTAAGGTTTTGGCATTGAATCATCATGATGGTGAACTCCTAAGGCAACTTAGCGGGCGCATATTGCCACCCCATAAAGATATTGCCTCTATTTTGCTTGAACGGTCGCTATATAAATCAGGGATTCATTGTCTTTGACTTGGGGAACGACATACTTCATTTGAAAGAAATCGATTACGATGGATAAGCCTTACCATGCGATAAGATTATAGCCCTATAAAGGTCTATATTTACTTTAGAACTTAAAAAGTCTAAATTCGCCTATGAGGTGAAGTATGGAATACAAGGTTTCAATGGCAACACAGCTTTCCGATATAGTCAAAAGCAAGCGCAAAAGCCTAGGGCTAACACAAGAAAATATGGGTATTCTTCTTACCAGTTGATACTTTTTGTAAATAAGCGATCATCTTGAAAACCGTTTTTTGTAGGGTGGATAAGCGGAGCGCAGCCACCTAACTTTTCCGAATGCTATGGTGTCAGATTCTCTCAACACCTTGGGAGGCGGAGGGTTGAGGTACGAAACCCAACTTTAAAACATCGTAAGATGTTATTTGATTGGCTATGTTCCTTTGTTGGGTTTCGTGCCTCAACCCAACCTACGATGTCACGCATATCTATATTGCTTTTGTCCCGTCTTAAAAGTGAAGCCGTCATTCATTGCCCTTGACTTGCAATCCACTATAACTCATCAACGATGCCTGCTTTGCATTCATAACGCGCTTTGTAGTCGGCTTATGCCTTCTTGTAACTGGGGTAGGGCTGTAGCGTAAGAGAAACGCACATGCTGTTTGGCGCGGTAATCACCAAAGTCGGTACCAGGAGTGATGGCTACGCCGTGATCCTCTAACATGCGGTGGCAAAAGCTGTCGGCATCGTTGCTGAAGGCGGAAATATCGGCGTAGATGTAGAATGCACCATGTGGCTCAATGGGAATACCAAACCCCAGTTGCCGCAGCGCAGTGAGTAAAAAACGTCGCCGTTCGTTGTAGGCTTGGCGCATCTCCTCCAACTCATCGTGTAACGATAAGGCAGCAATCGCCAGATGTTGCGATAGCGTTGGCGCAGCAATGAAAATATTTTGCATGACGCGGCGACATGGCTCAATCAAGGCTTCTGGCACAATCACCCAGCCGACACGCCAACCTGTCATTGCCCACCGCTTAGAAAAGCCATTCACCACAATCACCCGATCATGCAACGATAATGCCGATGGTGGTGCGACATCATCATAAAGCCCGTGGTAAATCTCGTCGGAAATTAACAGTCCACCGCGTTCAGCGCATGCGCTTGCCAAGCCTGCAATACGTTCGCCATGCACCACCGTGCCTGTTGGATTACTGGGGTTGATGAGTACCGCTGCGCGGGTGTCCTGTTGCCAATGCTGGGCAATATCGGCGGTTGATAAATGGTAAGCCTGCGCCGCATCCACAGCAACGGCGATGGGTTGACCGCCTGCCAAACGCACAAAATTCCGTTGGCATGGGTAGCCAGGATCGGGCAACAACACCGATGAACCTGCATCCAACAACACATGATACAGCATATTAAACGCGGCTGATGTACCTGGCGTAATGAGTATACGTTGCGGGTCGCAGTCACAAGCGTGCTGCTTGCTGTACCAATCCGCCAACGCCTGTTGCAGCGCGGGTAAGCCCGTTGATGGCGTGTAGCCATGATGAATGCTATCGAGCTGTTCATGGGCATGACGGCGCAAGGATTCTGGCAGGGGGAAGTCAGGTTCGCCGACTTCCATGTGAATAATGGAACGCCCCTGCGCTTCGAGTTCGCGGGCGCGTTCCAACAACTGCATGACGCGGAAGGGTTTTATGTGGTCAATAACCCGCATTAAGCATCACAGGCGAACGGGCACACCCAATTGTGCAAGGTGGGCTTTTGCTTCGCCAATAGTGTGTTGTCCAAAATGAAAAATACTGGCGGCCAATACGGCATCGGCTTTGCCTTCGGTGAAGCCTTGCGCCAAATGATCCAGCGTTCCCACACCGCCAGAAGCAACCACATTGGCGCGAATCGATTCGGCAACCGTGCGCGTAAGTGGCACGTCGTAACCCTGCTTGGTGCCATCGGCATCCATACTGGTGAGCAGTATTTCACCTGCGCCATCATCACTCATCTTTTTCGCCCATTCAATCGCATCCAAACCTGTCGCCGTGCGTCCACCGTGGGTGTAACACTGCCAACCCGCAGCAGGGTTGTTGGCATCGTTGCGCCGCGCATCAATCGCTACCACAATAGTCGAAGAGCCAAAGCGTTCTGCCGCCTGACGAACAAAATCGGGCTTGCTGATAGCCGTAGTGTTGATCGAAACCTTGTCTGCTCCTGCATGCAAGAGGTTTTCAATGTCCGACAGCTCGCGCACACCGCCACCCACGGTAAGCGGCATAAACACATGTTCTGCCACATTGCTCACCATGTCGTACAAAGTGCCGCGACTTTCATGCGAAGCGCGAATGTCCAAAAACGTCAGTTCATCCGCGCCTTCTGCATCGTAACGAATCGCCGCTTCTACGGGGTCGCCTGCGTCAATAATATCGACAAACTTCACCCCTTTAACGACGCGGCCGTGAGCAACATCAAGGCAGGGAATAATGCGTTTACTGAGCATGGTTGGCTCGCAAAGTTTCAATCGCTGTTTTTACGTCCAACGTACCTTCGTAAATAGCGCGCCCTGTGATCGCACCTGCAATCCCTGCATCATAATGCGCCGCCAATGCCGTGACTTGTGCCATGTCGGCAATGCCGCCTGAGGCAATCACAGGGATGGAAATAGCTTGAGCAAGATGCAAGGTCTCTTCAATGTTCGGGCCAGAAAGCATGCCATCGCGGGCAATGTCAGTGTAAATAATCGCACTCACGCCAGCGTCTTCAAAGCGGCGCGCCAAATCAAGGGCGGATACATCGGTCACATCATCCCAACCATGCACTGCCACCATACCATTGCGGGCATCAATACCAACGCAGATTTGACCAGGGAACTCAGCGCAGGCAGCCACCACCAATTCAGGCTCAGCCACGGCAATCGAGCCGAGAATCACCCGACCTACGCCCAGCTTGAGGGTGGATTCAATCGCCTCGATGGTACGCAGCCCACCACCCAATTGCACAGGAATGGTCATTTGAGCACACACCGCTTCAATGGCTGTACGGTTGGCAGGTTTGCCTGCGAATGCACCATCAAGATCGACCAAGTGCAAGCGTGTTGCGCCTTGCGCCTGCCAATGCAGTGCCATAGCAGCAGGGTCGTCACCATAATCGGTGGCATCTTCCATACGCCCTTGTTGCAAACGCACGCAATGCCCGCCCTTCAGATCAATCGCTGGAATTAACTCAAACATGGAATCAGCTACGGAATTATTCAATATCATCACCTATCATTTCTTTTACCTGCGCAAGGAAGTCTGCGGGGTAAAAGGGTTTCTTTAACACTTGGGCATCACGGACGTAGTCAGGCAGCCCTTTGCTTACATTATGCCGATCATAACCCGTCATCAACAGCACGGGAAGCTTGGGCATGGTGGTAACCAAGCGGCTCCACACATCCACCCCCGTTAGACCAGGCATCATTACATCGAGCACCACCAGGTCAAGCGCATCGCCATATTCATCGACGCGAGCCAATGCCTCTTCACCGCTGGAGGCGCGCAACACACGGTAATGCCGCGACTCTAACAGCGAGGCACACATATCCAGCACCTGAGGTTCATCATCAGCGATGAGGATATAGTGTGGGTCGGCCTCTTCTTGATTAAGCTCGTCATTTTCAAGTAAGGCGCAAGGCAGGGTGATATGGAAGCTTGTACCATGCCCCCATTGTGATTGCACGCTTAATGCACCGCCATGTTGTTCAATCGCACCATACGCCATCGACAAGCCCAAACCACTACCTTCACCAACATCTTTGGTGGTAAAAAAAGGTTCAAAAATATGGCTTACATCTTCAGCTTTGATGCCGCTACCATTATCGTGCAGGCTTAATTGCAGTTGCCCATAGGGCATCGCCTCGGTGGTTGTATCTTGATACGCTAGGGTCACTTCAATGCGCGGCGTATTCAATGTTTTTACAGCATCGTAGGCATTGTTCAACAGGTTCAAGATCACCTGTTGTAATTGTTGCTCGTTACCGATGATGTAACAGGGTGTTTGGGGAATATCCACCAGCAACAACACCTGTTCGCTCAAGGCAACACGCCCCAGCTTTAAGGTGTTGTGCAACAGCGAACAAAAATCAAGTCGTTCTTTTTTAACGTTACCTTTGCGTGCAAACACCAATAATTGCTGAATCAACCCAGCAGCGCGGAAGCATTCATCCTCCAGTATCTCCACCTTTTTCGCGGTCTCTTTTTGCCCCGAGATCTCTTCTCGAATCAGGAATAAATTACCCGAAATAGCTGCCAGCAAGTTATTGAAGTCATGGGCAATGCCACCGACCAAAGTGCCTAACGCTTCCATTTTTTGTGCTTGGCGCAATTGCGCTTCAATCACCCTGCGTTCCTGCATATTTTCGATCACCATAATCAAGTGGCTGATGTTCTCTTGCTCCATGGTAAAAGCAGAAAGCGAGACCTTGGCTTCCATGATTCGATTGTCGGCCAAATGAATCTCGGTGTCGTATTGGTCGCGACTCACGTCCGCCATGTGCTGCCATAATGCGCTCGTGTTGGGGCATACAGCCACACTCAGCAAATCATCCAGCGGTGTACCCATCAAAGGCTCATCGGTGTTGGCAAACACTTGCGAAAAGGCGTGATTCGCAAATTCCACCTTGCCCGTATCATCAATAATAATGATTGCCTCGTTCGCCTGCTCCAAGGCGGAAGAGAGCAAACGCAGATGACGTTCCGACTTACTCACCTCCGTAACATCATGAGCCACAGCGTAAAAACCAGCATGTCGATCATCGACGATCACAGGCACAAGGTTGAGGAAAATATAACGCTGTTCACCGCCCGCCGTTTGTAAATGAACATGCAGGCTACATGCCTCGCCAGCTAAAACCTCGGCTTGTGCCGCCGCATAAGCAGCTTGATCGTGTTCAACAATGAAGGATGCCAAGGCTTGCCCTAATAAGGCATCCTCACCCACACCGATCAATAGCACCGAGGCAGGGTTACTCGCCTGCACCAGACCATCGCTGTTGAGCGAAAAAACAGCATTGGGGTTACGTTCAAACAAAGCTTTTTGTTGCAGCGAGTGAAGGCGTAAATCAAACTCCATTTCTTGCATGACCGACTTCATAAAGGCAATGTATTTGCTCTCCAGCGAGCGCATAACATCGGAAATAGTCAACAAGCCAAACAACGAACCATCACTGTTCACCACCACGATATGGCGCGTTTGATGGCGGCGCATGAGGTTGTTGGCTTCGGGAATGTAAGCTGAAGCGGGTAGGGTGATAGGCGAACGC
>CAZYAI010000010.1:0-56875 GCA_964645625.1 uncultured Zetaproteobacteria bacterium
GATTTTGCAAATACGCACGCTTCATGCCAAGCGTTATGATGTTGTCGCCGCAGATATAAACATCATTAACTATTACACCAATAAAGTACGCAAAGAAGGGACGATCACGCTACTGCCAACCGATACGCACTATTTTACCGAACCGCATGACTACAGACCTGTCTTTAGAAGTGTGAAGATCATGGAAGATTTTAACGCAGGGCTGAAACACCTCCGTGATACGGGGCGTTATCAACAAATTATTGATAGTTATATTAAGTCATGAATTTTCCTGTTGGTGAACAAAGTGTTGGGCTGTTCAGTCACGTAACAGCAGCGAGATAAGGAAGGCAATAACGAATGAACATTGAACAACGTATTAAAATCTCCAGCATCAAAGTAGCGGTGATTGTGCTGCTGGCATTTCTTGTGGTCTTTGGGGTTGAGCGTTTTTCCCACATGAATAGCGTGATGGAGGAGGATATTCGTTATATCACGAAGTTCTCCTCCACCAGCCTTACTAGCACCGTGTGGAATATGGATAATGCAGCGATTGATGAAATCGTGGACGCGCTGTTCCTTGATCCAGACATTGCATACATTGAGCTTATATCGGGCAATGAGGTGTTAAAGCGTAGGGTCAAACAAGCGTACTCAAATAAATCGTATGATTTTTTCACCAACTCTTCTTTTTTTGCCACCTCAACAACGCCCATCAAGTATGATGGCGATGTGATTGCCACGATCAGTATTGCATTATCAGATAAGAGTTTAAAAGAAGAGATCTACAAAGAGCTGGCTTACCTTACCTTGCTGTCACTGCTGTTGGTTTTCACCCTCATTTATCGGACGCTTGCCATCACTCGGAAAAATACCTTCAAGCCACTAAAAGATCTGGAAGACTCCATCACACTGATTTCAAACGGTGATATGGACACCACCATCAAGCAGCTCGGTGATAATGAAATAGGTCGCTTGGGCAATGCCTGCGAAAAAATGCGACAATCGATTCAATCGCTTGTGCATGATCTTAATGTTTCAAATGAAGGGCTGGAGGATAAAGTCAAATCCCGCACCAAAGCATTGGATGAAGCGCTGGAAAAAGCCAAAGATGCAACCCAAGCAAAGAGCGATTTCCTCGCGAATATGAGCCATGAGATTCGCACGCCGATGAATGCCATACTGGGGCTAAACCACCTCGCGCTTAAAACTGAGCTGACCAATAAACAGCGTGATTACCTCAATAAAGTGCAGGTATCAGCGCGTTCTCTGCTTGGACTGATCAACGATATTCTTGATTTCTCCAAAATCGAAGCAGGTAAGCTGGATATCGACCCTATCGAGATGCAACTTGATGATGTGTTCAACCAACTCTCTGATGTGGCTTCGGCCTTGGCTGATGATAAAGGGCTGGAGCTTCATTTTTACAAAGACCCTAAACTTCCCACTGACTTGATTGCTGACCCGCTCCGCATTCATCAAATTTTGCTGAATTTGATTAGCAATGCCGTAAAGTTTACCAAGCAGGGTGAAGTCATTGTACGCATTGAAGAAGTCGCGGAAAAGGATTTGAGTGAGGCTCAAATGTGTCTTCGTTTTACGGTTTCTGACACAGGCATTGGCTTGAACCCGCAACAGATCGACAAACTCTTTCAATCATTTAATCAGGCAGACCGTTCAACCACGCGAAAATATGGTGGCACGGGACTGGGACTCACGATTTGTAAGAGCTTGGTAGAGCTAATGGGTGGACGTATATGGGTAGAGTCAGAAGAAAACGTTGGTAGCCAATTTATCTTCACACTGGTGGTAGAAAAAACAGCGGAGCGGAAAGAGCGAATCATCACCGAATCACTTAAGAAGCGGCGCATCCTTGTGGTGGATGATAATCCCACTTCACAGGAGATTTTGCAAAGCTACCTGGAGGCATACCAATTGAATGTTGCCTGTGTCGATTCAGGTTATGAGGCAATCAATGCCTTGGAAGAGGCTGCTGCCAAGCATCGTCCTTTTGAACTGGTGCTCATGGATTACCAAATGCCGGAACTCAATGGCATAGAAACCACCCGTTTGATTCAGGAATCAAACAGTTTCGACGAGACTCCGACCATGATTATGGTCACGGCACACAACAAAGAGAGTATTATTGAGCAGGCAGAAGCATTGAATATGGAAGGGTTTATATCAAAACCGATTAACCAATCGCTGCTATTCAACCATATTGCCAATGTTTTTGATCAGGGTGAACAATATACGCACCAAAGAGACGAAGTAAAAGATGCGTTTCATGAGCAGTTAACTTGTTTAAAAGGGCAGCATATTCTTTTGACGGAAGATAACCCCATTAACCAGCAGGTGGCTCAGGAGCTGTTGGAAGGCGCGGGTTTTGTGGTCTCGATTGCTAACAATGGTCAAGAGGCAGTTGATATGGTGAGAAAGGGTAACTACGCCGTCGTCCTGATGGATTTGCAAATGCCCGTGATGGATGGGATCACGGCAACGGGGCTTATTCGCAAAGAAAATAACGACATTCCGATTATTGCCATGACTGCGCATGCCATGAAGGAAGAAATCGAACATTGTTTGGCATCAGGCATGAATGACCATACAACCAAGCCGATCAATCTGAATGTATTGTTTGAATCATTGATTCGTTGGATTAAACCCGATGTTCTGGCTAAGTCCGAAGCTGTGACGCAAAGCGATCAAACAACGATGTCTCATAGCGGTGCAACCTTGGAGGAAAGTGCTTCGGATGAACCCTTGGATATGGATGCTGCATTGGTCATGGTTAATCACAGCAAGCCATTGTTGTTAAAGTTGCTTGTTATGTTTAGGGATCGATTTGGAAATATTACAACGGATATTCATCAAGCACTCAGTGTTGGCGATGTTGCACAAGCGATTTGCTTATTACACGACATCAAAGGGACAGCAGGCAATCTTTGTGCGCAGCCACTGTGCAGAGCCAGCGATGCATATTATGATTTCTTAAAAGAATCACCCGAAGAAGCAGTGCCTGCACATATTCGCCATGACTTTGAACAGGCCGTTGCGGCATTCATGGATTATATTGCGGTTGTTTTAAAATAGAGGTGGGCAAGATTAGTCATCGGTTCAACTCGAAAGGAGCATGAGGTTTTTAAACAGTCCTGAATTCAAGTCATAAGTGCAATCTCGAATACCTTGTCAGTCGAGCGTATCCACTGGTACGCTGCTCCCGACAAGGCATCCGTTGCAAACAAAGGTTCTACGCAATCATCACGACGATTTATGAATCATTCAGGTTAGGTGTGAACGTCTGAAAATAGATGGATGACTACCACGCCTGCAATGATTAAGGCGATACCTGCAATAGCTGCGCTGTCGAGTGTTTGTTGGTAAACGAAAAAACCGATGAGTGATACCAATACGATGCCAAGACCAGACCATAAGGCGTAGGTGATTCCCAAAGGCATCGTGCGTAAGACCAAAGTCATGCAATAAAATGAGGTGCTGTAACCGATGATAACGATGATGCTGGGGATCAGGCGGGTAAATTCTACTGAAGCTTTGAGTGCGCTGGTGGCAACAACTTCGGTGATGATTGCCAATGCAAGGTAGCAATAAACCATGCGCCTTAGGCGCAAACAGCGAGCAAGGTCAATGCGCCAAGCCCGATTATAAAAGCGACAACATCACGACGATACCAAGGCTTGTTTGGCTCATCGAGTACGGCTTGCCAATGTTTATCACACCATGCGTCGCTATAGCCTTGGTAGGGGTGGACACGCGTGTGCCCCAGTGCATTGCATTCGCAACAGCGTCCACAATAGCCGTCTGGTATTGACTCTTGGCGCAATGTTGCATCGTACTCGCTACTGATTTTGCGTAAAAAACAACGGCATTGTTTGCTGTGTTGTTGTGGTTCATTCATGGCAGATCTCCAGTGGTATATAATTCCCCCTCCGCCTCGTCTATGGTCGCATATCATCAACAATAACCCCTCCAGTACTATGATTTAAGTCACAGTGCTTGGAGGGGGTATTGGATTGCGCCCATTAACAGGGTAGTGTGACCCGAATGATAACTGGGCGTTATTGCTTAGCGCATGGGTTTTTGTGTGTGGCGTGGCCTGCGGTGAATTCGTCGCGTGAAATATTGCCGTCATGATTTGTATCCAAACGGTCAAAATGTGCGTTATGATCTTTTTGATCCAACACACCATCTTTGTTGATGTCCATGCGTGCAAAGTGTTTTTCTGCTCGTTTGGTAGCAGCAGCAATAAATTCTTTTTTGTCCACTGCGCCATCGCCGTTGGTGTCAGCCTGCTTCATCATGCCATGCTTGCCGTGACCTTTTTTGCTCCATTGGCAACTGCCATCACCAGCCATTGAAGCACTGGGTAATGCCAGACTCAATGCAGCAGCGGCTGCAATCATTAGATATTTTTTCATCAACAACTCCTATTGTGGATTCTCGTAGAATATGTAACTCGTCGAGTAATCACTAAATTCAAAATAGACTTTTTTCTCGCCTGGGTCAACACGCATGTTTTGATTGGCATCTAAGACACCATAGCCAAAACGATAGGGGCGCGGTGTATCACCATTGGTGCTAATGGCGGTGGATATTTTATCAATATGAATAAAACGCTTCACCAAACGCTCGCCAGCATACACCTCTAACACGCCATCGGTACCTGTGTAGTTTTGCACTACACGAGTAATTTTATTCTGCTGCTCTTGGGTACATCCCGCGACGAGAAAAACAGTCAATAACAGTGCGCAAGTATGAACTCGCCATCGACTGATTATCGTACTTCCTAACATTGTACCCCCTTGCGTCTTTATATGGGCAAACCATGAAAGCGGGGGCGCGAATGTCAAGATGAATACCAGTGCCGATGATTTTTTATGGCTTGACCTGCATGCGCTCGGTGGGTAGCAATCGGATGCTTGGATGGGGAGCCGTAGATAGAAATATCTGCACAGGAGTATTTTTTGAGTCACATATCGTTGATGGTTGTTTCGGACACGGGGCCAGTAAAGCGTTTTTCTGTACGTAAGCTTTGGCTTCAAATGGCTGTGCTTACATTGTTGGCAATTGTAGCATTGGCTGTTTGGGGTGGTTACTCGTTTCGTTACCAAGTTGCAGCGCAAGCCGAACTTGATCAAGCCCGTTATGAACTAACATTACAGCAACAGAAAGCAGAAGCTGAGCAGCAACGTATTCAGGCAATGCTGGATACTGAACGCAATAAAATGATGGTCTACGCACGTACCATTGGTCAATTACAAGCTAAGTTGGTGCGTTTAGATTCACTTGGCGAACGTCTGGTCGATGTTGCCAAACTTGACCGCGAAGAGTTTGATTTCTCATTAGAGCCTGCTGTTGGTGGCTCACAAGTGGCGATGCCTACGTCCGCTTCAGACATTCGTTCGGCACTTGATGCACAAGTGAAAGGAGCCAGTTCTCGTCTTTCTCACCTAGACACACAGTTGGCTGTGATTGATATGGTGTTGCAAGATAGCCGTGAAATCGCTTTAGCTCGTCCCCATGCGTGGCCTAGTGAAGGTGGCTCGTTAAGTTCTCATTATGGTCAACGCAACGATCCATTTACAGGTCGTAAAGCCTTCCATAAAGGTGTTGATATTGCCAATCGTTACGGTGCGCCTGTGTTAGCCTCTAGCCGTGGTGTGGTGGTTTATGCCGATCATCATCGTGATTATGGTTATATGGTCGAGGTCGAGCATGGTTATGGTTACCGTACGCGTTATGCTCACATGTCCAGTGTTGTTGTTAAACCTGGTGATGAAGTCAGCGACAATCAAATGATTGGACGTATTGGCTCTTCTGGACGCTCTACTGGACCACATCTACACTTTGAAGTGTACCGTTTCGGTAAGCTTCTGAACCCTGCTAAGTTTATTCCGCACGCTTAAGCACGCTAATAATCAATATGCCTTCATCTGAGGACGTTGCCGATTGGGTACGTGATTACGGTGATGAGCTTTACCGCTTTGCTTGGGTGCGTCTGCATGATGAGGATGTAGCGCAAGATTTGGTGCAAGAGTCCTTTCTTGCGGCATGGCGGGCGCGAGATAGTTTTAAGGGTGATTCTTCGCGAAAAACGTGGCTTATTGGCATCCTTAAGCATAAAATCATCGACCATATTCGCAAGCAAATCCGTCAACGAAAATTGCATGATGCGCTAGAGGAAGACCCTGTTTCCCCGTGGTTCCATAGCGACCATAGCTGGCGCGCTGCCAACAGGCGTTGGCACAACAGCCCCGATCAATTATGCCATGATGATAATTTCCGCGATGCTTTAGAGCAATGCCTTGCTAAATTACCTTTGCGTCAACGCCAAGTCTTTATGTTGAAAGAAATGGTCGGCGAAGATTCTGAAACCGTATGTAATGATTGCCAGCTTACAGCGACGAATTTACATGTACTCATGCACAGAGCGCGTTTGGCTCTGCGCCACTGTTTAGAGAAACATGGATTCGGGTCGTAGTTATGAATCATTTTTGCCGTCAAGCCAGTCGTTTAAGCTCCGATGCTTTTGAACGTCCGTTGCGCTTGATTGAACGTGTTAAATTAAATATTCATCTGTTGATATGTGCCTCGTGTCGTCATTATGCGTATAATCTTCGATTGCTACACAACACCATACAAGCCATGCGTGGTCGTAGCGCGGCGCAACTGTCGACCGAACGCAAACAGGTGATTATTGCTTGTTGCCATGCCGATCAAGCCACGTCAGATAACGCACCCAATAAAGACACCAGCAACGAAGATAAGTTGTAGCGCGTTTTTTTGTCGCAAGGCTTGCCATTCTTGGGCAGCCTTCTAGCCTCTCTGCTTTGGAGGTGTACATGTTCACATATCGTTTTTATGCTTGTGTCTTGACCTTTTGTCTTGGCTTTGGATGTGCTTTGCTCTCATGGGCTGAAGACACTGTCAGTCCGCCACCAGAAGCTGTGGTCGATACCGCCAAGGTCGCGCCTAGCCCTGCCACTAAAGATAAGGCCGACCCTGAACGTCCTGAGCCAGCGAATACCGACAACAGTGAGGATGCAGACCTCAAACAAGCATTAGTACCTGAAAATATCGCTAAGAACGTTTCGGTGCATGCCTATACTCGAAAATCTGATCAAGCCAAGGTGTCCGAGTACTCGCTTAATGGTCGTGTTTATATGATTAAGGTGAAGCCTACGGGTTCAGCGCCTGCTTATTATTTGTATGATGATAATGGCGATGGTACATTCAACAAACGCCTGCCAGCTAATTATAAGCATTTGAATCCACCAGGCTGGGTGCTGGCAACCTTTTAATTTAGCTGACTTAGGCTGTCCCCTTATTCGCCCGATACTTTTTAAAAACGTTTTTACACTATTGGAGAGAGCATGCCTGATTGGCGTACATTACTGAGTCGCCCTTGGGCGTTGGCGATTGTGCCACTTCTATTTTTTCCATTGATGATCAACGTGCGTATATTCCCCTTTATCGCACCGAATGAAGAACCCAAATGGGCATTGTTGATTGCCTGTTTCGTGCTTATTTGCATCGCTGCCGCCACATGGTTGTGGCAACACAAAGAAGAACTCAACATCCCCATGCACTGGTCGGTGTTGGCTTTGACTGGCTTTTACCTATTACTATTTATCGGTATTTGGCTCGGCCCTAACACCACGGAAGGGATGATTCGCTTTGCTTTTTGGACTGCCTGCCTTGCCGTATGGCTGACGGTTATTTATGGGCGACGAACATTACCGCTGTACAGCGATATGGTTTGTTGGCTGGTATCTCTCGGTTCTTTGGTCTTTTCGATTCGTTACTGGTACAGCTACGTTTTGGATTACGGGCGACCTGGCTATAACATCTCCGTACTATTCTCACCTATTGGGCACATTAACTTCACGGGTGATGTGTTGGTTATTTTAGTGCCTGCTATGGCATGGATGCTGGGCTATTATAAACAGCCTGTGCTACGGATTCTTAACTGGGTGTCTTTGGTCAGTATGTTGACCATGCTGTTGGTTGCCTCCAGTCGTGGTGCTTTGGGCGGTTTAGCCGTTGGGTCTTTGGTGTTGGCAGTCATTGCTTTGCGCCATTACCGTTTAGCTTTGGCATGCAATTGGCGCAGTCTTAGCACCACCCTACCCTTGATACTCATTGGCTCGGCGATCATTGCCTCAACCGCTACTTATTTCGCGCTTCCTTTCCACTACCGTGATTTGGCGCGTTTTTCTGCCGAAACACAAGGCGGCATGACGGTTGAACCAGGTCATCTCACGCCTGGTGCACCACAACCACCACTGGCAGAGTTTTGGGATCAGTTGCGTCCTATTTTGGGTACTAGAACGCCGATTTACGGTTCATCCACGGCGATGATTGCCGATGCACCGTGGCTGGGGCAGGGCACGGGTAATTTCTTCACTGTTTATCCGGCCTACAGTAATCGCTTCCCTGACTTCCGCGATCCACTGAGCTCGGCGCGTACCTTCACCACCAACCCTCATAATGCCTTGCTACAAATCGCTACACAAAATGGTTTGCCTGCATTGCTATTGTTTTGTGCGATTGTTGGTTTTTTATGGCTTAGATTGCTCAAAGCCCTGTGGCAACAGTGGGATGTTTGGCAGGCTGCTGGTGTACTTGCGATCACCGCTGCATTGTTTGATGCCATGTTTAATCATGTGTTCTTTAATCCTGCAAGTATGTTTGTGTTCGCATTACTGGGTGCATTATGGTGGAGCAGTTTGCCTGTGCTGCAAACATCGTTGCACTTATCTTTAACCCCAAAATGGCAAAAACCATTGGGCGTAGGTCTAGTTTTGGCTGCTGTATTGCTGAGTATTTGGCCGACGCGCTGGGTGATCTCCGAATACCATGCAGGTTATGGTATGGCATACATGCGCTACCCTGCTCAGGCAGCGATTGAAAATACTAAAGCTTATGCGTGGAACAAAGACAATTTTCGCGCTGTTTTTGGCGTAGCACAAGCGGCTTACCAAGAAAAACGCTTTGATGACTGCATTGCGTATTTGCAACATTTTGAGTCGATTTACCCTTACAATGCCCCAGCGTTAAATATGTTGGCTGCGGCCTATATGGTTACAGGGCGGTTTGCTGAATCCAAAGCGGTGTTGGAGCGTACATTGTTGGTGCTTCCTGATTTTGATATGGCACAGCAAAACCTACAGCGGGTCAATATGGCATTGCAGCAACAACAGCAGCAATTACAACGCCAACGCGCCATTGCCGCGCAGCAAGGCCGAGTAAAGGCTCCATGATACCAACCGACCAAGGTGTCATCCTCGCAGCTGGGGTGGGTAGCCGACTGGCGTGGTTGACGGAACAACGCCCCAAAGCTTTGATGCCGATTGCTGGTATACCTGCCATTATTCGCGTGATCCAACGCATGGTTGCTGCTGGTATTCGCCATATTGCGATCAATGTTCACCATCATGGTGAACAGATTATGGCGGCGTTAGGTCGAGGTGAACGCTTTGGAGCACGCCTTTATTACAGTGTGGAGACGCAGTTGCTGGACTCTGGTGGGGGACTGCGCCAAGCGATAATGCGATTGCCTAATCCGACCGCTGTTGTTGTGCATAATGCCGATATTTGTAGCGATATTGATTTGCATGCCCTACAACATGGCGGTGGCGTTACGTTGGCGATGGTTGGCAATCCAGCCCATCATCCACAAGGTGACTTTGCGTTGCATCATGGTTTGATTCATGCCAGCGAAGGTGTGCGTTATACCTTTGCTGGTGCATCGTGCTGGCCAGCCTCGTTGTTGTTGGCACGTCCCGCTGCAACGCCGTTTTCGCTACTTGATGTGATGCGCCCTTGCATAAAAGAACGACAATGCAGCGGCGTGCTTCACCATGGTTTTTGGTTCGATATTGGGCGACCAGCAGACCTTTTTCGCGCCTCTCACTTCATGACACAGGCGGCTTATGAATAAACACACCATTAACATGGAACAGGTGATCCACATAATAAGCGAACATGGTTTTATGCTGCGGAGGGGTGAACGTTATGCTTGTTAATGGCACAACACTGTTTGGCGCGCTGATGCCGAATGAGCAACAACAAGCATTGCTTGCTTGGCAGGAACGACTCAGTCATGGCGATGAGGAGCAACAACGCAGTTGGCAAACGTTGATCGAAAATACTGCGCGCCATCAACGTATGCGCTTGGTATTTATCAAACGCTTGCCCTTATCCAAACGCATTGAACTGATGCTTCCTCATCTTGCGGCTATGCTGGATGAGGCACAATGGCAAGCATTGCTGCGCCTGTTTTACGCTCAACGCCGTGAGCATTTAACCTCCGTGTTGTTGGATGCCGCAGGCATGGAGCAAGGGCATGCACATTCCCCTAGCGTAGAACAATGGTGTGAGGCGTTAAATAGTGCCCATCATTTAAATATTAGTACCACCGAATTGGCGCACGCGATCAACGCCTTACCGTTTATCGCGGTCAACGAAGCAGAACGAGCCAGCTATTGCCACCTAGCAGAGGCATGGCAAACATTAGCTCCGCAATGGTTGGTTGAAGCAGCGGTTGTTCAAGAGTCTGCCGCGCCCCAAGCGGAACCTGTGCTGCTACAATCAGGCGCGGATGATTTTACTACCTTGGATGAGGTTATTCACCAACATATTATTGCCACATCGTTACAGGAATCAGGCGCATTAAGCGGTGATAAAATCGCTGACCTGTTGGATGAGCTGCTGCACCTTAACAGTCGCCGCACGCACAATTTTTTCCATATTGGCTTTGCCGATGCCTTGTTGCAGCAACGTGATATGAAGGATATTGAGACTTCTACCAATGATGGTTTAGGCAAGGCATGGTATATCACAGGTTGGCTCACCGCCTGTGTTCATCAAGGTGATGATGAAGCGTTCAAAACAACGTATGCCACATGGGGTTACGAGCTAGAGCCGTATATCGGCACAGCAGGTTTTATTGGTACGGCATTGGCGAATCATTTGTTTGATTATATGGCGGGGCATCAGTATCACCACGAAGCGTTGAACATGCTTAAGGCGATGATTCAGGCGACGAACGACCGCTTTGTGATTAAAGCATTGCAGGCTGGCGAACAACTGTGGCGCATGGAAGGTCCTGGCATCGCCTTGGATTATTTGACGCTGGTGGTGCAACGCATGGAGCAAGTGGGTGCAGCCTTTGATGATGAAACCTTGTTCCGTGCCAAACGCCGTTATGGTCAAGTGTTACAAGCGATGGGACGTTTTGCTAAAGCGTTGGAGTATTTTGAATCATTGAATCAAAGCTCGCCTCGCGCTGAGTTGTTTGCTGATATTGCGTTGTTGCGCGCAGGCTTTCGCTCACTACATGAAGTGCGCTTGCCAAACTCCGAAGAGCAGCAGCAGGCGATGCTTGCCGCGTTGAACCAAGCCACCAACGATGCTGAACAGGCGGTTGCCTTGGTCGAAAACGCAGCCAATGCCAATTATATTTTAGCAATGGCGGCCTTTTTACGCTTTCGCAGTAAGGAGCAAGCGCAGGATGGTGAGCTGGCACAGCATTATGCCCGTCAAGCGGTGGTAGGGATGCTACTTTCTCGTGCGCGCCGTTTTTATGAAACAATGGGCATATTGAGTACCGCTCAGTTTATTGAAGTAAGCATGCTGGTGTACCGCATGAATACTGCCGACGTGCCTGATATTCGCAGTAAATGGCAAGGTATTCACAGCCTATCCATGATTCCTGTAGATGATGTCGTATTTTTCCTCGAAGGCGTATCGCTGATCGATGCTTCGATGCTCCCTGATATTGCTGTTAAGCTGATTGAATCCCACCCTGCACAAGCATGGGATGTGTTTTGCCGCAGTGGTGTATTGCCTCACCTATTGCGTCATGGCAAAGATGCTGTGCTGAACCACTTACAGCGTGCTATGCATGGCGAGGGCGAAGAGCCTGATGCAGAAGCTTATGCTAAGGCGATGATGTTACTTCATGCCATGCCTGAATCGCCTAATCCCCCCCTGCTTGAATTGGGGCGTGATGCGCTGGATGTCATGGAACATAGCGCGTGGCATGATTCAGCACTGCGCCCAGAATTTGATCAATATTTATTAAATAAAAAACATATGACTTTTTGGACGGAAGAGGATGGGCTATGGGCGCGCGTGTATTTGGCGCGCATTATGGGGAATGACACACGTTGCGCGGCGTTGATGCCTGAGCTGTTTTACCTTTACCGCGATCAGCATGGCAATGCAGCACTGCAAATTCTTGAGCAATGTAAGGCATGGCAGATTGACCGCGAACTTATTGGGCAGCTAACACAGGCTTTACCGACAGATAGCAGTCCTGCCAGCAACCATGATGGCAATAGCCGACCTGTGCGTATTGTGTTTATTGGCGGTAATGAAATTCAACAACGTTATGACGATGATGTGATTGCTTGGGCAGAAAAAACATTGCCACATGTGCGTTTGCGCTTTGAACATACAGGCTGGTCATCGAACTGGAATCGTGAGTTAGATAATTTGTTGGCGCAGGTGAAGGCTGCTGATGTGGTGGTGTTGATGTGTATGATGCGTACTACCTTAGGGCGGCATCTGCGCAAAAAGATTGATCGTCCGTGGGTTCCGTGTACAGGTTCGGGGCGCGGTGCGATTCAACTGAGTATTCAAGAAGCCAGTCGCGTTGTTGCTGAGCTGCGGCGTAATAAGTAGGTAACCATGACGCAACGTATTGCCCTTTGTGTGGAGTATAGCGGCCCAGCCTTCCACGGCTGGCAGCGGCAAGATAACGCTAGCTCTGTGCAAGCCGCGTTGGAGCAAGCTCTGGCTACCATCGAAAGTCATCCTGTTGCATGTGTTGCTGCGGGTCGCACCGATGCTGGTGTACATGGTGAAGCGATGCTGGTGCATGCTGATGTGCAACAAAGCCGCTTTGTCCGTTCGCCCCGCGCTTATGTTCATGGGGTTAATAGCCGTTTGCCAGAAGGTGTGATGGTGTTGGCTGTGCGCGCTGTTGCAGCGGATTTTCATGCCCGTTTTGATTGCATGGAACGGCAATACCGTTATCAAATTTGGAACAGAGATACCGCTTCGGCTCTGCATCCGTGGCGGCATTGGTGGATGCCGCGCCCGTTAGATGTGGCAGCCATGCAGCAGGCAGCTTGCCACTTCCTTGGTGAGCATGATTTTAGTGCTGTGCGCGCCAGTGGCTGCCAAGCGCATTCGCCGATTCGCACCATGAAACGCTTGGATGTGCAACGTCAAGGGCACGAAATTTTTATTGATGTCCAAGCCGATGGCTTTCTTTACCATATGGTGCGTAATATTGCAGGGTGCTTGGTGGCTGTTGGTTTAGGTCGCTGGCAGCCTTCAGACGTTGCTACTATTTTAGAGCAAAAAAGTCGCCAACACGCAGGTGTGACTGCGCCAGCGCATGGACTTTATTTCAGTAACGCATGTTATCCTGATTTTGAATCCCGTGAGCTGCGTTAGCATGGAGCTTGAATTTGCGAAAGTGTCTTAGCACGATGCGTTGAAAAAACGCGCCCGAATTTTCGAGCGCGTTTGTTGATTGAATGTCAGCTTAAATGCTATCGATTTCTGCCACTGCAGTGTTAATCATGGTTTCCACCTTGTGTTGAAACTTTTGTTTAACATGTTTTATGTCTTCTTCGGACATGCCAGAACCCGCCAAGTTATCTTCACTTTTAACGGCTAATAAATAATCATGCTTCAGCTTCTTAACCACCAATTTGGCACGCTTTAAACGATCTTCAATAGCGTTTAATTTAGCCTCGATGTCGGAGCTTGCAGGCTCAGAAGCTTGTGCTTGGCTCATTGTAGTCACAGTGACTGGTAATGCAGTCATCATAAAAGCTATTGCTAAGGATAGTGTTATTTTTTTCATTCCATTCCCACCTCTTCGTCAGCATAGACAGCTATACCATCTTCAGTATCATCATAAAGCAACACCCAGTTCTTGCCAGCTTCCATGGTTGTTGGCTTGATGAGTGCTTTGTGTTCAATTTCCCGCCCACTTTGATCGACCATCAATACTTGGCAAAGTCCCGCTAAAGAAACATTGTCGCTCTTGATGTGAACATTTAATTGGCAGTCCACACCAAAGTCTTCAAACGCGCTATTAGCACCTTCGCGCAATACATCGTTGCCAATGGTTATAATGTCACCATCAACCAAGCCAGCGGTATGGTTGATGCTAATAAATTGCGCCTTACCTTGCATGGCATGAATAATGTCACGGTCTGCAATGTGTTTAGGGTAAGAAAAATCTTCCTGACCATGCAGTTTATGGAAGATTGCCACGTTGACATGGGGGGCTTTTTTGCCACCTGTAATATCACCAGCCTTGATGCTGGATGATACACTATAGCTTGTTGCCATTAGCATGGCTGCTACAGCAACCACGCATAATGATAGCACCTTGATCTGTTTCATGCATATACTCCTTGAATGTTCAAAGCGCAAAACATGAATGAAAAAAGGTGTATGTTCAAGTTCATTCCATTCCTATTTCTTCATCAGCATAAATAGCAATGCCATCCTCTTCGTCATTATACAGCAATACCCAGTCCTTGCCTGCTTCCATGGTTGTGGGTTTTACAATCGCTTTGTGCTCAATTTCTCGGCCATCTTGGTCAACCATTAAGATCTCACAAATGCCTGCCAGGCTAATATTATTATCTTTGCTATGAACGGTTAACTGGCAATCCACACCAAAATCTTCAAAGCCCTTGCCAGCATCTTCACGCAATACATCGTTGCTGATGGTGAGTACATCGCCATCTAGTATGCCTGCAGTATGATTTACAGAAATGAATTGTGCCTTACCCTGCATAGCACTTAAAATATCATGATTCGCAATATGCGCAGGGTAACTAAACCCCTCTTGACCATGTAGTTTGTGAAAAATTGCAATGTTGACATGGGGGGCTTTTTTGCCGCCTGTGATGTCACCAGCCTTGATGGTCGCTTGTGTGCTCCATGTCGCGAGCGATAAGCCAATCACGGTAGCGATTGATAATAAGCTGATTTTTTTTAACATACCCATAAAAACCTCCCTGTAGAGAATTGAGTGATGTTCGGCATGCTGTTCCTCTCCTGAGTGACCAAAAACCACAAAAAGTCCCCTTGGTAGTGTAAAAAATACGCTTTATCTTTTATGTTTTTGTTGTTTGGCGAAATCGGTCTTGCCCCTTAAATAGCAGAAAAAGCAATAAACCTTAGTTTACTATTGGGTAGCAGACTTCTAGAGTGCCGCGCCCGCGTCCCGGGTATCATACTTTATATCTCAAGGAGATTATCAATGGCTGTTCAACGCACTTTATCTATCATCAAACCAGATGCTGTCGCCAAAAATGTAGTGGGTGACATCATCCGTCGCTTTGAAGAAAACGGTTTGTCTGTGATTGCTGTACGTATGCAGCAACTTTCTGCTGCTGAAGCAGGTCGTTTTTATGCCGTTCATGCAGAGCGTCCTTTTTATGGTGAGCTGTGCAGCTTTATGTCTTCAGGCCCTGTTCTAGCGATGGTTTTGGAAGGTCAAAATGCGATTGCCTTGAATCGTCAGCTGATGGGCGCAACCAACCCTAAAGAAGCAGAAGCTGGTACTATTCGTGCCGATCATGCTGATTCTATTGATGCGAATGCTGTTCATGGCTCCGATTCGGCAGAAAATGCAGTGAATGAAATTGCATTTTTCTTTGCTGACCTTGAACTCAATAGCCGCATTGCCTGATTGTTTTAATTGATTATGAGTGAAGAACACCGCACCCCTGACACCACAAAAACCCCTGAGCAAATGCTCGTTCGCCGAGAAAAGCTGACGCAGATGCGCGAACAAGGTACAGCCTACCGTAACCACTGGCGCAACAGCATCACACTGACGCAATTGCTGCAACAGTATGATGATGTTGATGAGGCAAGCCTTAAAGAAGCCCAAGCTGTTGTGCGCGTTTCAGGTCGTATCGTTGCCCATCGCGTGATGGGTAAATCCAGCTTTATTCGCATTCAAAGCGAAGGCAGCGCGCTACAATTGTTTCTCAATCGAGATATGATGAACGATGCCGATGTCTATTTGGCGAGTAAGAAATGGGATTTGGGTGATATTGTCGGGGCTGAAGGTGAGGTGTTCCGCACCCGCACGGGCGAATTGTCCGTGCGCGTTGCTCATGTTGAGATTGTTGCTAAATGTTTGCGTCCATTGCCCGAAAAATGGCATGGCTTAGCCGACAAAGAATTGCGTTACCGTCAACGTTATGTTGACCTGATTGTTTCTGAAGAATCACGTCACACCTTCCTGACGCGTTCACGTGTTTTGTCACTATTCCGTCGTTCCTTGGAAGATAAGGGTTTTATGGAAGTGGAAACGCCGATGCTTCACGCTCAAGCTACGGGTGCGGCAGCACGTCCTTTCACCACGCATCACAATGCGTTGGATATGCCTTTGGTGCTGCGTATTGCGCCAGAACTGCACTTAAAACGACTGTTGGTTGGCGGTTTTGAGCGGGTGTTTGAAATTAACCGTAACTTTCGCAATGAAGGTGTCGATGCCACACATAACCCAGAATTTACCATGGTGGAGTTCTACCAAGCGTATGCTGACTTTCAGATGGCGATGGACAATACCGAGTCAATCCTGCGTGACATCGCCACAGGTATTAACGCACCACAAGTGACATGGGAAGGCGTGGATATTGATTTCACCAAGCCCTTTACTCGCTTGCGCCTGGATGAAGCGGTGTTTCAAAAGCGTCCTGATCTGCGTGGTCATGCTGATGATAAAGCAACCTTGGCAACCGTATGTATGCAGGTAGCACCTGACCTCAAGCCATTGATTACATGGAAGGCAGGGCACTATTTGCTGGCGTTGTTTGAAGAGTTGGTCGAAAAAGAACTGACACAGCCTACGTTTATCACCCATTATCCCGTCGAAGTATCACCATTGGCACGTCGTAATGATGATGAACCAGCGGTGACGGATCGTTTTGAATTGTTTGTTGCTGGGCGAGAAATCGCTAATGGCTTCTCTGAACTCAATGACCCTGATGACCAACAAGGGCGCTTTTTGGAGCAGGTGAAGGCTAAGGCGGCTGGCGATGATGAGGCTACCGATATTGATGACGATTACATCCGCGCATTGGAATACGGTATGCCTTGTGCTGCTGGTGTCGGTATTGGTGTGGATCGTGTGGTGATGATGATGACTGGGCAACACGCTATCCGTGATGTATTGCTCTTCCCACACATGCGCCCCGAGCAAGGTTAAGCGAAGGAGCGAACATGCGCGCAAAAGATATTATGAAAACAGCGGTGATAACGGCCAGCGAACAAGAGATACTGGTTGACCTTACCGCCCGCCTGCATGAAACTCATGTGCGCATGTTCCCTGTGATTGACCAAGAACGTGTGGTGGTGGGGGCGGTATCGACGTTCTCTATCATGGAGCACTTGCTACCTGCTTACATTCTTTCGGGTGATCTTGGCGACTTGGCCTTTGCGCCAGATATGGATTTGTTGCACAAAAGCTATCTTGAGGGACGTAACCTTGTCGTTACCGCCTTGATGGATGACGCGCCACTGCTGGTTGATGGCGAGGAGTCAGTCTTTGCCGTTGCAGCGGCGTTGATGCGCTATGGTAAACATGAATGCGCTATCGTCGTTGATGCGCAGAAACATTTATTGGGCGTTATTTCTGCCGAAGACATTTTACACAACCTAAGTAATACTGTGGAGGTAAACCGTGCATCATGAAGCCATGCCTCAGGCACACCATGTGGTGTTTGGTTTAGATCCTTTGTGGTTAGCTGTGTCCATCTTATTGGTGGTGTATGGCGTCATCATGATGGAAAAGTTCAATCGCGCTGTGCTGGCTTTGCTCGGCGCAGGATTGATGGTTCTTTGCGGTGTTATCACCCAGAAGCAAGCTATTGCGGGTGTTGATTTTAATACCATTGGTTTGCTGACTGGGATGATGATTATTGTCGCAATCAGTCAAAAAACAGGCATGTTTCAATACGTTGCTATACGCGCTGCCAAATCGGTAAAAGGCGAACCGTGGGGGGTGTTGATGATGCTTGCTGTGGTGACAGCTGTATTTTCTGCCTTTTTGGATAATGTAACCACTGTGTTGTTGATTGCCCCAGTCACCCTGCTGATTACGGATGCTTTGGGTGTGCGTCCTTACCCTTATTTGTTTGCTCAAATCCTTGCCTCCAACATCGGGGGAACAGCGACGCTGATTGGTGATCCACCGAATATCATGATTGGTTCGGCAGCGCATTTGAGCTTTACCGATTTTTTATTGCATCTTGCTCCCATCATCCCCGTGATCTTCATCGTTACGATGGCAGCTATTTGGTGGATGTTTGGCCGCGACCTTAGTGCCAGTGAAGAAAAACGTCAGTTGTTGATGCGCTTTAACGAAGATGAAGCCATCAAAGACGTGCCGCTATTGAAAAAAAGTCTGTTGGTGTTGGGTTTGGTGATAGGTGGTTTTTCAGTTGCTCATAGCTTGCATCTTGAACCTGCTACCATTGCCATGTTTGGCGCAGCACTGCTGTTGCTGCTGCAAACATGGGGGCGTAGCACCGATGAGAAAGAGCATGCTTACGAGGGTATTATGGCGGAAGTGGAATGGACGACCATTTTCTTTTTCGTCGGTTTGTTTATTGTTGTTACAGGTGTTGAGCATACGGGTGCGATTGGCTGGCTGGCTGAACAAACCTTAGCACTTACTGGCGGTGATTTTAATGCTACCGTCGCTGCGGTACTGTGGATATCCGCCATTGCCTCAGCTTTGGTGGATAATATTCCCTTTGTCGCCACCATGATTCCGATGATTGAGGGTATGGCGGATACGTTTGGTGGTACGGATGCAATCGTTCCATTGTGGTGGGCTTTGGCATTGGGCGCGTGTTTGGGTGGTAATGGCTCGCTGATTGGTGCATCAGCTAACCTCATTGTCGCTGGGTTTGCGCAACGAGCAGGGCATCCCATTGCCTTTTTAACCTTTATGCGTCATGCCTTTGTGCTCATGCTTATCAGTATCGCTATTGCCCACATGTATCTTTATGTTCGTTACCTGTAAGCTTACACTACCGTGTTAGGGAAGCAATCATGATTACAGCGCATGAATGGATGCTGGCACGCCGCTATTTAAAATCTCGCCGTGATGAACGTTTCGTTTCTTTAATCGGTTGGAGCTCCGCCATTGGCGTGGCGATTGGCGTAGCAGCATTGATTATTGTGCTGTCGGTGATGTATGGCTTTGATGTCGAGCTGAAAGATAAAATTCTTGGCTTCTCCTCCCACATTGATGTGCAAGGGCCAGATAATACTTTGGATGATTGGCAGTCGTGGATGGAACAAAGTGAAGCACTGCCAGGGGTGGTTGCAGCTTCGCCGTATTTGAGTGCACAAGTGCTGGCAAATCGCGGCTCTGCTTCCAGCGGTGCAATTCTTAAGGGTGTATTGCCAGCCCGAGAGCAACACATTGCCAGTAAAATTACCGCAGGTCGCTTTCTTAACGATCAAGCAGGTGTACATTTTGAAGTGGTTATGGGTAAAGACCTTGCCCGTAAATTAGGCTTAGAGCTTGGCGATCAGGTTCGTTTGTTGTCACCTGCTGGGGGTGTTTCACCAGCTGGTATGACACCGCGCATGCGTTCATTTGAGCTGGTTGGCGTGTTTGAATCGGGTTTTTATGAGTATGATATAGGTATGATTTTGGCACCGTTAGATGCAGTGCAACGCCTAGAGCGTGTCGGTGATCGTATTACAGGTGTTGAGCTGATGTTGGCTGACCGTGACCAAGCGACAGCTTTGGCTATTCATGCCCGTAGCGTACTCCCCTTAGGTGCGTGGGTGACCGATTGGCAACAGCGTAACCGTTCTTTTTTTCACGCCTTAGAAATGGAGCGTGTGGTGATGGGAATCATTCTTTCGCTGATTGTGTTGGTGGCGGTGTTTAATATGATTTCCTCGCTTGTTATGGTGGTGATGGAGCGGCGTAAAGAGATTGCTATTTTTAAAACATTGGGGGCGACCCACGGTTCGGTGATGCGCGTATTCCTTGTGATGGGTTCTTTGCTGAGTGGACTAGGCACCTGTGCTGGGGCAGTATTCGGTTTATTGTTAGCATGGAAGCTGGACGTGATTGTTGCTGGCTTCGAAAATATTACCCATATTAAAATCCTGCCTAAGGATGTATATTACATTGACCATGTGCCCTCTATTATTGATCCGTTGTCTGTCGTTGTTATTGTCGCTTGCAGCTTCATACTGGGTATTGCTGCAACATTTTACCCTGCGTGGCGTGCTGCCAGCGTGCCGCCAGCAGAGGCATTGCGTTATGAATAACCATCGCAAGGTGTATCATGTCGGTTGCTGATCTACGCAATAAAGCCAAGCGTGCAGTATTAGATGGTAAGTACCCTCAAGCACGCGATCTTTTTGCTCAGGTTCATGAACAAGACCCCTCTGATATTCGCTCCTTCGCGAAGCTCGCCGAGATGAAAGAGAAGACGGGCGATACCAAGGGTGCGATCCAAGATTACATTCAAATTGCTTCGACGTATGCTGAGCAGGGCTTTGTGGTGCAAGCAATTGCAATCAATAAAATCATCCTTCGCCTCGATCCTTTGCAAACTGATGTCAAAACGAAGTTGCAAGAACTGTCCTCTGAACGTGGTGAAGACTGGGCAACCTCGACGGCAACTGCCGAGTCGGTTAGTCATCGTGATAATCCACTGAATATGTCATCAACGGCGCGTTTTAAAGTGGGCTTTATGCGCACGCCGTTGCTTTCTGGTCTATCGGGCGAGGAGCTTGATGCGTTTATTGACTCATTAGAACTTAAAGAGTTCTCTGCTGGTGAAACGATTTACCATGAAGGTCGTGATGGGGAATACCTGTACCTTATCGGTATGGGCTCAGTGCGCTTGCAGACACAGCTTCCGAATGGTCAGGTGCGTGTTTATTCACATCTACAAGAAAGTGATTTTTTTGGCGAGCATGCCTTTATGTCTCACCTCAAGCATGACAGTACCGCTGTTGCTGAGACAGAAACTGGCGTGCTCATGCTTGATCGTCCAACCTTTGAGCAATGGGTTGCTAAATACCCTCAGATCATGAACACCGTCGAAGAGTTTTACCGCCAGCGCGTATTGGCGAAGGTGTTGGCTGTTACGCCGCTGTTTGAAGGTGTACCTGATAATATTCGCTTATTGCTGGCAGAGCGTTTCAGTCTTTGTCGTTTTAATGCCGGTGAAGTTATTGTGCGCGAAGGTGATCAGGGTGAAACGTTTTATCTGATTCGTTCAGGTCGCGTGCTTATCAACACCACCAAAGTAGATGCCACAGGTGGTCAATTGGCTTTGGGAACCATGGGACCAGGGTCGTTTTTTGGCGAGGTGTCACTATTAACCAATAAGCCGCGTACGGCTACCGTCATTGCAGGGCAAAACGTGGAGTTGATGGAGCTTACCCGTGAGAATTTTAATGTCATCGCCAGACGGTTCCCTTCGGTGAAAAAAATCGTTGAGGCATACCAAAAGCAACGGGTACAAAAAACCATTAAAGCACTCATGCAGCGTCGCTAACATTGGCACATTCTTTTTTTACCGTTCAAGGTCTATGTAAGTCTTACCAGACCAGCAGTAGTAGTATTACCGTACTCAAAGATCTATCCTTATCGTTGGAGCGCGGGGAGTTTTTATCCATCGTTGGTGAATCAGGCAGTGGAAAAAGCACTTTGTTACAAATTCTTGGAACATTGGATCAAGCTGATGCAGGTTCAATTCACCTCAATGATGTAGAGGTTTTGGGTTTAAATGCAACGGCGCGGGCGGCATTGCGTAATCAACAGCTGGGTTTTGTTTACCAAGCACATCATCTGATTCCTGAGTTAACCGCCCTAGAAAACATCATGCTGCCGCTGATGATTCGCGGTGATGATAAACATAGTACCCGTCAGCGTGCGATGTCTTTATTGGAACGTATGAAGTTGACCGAACGTGCCGATCATGTGCCAGCCCATCTTTCTGGTGGTGAGGCGCAGCGTGTTGCTGTTGCTCGTGCTCTGGCGACTAAACCCAGTTTGTTATTGGCTGATGAACCAACAGGTAATTTAGATGAAGCGACCGCACAAGCGGTGTTTCAAGCATTGCGTGAGTTGTGCCAAGAAGAGCAGGCTGCTGTTGTTATGGTGACGCATAGTAGTACGCTGGCTCAAGCTACTGATCGCAGTTTGCGCTTGCATCTTGGGCAGCTACAACAAGAATAAATGTAATGGGCAGACTCTTTGTCGCCCTGTGCTATGGAAGATCGTCGCACAGTGCGTCAAAGTTTGGGTGATGGTGGTGTTTTACCGCCGACCACCACGAAATAGGCTGTGCATGGCTACATATTCAGACTCTAGCTTCAATGCCATACGTGACAATAACCGGAATAAAAAGTTCAATATTTGGTTGCCTAGCGCAGGATCCTTGAATACGACTTCGTTAAAATAGCGTTTTTCTAGGGTTAACACCATCAAATCTGTTTCGGCACGTACAGTTCCACAGTGTGGGCGTTGTTCATCAAGGAAGGAAAATAGACCAAATACATCACCTGCTTGCAGGTTTGTGTGGGTGTCTAAATCAGCGGTGATACTCACCTGACCATCTAAAATAAGGTATATGCGTTGGTCGCTTGGCTCCCCTGCGCGGTAAACTTCGCTGCCTGCGGCAATATGCTGTGGCTCAAAGCAACTAAATAGATACATGCGGTCACGACTGCGTAAATCCTTCACAATTGGTAGATCGCAAAAAATACGGTAGCTGGGATCAGCTGATATAATACTTTGAACCTTATGTTCTGTTTGTTCCATTATTTATAATCTCCTGTTAAACATGTTCGATGTTAATGGCGGCGCAGCATTTGCACCGCAGATGACAGGATGATGACAGTTACCGCTTCAATAACGGTGGGGTGGGGTATCAATAGCCTCTGTGCGGTGGTGAAATGCATCGCGTGATAGCATGTTATAAAGTTGTGTGTTGACAGGCTGATGTGTGGTGGCTATGTTTCGCGACCCTTTAACGGTAGCCGCTTGTTGTGGCTTGCTGAAAATAGGGTGAAAAACTGGAGAAAAGGTCACATGCCAACAATTAATCAGTTGATTCGCAAACCACGAAAAGACAAGCGCAAAATTAATAAAGTTCCAGCGTTGCAGGCTTGTCCTCAGCGTCGTGGCGTTTGCACGCGTGTATATACCACCACGCCAAAAAAGCCTAACTCTGCTTTGCGTAAAGTCGCTCGTGTGCGGTTGACCAATGGGCATGAAGTGACAGCTTATATTCCTGGTGAAGGTCATAAATTACAGGAACATTCAGTTGTTCTGATTCGTGGCGGACGCGTAAAGGATTTGCCTGGTGTTCGTTATCATATCTTGCGCGGCGTTCTTGATACGACGGGCGTTGAGGGTCGTAAACAGGCGCGTTCTAAGTATGGCGCCAAGCGTCCCAAATAATAGGAGTTTAGCTAATGCCTCGTAAAGGTCCAGCCCCCCGCCGTCCGATTGTACCCGATGCAAAATACGGCGATCAAAAAGTTTCTACGGTTATTAACCGTGTTATGCGTGACGGTAAAAAGTCTATCGCGGAAGCCATTGTGTACGATGCAATGGAAATTGCAGAGAAAAAGAGCGGTGAGCCTGCTCTGGATGTGATGCACCGTGCGTTGGAAGCAATCCGTCCGTTGGTTGAAGTTAAATCCCGCCGTGTCGGCGGTGCTACATACCAAGTGCCTATCGAAGTTTCCGATCGTCGTCAGATGTCGTTGGCTGTTCGTTGGTTGGTTGGTTATTCTCAAGCGCGTTCTGAGCATACTATGGCAGAGCGTTTGGGTAATGAATTGGTTGATGCGATTAATGAACGTGGCGGTGCTTACCGCAAGCGTGATGATACGCATCGTATGGCTGAAGCGAATAAGGCGTTCTCGCACTTCCGCTGGTAAGCTTTTTTATCGGGCTTTTCTTGCAAAAGCCCGTATCCATTTTGACCTATTGCAATTGCAGTAGGCTTTGTTCTATACAACTGGTTTGAAGAGGAGAATCTGACTGTGGCCAGAACAACACCACTTGAGCGCGTCCGTAATATCGGTATTATGGCGCATATTGATGCCGGCAAAACTACCACGACTGAACGAGTCCTTTTCTATACCGGTGTTTCCCATAAAATTGGTGAAGTGCACGATGGTGCAGCAACCATGGACTGGATGGCGCAAGAACAAGAGCGCGGCATTACCATTACTTCTGCGGCAACCACTTGCTCGTGGGATAATCATCTTATTAATATCATTGACACCCCTGGTCACGTAGATTTCACGATTGAAGTGGAACGTTCTTTGCGTGTGCTGGATGGTGCTGTTGGCGTATTCTGCGCCGTTGGTGGCGTTGAGCCTCAGTCTGAGACTGTATGGCGTCAAGCTGACAAATACCATGTTCCTCGTATTGCCTTTGTAAACAAGATGGATCGCATCGGTGCTGACTTTTATCGCGTTGTTGACGAAGTTCAAGAACGTTTGGGTCATAACGCTGTAGCATTGAATATGCCTATTGGTTCAGAAGACCAGTTTAAGGGTGTTGTTGACTTGGTTCGTATGAAGGCAGTTGTCTGGAACGACGAGTCTATGGGGGCGGATTATACGGTTGAGGATATTCCAGCTGATTTGCTGGAGGAAGCTGAGTCTCGTCGTGAAGCATTGCTTGATGGCGTATTGGTTCATGATGAAGTATTGATGGAAGCTTACCTTGAAGGCGAAGAAATCCCTGAAGATAAGCTTAAGACTTGCATCCGTAAGGCTGTGTTGAATATTGAGTTGATCCCTGTATTGTGTGGTACGGCGTTCAAAAACAAAGGTGTTCAAACTTTGTTGGATGCTGTTGTTGACTACCTCCCTTCCCCAGTTGAAGTTCCTGCTATTAAAGGTGTGTTGCCAGATACGGAAGAAGCAGCAGAGCGTCCGAGTTCTGATGATGAACCGTTTGCGGCCTTGGCCTTTAAAGTGATGTCTGACCCATTCGTCGGTACTGTAACGTATTTCCGTGTTTATTCAGGTGTGTTGGAAGCGGGTTCCTATGTGGTGAACTCTGTGAAAGGACGTAAGGAACGCATTGGTCGTATCTTGCAAATGCATGCCAATGATCGTAAAGAGATCAAGGAAGTGCGCGCAGGTGATATTGCTGCCGCTGTTGGTCTGAAGAGTACAACCACGGGTGATACCTTGTGTGATCCTGAGCACCCAGTCGTGCTGGAACGCATGGAGTTCCCTGAACCTGTTATCTCTGTCGCTATTGAGCCTAAGAGTAAAGCAGACCAAGAAAAAATGGGTATCGCGCTGGGTAAACTGGCTGCAGAAGATCCATCATTCCGTGTTCACACCGATGAAGAAACAGGTCAAACCATTATTTCTGGTATGGGCGAGCTTCACTTAGAGATCCTTGTTGACCGTATGCATCGTGAATTCAATGTGAATGCTAATGTGGGTAAACCGCAGGTGGCATACCGTGAAACCATTCGTGGCGCAACCAAGGCTGAAGGTAAGTTTGTACGTCAGTCTGGTGGTCGTGGTCAGTATGGTCATGTTTGGTTGGAAATCGAACCTATGGAAGCTGGCGGCGGATTTGAGTTTATCGACAAAATTACCGGTGGTTCTGTTCCTCGTGAATACATTGGTGCTGTTGGTAAAGGTGCTGAAGAAGCCATGGCAAACGGTGTTATGGCTGGCTTCCCTATGGTTGATGTTCGTGTCACCTTGGTTGATGGTTCTTACCATGATGTCGATTCATCTGAAATGGCATTTAAGGTTGCTGGCTCTATGGGCTTCCGTAGCGGCTGTGCCCAGTGTAAACCAGTGTTGTTAGAGCCGACCATGAAAGTGGAAGTGGTGACGCCAGAAGATTACATGGGCGATGTTGTGGGTGACTTGAACCGTCGTCGCGGTCGCATCATGGGTATGTCCGAGCGCGGTAATGCCAAGCTTGTTGATGCTGAGGTTCCATTGTCCGAAATGTTCGGTTATGCCACACATCTACGTTCCATCTCTCAGGGACGTGCTACTTATTCCATGCATTTTAAACATTATGAAGAAGTGCCTGCTAGCATTGCACAAGAAATTGTTGCTAGTGTGAAAGGCTAGGAGTTAGATATGTCAAAAGAAAAGTTCGAGCGCACCAAGCCGCACGTCAACATCGGTACGATTGGCCACGTTGACCACGGCAAAACTACATTGACTGCTGCGATCACCAAGGTTCTTTCTGAAACTGGTGGTGCAGAATTTAAAGATTACGGTGATATTGATGGTGCTCCAGAAGAGCGCGAACGCGGTATTACCATTGCAACTGCGCACGTTGAGTATGAAACTGCAACACGTCACTACGCGCACGTTGACTGCCCTGGCCATGCTGACTATGTGAAAAACATGATTACTGGTGCGGCTCAGATGGATGGCGGTATCTTGGTTGTTTCCGCTGCTGATGGCCCTATGCCTCAGACCCGTGAGCACGTATTGTTAGCGCGTCAGGTAAACGTTCCTCACTTGGTTGTGTTCCTTAACAAAGCGGACATGGTTGATGATGAAGAGTTGATGGAATTGGTTGAGATGGAAGTGCGTGAATTGCTTGATTCCTACGACTTCCCTGGCGACGATACCCCTGTCATTAAGGGTTCTGCATTGAAAGCACTTGAAGGTGATACATCTGACATCGGTGCGCCTGCTATTCATGCTTTGATGGCTGCTGTGGATGATTTTATTCCTACGCCAGAACGTCCTATCGACAAAACATTCTTGATGCCGATTGAAGACGTGTTCTCTATCTCTGGTCGCGGTACTGTAGTAACAGGTCGTGTTGAGCAGGGTGTGATTACTGTTGGTGAAGAAGTTGAAATCGTTGGTGTTCGCCCAACGACCAAGACAACATGTACAGGCGTGGAAATGTTCCGTAAGTTGTTGGATCGCGGTGAAGCTGGCGATAACGTTGGTGTGTTGTTGCGTGGTACTAAACGTGAAGACGTAGAGCGTGGTCAAGTATTGGCTAAGCCTGGTTCTATCAACCCACATACTTCATTCAAAGCTGAAGCATATATTTTAACCAAAGAAGAAGGTGGTCGTCATACCCCATTCTTCAACGGTTACCGTCCTCAGTTTTACTTCCGTACTACCGATGTAACGGGTTCTGTTACTTTGCCTGAAGGCACAGAAATGGTTATGCCTGGTGATAACATCTCTATGGATGTTACCTTGATTACACCGATTGCTATGGACAAGGAATTGCGTTTTGCAATTCGCGAAGGCGGCCGCACTGTAGGTGCTGGCGTTGTTACCGAGATTAGCGAGTAAAGGGAGCCTATTTCATATGGCAACTCAAAGTATCCGAATTCGCCTGAAGGCATTTGATCATCGTATTCTGGACAAGAGTGCAGAAGACATTGTCGCAACGGCAAAACGTACGGGGGCGGAGGTTCGTGGTCCGATCCCCATCCCTACTCGTATCCGCAAATTTTGCGTGATCCGTGCAACTCATAAGTACAAAGATTCTCGTGACCAATTCGAGATTCGTACCCATAAACGCTTGCTCGATATCGATCGTCCAACACCGCAAACGGTGGATGCCCTGATGAAGTTAAACCTTCCATCAGGTGTCGATGTCGAAATTAAGCTGTAACAGGAGAAAGTTATGTGTGGTTTGATCGCCCGTAAGGCGGGAATGACGCAAATCTTTGCTGAAGATGGTTCTGCTGTTCCGGTCACTGTATTAAATATTGAAGCGTGCAAAGTCATTGCACGCAGAACTGCTGATCGTGATGGCTATGATGCTATCCAAATCGGTTATGGTGCAGCCCGCAAGGGTTCTAGCCGTGCCGTGCAGGGGCATTATGCCAAGCAAGGTCAGGAAGAAATGGGCGCGATGAAAGAATTTCGCGTTGCTGCTGATGCTGAATTTGAGCTGGGTCAAGTATTAGATGCCAGCATGTTCGAAGCAGGTCAAAAGATTGACGTTTCTGGCACATCCAAAGGTCGTGGTTTCGCTGGTGTGATGAAACGTTACGATTTTGGTGGTGGTCGTGCAACCCATGGTGCTGAAAAAGTGCATCGTCAAATGGGTTCTACAGGTCAGTGTCAATGGCCAGGCCGTGTATTCCCTGGTAAGAAAATGCCAGGTCACTATGGCGCAGCTCGTGCTACAGTGCAAAACTTGGAAGTCGTGCGCGTTGATGCAGATCAAAACCGTATTTTAGTGCGTGGTGCTGTACCAGGTGCTAAGCAGGGTTTGATTGAAATTCGTCCTGCTGTGAAGGGGGCATAAAGATGGCTGAGATCAATATCGTTAACCAAAAGAACGAAGTTGTCGGCTCTCGTGAGTTGAATGCTGCTGTGTTTGATGTAGAGGTTGATGCTGGCTATGTTCACCGTGTCTATGCTTCTTTGGCATTAGCGCAACGTGCTGGTGGTGCTTCCACGAAGACCCGTTCGCACGTTTCTGGTGGTGGTAAAAAGCCATGGAAGCAGAAGGGAACTGGTCGCGCTCGTCAGGGTTCTACCCGTGCTGCGCAATGGCGTCATGGTGGTGTGGCTCATGGTCCTAAGGGTGAGTCTTCCTTTGCCAGTCGTCTTAACCGTAAAGAACGCCGTTTGGCAACACGTATGCTGTTGACCGATGCAGTGCGTAATGAGCGTATTACCTTGTTGAATACTTTGGATATTGCAGAGCCGAAAACCAAGGCTTTTGCTGAAGTTAATCAGGCTTTGTCATCAACGCCAGCGTTGTATGTTGTTAGTGAGTTGACACGTGAAGTGGAACTTTCTGCGCGTAATGTCGTTGGTGCTAAGGTTGTATTGGAAGGTCAGATGAATTTACATGACCTGATGAAATATGATCGTGTGATTGTAACCGAAGCAGCTTTGGAGAAGATTGAGGGATACCTGTCATGAGTGCAAACTACAAAGACATGAACACCTTGCTTTTTCCTGTTATTACAGAAAAAAGCTATGGCGCGAGAGCTGAGAATAACCAGTATGTTTTCAAGATTTCTAACCGTGCAACTAAGGCGGATGTGAAGCAAGCTGTTGAAAACATTTTTGAAGTGAAAGTGGAAAAGGTTCAGGTGATTTCTGTACCAGGCAAGGAAAAACGTCGCGGCGCCCATTTGGGTCGTCGTCCGGGTTACCGTAAGGCTGTTGTGCGTCTGGTTGAAGGTCAATCCATTGATCCGGAAGAAGAGGCATAATCATGGCATTGAAAGCATTAAAGCCCAACACCAATGGTGCCCGAGGTCGCGTTGCAGCAGTGAACGCTGAGTTGCACAAGGGTGCGCCGCTCAAATCATTGACGCGTGGTGCTACAAAATCGGGTGGTCGTAACAATAAAGGTCGCATTACAGCACGTCATGTTGGTGGTGGTCACAAGCGTTTGTTACGCGAAGTTGATTTTAAGCGTGACAATCACGGAATTGAAGGTAGAGTGTCGCGCCTCGAGTACGACCCTAATCGTACCGCGCATATTGCACTTGTTGTATTTAACAATGGTGATAAACGTTATATTTTAGCTCCGCAAGGACTGCGTGCTGGCGATGTTGTCATGTCCGGTCCAGATGCGGAAATTAAACCTGGCAATGCGTTGCCTATTTCAGCTATTCGTGTTGGTACTATGCTGCACAATATTGAAATGAAACCTGGTAAAGGTGGTCAGATGGCGCGCAGTGCTGGATCAGGTATCCAGTTGATGGGTAAAGAAGGCGGTAAAGCCATTCTTAAGCTCCCATCAGGTGAATTCAGACGTGTAGATATCCGCTGCATGGCTTCGATTGGTATCGTCGGTAACGCCGACCACTCGAATGCTAAGGTAGGTAAAGCTGGCCGTTCGCGCTGGCAGGGTGTACGTCCCCACGTTCGTGGTGTGGCGATGAACCCTGTGGATCATCCGCATGGTGGTGGTGAAGGACGTACGTCGGGTGGTCGCCATCCGGTTACGCCGTGGGGTGTGCCTACTAAGGGTCACAAGACACGCAACAAGAATAAGGCTTCCAGCCGCGACATTATCCGTCGCCGGAACCAGAAGTGAGGATAGATCATGGCACGTTCGCTTAAAAAAGGCCCTTATGTTGAGCCGTCTTTGCAGAATAAAGTGTCCCGCTATGTGGCTGAAGGAAAAAAGACAGTGCTTAAAACTTGGTCGCGTCGTTCAACGATCACACCTGAGTTTGTTGGCCTGAACTTTGCAGTTCATAACGGTAATAAATTTATTCCAGTTTTCGTCACCGAAAACATGGTTGGGCACAAGTTGGGCGAGTTTTCGCCAACACGTAGCTATTATGGCCATGGTGCTGATAAAAAAGCGAAGAAGAAGAGGTAGCATGAAATGAGCGAAGAAGTCCGCGCTCTGCACAAAGATGCACAGATCAGTGCTCAGAAAGTGCGCCCAATGGCCGATGCGGTCCGTGGTCTGCCAGTCAGCCGCGCTTTGGGTATTCTTGAGTTATCGCCTAAGAAATCAGCTCGTGTGATTGAAAAGGTTCTCAAGTCAGCCATTGCAAATGCTGAACAGAACAATGGTTTGGATGTTGATCATCTGATTGTTTCTTCAGCATTTGTAAATGAGGGTCAGACCTTGAAGCGTTTTCGTCCTAAAGGTATGGGTCGTATGCGCAAGCGTTATCACCGTCGCAGTCATGTTACGATTGCTGTTCGGCAAGTAAGTTAAGGGAGTTCATTGATGGGGCAGAAAGTACACCCACTTGGTTTCAGGGTTGGTATCAACCGTGGTTGGGAATCCGTCTGGTATGCAGAAAAAGATTTTGGTTCTCAGTTGCGTCAGGATATTGAGCTACGCAAATATGTGAAAGCTCGCCTGAAACACGCACATGTCTCCCGTATTGTGATCGAGCGTCCAACCGATAAGATCAAAGTGAGCGTTCATACCGCTCGCCCTGGTGTTGTGATCGGCAAGAAAGGCTCTGAAATTGAAGCTTTGCGTCGTGACTTGATCCATCGTGTTGGTCGTGATGTTCAGATTTATATCGTTGAAGTACGTCGCCCAGAAGCGGAAGCTCAATTGGTAGCGGAAAATATCGCTATGCAATTGGAACGTCGTATTTCATATCGTCGCGCCATGAAGCGTGCTGTTCAAAGCGCGTTGCGTATGGGTGCTAAGGGTGTGCGTATTAACTGCTCTGGTCGTTTGGGCGGTGCTGATATTGCACGTATGGAATGGTATCGTGAAGGCCGCGTGCCTTTGCACACATTGCGTGCCGACATTGGCTATGGTTTCTCTGAAGCTAAAACCACGTACGGTATTGTCGGTGTTAAAGTCTGGGTGTTTAATGGCGAAAAGCTTGGCGACACTCAGGAAAAGAAATAGCTGACGGAAGGGTTGAGTTACTATGTTACAACCAAAGAAAATTCGCTGGCGCAAACACCATAAAGAACTTCAGCGCATCCGTGGTGTTTCACCACGTGGCGCATCGTTGAATTTTGGCGAGTTTGGGCTAAAGGCGATGGAGCCGGGTAGAATTACAGCGCGTCAGATCGAAGCGGCTCGTATTGCTATGACGCGTCATATCAAACGTCAAGGTCGTATTTGGATCCGCATGTTCCCTGATTTGCCAGTATCCAAAAAACCTGCTGAAGTACGTATGGGTAAAGGTAAAGGTTCACCAGAATACTGGGTGGCCGCCGTTAAATCTGGTCGTATTTTGTATGAAATGGATGGTGTTGACGAGGAGTTGGCTCGTGGCGCATTTGAACGTGCTGCTGCTAAGCTTCCAATCCGCACCAAGATTGTTGTGCGCGGAGTTGGTCGATGAAAGCATCTGATTTTCGTAATAAAGACGACGCTGAGTTGAAAGAACAGCTGGAAGAACTGGCTGCGGAGCATTTGAAACTGCGCTTCCAGAAAGCTACTGCTCAAATCACCAACACGGCGCGTATTAGTCAAGTGAAGCGTGATATTGCCCGTATTCAGACGGTTATGTCTGAACGTCGCGGTTAGAGGTAGAGCATGTCTGAAGTAAAGAGTAATAAACGCAAGCTGGAAGGTGTGGTGAAGAGTAACAAGGGTGATAAGACCATTGTTGTTTCTGTGGAACGTACCTTTTTGCATCCGCGTTATCGTAAGACTGTGCGCTCGCACAAAACATATATGGCACATGATGAAGCCAATGAATGCAATATCGGTGATACCGTAAGCATTATTGAGTCCAACCCGATCTCTCGTCGCAAGCGCTGGACTATGGAAGCAATCATCACCCGTGCAGAACAACTGTAATAGGCGGGACGCGAAATGATTCAGAATGAAACAGTGCTGCAAGTAGCAGACAATTCCGGTGCGCGTAAAGTCACTTGCATCAAGGTGCTTGGTGGCTCCAAACGTCGTTACGCCAGTGTTGGTGATGTGATTGTCGTGGCTGTAAAAGAAGCTACGCCAAATGGCAAGGTTAAAAAGGGCGAGGTGCAGCGTGCTGTTGTAGTTCGTACTGCCAAAGAATTCCGTCGTCCTGATGGTAGTTCCATTCGCTTTGATGAAAATGCGGCTGTGCTACTGAGTAAGCAGAATGAACCGATGGGAACCCGTATTTTTGGCCCAGTGACAAGAGAACTTCGTAGCAAGGGATATATGAGAATTATTTCTCTAGCCCCTGAAGTATTGTAAGCGGAGGATGATGAAAATGGTTGCCGAAGTAAATACACGCATTCGCCGTGATGATGAAGTAACGGTGATTGCTGGGCGGGATCGCGGTCTTCGTGGTAAGGTTATCAAAGTTTTGCCTTCCTCTGGTCGCGTACTTGTATCCAAGGTTAATATGGTAAAACGGCATGCGCGTCAAACGGCGAATAGTGCTGGTGGTATTCTTGAGAAAGAAGCACCGATTGCCTTGTCTAATATCCAGTTTTTTTGCCCGAACTGCCAAACAGGTGTTCGTTTAGGTATGAAACAATTGGAAGACGGACGTAAAGTTCGTCGTTGCCGCAAATGTGGCGAAGTCCAGGATCAGTAGGAGTTATAGAGATGGCTCGTTTGAAAGATGACTATAAGTCTCGCGTAGCTGCTGAGTTGACTGAGGCTTTTGGTTACAAAAACCCAATGCAGGTTCCTCAAATCACTAAGATTGTAGTGAACATGGGTGTTGGTGAAGCAGCAGCAAACGCTAAATTGCTTGATGGTGCAGTAACAGATATGACCACGATTACTGGTCAAAAGCCTGTGATCACTAAAGCACGGAAGTCAATTGCTAACTTTAAGCTGCGTGAAGGTATGTCTGTCGGATGTCGTGTTACTCTCCGTGGTGAGCAAATGTGGGAGTTCCTTGATCGTTTGATCAATATTGCACTGCCTCGTATTCGTGACTTTCGCGGTGTTTCCCCCAAGGCTTTTGATGGTCGTGGTAACTACACCCTCGGGTTGAAGGAACAAATTATCTTCCCCGAGATTGAATATGATAAGGTGGATAAAGTACGTGGTATGGATATTACCATTTGCACATCTGCCGAAACCAATGATGAAGGGCGTGCGCTGTTGAAAGCATTTAGCATGCCATTCCGTTCCTAGGAGCTGAGGTATGGCAAGTAAGGCGTTGATTGCGAAAGCTGCACGTAAGCCTAAATTTAAAGTGCGCGGTTACACACGCTGTCAGTTGTGTGGTCGTCCGCACTCTGTTTATCGTAAATTGGGTATGTGCAGAATTTGTCTGCGTAAGCATGCACTTGCCGGTGAGATCCCCGGCATGGTTAAGTCCAGTTGGTGATCGCAGTTAAGGAGATACTGATATGATGACAGACCCCATCGCCGATTTGCTGACACGTATTCGCAACGCACAGCGGGTTGGTATTGAAAAAATTGAGATGGGTGCCAGCCGCACCCTGATTGCCATCGCGACCATTCTAAAAGAAGAAGGCTATGTTGTAGGTGCTAAACCTTACAATTATAAAGGTCGCCGTTACATTCGTTTGATTCTGAAGTATGATGATGATGGTCGTGGCGTGATTCGTGAGATTGCACGTGTATCTAAACCTGGTCGTCGCGTTTATAGCTCTGCCGCAGAACTGCCACGCGTACGTAATGGTTATGGTATTGCTGTTGTAAGTACCTCTAGAGGTATGATGACAGACAAGAAGGCTCGCGAAGCTAACGTCGGCGGCGAAGTCCTTTGTACGGTATTTTGAGGTAATATATGTCACGTATTGGTAAGCAACCCATTGTTATTCCAGCAGGTGTAGATGTTACTATCGAAGCTGATCAGGTAACCATCAAAGGTGCTAAAGGCACGATGGTTTCTCCGCTATTTCCTCATATTACTGTATCTCAAGAGGGTTCAAACCTTCAGGTTTCATGCTCTGACATCGAAAATAAGAAGTCTAACTCCTTGTTTGGTTTGGTTCGCTCTTTGCTTGCCAATAATGTGGTTGGTGTAAGCCAGGGCTTTAACAAAGTGCTTGAACTGCGCGGTGTTGGTTATCGTGCTCAGTTAAAAGCTCGTACTTTGGTATTGTCCCTTGGTTTTTCTCATCCCGTTGAGTATCCGCTTCCTGAAGGTGTTGATGCTTTGGTAGAGCAAACAAAAATCACCATCTCCGGCTATGATAAACAGCAAGTTGGTCAAGTTGCCGCAGAGATTCGCGCTTTCCGTCCGCCTGAGCCTTATAAGGGTAAGGGTGTTCGTTATCAGGATGAGCGCGTTGTAATGAAAGAAGGCAAGAGGGCGTAAGGGGAGCATATGACTGCTAAGCGTTATGAAAACAATGCCGGTATTCGTCGTGCGCGTCGCGTTCGTTCTCGAGTAAAGGCCTCTGGCATGTTGCGTTTGAGCGTATTCCGCTCAGCGCGTCATATTTATGGCCAGATTATTGATGATGCTAAAGGTGAAACTTTGGCTGCTGCATCAAGTTTGGATGAAAGTATTGCAAGCGGTTCTAACTGCGCTGCTGCTGAAGCTGTGGGTAAACTGCTGGCTGAACGCGCACAGCGTGCTGGGATCGAACAAGTTGCATTTGACCGTGGATCATTCCGCTATCATGGCCGCGTTAAAGCGTTCGCTGAAGGCGCACGTTCTGCCGGTCTGAAGTTTTAGGAGCTCAAGCAATGATCAATGCAGATGAACTGGAATTGACTGAAAAATTGATTGGTATCAACCGCGTGGCTAAAACTGTTTCTGGTGGTCGTCGCATGGGCTTTTCTGCCCTGATGGTTGTCGGTGATAGTAATGGCCATGTAGGTTTTGGTCACGCCAAGGCAAAAGAGGTTCCTGAAGCTATCCGTAAGGCGACAGAAATTGCACGTAAATCATTGATTTTCGTTCCTCGTAAGGGTGGTACTATTTACTTCCCTGTGACAGGTCGTCAAGACGCTTCACGTGTGTTGTTGCGCCCTGCTTCTGAAGGTACAGGCGTGATCGCAGGTTCTGCTGTTCGTGCGGTGTTGGATGCCGTTGGTATTCGCGACGTGTTGACGAAAATGCAGGGTTCTCGTAACTCCATCAATGTTGTACGTGCTACATTCAACGGTTTAAAATCGTTGGAAAGCCCTGAGCAAGTTGCGGCACGCCGAGCGCGTTCGTAAGTTTATAACATAGGCGGTTCGCTGCCTTTTTCAGTAACGGGTATGGCATTTTGACCCGCTGTGCGACGATGTTTCATAGCGCGGGATAGCAAACAGCATGCCCGTTACTGCATCATGTGTGATGGATCTGTATACGGTCTATTGATGAACACTGGGGAAATCATGAGTGAAAAACAAACAATTCGCGTCCGTCAGTTTAAGAGCGGAATCGGATATGATAAGAAACAGAATGCTTGCCTTCGTGGTTTAGGTATTCGTCGTATGCATCAAGTGGTTGAGTTGGAAGACACACCATCCGTTCGTGGTATGGTGAATAAGATCCCTCACTTGGTTCGCATCGAAGATTAATGTGTTACGTCAATCAGTAGCTGAAATATTTTGTATGTTTCAGTGCTGGTTTGCGGTGAAATAATGGCGGCAAAGTTATGCTGCTTGCAGTGTTAGTGCTGCATAATTATAGATTATTTGCCCCTATAGGGACTGGTTTTGGGCGGCTTTGTCGCACACCATGCAATAGTGGAAGGGAATAACAATGAAATTGAATGTAATTCAGGGACATGCAGGTTCACGTCCATCGCGTAAGCGTTTGGGTTGTGGTGTCGCCAGTGGCCAGGGTAAAACTGGTGGTCGTGGTCACAAAGGTCAGAAATCCCGTACTGGCGGTAAAGTGATGCGCGGTTTTGAAGGCGGTCAGATGCCTTTGATTCGTCGTCTGCCTAAACGTGGTTTTACACCAAGGAATAAAGTATTTTTCCAGTTGGTAAATGTTGAACAATTATCTGCTTTCGCAGCGGATAGCGTGATTGATGCTGGCGTATTGTTCGATGCTGGTCTTGTTCGTAACGCAGTTGACCCTATTAAATTATTGGCTTCAGGTGATTTGGCTGTTAAGTTGGATGTGCGTGTTACACATGCTTCTAAGAGTGCGATTGCTAAAGTTCAGGCTGCCGGTGGCGTAGTTAATCTGGCTGGAGCGGAATAAGCATGAACCAAGTGTCAGGCGTTGGTGCTCTTGGCAATATTGGCAAAATCCCTGAATTAAAAGCACGAATCCTTTTTGTGCTGGGGATGCTGATTATCTATCGCGTTGGTGCCCATATTCCAGTTCCTGGCATTGATGCACACGTATTAGCGCAGTTTTTCAGTCAAGCTCAAGGTAGTTTGCTGGGAATGTTTGATATGTTCTCTGGTGGGGCATTGTCTCGTTTGACGGTGTTTGCGTTGGGGATCATGCCTTATATTTCGGCTGCTATTATTATTCAGTTGATGACGGTGGTTTCTCCTCGCCTTGAGCAGCTTAAGAAAGAGGGTGAGGCTGGTCGCCGAAAAATTACCCAATACACTCGTTATGGAACGGTTGGCTTGGCTATTTTTCAGGCTATTGGTATGTCTTATGGCTTGGAAACCTTCCAAGTTAATGGGCAGTCTGTGGTTGTTGACCCTGGTTTGATGTTTCGCTTTATTACCGTAGTAACATTGGTCAGTGGTACGGTGTTCTTGATGTGGCTGGGTGAGCAGATCACCGAACGTGGTATTGGCAATGGTATCTCGTTGATTATTTTTGCTGGTATTGTGGCTGGTTTGCCATCTGCTATTGGTGGTACGCTGGAACTTGCAAGTACGGGTGAATATTCACCTATTTTGGTACTTGGTTTGTTTGCTATGGCTATTATTGTAACGGGTGTTGTTGTCTGGTTTGAGCGGGCGCAGCGTCGTATTACGGTTCAATATGCCAAGCGTCAGGTAGGTAATCGTCAATATGGTGGTCAGTCTTCGTTCTTGCCACTTAAGGTGAATACTGCAGGTGTGATTCCACCGATTTTTGCCTCAAGTTTGATTCTTTTGCCTGCAACCTTTGCGCAATTTACCAAGGATGTAGAGGGCATGGGTTGGATTGCTGATGTGGCTGCCTTGATGGCTCCAGGTCAGTGGTTGTACTTGAGTTTGTTTGTTGGTCTTATTCTCTTTTTCTGTTTTTTCTATACTGCGATTGTGTTTAATCCTAAAGAAACAGCAGATAACTTGAAGAAGAATGGCGGCTTTATCCCTGGTATTAAACCTGGGCAAAAAACAGCGCAATACATTGATGATGTGCTTACGCGTATTACCGTTGTTGGTGCTATTTACGTGTCCTTGGTTTGTTTGTTGCCAGAAATTTTGATTAGCAATCTTTCTGTACCCTTTTACTTTGGTGGTACCAGCTTGTTAATCGTGGTGGTGGTGACAATGGATACCATGTCGCAAATTCAGGCTCACTTGATGAGCCATCAATACGAGGGCTTAATGAAGAAAGCTCGCTTGAAGTCACGCTAATGAATATTATTTTATTTGGCCCGCCAGGTGTTGGCAAGGGTACACAAGGTAATCGTTTGGCTGAAGAACGTGGTATGTTAGCTATTGCTATGGGTGATTTGCTACGTTCTGAGGTAAAGTCTGGCACAGAGTTGGGTTTGGCTGCTAAGCGTTTTATGGATGCTGGCGAGCTTGTTCCTGATGCTGTGGTTATCGGTATGATTGAATCTCAGATTGTGGCTGATCATGCACAGTCTGGTTTTATTCTTGATGGTTTCCCGCGCAATGTTGCACAGGCAGAAGCCTTGGCTGAGATGCTTAAAGCGCATGATGTTGCTATTGATCGTGTCGTTTTTATGCAGGCTGATGAAGCAGTCTTGGTGCAGCGTTTATGTGGTCGTTTGATATGTTCTTCTTGCGGTTTTGGATTTCATCGGCATTATTCGCCGCCCGAAAAAGATGGGTGCTGCGATAAGTGCGGTGGTGAACTTTACCAGCGCGACGATGATCGCGAAGATGTAATTACATCGCGACTTGCTGTTTATAGTAAACAAACAGCACCACTATTGGATTATTACTCGGGTTCTGATCTTTTTCGTAGCGTGAATGCCGAAGGTGATCTTAATGATATTTATGCGCGTTTGCAGCAGGCCCTTGGCAACGATGAAGGGCAGGTAGCATAGCAATGGCGAAAGAAGATATTATTGAGATGGCAGGTGAAGTGGTAGAAAAACTTCCCAACGCCATGTTCAAAGTAAGACTGGAAAACGAGCATGAGTTGCTATGCACGATTTCAGGGAAGATGCGTAAGTATTACATTCGTATTCTTCCAGGTGATAAGGTGACTGTTGAAATTTCACCTTATGATCTTAGTCGCGGTAGAATTAGTTACCGCGCTAAGTAATAATTGAACATTTGTAGTCTTGCTGTCATGGCAAGATCACATTAGAGGTTGAGCAATGAAAGTTCAGGCATCAGTTAAAAAAATATGCAGTAAATGTCGCGTCATTCGTCGTAAAGGCGTTGTGCGCGTAATCTGCGAAAACCCACGTCACAAGCAGCGTCAAGGCTGATGTTGGCTGCGGCACTGTAACAGGAGGCATGGTTTGGCTCGTATTTCTGGAGTAAATATTCCTACACACAAGCGTGTAGTTGTAGCTCTGACATATATTTTTGGTATTGGTTCATCCAGTGCTAGCAAGATTCTTGAGAGTGCAGGTGTTGATCCTAGTACTCGCGTAAAAGATCTTAGCGAGGCTGAGGTTAGCAATATTCGTAGTGCTGTTGAAGCCTACACCGTTGAAGGCGACCTGCGTCGTGAAGTAACGCTGAACATCAAGCGTTTGACTGATCTTGGTTGCTATCGTGGCCTGCGCCATCGTCGCAATCTTCCCGTCCGTGGTCAGCGCAGTAAGACAAATGCCCGTACACAAAAGGGTCCTCGTCGCACTGTTGCTGGCAAGAAGAAATAAGCAGGTCTGAGAGAGTATTATGGCTGCACCTAGAACAGGAAAGAAAAAGACACGGAAGAACGTTGCTAACGCAGTGGCTCATATTCGTGCATCTTTTAACAACACAATTATCACGTTTACCGATGAATCTGGTAATGCGCTTTGCTGGGCAACCAGTGGCACGCATTTTCGTGGCTCCCGTAAAAGCACACCCTTCGCTGCTCAGGTAGCTGCTGAAGAAGCTGCTCAGAAAGCAATTGATAACGGCGTGAAGAATGTCTCCGTTTTACTACGCGGCCCAGGGTCTGGTCGCGAGTCCGCATTGCGTGCTATTGCGGCTGTTGGTCTGAATGTGATCTCCATCCGTGATGTAACCCCGATCCCACATAATGGCTGCCGTCCTCCCAAACGGCGTCGAGTTTAGGAGTATTTGGCTGTATGGCTCGTTATTTAGAAGCTAAATGTCGTTTGTGTCGCCGTGAAGGTGACCGTTTGTATCTTAAAGGCACGAAGTGCTATTCCAATAAGTGTCCTATTGAACGCCGTCCTTTTGCACCTGGTATGCATGGTCAAGGTCGTCGCTCTAAGGTTTCCGATTATGGTTTACAGCTGCGTGAAAAGCAGAAGGTAAAACGTATTTACGGTTTACAAGAAAAGCAGTTTTTGCGTTGCTTTAAAGATGCAGACCGTTTGGCGGGCGTTACTGGTTTGAACTTGTTGCAATTGCTGGAATCACGTCTTGATAATGTCGTTTTCCGCATGGGTTTAGCGAGTTCTCGTACTGAAGCTCGTCAGATCGTGCGTCACAAACACATTAAGGTGAATGGTCGTGTTGCGAACATTCCTTCCTACCGTGTTTCTGCTGGTGATGAAATTGAAGTCATCGATCAAGCAAAAGAACATCTGCGTGTTAAGGCTGCTGCTGAAGCTGCTGGTCAGCGTGGTGTTTCTGAATGGTTGGACATGGATCTTCAGACATTGAAAGGTGTTTTCCGTGAACTTCCAGCTCGTGAACAGCTTGATCCTTCACTGCGCGAGCAGTTAGTCGTCGAGTTGTACTCCAAATAATTGTTTGCCACCTTCGGGTGGCATCCTTATTCTTGTACTGTTCCCGATGAGGGTACAGTTGCTTTCATGATGGTGATGATGCTATAGGGGCTTCCCGTGGTGGCATCATGACCTTATGCCGTCATAATGTTTTATTGAGGTATGTTGAATGGACTTAATCAAGCCTCGTTCTATCGATATAGAAGAGATTATCCCTGGTCGTTTTTCCAAGATTACGTTTGAGCCGCTTGAGCGTGGTTATGGTACGTCTTTGGGTAATTCGCTGCGTCGTATGCTGCTGTCTTCGATGGTTGGTGCAGCCGTTACATCCGTAAAGTTTGACGGTGTACAGCATGAGTTTGATACCGTAAAAGGTGTTCGTGAAGATGTCATGGATATCATGCTTACGCTGAAAGAACTCGATGTTTTGGTTGAAAATGAAGATGGAAAAGCAACGGTTGCATTGAAGGTGGAAGGTCCTGCAGTAGTGACTGCTGGCGACATTCAATGTCCTGCTGGTGTTCGTGTGCTAAACCCTGAGTTGGTGATTGCACATTTGAACCAAGATGCTGAATTTAGCTTTGAGGCGATTGTTGAAAACGGTCGCGGTTATGATCCTGCCAATGAGCGCAACGATGATGACCGTCCTTTAGGCTTTTTGTTGTTGGATGCTTCTTACTCTCCTGTTCGTCGTGTTTCTACGCGTGTCGATCATGCGCGTGTGAGCCAAAAGACCAACTATGATAAACTGATTCTTGAAGTGGAGACCAATGGTGGTATTTCCCCTGAGGCAGCTGTGAGTGAAGCTGCTCGGATTATTCAGGATCAGCTAGATGTTTTCTCTGACTTTGATGCGGTTTCTACTGAAGTCGTTGAAGATGTAACAGAAGAAAGCATGGATGATATCTTGAGTCAACCGATTGATCATCTTGATCTTTCAGCGCGTTCGATGAACTGCTTGAAGAGTGATGATGTGTTCCGTGTTGGCGACCTTGTTCAGCGTAGCGAACAGGAAATGCTGCGAACCCCTAACTTTGGTCGTAAATCCTTGAATGAAATCAAGGTCGTTCTTGAAGGTTTGGGTTTAAGTCTCGGCATGGACTTGGGTGACGATTGGGAACCTGATCCTGAAGTGATTGTAGAAGGCGAGTAGCTGCTGTCGCAGTATTTGCTGCGAATTTAATTATTTTACCTGAATGGCATTATTTCATTTCAGGCGTGTTGTAAAAAGGAATATACCATGAGACATCGTAAACACCGTGGTGCACTTGGTCGACCATCAGGTCATCGTCGTGCATTGTTGTCCAATCTAGCTGGTGAAGTCATTATGCATGGCAGCATCAAAACAACGGAAGCTAAAGCGCGTGCCGTTCGTCCTTACGTGGAAAAGATGGTCACTTTAGCTAAGCGTGGCGATTTGCATGCTCGCCGTCAGGCACTGTCTAAATTGCGTCATCGTAAGGTTGTAGATCGCTTGTTCCATGATGTAGCACCTGTATTTGCTACACGTAATGGCGGTTATACACGCATGACTAAAACAGGTTACCGTGTTGGTGATGCTGCACCGATGGCCGTGATCGCCTTGGTTGAGTCTGTTGCGACTGCTGTTGAGGCTGAGATTGTTGAATAACAGTTAATTACTGTTTTTTATCCTGAATTATTCACAAATCGTCGTGATGATTGCGTAGAACCTTTGTTTGCAACGGATATCTTGTCAGGAGTAGCGTACCAGTGGATACGCTTGACTGACAAGGCGTTCGTTGCGGGCAAAGGGGCAAGCAAGGGTGCGACAGTATTTGTGAATAATTCAGGTTAGGAAGTGCCGCGCTTTATGCGCGGCATTTTTTTTGCTTATTTTTGAGGGGTGTAGCATGGTTAAAATCATTCGGAATGTATGCGTTGCAGCAACGCTTTTTTTGCTGGTAGGGTGTCTTGATTCAGCACCACAATTTGTACCTGAGGCATTATTGCAGTCTTTGCAGGGGAAGTGGGTGCAGGTGGATGGTACGGCGAAGTTGACCTTTTATGATGATGAAACGGTCAAAGTGATTATGCCCGATCATAAACCACCGTTGAAGTTGTTGACGCACCTAGAGGTGATTAAGGGTGATGTGGTATTGAATTTGGGCGACCGTTGGGAACGCCCCATTTTATTGGCTTATGATGATACCGAAGATCGCTTGGATTTGGGCTTTGTTGCCGATGATGGTGAGACGGTGAATCATGTATATTTTGTTAGGTTAATACAGTAGTGTGATCACATGAACACATGCACCTCCTCTTTGTGTAAGAGGAGGTGCAGCGCGTGATTAAATATTTTCTATAAAAATCTCAATGCGACGATTAAGTGCGCGTCCTTGGCTGGTACCATTGTTGCCAATAGGTTCAGCCGCGCCACGTCCTTCTGCAAACAAGATGTCTTCAGCTAAGTGACCTTGCTTGACTAAAGTGCTTTTGACAGCCTCTGCACGCGCCTGCGAAAGCCCTAGGTTGCTGTGAAACTTTTGTTTGGTTTTCCAGCTTAATTGGCGGTTATCGCTATGTCCAACAATATGAATTTTTGCATCTGCGGGAATATTTTTTGCTACATGTGCAAATTTATTTAAGAAAGCGATACCTTGTTTGTTGAGTGTTGCCGATCCAGCCTTGAAGAGTACCTGTTGTTGCATGGTGATTTGCACCGTGCGCGGTGCGCTATTACGCACACTTATCTGGTTACTATTCATTTCTTTGCTCATAGAGTCAGATAAGGCTTGTGCTGCTTGTTGACCCTTATCTGTTTTCTCGACCTCGGGTTCAACTGCTTGAACCTTGATCTGAGTCGCGGGTTTACTTTCTTTCATTTGGGCTATTTTTTTCTCTAAAGAGTCAACTTTAGGAGGCAGGCTCATTAAGGCATCGTAGTGTTCTTGGTTGAGCGTCGCGCAGCCAGAGAGCATTAAAATAGCGCAGTATAAGGGTAGGTGTTTCATTGTTTCCTCCAGTTTAGCCGCTATCATCTACAATTATGTCATGGGATGCAAGAGCGGGAAAAGAAGGAAGTATTGGGTATGCAGCGACAATTATAATGTCCTGTCGTAGGGTGGATAAGCGCAGCGCAGCCACCTAACGTCGAAGAACCCTCCACTTTTGATTCGCAAACACCCTCAACCCTCTGCCTCCTAAGGTGTTGAGAGAATCCGACGCTATAGCATTCGGAAAAGTTAGGTGGCTGCGCTGCGCTTATCCACCCTACAAAAAACGGTTTTCAAGATGACGGCTTATTTACAAAAAGTGTCAACTGGTAATGAAGGATGCCCCGATTTCTACTCATTCTAGTTATCTATTGCGATCCAGAGAATAGGCGCGTTGGATCGAGAACGGGTAATACCGTATCACCATTATGACAGTACGAGCAGGCAATATCAGTAAATAAGCTGTTGGCAGGTGAGGCTGCATCAGGGTTAGTCAGGGTGATTAATCTTGGCGCTGTGTGTAGCCGAATAGCACCATAACTGACAGGGTCGGCAGGGTTTTCGGGCGGAATGGCAATAATCGCTAGGAACGTTTCGCCCGTGTTCCTTATCGTTGTACTATCTGGCTGCACACGTGCCAGTAACGCCATGACTGGCACTATATGATCGTGCCAGACGAGCAGTTGGTGGCAACATGTTCGGGCAAATGGCAGGGCGTGTAGTTTGTGTTGTTGCATTTCATGCGAACTGAGTACGGCGCGCAATACATAACGGCTCAACAGCAGATGATGCCCTTCACCTGCATCCAGTAGCCAAGCCTGTAAGTTGTTCATGAGGCCTCGCTTAATGCCAGCAATTGTTCAGTAGAACTGACGCAGACCAGTTGCTCATTGACCAAGCAGAGAGCCGAAAATGGAGGCTTCCCGTTATAACAAGCCGCAGGCACAGCTTGGAACTTTAGCGGGCTGTCTGCTGGTAATAATTCGAGTCGCTGGCAGGCCACGGAAAACGGTTGTGATAGATGGTTAAACAGGGCGTAAAAACGCGCTCCATCAGTCATTTCCTGCGGCAGTTTAATCAACGGGTAAGCTTCGGGAGGCTGGGCTTCATCAACCTGCTGTACAGCTGCGAGTTCATCCTGAGGCAGCAGAATATTGAAGTCACCCAGTCCCAGTAGCACATAGCTTGCAGCTAACGGCATCGCAACCATTCACACACCCCACTGATTTTTCCGCCCTCGGCGTTGAAAGTGCTCATTTATCAAAGCGTAAACTGCGCTCTTTCGCCTTGATGGCGAAAAAACAGAGGGGTGTGAACGGTTACACGGCATCATGTTTCACCAGTCGCCAGCAGGCGTTCAATCTGCGCCAGTAATTCATCTTCTTGGTAGGGCTTGACGAGGTAATGGTTCACACCTGCTTGCATGGCACGCTGGCGGTGTTTCTCGGTGGCGCGTGAGGTAATCATAATGATTGGTAGGTTTTGCATATGAGCCTGTTTGCGCATATAGCTACTGAGTTCCAGACCATTCATGCGCGGCAGTTCAAGGTCGAGCAGCATGATGTCTGGCAAGCCCTGCTCAAGCAATTCAATAGCTTCCATACCGTCAATGGCCAATACGGTTTTATAGCCCATATCGTGCATCAACGAGGATAGCGTTCGGCGTACACTGAGCGAATCATCGACAATCATCACCGTGGTTTCGTGTGCTTTTTCCCTGGCGTAGGTTTTTTGTTCGTGAGATAGCGTTGCCGAAGCACTTCCCTCAGCCTCAAAACCCATCAGCAAGCGCGGCAGATCAAGCACGGAAACCACCCGACTGTCATTGAGAATACTGGCACCAGAAATGCCAGGCATGGGCGGAAAATAATGCCCCAGATGCTTCATGATCAGCTCATGGCAACTTTGGATATGCTCGACCAATACAATATGTTCTTTTTCTTGGCTGCGCACAATCAACGGAATTGCTTGGGCATCTGCTTGCTCGTTTTTCCCCCATAACAAATGGTTCAGGTGGCATAATGGCATCAGCTTGCCATCCAGCATATAGCCGTAGTCATTTCCGATCTGGCAGAATTCTCCTTCCCCGGCATTGAGCACGCGCACCACATCACGCGAAGGAATGGCATAGCTTTGCTGCTCTGATTCAACGAGCAAGGCGTGAATCGTGGTCAGCGTCACTGGCAGGCGGATTTCGATGCGCAGACCGCCGCTGTTTACGGGCAATAGTTGGATGCGTCCTTTCAGTTCCGAGACGGTTTGTAACACGATGTCCAGCCCAAAACCACGCCCAGAAATCTGCGTGACTTCGTCACGGGTGGAAAAACCAGGGTGCAAGGTGAGGCGAGCAAGTTCTTCATCGCTGATACTGGTGCCAGCATCAAGCAGCCCTTTAGCCTCAGCCTTGGCTCGAATAGCGGGAAAATTCAGCCCTCGACCATCATCTTCACAGCAAATCAACACATCATGCGCTGGATGTGATAAACTCAGACGAATCGTACCGTTGCGGGGCTTGCCTGACTGTTCACGGACTTCAGGCTCTTCAATACCATGATCAATGGCATTACGCAGGATATGCATCAGCGAATCGGCAATGCGGTTAAGCACCTCGGCATCGACCATCAGATCCATGCCACTGCACTCCAATGTGACCAGCTTACCCGTTTTTCGTGCCGTCTGGCGGACAATACGTTGCAGGCGCATTTCCAGCGTTGAAAAAGGTGTCATACGGGTTTGCAAAATACGCTCCTGCAAATCTCGTTGCAGACGTTCACGACTGATTAGATGGGAGTCCATGGCAGCGATTTCCTGCTGTAGCCCTTCGCTCATGGCGCGACTGTCAGAAATCGACTCCAGCAGACGGCTAACGCCCGAATGTAATTCGTTGTACTGATCCAGTTCAAGCGGATCAAAATCATCATGTTGTTCAGTTTGACGTTGAACCAACCCTAGGTTCTGTGCAGTCAGTTGCTCTTCCAGTTCTAGACCAATCTGGTAGGCACGCTGCTCCAGTTTGGCCTGCTGCTCAAACTGGTTGTTTAACTGATCGAAGCGATTGCGCATCTGCCCCAGTGCGATAGTGATCTCACCGACTTGACGCAATAATTGATCGACCACGCGGTAGGGAATATGCAGGCACTCTTCGCTTTCCTGCATCGGTTGTGGAGGACTAGAGGGTTCGACCCTGACAGGTTCATCGTTCTGTGCATTATCACTGGCTTTTGCCCGTGCTGGTTTGGGCGCGATATGTTCCAGCGGTTCATGCGCCTGCATGCGTTGCCACCAGTGTGCCAGTTGCTGCAACAGATCCAGTGCATTATCAGGCGTTTCTTCACGTCCTTGAATATGTTCCACCATCACTTCTAGGCAGTCGGCGACTTCCATCAGTAAGATCAGCAAAGCCTGTGGCGGTGACAGGTTCTGCTGATACAGATATTCAATCAGGTCTTCGACGTGATGGGTTAGATTGGCAATACCACTAAAACCCGTGGTGTTGGCTGCACCCTTGAGAGTGTGGGCAATGCGTTGTGTTTTTGCCAAAAGGGGCTGATCACAGTCGCCAGATAACATCTGTTGAATGACAGCCGTTAAGCCTGCGGTATGTCCCTCGGCTTCGCGAAAAAACTCCTGAAGCACTGTCGGATGCACATCGGCATCTGGTTGCAAATCCACATCCGATGGAGAAAACGACTTCATCGTTGGCGCATGAACCTCTGCCGTTTCTTCGTCGCTCTGTGTATCGTCTTGCCAGATGGATTCATCATCGATGAAGACCTGCAAGTCTTCAAAAGATTCGCTGTTCAATGCTTCGCAAAACAACATCGACCAAGCATCCAGTCGCTCAGCCCACAGTTGCCCCGCCATTGCACTCGCCACCCGCATATTTTGCAGATGCCCCGCAAAATGCTGGCAGCAAGTGGCCAAGGCGGGCATCGGGTGCAGGCGTTCCATTTCTTCACAGGTCGCCAGCAAATCCTGCCAAGCATTGCGAAAGTGGAAGATAATATCGGCTTTGGCATTTGGCACAGCCATCAGTTCGACAGCACTACCCATATTCTTTATCTCATGCAGGAGCTCATCGCGAAAGGCCGCAAAGAGTTCAGGGTTGCCTTCGCTGCCAGCCACCTGTTCGCATAGCCTCGCTCGATGCCGCTCCAATTCATCGGCAAAATCCAACAGTTGTTCATCATCCAGTGGCACTGGCCAACAATCAGCGACCAGAAAGGGTAATAACTCGTTCACGGCTTCATCATTCACAGGCTCTTTTAGCACCCGATGAATCAGTTGTGGCCAGCCAAGTAGCAAACGACTGATATGCCCAACCATGATCTGGTCAGCTTCAGGTTGATCCAGCCAATGGTCGATGTTCTGCATGGCATGATCGGTCAGCAGCCGCAGCAGCTGAGGGGCATCAGGTTGCAGCACATCTTCAATGACCTGCAACCAGCGTGAACAAAGTGCCAGACGTAAGTCATCTGGTGCATCCGATTGTTCGCTCATTTGCGCGTATTCTGCCATATTCACCTTCATCCATGTCTCCAGCGAGGTGATGAAAGTGTCGATCACGGCGGTCTGTGCGTTCATTAACTGAGCTTAAAGCTGCCGATGGATTGACGCAATTGCAGAGCAAAGCTGGTAAGTTGCCCCGTTTCTTGGTGTTGAGCGCGGATTTTCTCACTGGTCTGCTCAGACTTGCCACGTAAATTTTCGGCATCCTGACGCAGGGTTTGACCGATATTGGCCTGATCGGTGGAATCCTTGGCAATGCGTTCCATGGCTTCAGCCAACTGTTCGGTGATCAGATCAGATTCATGCATAATGCGCCCAGCCTCGTCGGCCAGCTGACTTCCAGAAACGACCTGTTCAATAGCACGCGCCATGGTTTCCGAGGCATCCAAGGTTTCGATCTGGATGTTTTTCACCAGTGTGGCGATTTGTGCAGTCGCACCGCGCGAACTTTCAGCCAGCCTCTGCACTTCTTCAGCTACCACCGAGAAGCCACGTCCAGCATCACCAGCCGCCGCCGCCTGAATACTGGCGTTGATGGAAAGTACATGTGTACGCTCAGCAATGGTGTTGATGATGTCGGTAATGCCGCTGATTTCCTGCGAGCGTTCGCCCAGTCGTTTGATGCGCTTTTCCGTCTCATGGATGACTTCGCGAATATCATGCATACCAGAAGCTGCACGCCCCACGGTATTGTGCGCTTGTTGCACATGCTGACGCGCATTTTGGGCAATCTCATTGCTGTGACGGGCAACTTCCGAAATATCGGTTAGAGAATGTGATGCCTCAGCCAGTCGGCTGACCATGTGTTCCAGTTTTTGTCGTTCTTCAGTGGAAAGTGAATGTACATCATCCGCCAGATGAGCCAGCGACTCAGAACTGGTACCGACATCATCCGAAATTTTCTGCACACTGCGCATCATATCGGAAATCTCTTCTGTCATGAGGTTCAGTGAATCCGCTACTGGACCGATGATATCCTCAGTCACTGGTACGTTTACCGTCAGGTTACGTTCACTGAGCTCGGACACGGCTTCCAGCACCTGAATAATGTTTTTATTTAGCGTCTTACTGGCTTCTTCCGAGCGCAGGAATTCAGCGCGTTCATCGACCATGGCGTTAATGGCATCACCGAGGGACTGATATTCATCACCAGTTTTCACCTGACAGCGAGCATTATAATCCCCTTGGTTCAACTGGTTTACTGTACTCTCGATCATGCCCAGCGGTCTAGTCAATTGGCGAGCCAGCAAAATAGCCAGTATGATGGCGATAAAAATCACAATCAGGGCGACCATCCACGCCGTGTTGCTGATCGCTTGATCCAGTGCAACCACTGGAGCCATAGCTGCACGCAGGCTCATTTGCGCCAGAATTGCCCAGTTCAGACCATACACACTGATCGGGGTAAATGCAGTTACCACCTCGTTGCCAAGGTAATTGCTTTCGTTGATGATCCCCGACTGTCCTTGCAGTGCTTGTTTGGTCGATGCGCTGTTGATCTCAAGCTGCCCAGTGCTGCTGCCATTGGTTCGCATATGATCGAGTACCGCATCAGAGACACCTTTCTGTTTCATGCGTGCAGCAAATGTTTCCTGATTCTCCAAAAACGGGCGGACATCCGAGGCTAGCTTGTTGTCTTTATTGATTAGATACACTTCTCCAGTCTTACCCAAGCCTACGTTAGCCCAACCTTGGTGGTTCGTTAGGATGTCAGTAATCACCGAGTCTGAAAGTTGAACGATCAGATAGCCAACCAAGCGCTGACCATAGAACGCATTGCTCTTAATATTTCTCAGGGTATTATCTTTGGCTACGGTTTCATAAATCGGCACGCCAGCGAAACCCGTTAATGCATGGTAGGCAGGGCCATAGTCGGTAAAGTTTTCGACGGCAAATTCCAGCGAAGGGTTCTCTTTCAGGCGTTGGTAGAGTTTGCCGATAGGCGTTTGCTCCAACGCAGTGCCGCTCAGTTTCATGGCGTAATCCGAGCCTTTTTTCACGCTGTAAACAATACGGCTGCTTGCCGCATCCACCAGATAGAGGTCTCGGAATCCCAACTTGTTAATCAGCTTATGGTAGCCAGGGTGGTTTTGTTTGTGGAAGACATCATAAGGAAGTTGGTCAGAGATTGGCTCCAGCAATTTCTCTTTTTCATCCACTGGCAGGCTGTTGGATTTGATGTAACGAAATTGCAAGGCTGTAGCCACATCATCAAGCCCCGAAGCAAGTGCTTTCATGTTAAGCGATTCGCCAGCACTTTTCTGGGTGAATACTTCGCTATATTCACCGCTGTAATAGCTCAATAATTGCTTGCGGTAACCTTTAAGTTCTAAGGCGGTTGGCGGCTCACGATCACCATAGTCATCACTGTAATCCATCAGTGTGTCATTGAAATTGATTTCAGCCTGCGCCGTACCCGAAGAACCAGCAATGGCCGAAAGCTCATTTTTTAGACCATCAAAATAGTTAATCAGCTGCGTTTTCTTCGTGTCGCGCAGCGCCCCCAGTAACTGATGCGCCTGATCGGTGGCAATGGTGGTGCCTTTGTTAATGGCGCGCTCACCAAGAAAGGTGTTGGCGGCAATCACAGGTAGTACTGCGAGAACCAGTGAAGAAACAAGAATCTTGTTTTTTACACTGGTGCGCATGATGCGTTGCCACCACCAGTTGGATGAGTTTTTAGAAAGAAGGGATGACATAGAGACTCCTCAGCAGTCTTGTGTGGGGGTTAAATGGCCTGCAAACATTTGCGCCATATCGAGATCAAACAGGACGAGATCATCGATGAGAAAGGATTGGCGAACGCAAGCGGCAATGAAAGCGGGCGGATAAACATTCGCTTGTGCCGATAATGCGTCGCTGTGCATACGGACGGGTAACTGATCGATAAAAAATGCCGCCATCGCATCGCCCTGACCATAGACAAACAAGGTATTGCGACGCACATGCTCCTGGCTAACGCCGAGGCAACCATGCAGGTCAAATACTGGTACAACACTGCCACGCACGTTAACCGCTCCAGCCAGCCCGCGACTGCCACCAGGAATGCGGTGTAGCGGCGGCATGGGCTCAAGAATCTCACCAGCCATGCGATGTTCCAACATCAGACCATAATGACCGATGCGGACGTAACGAATCGTTGTAGCCAGTGTTGGCTGTGCCAGTGCAGCCTCTGGGTGATCGCGAAGATCAGCACCGAGTTGCAAGGCCTCCAATGGCGACAGCATGGATGAAGCGATCGTTGTCAAACGGATAGCAATTGTGCCAGCACATCATGCTCGACGGCTGGTTTCACCAAATAGCCATTGCAGCCCTGACGCATAGCCCACATTTTGTCGGCTTCTTCCTTTTTGCTGGTAACAAAGAAAATTGGTACGTCTTTGGTTGCTTCGTTTTTGCGTAACTGGCGGCAAGTACGGTAGCCGTCCATCTCTGGCATAATCACATCGAGGAAAATTGCATCAGGCACTTCTTCGCCGACTTTTTCCATGGCCTCCGTGCCAGATTTGGCGGTTCGCACCTTATGTCCAGCGGCACGCAGAATGCTTTCGAGGTTGACGCGATCGGTCGGTGAGTCATCGACAACAAGAATATTACGTTTCATAGGTTCTCCTTATGGGGTTCAGGCGCGGGAGGTCGCAAGTTGGTCGATGTTCAGCAGATCATCGTTGTTGGCGGTCGGCTTGCTGAACAAATGATTCACCAGTACTTCTTCCACTTGGGGTTTGGATGCTGGCTTGATGATATATTGGTCGCATTTAGCCATGCGACCGCGCACCTTGCTGAGAATTGAATCACGGGAAGTCAGCAGCACCACGGGCAAATCTGGACGTTTGGTCTTGATCTCTAGGCAGGCATCGTAACCATCTTTATCGCCTGGCATCAGCACATCCATAAAGATCAGGTCATAGTCATGTTGCTGATACATCTGCAAAGCTTGATCGGCATCGTTGGCCGTTGCGACACACACATTCGCAGCTTCAAGCTTATGCCTCAGATCCGCACGAATAGCTGGGCTGTCATCGACAACCAGCACGCTAAAGTCAGCCTGAACACGCTGCCGTTGTTGGCTTTGTTTTTCCTGAATTGACTGATAAATGGTTTCCACAACTTGAGAGAAATTCATCGGACGGAAGATAATGTTATGCTCCGCATGTTGATGCTCAGGGTGCTGTTGCTGTTTACGGTTATACACCAATACGCAGGGGGTATCGCTGCCATAAGCGGTCAATGCATTGCTGATTTCTGGATTGTGTTGAATGTCATCCATATTCACCAGAGCTGCATCAATCTGGCTTCCCTTATTGACGATTGATAATACTTCAAAGGAAATGTTGTGTTGTCGTTCTAACTTGGAAAAAAAGCTTTGTAAAACCATGCGCTCGGAAGAGCGGAACCCAAGCAGATGGACGGTGTAATTCTTTTTGCTCACAGGTGCCTCCTGGATGCCGATGATGATTGTTGTTATTTAGATTACGCGAAATATCACACAGCAAAAAGGCACAAAGATGACAGAATATGTGACACGTGAAGGGGGAGTGCTTTGTCAGGTAGGACGACCAACCTTGATTTGCATATAGGCATGCAAATCAAGGTTCTCTGTGCTATCAAGCCCTCTTTTATGGCATGGGAGCTTTGGTGGACTAAAAGGCGTTAATCCATATCTGCGTAAAATACGATATTGCTTGCTTCGTCTTTGTATAAGCGCGTCCAGACTTGGGTGGTTGGCATAATATCTGCCAGTGTTACGCGCTTCATCATGATGCGTTGTTTGTTAGTGCCAGTGGCGTGGGATGTCATCGCTGTGCAGATACCGCTTAATGAATAAAATTGGCTGTCTTCATCGCTTTCGTTGTCAAAGCTGAACTGGCAGTCTAAACCACCATTACCCAATGTCCCACTTTTGGTCAGGTGCAATACGTCAGATTGAAAATTGACAACGTCTTTATCTTTAACAGGGCTGGTACGCAGCATAAATAATAAGCGTCCTTTCTTTTCGCTCATGTTTTTCATTAACGCGTAGTCTGGCCCTGTAAAAATAGCATCAGTAACACCATCAGCAGGGATTTGGAATGCCGCAATATTAATGTAATGCAGTTCGCCAGCAGTGGCTTGATGCGACGGTGAGGCAATGATGCAAAACCATGCGAGCAAAAAAATACCGCTCCATGAGCGGTGAAAAAAGGATAGTGACTGTAATATATTCATGGGTGTGATAACTCTCTGATGTGTAAAATAAATAAGCTGTTTAGCATCTGTAGATGGTTGATGTTACAGGTTATGGATCGTAAGCAGTGCTTCTTTTTGCATATCCTGAATTTTCAGCTCCATTGCATGACGCATGGCTGTCACTTCATTTTGCGGCATACCAACCTGGGTGAGGTTTTCAATATTTTTAATATTTGAGGCAGCTTCGCGTAATTGACTCAGTAAAAGCTTGAGGTAAGAGAGCTGCTGAGCTGTTTGATCAGTATGTCGCACTGCTTGAGAAGCTTCTGCATAGGCACTAAAGGGGAGAAGTAAAGCAAGTAATAGGGTACAGCTAAGAATCTTGATTTTGTTCATGGTGTCCTCCTTGTTGGAAATATGCGGCGGACTGTATGATTCGATTGTGTCAGTGGTATGACCGAGGGAAACCACGTCATTGCGGATGGTTTTGTTACGAATGCTTCATTGTTGGGTTTCGTTCCTCTACCCAACCTACGTAGTGGTGATGCTTTATTGGCTTGTAGGTTGGTGGTGAGCGCAGCGAACCCCAACAACATTTCATCAACCAAGTGAGCGCAATGTGTAAAGCGAGGTATGAAGGATGCCGTTTAGGTACTAGATTAAATCATGACACCATTGGCAAATATCGGCGATTTCTTGTGGATGAATGGAATGTTCCATCGGGTAACTGTACCATTGTACGGTGTGACCTTGCTGCTGCATGGCATCGCGTAAGTCTTTACCAAGGAAGGGTGGCACAATGGGGTCGCTATCGCCATGCCCAATAAATATCGGTAGGGGTTCTGCTGTCACCGTTTCTCGTGCCAATAGATGGTAACAAGATAAAGCGATAATGCCCGTTAAAGGTTCGCTTTGGCGTAAACCAGTGTACACCGCCATCGCGCCACCCTGAGAAAATCCTGCTAAGATGATGTGCTCCATACCCTGTGCGCGCTGTTCGTCGATGATGGTTTGAATCTGCGCATACGATTGATGAATACCCGCGCTATCGCATTCGCGATGAATGTCGTTATGAACAATATCATACCACGCGGGCATGGTATAACCGCCATTGATGGTAACAGGGCGGCGCGGGGCGTGAGGGAAGACAAAGCGAACATCATCGTCCCATGCGCCACGTAGTTCTTCTGCTAGCGGTGCAAGGTCGTAACCATCCGCACCTAAGCCATGCAGCCAAATCATGCAGTGTTGGGGTGTGCCGTGTTCGATGATGTGACAATCAATCATGTATTCTCCTTATCAATCATCACCACCGCTTGCGCAGCAATGCCTTCGCCGCGTCCTGTGAAGCCCAGTTTTTCGGTGGTGGTTGCTTTGATATTTACCGCATCAAGTGGTGCTTCTAGCAACTGCGCCAAGCGTTCGCGCATTGCTGCTTTGTAGGGTGATAAACGTGGTTGTTGGGCAATGACACAGGCATCAAGGTTGACCAATTGGTAACCGCGTTGCAGCAATAAACCCATCACGTGTTGTAATAGTACGCCACTGTCTGCGCCTGCATAGCGTGGGTCGTTATCGGGGAAGTGTTCGCCAATATCACCCAAGCCTGCTGCCCCTAGCAAGGCATCTATAATCGCGTGAATCAATACATCGGCATCGGAATGCCCTGCCAAGCCCAAGTCATGGGGGATGTGAATGCCGCCTAAGATTAGGGGGCGGTCAGCAGCGAATGCGTGAACATCAAAACCTTGCCCTACGCGCATGATGAAGCCTCTAGGTAATCACGCAGCCAAATTAAATCGGCAGGCGTGGTGATTTTGCGATTATTGCGATGCCCTTGGCTGATGTAAACATCAAAACCTGCTGCCTCCAGTAGAGAAGCATCATCGGTATGGCTGGCGAGACGTTCAGATTCTTGCGTAATTGCTTGCTGCAACCAATCACGACGCATCACTTGCGGCGTTTGCACAGCCATCAGGCTAGGGCGGGGTAAGGTTTCTAGCACTTTGCCATTGGCATCCACACGCTTGATGGTGTCATGCACGGCAATACCAGGAATCGCTGCACCATGTTGCAATGCAGCATCAAACACGGCGTGTAATAGCGCGGCAGAGGGTGTGGCGCGGGCAGCATCATGAATAGCTACGACGTTTACCGCATCGGGCAAGGCTGCCAAACCCGCCTGCATCGACAATGCTCGCTCGGCACCACCGTGAACTGGTGGTAACAGTGTAAAAGGGTCATCTCGCTCGGCCACACAATCGGAAAACCAGCAGTCGTCCGCAGCAATAACAGGTTGCACCAGTTGAATGCGTGGCTCTGCTGCCAATGCCTGCAAAGTATGGCATATCAATGGCTTACCAGCCACGGTGCAATACTGTTTCGGAATGTCACCACCAAAACGCGAACCGCGTCCGCCAGCGAGTAAGATAACCGCGATGGAAGCATGACTCATGACGTGCAACTAAAACCATGTGAGGGCAATAAAGTCGTAGCGCGTATGGTTGTTTGTGTAGCAAAGCAGCGATGCCGTGCCGTAGCGATAAAATGAAACATGAAACCCCACCAATAAAAATAATGCGGCAGTATGATCAAATCTTGGCAAGAGAGCCATGTCCCGTTAGCCGTTTGACATGGATGCTTAAAAGCACTGTAATGCAGGCAAGGTTTTGAGCTTGTTATTCGCGCTTACCTATCTCACGGTCTTCGGCCAGGTAATCATCACCACGGTTTATGAATATCAGGCTGAAATATTATTTGCGAGGTTGTCATTGAAGTTTATTAAGTGGTTCGTTATTGCATTTGCCTCCATGTTCGTGCTTGCCTTTGTTTATGGTATGTACCTTGGTGTGGTGGAACCTGATAGTAACCAACCGCTTAATAGGACAGCAAGCGAAAAGCCCATTGTATCTGCCCCTGAGCCAGTGCGATTGCATCTTCCTGAGCCGCTTGATGCTCGTGCTGCTGGGGTGTGGTTGATTCAGCAGGGGTACCTTGATATTGAGGGCGAGAAGATCCGTTTTGATGCGGGTAAATTTTCCGCTTTGCATGCCGAGGATGCCTTGCGGATTTATCGTGCATTTTTCAATACACCAAACCACAACGATTACAGAACCATTCGTTTACTCTTTTTTGCTTTGTGTGCTCACTTGCCAGAGGCAGAAAGGGATCGCTTTGCCGAACAAGCGGGGGCGGTTTTACCTGCGAAGCTAGGCGACCACTTTACCAGCGTGACGGGCTATCGGGGGGATTATTTGTATCTTATGTATATGTATGATGCAGGTAAAAACAAGGCTATTTTTGCCCATGCCTTGCGTGCCTATGCCGCAGTACTCAACAATGCCGAAATGACACTGGTGTTAAAACAGTACGGTGCCTATAACGAGAATGAGGGCGGCGATGGTGACTGGAATATTCGTGTTAAAAGTAAAATGAAGCATTATGATGCAGCCACGCTGCGTGCCATGCATGATGCCGTGGAGCCGCAAATATTAGGGCAAAACAGGTATTTGAGGCGAGAGTTAATGGACGTGATTAAACAAAAATCGGAGGTAACACCATGAAGCGTTTACATATCAAGGGGCTACTGCTGCTAGCGATGCTGCTCAGTTTCGGTGCAAATTTATGGGCAGGGTTGCCAACGAGCAGAGATAAAATGGAGCATATGTTCTATAATAACTCTTCGGAAAAGCTGGAAGCAATGCTGTTGCCTGAAGCAAAAAAAGGTGATGCAAGGGCGCAATATTATTTGGGGCGAAGCTATAATGACGGATTCACATTAGATCGACCCTCGGAGAAATCGATTCCGTGGCTGCGTAAATCTGCCCAACAGGGTTATGCCGATGCATGCAACATGCTCGGTGATGCTT
>CAZYAI010000011.1:0-55463 GCA_964645625.1 uncultured Zetaproteobacteria bacterium
CAAAAACTATTATAAATGGATGTTTCGCAATTCTGAAAACGCAAAGTGGTTTTGGGCGTCATTGTTTACATCCACCGCTGTCGGAGCCACACCTAGTTTGTTATGACAATACCAGAGGTTCTCGCTGTATTATTGGGGCTTTTTCATGGAGGAGTATTGCTTCCAATGGCTTTATACTTGGCAGGAGTTGTGCAGTCTGACTTAGAGGGGCGCTTTTGGAATAAAGGCCCGCTTCCATCTGTGATTGCCTTTCTTGTGTTGCTTGCATGGATCGCTATGACTTCCATGGCTGCGGAGTCACTAGATGACTTAATAGCGGAAAACGTTACGTCGCCACAGGATATTAGAAAGCTATCTACTGGATACATTTTTATAGGGCTGTGTATTTTTGGACTGCTTACTATAGCCCGTGAAAAGTTAAAGAGAAAAAAGCCGCTGAAAAAGCGCTAATCATTTACTGGTCAATGTGCAAGTTACAACGGTAATGAGAACATCTCCAGTCATATGAATCAATTGTTGAGGAGGTAATAAAATAGATCTATTTGCGGCATCAATGGGCTTTGTTCTTGGCAGTGTGTTGTTCCCTTTTTCTTACTATATTTCTAAGGCTGTTTATCGAGACCTGAATAAACGTTTTGATAACGACTCAGAGTTATTGAATTGCTTTCTTTCATTCATGATGATGGTTTTATGGGTTATGGTGAGTTTGTTGGCAGTAGACTCGTTACTTGGAACTATTACTATGCATACAACTGCGGAAAAAGCAGCAGTGATCAGAGCTACAACGATTAAGCTTACCTTGGTTGGTTTTGTTAGCTTTGGATGTATCGCTATTGTAATGCGTATATTCTACAACAATTGGTTTAAAAGATGAGGCGAAGAGATGAAAATCGAAAAATCGCGGCTTTCGTTCTATTGTTTATTGTCTCCCCATGGGAGGTTTATGAGGGGGGCAGTCTTGAAAAGTTGACTTTTTAGCCAATATAAAGCTAGGCAACTTCACTACTTTGAACTGACTACCGATAAGGCTGGGCGCATCACCACCAACCAGTATGATGCACTCGGTCGCCTGATCAGCAGCACCAATCCAGCCAATGAGACGGTGCATTACAGCTACGATGGGATGTGAAGGGGTCAGGCTTGAAAACTTGAACTTTTATGGTGTTTTTTCAACTATTCAAGCCTGACCCCCTTATGTTGGAGCTGGAATAGCCCCAGGTAAAGCGATTAAATTTATTCGGGATTTAGTTAAGGGTGTTCCTCTCGCTAAAGCATATGTTAACAATATGATTACTTTTTCGGGGTCGGAAAACCTGTTGTTAGGTAGCTTTAAGCATGGAGAAATGAGATAGTGTATTACATTGAAGAAGTGTTTATTGGCTTGTCAAAGTTGCTACCATTACAAGTTTCTTTGATTATTATAGCCTTTTTAATACTTTATATTGGTCCAGTTTTGATTAAAAATAGATATTTAAGAAGAAATAACTTAACGAGGGATGATGCCATTGATGATCGTAATTTATGGATTCTGTATCCAAAGCAATACAGCTTATTGGAGAAAATTATGATGGTTTTAATATACCTTGTCCCATTTATACTTTTGATTGTTGCTGTTAATGCGAAAAGTTAAGGGGTCAGGCTTGAAAACTTGAACTTTTATGCTGTTTTTTTCAACTATTCAAGCCTGACCCCCTTATTATGGTGGCAAATATCCGATAGTTGGTACCGGTGCCCGTGGTAATCCAATAGTGGACTTTGGTAAGCCGATAGGTGTTGATGGAAGAACAGGGCAAGTCGTAACTAGAGGGCAAATACATTATGGAAAAAATGGTGCGCATATTGTTCCAGATGCTAGGAACTGAGAATGGCAATGGTGAGTAAATATTTGCCAGATTGGTTGATTTCTTGTTTTCGTGTTGCTCTTTTAGGAGAGATTTATCCTCAGATTAGGGCGATCGCTATAAGCTATAGCAAGGACAAGGAATTAATGCTTAGGTATTATCTGGATCGTAATCCAACAGAATTTGATAATGAAAGTATTGAGGTGGTGGCAACAAATTTAGATGCGACCATCCCTGCCGGTTCGTTAACAAAGCTTGATGTTGAATGTGTTTATTCGACAAAATCACTAAGAGATATCGATCCGCTTGATGGCTTTGTTTATTCCCGTCGAGAGTATGATATGGAGGAAAATCCTATTTCATAAGGTAAATTACTTGTTCCAAACAAAGAAAACGGGGTCAGGCTTCGTTATTGATGGTTGTTTAGCTTGCTTTAGTAGTAAAAGCCTACAATGCCGAAGCCTGACCCCATTTACAATGATCCTACTGGCGAGTTTGTCCCCTTCGTGGTTGCTGGAGCATTTGCGCTTTATAAAATGTATACAGCGGTAGATACCGTCAACGAAGTATACAATACTGCGACCGATACATGCTTAAGCACACCTGAGAAAGCATTATTGATTGGTCTTGCCATTAAAGGGGTCAGGCTTGAAAACTTGAACTTTTATGCTGTTTTTTCAACTATTCAAACCTGCTCTCCTCATAGGCAAACTTTAAAGCTTCACCATGCTCATTAACTGGTGGGAGTGAGCAATTGTTGCACTACCGCAGGGTCTTCTAGGGTTGAAGTGTCCTGTGTGATGGTGTTTCCTGCTGCGATGTCGCGCAGTAAACGACGCATAATTTTGCCTGAACGGGTTTTTGGTAAGCTGTCGGCAAAGCGAATATCATCAGGCTTGGCAATAGGACCAATTTCTTGGCTTACATGGTCGCGCAAGGTGCTAACCAAATCATCTGCGTGATGTTCGCTTTTGAGCACCACAAAGGCACAAATCGCTTCACCTTTAATCTCATGCGGACGACCAACGACTGCTGCCTCTGCCACCGCAGGATGAGACACCAATGCTGATTCAACCTCCATCGTCCCCAAACGATGCCCTGAAACATTTAACACATCATCGACGCGCCCCATGATCCAGAAGTAACCATCTTCATCGATGCGCGCACCGTCGCCTGCAAAGTAGTAGCGACCATCAAACTTTTTCCAGTACGTATCGATATAACGTTGATCATCACCCCAAATGCCGCGCAGCATGGATGGCCACGGCTTAGTCATCACCAATAAACCACCACCATCGCGGACAGGTTCACCACTTTGATCGACCACTGCCGCTGCAATCCCTGGTAAGGGTAGCGTAGCTGAGCCTGGTTTGGCAGCTACGGCAAAGGGCATCGATGCAATCATGTGCCCACCTGTTTCGGTTTGCCACCATGTGTCAACAATCGGGCAGCGTTCGCCACCAATCACGCGGTGATACCACATCCAAGCCTCAGGGTTGATCGGTTCACCCACCGTACCAAGCACCCGCAAAGATGATAAATCATGCGCTGCTGGCCATGCGTCCCCCGCTTTGTTTAGGGCGCGAATTGCGGTAGGCGCGGTGTAAAAAATCGTAACGCCATGATCGGCACACATCTTCCACAAGCGACCAGGGTCAGGGTAAGTCGGAACACCCTCATACATCACCGTCGTGCCGCCATGACTTAATGGGCCATAAACGGAATAGCTATGCCCTGTGATCCAACCAATGTCGGCAGTACACCAAAACACATCGCTTTGAGGGCGGAAGTCAAAACTATAAAGCATGGTAAGGTGTGCCCACAGCAAGTAACCAGCCGTACTGTGAACAATGCCTTTGGGTGCGCCTGTTGAACCAGAGGTGTACAAAATAAACAACGGATGTTCCGCAGGAAGTGCCAATGGTGGGCAAACGTCATCTTGCACTTGTAACAGGCTGTGCCAATCGACATAACAAGCTGTGTCATCATGAATCTGATTGTCTTGGCAGTGAGCAACCACCAGCACATGGGCAACGCTGTTGCCACTGCGTGTCAGAGCCTCTTTTACCGTTGGTAAGGTGTAGTGAATATCACCACGACGATGACCACCATCAGCGGTAATCACCAGCTTGGCTCCTGCATCGTCAATGCGATCAGCCAGCGCACCAGCAGAAAAGGCAGCAAACACCACCGAATGCGTCGCACCAATACGTGTACACGCCAGCATGGCAACTGCTGCCTCAGGAATCATGGGCATGTAAATAACAACGCGGTCACCCGCTTCCACACCCAAAGCACGCAAGGCATTGGCTGCGCGGCACACATCACCGAGTAAGGCAGCATAGGAGATATGACGCACTTCGCCATCTTCCCCTTCCCAGATAATCGCCGTTTTATCACCGCTCCCAGCAGCGACATGACGATCAAGACAGTTTTCCGAAAGGTTTAAGCTGCCATCTTCAAACCAGCGAAAAAAAGGTGGATTATCATCATTCAAGGTACGAGTGAACGGTTGCTGCCATTGCAGATATTGACGCGCAAGGCGTGCCCAAGCACCTTCAAAATCATCATCAAATGATTGTACCATCGCGTCATAATCAGCCTTGGATGAGGCGAAAGCCTGTTCATCGTGTGGCGGTAAGAAACGACGATTTTCAATCAAATTATGTTCAATAGCTGTTTCACTCATATTAACGGACATGACTTTCTGCCCCCCCTGTGCGATAAAATATCGTTGCTACAGCGCGTCATAAAGCCATAGTCCTTAATTGTGTGGATCACATGTTCCATGTTAATCTCTATTCCAACGTGTACGCCAATTTAAACCATATGCTACGACCAGGCTGCGCCAAATCATTCACATAACCCAACTGCGTCCCATAACTTGGCACCTGCCCCACGGTAGATGGTTGCCTTTGTTGTTTATCAAACAGATTTTGCACATTGATCGTCATCGTCAGACCATCTGGTCCAAGGTTCTTTTGTTGCCAAGCGGCACTCCACACCTGATTGGCAGGGAAGGCTGGACGCGTATCCAGCGGGGCTCGCGCCCGTGCGCCCACATATTGCCCTAACATGTGGATGCTATGATCCCCCAAGTGGTAACTAAGGTGAGCATTGCCTAGCCAACGTGCGCTATCAATAATATTGCGGTGGTTGAGTTGATCCACGGCAGCACTGTAAGAGACATTACCATCAAGCAACCATTGCTCGTCAATTTGCTGCTTAAATTCAAACTCACCACCCCGCGAACGCACACGCCCCAAGTTGCCGTAACGGTTCGCTGCATCGGAAATAATCATATCCGTCATATCATTTTGATACAACGTAAGCTTCAGAGTACGGTCAAACTGTTTGTAAATATAACTCAATTCCGCATTACGACTGCGTTCTGGACGCAAAGCCGCATTGCCTGCATTGATCGATGTTTGACCATTCACGTACAGTTCCAAAAAGGTCGGTGGACGGAATGCCGTTGCCAACTGCGCCTTAAAAATGTGGTGACTGGAATGCTGATACACCGCAGCAATACGTGGTGAAACGCTGCTTCCAACATCGCTAAATTGGTCGAAACGCAGCCCCGTGGTCAAGGTAATCTCGGGGTTGATCTGCCATTCATCCTGAATATAGGCAGCAGTGGCATTACGGCTGATGCGGTCAGGCAGCCAGTTGTTAGCTCCCGTATTGATATGCGTAGCGATGGGTACATAAACGCCCGTGCCCAACAATGTGGTCACATTAAACGGCATGCCAGTCGCCACATCATAGTTGGTCTGCAACCATGTATTGCGCGAGCGCACACGTTCGCTATGCACCCCCAGCAAAACTTGATGGCTAGCAAACGCGCCTTGCCATTCGACGGTAGCATCCTGCATGTTTTCTTCGTACTGACTGCGATTCTTCAGACCTTGTGGATAGACCACTGGGAAGGGAAAGGGTGTGACCGCCGTATTCAAGGTAAAGCCTGCAGGGTAAGTCGTGAGCAAGAGTTGATTGCGACTGTTGCGGTAGCCTAATTTGACATCAAGCGATTGACTGTCGTTCCATTGCCATGTTTTGCTTAATGCTACATCCGTGTCTTGCAAGACGATCTTGTTAGGGTCATTCGCTGGTGCTAAAGCATTAACAAAACCAAAGGGGGCATGGCTTATGGAATGCGTGGAGCGAACCGCAAGGGTGTAATCCTTCCAATCGGCACTGAGGTATACATTAGTGCGCTTTTCACGATTGTCGGCATAACCTGGGGCTTGCGATGCTGCTGTTTGACCAAGCACACCCATAATATCTTGGTTAACATAGAGGTTAGGGCCATGAACGAGCTTCCCTCCTGCATTAAGGCGCAGGGCAAGGGCGTGATCATCGCCATTGCTGAGTCTTAATGCCCCTGTTTGCGTACCCGTTGCCGAGCCTTGCACAGCCATGGCATTACCTTCGCGCAACACCAAATTGACCACGCCGCTGTATGCCATACCGCCATAAACAGCAGAGCCAGGCCCTCGAATGACTTCAATCCGTTCCACCTGCTCAACAGGCGTAAAAATGGAAATACCCCAACCAAACACGCTGTTCACATCGGGGCGGCCGTTCACCAAAAAAAGCACTTTTGTCGAGCCAAAAGCTGGCCCTACGCCACGCACCTGCACATCGCGGGGTCCGATATTATTGGTAACAGAGAACATACCAGGCACCAACGACAAAGACTGCCACACATCAACCATACCCAGTGCTTGAAGATCGTCACCGCGCAATACGGTCACCATGCCAGGTACGAAATCGGCATTCATCTTGGTTTTAGTCGCGACTTCGGTTTCATTTTCCAGCATCTGCATCATGGCAGCAATGGCATCGTCGCCAGCTTCGTCTGCCCATGCAGGAGCCATACTTACCATCAATACAAACAACGCGATACAGCACCGCTGAGACCATGAATTGTACATCACTCCCTCCTTCTAACGAGCATGGCACTTTACACAACCATCAAAATAACACGCCCATTTATTGTGCGAGCCACACCACCCCATGAAAGTCGCGCTATCTTACGATGTTTTCATTCGATTGTCATCGTCTTGTAATCATTCATACTGGGGCGCGACCACAGTGGAAATAAAAAAGGTGGCAACTATGACGACCTACACCGTTCACACTGATATTTGCATTATTGGCGCAGGCTCTGGCGGGCTCACCTTGGCGGCTGGCGCATCGCAAATGGGCGCAGATGTCACCCTGGTTGAACAAGGCGACATGGGTGGCGATTGCCTCAATACGGGCTGTGTGCCATCCAAAGCACTGCTTGCTGCTGCCGAAAAAGCTGAGCACATCCGTACAGCGGCAGCGTTTGGCATTGTGGCTGATGAACCCAAGGTCGATTATGCTGCGGTTCATCGGCATATTCACGATGTCATTGGCACGATTGCGCCAAATGATTCACAAACACGTTTTGAAGGACTGGGCGTGCGGGTGATTCGCGCCACAGGACGCTTTATTGATAAGCAAACAGTGCAAGCTGGTGATGCTATCATCAAGGCAAAATATGTGGTCTTAGCAACAGGCTCATCCCCCTTTATTCCACCCATTTCAGGTCTGGATAGCATTGATTTTTTCACCAACGAAAACATTTTTCAGCATCGTAGCGCGATACCTCATTTAATCGTGATTGGTGGTGGGCCGATTGGCATGGAATTAGCGCAAGCCATGCGCCGCCTTGGTTCGCAGGTTACGGTGATGGAAGCAGCACGCTTGTTGATGAAAGACGACCCTGAAGCCACCGCTGTGGTCATTAAGCAACTCAAGCAAGAGGGTATTCAGTTTCTTGAAGGCGGACGCAATATACGCCTGCAAGATGACGATTCAGGTACGATCAACGTGTTTTGCGAGGCAAATGGAACAGCGGTCTGCATACAAGGCTCTCACCTTTTGGTCGCCACAGGTCGCCGTGCCAATGTCCAGCATTTGAACTTGGAGAATGCTGGAGTCACATTCACCGAACGCGGGGTGAACGTCGATACGCGCTTACGCACCACCAATCGGCGCATTTATGCTATCGGTGATGTTGCAGGGCCGTATCAATTCACCCATATGGCAGCCTATCAGGCTGGAATTGTCCTACGCAATATACTCTTCAAATGGCCAGCCAAAGTGGCATACCAAGCCGTGCCGTGGGTAACCTACACCGACCCTGAACTGGCACATGTGGGAATGAGCGAGGCGGATGCCATTGCCTCTGGGCAGGCACATCGCGTCTTGCGTTGGTCGTTTGAAGAAAATGATCGTGCGCAAGCAGAACGGCGTAGCGAGGGTAAGCTAAAAGTCATTGTTCACCCCAAAGGGCGTATATTGGGCGCGACCATCGTTGGTTTGCATGCAGGGGAGCTGATTCAACCGTGGGTGCTGGCGATCAATAGCAAACTGAAAATTGGTGATATGGCAGCCATGATTGCCCCCTACCCCACCCTTGCCGAGGCAAACAAACGCATTGCAGGCAGCTTTTATACCGAAACCCTGTTTTCACCACGCATCAAAACCATCGTTCGCCTACTTATGCGTTGGCTAAGCTGATGTTCTTTCTTCGTCATTGGCGGCGCATTGTATGTTTACTGCTAACACCCGTGGCTGCTTTTTTACTGTGGCATGCGTGGGTTTACACACCGCCACAAACGGTACAACCACTGCCAGAGCGCGCCAACGTGGTGGATATTCACTGCCACATCGCTTGTTTGGATGAGCAACTAGGCTGCTATGTTGCCCCTGAATTACGCCAGAATATTCGCTTCCCTATCTACCTTCAGTTGATGCACACATCTGAGCAAGCATTGCAACAACAAGGCTCTGACATGGTGGCAGATGCGATCAGCCATGAGTTAGCACAGTCGCAACATGTGGCAAAAGCAGTATTGCTGGCATTGGATGGTGTCGTTCGTCAAGGGAAGATAAGCAAGGCTGCGAGTCAAATTATCGTCCCCAATGATTTTGTCGCCGCCCAAGCCCAGCGGCACGAAAACTTACTCTTTGGCGCCAGCATCAACCCGTATCGTGCCGATGCCTTAGCAGCATTGCAGCGCGTTCACGACCAAGGCGCGGTGCTAATCAAATGGATTCCATCCATCATGGCGATTGACCCCAGTGACCCAGCACTTACGCCATTTTATCGTCGGATGGTTGCCTTAGGCTTGCCTTTGCTGACGCATACAGGCGATGAACACGCCTTTAGTCACGCCGACAATCGTTTGGCTGATCCTGCACGCTTGGCTTTGCCACTGCGTTTGGGCGTTACCGTCATTGCTGCCCATGTCGCCAGCACAGGCAAACATGGCGACGAACCATTTTTTGATCGTCTGCTGGCCATGTTCCCACGCTACCCAAATTTATACGCCGATATTTCCAGCCTTACCCAGATCAATAAACGCCATTATATGGAAGCAGTGTTACAACACCCCGAGATCCACGACCACCTACTCTATGGCACAGACTGGCCGCTACCCTTTTTCCCTTTGGTGTCACCTTTCTATTTTCACCAGCATTTGACCTTGGCAGAACTAGCGCAGCTATCGGCGATGGATAACACATGGGATCGAGACATTCGCCTCAAACAAGCTTTAGGCATGCCGCAACATGTATTCAGCCGTACCGCCCAACTGCTTGCTCAAGCGACTCATAACCATGAGAGCCGCTAAACTGTTACGCCATCCTATGGGTCACTAAAACAAGTAAATGCTTCAGACCTGACTTTGTTCTAGGTATTGGCGCATTTCTTGTGATAGCGAATAAGCATAGACCCTTAATTGACCATGCTTAACTTTGACCTGACTGATTCTTGGGTAAATACCATCGCCTTCATCAAAGCATAAATCTTCTGGCTCGTATTCATCTGATTCTGCCAGCGTGCACAGGCGTTCCGAAATTTGATATAGTTGGTCAAAATGCTCATCGCCGCATTCAAAGCCATCGAACCCCAAATAAAGTCGGCTAAACGTATGAAGCAATATGTATTCTTTGTCGGGACTCATGATTACCTCGCTGGTCAATCTCACTTAATCGCATGAACGGGCATGGCTTGCTGGCATCGCCATTGGCGCAGTCGGCTAATGGTTTAAGCGCATCATATGTACTCATGCATCAGTCAACAAACAAACGTTGGCGGGGGTTGGCATCCCATGCGTCTATGGCTGGTGGCACATCACCTGCTGCGAGGTGACAGGCTGCGGCATAGGCGATCATGGCGGCGTTATCGGTGCAGTATTGTGGTGCGGGAATGTGGCATTGAATATGACGTAATTTCGCTTGTTCCGTCAGTTGCTGACGCAGTTGTGGGTTTGCTGCTACGCCACCTGCTAACATCACATGCGCTACATCGTGTGCTTCGCAAGCGCGTAGGGTTTTGCTGACTAAGACATCACAAATCGCCGCTTGAATCGCTGCTGCTAAATCGCAGCGTTGTTGTTGATCGCTGATATCGACCTTTTGGGCGGCATGTAATACGGCTGTTTTAAGCCCTGAAAAACTAAAGTCGAAGTTGTCATGTTTTAACATGGGGCGCGGTAGGCGGTGACTGCGCGGATTCCCCTGTTGTGCCAATTGTGATATTTCTGGCCCGCCTGGGTAGGGTAAATTGAGTACCCGTGCTGATTTATCAAAGCACTCGCCTGCGGCATCATCCAATGTTTGTCCCAATAGTTGGTAATCGCCCAAGGCATTGACGCGAATCAATAGCGTATGCCCACCAGACACCAACAGCGTGATAAAAGGCATGGGCGGCAAATGGTCGTTCAAACCTGCGGCTAAAATATGCCCTTCTAAATGATGAATAGGAATCAGTGGTAATTGGTGAATCATCGCCAACGCACGGGCAAAAGAAGTGCCGACCAGCAACGCGCCCATCAACCCTGGTCCTGCGGTAACTGCCAAGGCATCCAAATCCGACCACATTAAGCCAGCCTCTGCCATCGCCGCTTCGACCATAGGGGCAAGGGCTTTGTCATGCTCGCGTGAGGCGATTTCTGGCACGACACCGCCGAAACGCGCATGAATAGCAATTTGAGAGGACAGGTGATTGGCAAGCATCGTGCCGCCACCATCAGCATGGTGTTGGTAAATCGCCACCCCTGTTTCGTCACATGATGTTTCAATCGCTAAAATTCGCACAAGCAGCCCCCAAAATCGGCGCGGACATTAGCAGATAATCGCGCTGTATTCATCCTTCCTGGTAATTCTCATTATGCGGTACAAAGACTAAAAACAGCTTCCCATTTAAGACGGGACAAAAGCAATATGGATATGCGTGACACCGTAGGTTGGGTTGAGGCACGAAACCCAACAAAGGAGCATAGCCAACTAAATAAATTATGATGTTTTAAAGTTGGGTTTCGTACCTCAACCCAACCTACATTATGGCTTTGTAGTGCACATGCGTCTTGTCTTAAAAGGGAAGCCCTAAAAACCAATACTGCAAACACTGATGTCATTGCGGACTTGATCCGTAATCCAGAGAGCAAACGCAAGACTGGATACCGCATCAAGCGCAGCATGACTAAGATACCTACGTCAGCGCACGCTTGCGTTGGCAACGCTCATTACGCAGCCTAAATTCAAGTCGAAAAGTGCCATAATGCGAACTGTTGCATCCTTCCTTGATGGTTTTTGTACACTGTGCAGCAGAACTATTTTTTGAGGTAAATGGTGAAGTCGTTGGCGAGGTAGCCTTCAATAAGTTGACTGTTGCTGCTGAGTGATTGACACCATTGTAGTATTTCATGCGGGTGGTAGGCGCGCAGATCGCCCAATAATGAGCGGTCGATGTGGCGTGCATCCAGCATATTCCACGCTACACCATAACGGCATAAGGCAAACATTTTAGCAATGACGCGCTGGGCATAACTGCCATCATCATGCAAATCCCAATTCAACGTGCCAGAAAGCAGCACCCAGTCAAAGGATGCTGCTTGCCAATCCATATCGAAAATATCCCCTTGGTGTAACGCGATATTCGGGTGCAGCGTTATGGCTTGGGCGAGAATGTCGGGCGATAAATCAATGCCTGTATAATCCACCATCCGTTGCGTGCCGCTAAGGAAGCCAAATAAATCGGCAAAACCGCAGCCAACATCCAACACGCTATCGCCCGAGCGAACACCAATATCTGCCAAAACTTTGAAGCGTGTTTTTTGAATGCCTCTGGAACGCCAAAACAGTGCGTCAGGCGCATAGCCAAACTGCGCAAAACTATGGCGATGACGTTCAATCAAGCGCGCTCGTTGCTGCGGTGTCAGAGATTAGCCCCCTTGCTTTGCAAGCGGCACTGCTGTGTAAGCATCGCTTGCTGGGAGGGGCGGTGTTGCATCATGATCTTGCACGGCAGCGGCTTGAGGAGCAGGCGGCTGCTTCCAAGCATCAGCGGAACGGTGAATCTGCCAGTTAAGGGCTTTGTTCATCGCTAGCACGACATCACTGCCTTTCAGTCGCGCATAGGTGGTGAGCAAATTCGCGCCCTGCTTGCCTAGGGTTACGTCCAATAGCCGTTTGCCTGTACTATCCAACAACACAATGGCAACACCTTGCGCATCCAACCCCAGCTCGGCATCGTGACTGCGCTTTTGAGTAACAACACGCACAGGCTGCATGCTGCTTAAATCTTGCAGCAAGCGTTCAACGGCTTGCATGTTGGCAGGGCTTGTGCCGACCAGCCATTGCTTGCCATCGCGTTTGAGGACGATGGCGGCCTGCCCAGCTTGGCGCAGTTCCATGCTGCTGACTTGTGTGGCATCTATGGTTGCCCATGTTGGCATGGTTTGCTTGGCTTGCGATGTATCCTCTTTTTGCAAAAAGAACAGCACCCCCAAGGCAATAATCAATGCTGCAATAACAATCTGTTTTATCATGCGCGTGACCTCTTGCGGCGCAACCACCACCAGCGACCCAGCCCCATGAACAGTAGCAGCAGCGGTAGTCCGACCATCCATAAAGATTTATAAAACAGGCGAGCGTTTGATTCCAGCTTGGCTAAAGGACGATGGGTGACACCACGCGAACGTAACTTGATTAAAGCCTCATCGTTTGCCAACCAATCGAGCATATTCATGACCGGCACCAAATTGCTTCCCTGCATGAACTGATCGTCCAAAAACGATAGGGAACCAATCACCAGCCAGCGACTGTGGGCAGTTTTGTCGCTAAACGTAGCATCATCGATACCTTCTGGTGGCGCACTATAATGGCTGTGCAAAGCACCATCATATGCCAGTGCCAACACCGAAGATTGCAGTGCCAAGCCTGCGAATCGTTGACGGATAGGAGTCATCGGGTTGACATCAAACGGTGGTCCTTGCTGTACAGTGGCATATTGCGAGCTGTGCAATAATGCGCTTGCCTGCTCCTGCCGTGTTGCCAAAGGTGAAACAAAGGGCATAGTAATGGATTCAACACCTTGGGTTGCTGTATGTTGTTGATTTACATCGGTAACATCAGGAATAAAAGGATAATCCACTGCCGAACGAAAGACAAAGCCGCCTTGTTGTTGATTGACGGTAATACGGCTTGCCTGTTGATCCATCACCAAGCCTGGCTCGACCGATACGCCTAGGTCATCCAACAACCAATCGTTGGCATAAGGATCAACCGAGACAACGTGAAAGCCATTGCGCATATCGGGGTACACTTGCCCCGCCAGCACCATCATGCTGCCGCCGTGCATGCGGAATTGATCCAAACGATAACGCCAGTTATCCGACACTTGTTGGCGCACGCCAGCCACCAAGACCACTTTGGCACCTTCAGGCACAGCTTCGCTATCTGGGGCAAATTCGACCACATCGTAGTCTTCACTCACAGCCTTGCTAAATTGCTGCATCAGTTGTTGGTTATTGCTGCCAAAACCCGTGGCAATGGCTAATTTAGCACGTCCCTTGCCTGTAAGTTTTTTGATTTTGCGCATCAGGGAATATTCCAAACCCTGTTCGCTTTGCACCACAGGCAGCACCTCTTTTTTATCAAGGAACTCAAGCACAATCGCCAAATAGCCTTGCTTGACTTGGGCGCGGTCATCTTCAATCACCTGCACCTGCACCTTAGGGATTTGCATCGCCGTTAATGAAGCTGCGATGTTTGGATCGCTGGCAGGGTCGATAATTTCGTAACCGATATTCCCCTTGCCAGCTTCGTGCATCGATTGCAGCAAGTCCTCAATATAACGCTGTAATTGGGCGTAGGGCTGCGGCATATCGCTGGTGATGTAGGCGCGAATCATCAGCGGCTCATCCAATTGCGACAGCAGCGTAGTGCTCGAAGGTGACAGGCTGGATACCTGATCCTCCGTCCAATCGCTGCGCCAATGCCCTGCGTCAGCTACGGCATAAAGCATGCCCAAGCAGACAATCACCAGCACCATGCGGGTCAAAGCTGCCATACGAATACGCATACGTTGATCCACAGCCATCAGTTCCACCTCCGACGTTCCAGTTCAAACCAGCAGAGGGCAATAAACACCCCCGTCATCGCCAGCAGATAACTGATGTCACCAGCATCCATCACGCCGCGCAATAAGGATTGATAATGGGCGGCGGGGCTGAGCGTCAGCAAAGCCGTTTGCATCAAGGGTGGAAATAGCGTTGCCACCTGCAACAGCATATATAGCGCAAGCAACAAAATGAAACCAAAAACGTAGGACACAACCTCGTAACGGCTCAAGGCTGAAGCATATAAACACACTGCGGCATAACTACCAGCCAACAGCAGTAGCGCGATGTATGAAGCCCAAACCTGCCCCATATCCAACGAACCCAAGCCAGAAAGCGTCCACGGATAAAGCAGGGTAAGCGCGATCAAGGCGGCCAATTGGCTAAACAAGGCAAGGAATTTACCCAGTACAATGGTTAATGTACTGACAGGCAGGGTTGCCAATAACTCAAAGCTTCCGCTGCGGCGTTCATCGGCCAATAAGCGCATGGACATCGCAGGAACAAAGAAAATGAGCAGCAAAGGCAGAACGCCAAACCAAGCACGCATGTCTGCTTCGTTAACCAAAAACAAGGTGTTGCCAAAGAAGAAGCCACTGGCAATAAAAAAGGCAATGCCAATCACGTAGGCCAGTGGCGTGTCAATCGCTACCCGCCATTCTTTGCGGCATAGGGCGATGATTTGCATGGTGCTGGATGTCAACGCGCTCATGATTCACCTCCTGTTAAAGCGTGGAACACATCTTCTAGTGAGGTTTGTTCGGTGTGCATCTCCAGCAACACGGCATCGCAGGCGATAGCACTACGGAAAGCGGTTTCTGCTAGCGGAGCGTTTAGATCATGGTGGCGAATCATGAGTTGGATGATGCCATCCTGTTCCTTCACGTCTTCAAATGTGCAAGCAGGTATATGTTGTTTCATGCTGGCTTCCAATGCGGCGGCATCCCCGCGCAAACGCAGTTGCAATACCATGCCGCCTTGCGCTTGGCGCGCCAATTCGTCGCGAGTTCCAATCACCTGCAAGCGTCCACCATCGAGGATCATCATACGATCACAAACAGCTTCAACTTCTGATAAGACGTGGGATGACAGCAGCACCGTTTTTTGCTCGCCAAGGCGACGAATGAGGTGGCGAATTTCTACGATTTGGTTGGGGTCTAGCCCTGTGGTTGGCTCATCCAAAATCAAACATTCGGGATCGTGCAACATGCTCGCAGCCAAACCCACGCGCTGACGAAAGCCTTTGGACAGTTCATCAATGCGCCGCAGTAACACGCTCTCCAAACCACAAGCACCCGCCAGTTCACTGATGCGATCGTTCAATGTAGCAGGTGGCAAACCGTGCATGCGTCCGATAAATTGTAAGTGGCTGGTGACATCCAAGTCGCTATAAGAAGGTGCGTTTTCGGGCAAATAACCCAGCGTGCGACGTACGCCTTGGGCATCATCAAGTGCAATGCCGTTAATGCGTGCTGTGCCCGATGAAGGCGGCAAAAAGCAGGTAAGCATCTTCATGGTAGTGGATTTTCCCGCACCATTCGGCCCGAGTAATCCCATGACCTCGCCACGCTTGACGTGGAAACTAAGGTCGCGGACAGCATAACCTTGGTTCAAATGCTGGCCGCCGAATTGTCGATTCAATTGTTCAGCATGTATCATGGCGCGCAATGGTAAAAATGTGGCTTGGAGGGTCAAGTGCGTTTACTGTTCGGACGGTAATATAAAACTTTGGTCTCATGGAGGGGAAGCGTGGGTCGTAAGCGTATGAGTAAACGGCAGCGAGCACGAACGATGTTCGTTCGTGGCGATTACGCCTCAGCGGCTGCTACCTTTGCTGAACTATCGGCACAATACCCTGATGATTTAGACCTCTACCTTCAAACAGCTCGCAGCTACCGCGAAGCAGGCATGATTGATGAGGCGGCAACGTGGTATTACAAAATTGCCCAGATATACGCCGATATGGGCATTGGTGTGCAGTCGGTGGCATTACTGCGGATTTACCGCGACCTCCGCCCCGATGACATAGAATCTTGCCGTCGCATGTTCCGCCAATGCCGCACCCAAACCAACAACCCCAAAGAGCTGCTCGACATGCTTTCTGAAGACGATCAAGCTTGTTACAGCATGCATTATAGCGATATTTTCTCGGTGTTGGATGATGCCAGTTTTGATAGCTTGCTTGATGATATTGAAGTGCGTGAGCTCAAACTTGGCGAACGTTTGGCACGAGCAGGTGACCCAGCGGATTCATTATTTTTAATTGCCGAAGGCGCGGTGCAAGTGTGGATGCCGCAAGGCGAGGAACTTATTTCTTTAGGGCAAATTGGTTCTGGCGGCGTGTGTGGCGAGGTACAACTCTTTACGGGTGGGCAACGGCGAGCGAGTGATTTGGTTGCTTGTTTGCCCTCTCGCATTATTGAGGTTTCGTATGCCTTGTTAAATCGTTTGCACCGTCAAAACGAAGCGATTGGCAAGCGGATTGATGAACTCTATCGACGGCATTTATTAGAACGGCAAATTGCAATAACGCCCTTCTTTTGCGATCTAAAACCTAAACTTCGTCAAAAAATCGCGGCTGAGATGGAAATTATTGGCATGCAAGCGGATGAAATACTGTTCCGAGAAGGGGATCATTCACAAGACCTTTACATGGTTTGCTCAGGTACATTGTCGGTGTATGTACATGCGCAAGGGACAGAAAAACTGATTAAAACGCTACAGGCAGGTGCAACCGTTGGTGAAGTATCGGTGCTTGTGCGCAATGGCAGACGCAGTGCAACCGTTCGCGCTGCTACCCCTTGCACTCTTATGCGTTGGCGTAGCGAAGATTATAAACGCAGCTATGCGGAGGATCCCCAGTTACAACAAACAGTCGCTTCGCGGATGGTGTTTCAACGCAAAACACACGCCCTGGCACAGGAACCAGGCATGTACGTAAGTGAAGGCGATGAAAGCGGCGCAGCCCTAACCATGGATATGAAAGCAAAAAGAAAAACCTTACCATAAGGGGCGAGGACGATGATGTTTCATGGCACGGCTTGGCAAAAAGCCTTGCCCGCCACGATTGCTGGCAAGATTGATTTTACTGTTTCACCATGCAAAATAGCGCGCAGGTGTGCTAGAGAGTCCAGAGCTTGCGCAATGACGCACCGCCAACAACCGCGCTCAGGACGCGGTTGTTTTTTGATTTAACATGGAACGTGATCCGCACAATGAACGGGCATGATACTTTGACGCGCTATGCGACAATATTCCATCGCATGAGGGTAGCAAAATGCCATGCCCGTTAACTTTTCGAATACATTGAGGTTATCGCTTCCAACACCATGAGTTTTACGTTTATTGATCTATTTGCTGGTATTGGAGGGATTCGCCTAGGGTTTGAAGCTGTGGGCGGTCATTGTGTTTTTTCGTCAGAATGGGATGCATTCGCACAAGATACTTATGAGGCTAATTTTGGTGAAAGACCAGCGGGGGATATTACCAAAATATCCCCAATGGATATTCCTGACCATGATATATTGTTGGGAGGCTTCCCCTGCCAAGCATTTAGTATTTGTGGTGACCAAAAAGGTTTTTTAGATACGCGCGGCACACTGTTTTTTAACATCGAAGCGATACTCAAAGCGAAAAAACCGTATGCCTTCATGCTAGAAAATGTAAAAAACCTTAAATCGCATGATCAAGGTCGTACGTTTAAAACCATTATTCAGCATTTGGAAGCATTGGGTTACCACGTGCATCACACCGTGCTCAATTCGCTTGATTTTGGCGTACCACAAAAACGTGAGCGCACCATTATTGTCGGGTTTAAGGAAAATATAGCCTTTTCCTTCCCTGTACCATTGAGTAAACGGACGAGTTTAGTTGATATACTTGAGGATGATAAGGCGGTTCCCACACAATACTTTGCCTCTGATTCAATAAGAAAAAAACGTTTTGAGATGGTGAAATCAAACTACCCTACACCATCTATTTGGCATGAAAATAAAAGCGGTAATATTTCCGCACTACCTTACTCTTGTGCTTTGAGGGCTGGTGCATCCTACAACTATTTATTGGTCAATGGCATTCGCCGCCTTACACCCAGGGAGTTATTGCGCCTACAAGGCTTCCCTGAACGATTCAAGATCGTTGTGTCATATGCGCATATACGCAAGCAAACAGGCAACAGTGTCAGTGTGCCTGTAATAAAGGCTGTAGCACAAGCGATGATGAAAAGTATAGAGGCAAAGGAATGTCCTGCACCGATATTGGTGCAACAAGGAATTTGGGATACAATATGTCCGATGAATTAAAGGCAGCAAAACAGGCACTTGACGCAGTAATCAAAAAATCACGGGTGCATCTGTATAAACCAATTCAAATTGCTGAAATTCTTTATCGTCATAGAACACAATGTAATGGTTCCCTTAATTTATTAAAACTTGAAGCCTATAGAAACCCATCCAAACGATGGCGAGATGATATTTGTGAAAAGTTTCTAGGGCGCGTAAGTACTTCAAGTGCTCGATACCAAGATAATGTATTTGAAGAAAATGCAATTCCACCGCGTCTGTTGGCTATTCTCGGTGAAGAAAATAAAATTGATGGAAGGGTGGAAGCCTATATTTATCAAGCGTTCGAAGAAAAACACAATCAACTTGAAAACGCACTGAACTATTGCCTGAAAAGCACGAAAGAAAGCTTTGATGTTCAACTGTTTATTGGGCAGTTTTATCAACAAGCAGGACTTAAACGCAGTTTGGATAAAATATTTGAAATGGTTGTATATGCTTTGTTCGAGGCTTTAACCACTGCAATTGACGTGAAACTTGATATTTATTATGACAAAAAAAGTATTCGGTTATTACAAGAGTTTGCGACCTTTGCAGAAAAAGTACTGAATTTATCTGCTGCCTGTGATCGTAAAACGATGGATGCACACTTTCATCGTGTTGGCGTGACCAATGCCGCAGATCGTGGTCTGGATATGTATGCTAATTTTGGTTCAGTGGTGCAAATAAAACATTTGTCGTTGGATGAAGAACTGGCAGAAAACGTGGTTACATCCATTACATCGGAGCGCATTATCATTGTATGCAAGGACTCTGAAGAGCGCGTGATTCAGTCGTTGTTGGCTCAAATTGGTTGGCGTTCTAGAATTCAAGCTGTCATTACGCTGAATGAACTAGCGAGTTGGTACAATACTGCGCTAAACGGTGCTCATGCTGAAATATTGGGCGATAGAATCATTCACATGTTATCCGATGAAATACAACGAGAATTTCCATCCGTAGGTAGCGATGACTTTTATCAGTTTAAGTTAGATCGTGGTTATAATCAGATCACTAACAGTTATTGGACTGCCAATAGCTGTTAGTTACCACCCTACACAACACCAAACCCCACCGCTTTGCGGTGATTTATAAAGGAAGATTATGAGATTTCTCCCCCATACTGAGGGTGATCGGGCTGCCATGTTGGAAAGCATGGGCGTGCCTGATATTCGCGCCCTGTTTAATGATATTCCGACGGAATTCCATCGCCCTGCTGGTAGCCTTGCGCTGCCTTCGGCTTTATCTGAGGCGGCGATTGTGCGTAAATTTACCGCCGCAGCAGAAAAAAACCGCCATGCTGGCAATACCCGCTGCTTTTTAGGCGGTGGCACTTACCATCACTTTGTGCCCGCTGTGGTCGATTATGTCATTTCACGCGGTGAGTTCTTGACGGCTTACACACCGTATCAGCCTGAAATTTCTCAAGGTACGTTGCAAGCCCTGTTTGAGTTCCAAACCATGGTTGCGCGTTTAACGGGTATGGATGTTTCCAATGCCTCGATGTATGACGCAGCGACCAGTGTGGCAGAGGCGGCATTGATGGCGCGGCGTATTACGCGCCGTTCGCAAATATTGTTTGCCGACACAGTGAACCCGCGTTACCGCGCTGTGGCACATAATTACCTGTCGCGTTTGGATGGGGATTATGCCGATGTTGCCTGTGAACAAGGCTTTGCGACCGACACGGCTGCCTTGATTGCAGCGATCAATAAGCAAACCGCCTGCGTTATTGTGCAGTTCCCTGACTTTTATGGTTCGGTGTATGACATGACCGCGCTGCGTGCCGCATGCGATGAACACGGATGCTTGTTGGTGTTGGTGTTCTCCGATGTGACGGCGTTTGGTGTACTGGAATCACCAGGCACTTTAGGCGCGGATATTGCTGTTGGTTCAGGGCAGGCATTGGGTATTCCAATGGGCTTTGGTGGTCCTCATTTGGGACTATTTACATGTAAGCAGCGTTATGTGCGGCAAATGCCTGGGCGCGTCTGCGGCATGGCTACCGACAAACAGGGTAAGCGTGGTTTTGTGCTCACACTTTCCACTCGCGAGCAGCATATTCGCCGTGAAAAAGCGACCTCCAATATTTGCTCGAATCAAGGCTTGATGTGTACGGCTGCAGCGACCTATTTAAGCCTGCTGGGCGATGCAGGTATTGCGGGAGTGGCTCGCCGTAGTGCTGTGGCGTTGGATGCGTTGATTCGTGCCTTGCCCGATGATGTGACCGCTGCCAATGGCACGCATTTTGCCGAAACTGTATTGAGTTTTGCCGACCAAACGCGGCGTGATCGCTTCCTTGCTGTGGCGCGGGAGCACGATATGTTTGCAGGCATTCCCGTCGAAGACCTCGAACGTAACAACGAAACGGTTGCCGACAAACGTCATTTGTTGATTGCTACCACAGAAATGATTGAACAAGCAGATATTGATGACTTTATCAGCGCGCTGGAGGCAAGCCGATGAGCAAGTATGTAAGCACCGGTATTCAACATGAAGAGGCTTTGCTGTTTGAGCATCCTCATATTGATCCTAGCAGCATCAGCCTGCCAGGCGTGAACGGCGAACTTCCTGAAGCATTACAGGCATTTGGGCGCACTAAAGCGGCGGACATTCCTGGCTTGGCAGAGCCTGAGGCTGTACGCCATTTTGTGCGTTTGTCGCAATGGAATCACGGCATCGAAAGCGGTTTTTATCCACTTGGCTCTTGCACCATGAAGTACAACCCTCGGGTGAATGAAAACCTCGTGCGCTTGGCAGGTTTAGCGCATGTGCACCCCGAACAACCCGAAGACAGCGTACAAGGTTTGTTGGCACTGTTGTTTGAATTGCAAGAAAGCTTGGGTGAAATTGCAGGCTTCCCTCACGTTACGCTGCAACCAGCGGCAGGCGCGCATGGTGAATTAACGGGCATGATGCTGATTCGTGCAGCATTGGATGCGCGTGGCGACCAACATCGCACCAAGGTACTGATTCCCGATTCAGCGCATGGTACCAACCCTGCCTCTGCGGCCTTGTGTGGCATGCAGTGCGTGGAATTGAAATCGCGTCCCGATGGTCGTTTAGATTTAGACGCACTGGATGCAGCGTTGGGTGATGATGTTGCCGCGCTGATGTTGACCAACCCCAATACCGCTGGTGTTTTTGAGGCGGATATTGCCGAAATTTGCCGCCGCGTGCATGAAGCGGGTGGTTTTGTGTATGGTGATGGCGCGAATTTAAACGCGCTGGTGGGCGTTGCTCGTCCTGGCGATATGGGCATTGATTGCTTGCATATTAACGTTCACAAAACCTTTTCTACACCGCATGGTGGTGGTGGACCTGGTGGTGGACCTGTTGCGGTGTGTGAAGAACTTGCAGCGTTCCTGCCTGTGCCGCGCATTGAACGTGATGGCGATGGTTTCCGACTCTGCCATCAAGCGGAGCAATCCATTGGCCCTGTACTTGGTTCGATTGGGCAAACGGGTGTGCTGTTGCGCGCCTTAGCATACATCAATGCTTTTGGTCGTGAACACATGCACCGCATTGCCGAAGATGCCGTGCTCAATGCCAATTACATCATGAGCCGCCTCAAAGATGCCTACCACGTTCCCTTCCCTGGCCTGTGCAAGCATGAATGCTTATTTACCGATGAGCGGCAAGAGAAACAAGGCATCAAAACCTTGGATATTGCAAAACGTCTGATTGATTTGGGCTTCCACCCGATGACGGTGTATTTCCCCTTGATTGTGCATGGTGCGATGTTGATTGAACCAACGGAAACCGAATCACGTAAAACCTTGGATGCTTTCTGCGATGCGATGCTGGAGATTGCCGCCCAATGCGAAGCTGGCGATACCGATGCCTTGCATGATGCACCCGTGTTGCCGTTCCGTCAGCGTTTGGATGAAACGACCGCAGCACGCAAACCTGTACTGGTGTGGCCAGCGCAATAATGGATGATGCTCAAACCGTGCCGCAGCACCTACACATCGTAGGGGTCTGCGGCACGGCGATGGCTGCCATTGCTTTGTTGGCAAGGGATCGTGGTTGGCGGGTGACGGGCTCTGATGCTGCCGTGTACCCGCCGATGTCCGAGGTGTTAGCAACGGCAGGAATTGTAGTGCAGCCCTTTGCAGTAGCTAACCTTGAGCCTGCGCCAGATCTTTGTTTGGTGGGCAATGCGATCAGTCGCGGCAATGTGGAAATTGAAGCGATTTTGCAACAGGGCTTGCCTTATAGCAGCGGCGCGGCGTTTGTGGGGGATTACATCTTGCCACAACGTCATGCCGTTGTGGTAGCCGCCACCCACGGTAAAACATCAACCAGTAGCATGTTAGCGCACGTATTACAGCAGGCTGGGCTTGAACCAGGCTTTATGATTGGTGGTGTGCCAGAAGATTTTGGCAGTGGCGCACGCCTAGGCGGCAAGCACGCGCCCTTTGTGCTCGAAGGCGACGAGTATGACACGGCATTGTTTGATAAACGCAGTAAGTTCTTACATTACCACGCCCGGACGTTGATTCTCAATAATCTGGAATACGATCACGCCGATATTTTCCCCGACTTAGAAGCCATTAAAACGCAGTTCAGTCATTTGCTGCGTACCGTGCCGAGTAATGGTTGTATTGTACTTAATGCTGACGATGAACACTTAGCCGATGTGGTGCAACGTGGTTGCTGGACTCCTTGCGTGGCTTATGCCGAGCGGGGTAGTACCCATGCTGCGCGCTGGCAATGGCGTGCTGATTGTGCCGATGGTAGTGCCTTCACGCTGTGGCTGGATGATGCAGTGGCATGCCGTATTCACTGGCGAATGATTGGCGTGCATCAGGTAGCCAATGCTTGCGCCGTGACAGCAGCAGCGCACAGCATGGGCGTGGCAGTAGATGTGATTGCCGATGCTTTAAGTAGTTTCTCTGGCGTGCGACGACGCATGACTTTGGTTAAGACCGTGGCTGGTGTGCGTATCTTCGATGATTTTGCACATCACCCAACCGCTATTCGCGGCGTAGTGACAGCGGCTAAGGCAGCGATGACCACGGGCGGACGTTTGTGGGTGGTGCTAGAGCCGCGTTCCAACACCATGCGCAGCAGAATTCATCAACAACGTTTGGTGGACTGTTTTGATGCCGCCGACCGTGTACTCTGCTTAGCACCAGCAGCACGAGGGCAAACGGCCGATCAGTTGCTGGACACGGTGCAACTCTGCGCTGCTATCGGTGCAAACAAGGCGCAAGCGGTTGCCGATCATGACGCGCTTATCGCCCATATGCAGGGTGATATACGCAGCGGTGATGATATATTGATTCTATCCAACGGCGGTGTCGAAGCCTTACATCAACGCTTGTTCACACTGCTGTCGATGTGATGTGGCTCACGCTTTGTTTGGTATCTATTGTTAGTTTGGCGTGCTAGGTGTCATTTTTGACAGCAGCCAGGAAAACTGCATGATGCCTGCCTGCTCGGTGAGAGCATTTCTTACGGGTTGAGGCTGAATCCGTTAATTGAGGAGTTGCTAGTGCAACAAAAAATGATTCGTTCTTTGTTTATTGAAGAGCGTACTTTGGGGGACACGATGTCCCGTTTGAGTCGTTATTGGTGGTATATCTGGAAGCGTACGCCGCTGCACCATCCAAGAAAATTAATTCCTTATATGACAACGTTATTCGCATTGTTGGCGATCCTTCCTGGGCCTGATGTGCGTGCGAGCATTCGCATGGCGCACGAAGAGTGGTTGCCCGCCGCACTGCCTGCTACTGAACTACAAACGGCATCGGCGATAGTGCGCGATCATGTGTTAGCAAAAGGCGATGTCAGCAGTCGTGTTTTGCAATCGATGGGGTTTGCTTACCCTGATGTATTGGCGATGGAAGAAGTGAGCAAGAATGTTTTTTCTTTCCGTAAGCTGCGCACAGGTCATCGCATACAACGTGAAGATGATGGCGATACCATTCGTGTTTATTACGACATCGATGGGCAAGACCGTTTACAGTTAGAAAAGAAAGGCGATGCCGCATGGCAAGCCAGTGTACAGCCTCGTCCTTTACGTCGTTTTAGCCAGCACACCCATGGTGTGATTGAAGGAAGCCTGTTTATTGACGCGCAAAAAGCAGGTTTGGATGATAGTACCACCATGGCATTGATTGATGTGTTCGCTTGGGATATTGATTTTGCCCGTAACCTTCGCAAAGGTGATAGCTTCGATGTCTATTATGAAGAAGCTTATGATGACCATGGAACACTGGTTTCATCCTCGATTTTAGCGGCTGAATTTGTTAACCGTGGCAAGTCTTATAGTGCTGTGCGTTATGTCGACAAGCAGGGGAAAGAGGGTTACTACGCTCTGGATGGCAGCAACCTGAAAAAAGATTTTCTTAAAGCACCTGTGAAATATTCACGTATTTCTTCGCGTTTCTCTCATGCGCGCAAACATCCTATCTTGGGTTATACCCGCGCCCACCAAGGTATTGATTATGCTTCACCGAAAGGGACACCTATTCATGCCGTTGCCGATGGTGTAATTAAAGAAGCTGGTCGTCATGGTGGCTATGGTCGTTATGTACGCATCAATCACCACAAAGGGATTAACACCCGCTATGGTCACTTGAGCCGTTACGGCAAGGGGATTCATCGTGGTGTTCATGTTAGCCAAGGGCAGGTGATTGGTTACGTCGGCATGAGCGGCTTGGCGACAGGTCCTCACTTACATTTTGAATACCGTCAGGGCAATAAAGCGATCAACCCGCTGAGTGTACGCAGCGAAGCTGGCGCGCCGATTGCCAAATCAGAGTTGGCGCGTTTCAAAGCTGCCAGCAGTGTATTGTACCGCAGTATGAAAGCGGTTGCTAAAAAAGCGCAAGCTGCAACATGGGGCTAAAGTTTGAGCGATGATTGCCGACAACGCTGGCTGAATAAGGCCAGCAAAGTTCTCTCCATAGAAATGACGGCTCTGCAATCTTTGCAAGCCTCGTTATCGGATGAATTTTGTGATGCTGTAGCAGCGATCCTTGGCTTGCAAGGGCGTTTGGTCGTCGTTGGGATGGGCAAGTCAGGCATTATAGCGCGAAAAATCGCGGCCACCTTTGCTTCGACGGGTACGCCGGCTTTTTTTGTGCATGCCGCCGAGGCGCAACATGGTGATTTGGGTATGATTACCCATCATGATGCGGTGCTGCTACTCTCTCACAGTGGTGAAACGGCAGAGGTCTGCAATCTATTGCCCACACTGCGCTTGCTTGGTGCAAAGTTGCTGGCGATGACTGGCAAGCGCGATTCCACGTTGGCACAGCATGCCGATATTGTGCTACATATTCCTGTTGAACGCGAAGCCTGCCCGATGAATTTAGCACCTACAGCATCTACGACTGCGGCACTTGCCTTGGGTGATGCGCTGGCGGTGGTGGTACTTAAAGAGCGAGGTTTCCGCGAAGAAGACTTTGCCCGCGTACATCCTGCTGGCAGCTTGGGTCGTCGCTTAATGAAGGTAGGCGATGTGATGCATGGTGAAATACCCATGGTTGATGCCGCTCAACCCTTGCGCGATGCTATTACCACCATGAGCAGTCACCGTATGGGCATTACAGGCGTGAGTGCCGAAGGCGTATTGTGTGGTTGCATTACCGATGGCGATTTACGCCGTATTTTGGAACATGGCGATGTAGATTTGGATCGTCCTGTACAAACCATGATGCATAACAAGCCGCACACCATGAGCGCGGATCACCTTGTGACTGAGGCTGTGCGGGTCATGGAAGAACTTAAAGTAACCTCTTTATTCGTCACGGCAGAAGCGGGCAATACCATTGGCATTGTACACTTGCATGATCTATTACAAGCGGGTTTGGGGTGAGCTAATGATGATCCCCTTCAAGATTGATTGATAACAACGAGCACCCACGTGGTGCTCGTTTGTGTTTGTGGGTTTAATCTTTAACATGCTCATTAATTCCCACGGTAGAAACCAAAACATGGAGTAATCATGACGATGCAAAATAATGATGCCAAAGCACGCTTCCCTTTGCAGACAGCAGCGGGGGTGCGAATGTTGGTGCTGGATGTCGATGGCGTATTAAGTGATGGTCGGGTGACGCTGATGGATTCAGCCGAACAAATTAAATCATTCAATGTACGCGATGGTCATGGCATTAAAATGCTGCAACGAGCGGGTATTCAGGTGGCCATTTTAACAGGTCGCCGCTCCTTGGTGGTGGAACATCGAGCCAAAGAATTAGGCATCGTGCATGTAATTCAAGGCTCATTGGACAAAGCAAGCGGCATGACCGCACTGTGTGAAGCGGCAGCGGTCGCATGGTCAGATTGCGCTTATATGGGCGATGATGTGGTAGATTTACCAGCGATGCGTGGTTGCGCACTGAGTACAGCACCAAAAGATGCACATCAAGGGGTACTTGGTGCGGTCGATTGGGTATCTTCGGCAAATGGTGGGCAAGGTGCGGTGCGTGAATTGGCGGAGGGCTTGATTCTTGCCAGCGGTCAATGGTCTGCCGTGGTCGAACAACGTTATGGTTTATCCCCCAGTGCTTGCGGTTGGTAAATAAGCATGCCTGCTGCCATGTTTTGCCACTCCTCGCTACTTGATGCTTACGGCTTCCACGCGCTGTTTAGTGAACGTCATGGCGGGGTCAGCGAAGCTCCCTTTGATAGCCTGAATCTGGGCTATGGCGTTGGCGATGTTGATACCCATGTGGCAGAGAATATGCAGCGTTTATGCCATGCCAGTGGCGTGCCAATACCACATTGCGCCAATCAGGTGCATGGCGTGGCTGTGTTAGACTGTAGCGGCGCAGGTAAGCATCACGCCATAGCGGCTGATGCACTCATCACACAGTCCAAGCAGACTGCGGTAGCCGTCAGAACGGCGGATTGTGTGCCAATTTTGTTGGCTGACCCCTACAGTGGGATTGTGGCGGCAGTGCATGCAGGTTGGCGAGGTACGGCACAGTCGATAGTGACACGCTGTTGCGAAGCGATGTGCCGACGTGGTGCGCGACGGGAGTTAATCCTCGCCAGTATCGGCCCTGCCATTGGTGCTTGCTGCTTTGCGATTCAAAACGATGTGTACCAAGCCTTGGCGAAAGCAATACCTGACCAGCAGCATGAAGGCTTGTTGCAGGCTGAAGCAACATTGCGCGCTGATCTTGCGGCGATCAATCGTCGTCAATTACAATGCTGGGGCATGGATGATGCACGTATTGAAATGCTATCCCCTTGCACCGCTTGCCATCCCGAGCGTTTTTTTTCTTATCGTCGTGATGATGGGGTAACTGGTCGTCAACTGGCGATTATTGCCACGCGATGAAGGCTTATACCGCACACAAAGACTCGCCTGAATCTATTTTACGCCGCAAAACAGCACGCCGCTACCCCGTGCTGTTGAACTACCGTGACGCAGCACTGGAAGCGGACTTTCATCGTTTTTACGCTACCGAGACGATCCCGCTGATTCACGCTACTTTTTTATTATCAGTTCCTGTGTGGGCAATATGTTTGCTGCTGCTGTTTTATTTCATTCCTGAGCAAGCATGGCGCATCACACAGATCAGTGTTTTGCTTACCCTCCCATTCATTCTCGCCACAGTATGGCTGCGCAACAAACCGAAGTGGCTGATGTGTTACCAACCTTTAGCGTTGCTCTCTAACATCATTACTGGTTTGTTGATGCTCTATATTTGCAGTTATTTGGAGTCGATGAGCAACAACATCATGGTTGTTGGTTTGATGTTGATGGTGTTCATTGGTTTTTATGCCCTGCGTTTGCGGGCGCGTTATGCGATTGTGGCATCATTGGTGTTGGTCAGTAGCTATGCCGTTTATATATCACAACACGCTGCCGTCAGTCACGATGAAACGATCTTGTTAATGCTGGCGTTGCTTGTGTTAGAATCATTTGCTTGCCTCGCTGCTTACGTATCAGAATCCACCTACCGTACGATTTTTGAACAGCAGTATTTAATCAGTGAGCAAAAAACACAGCTTGCCAGCGAACATGAACGAGCGGAGAAGTTGTTGCTCAATATTCTCCCCCCATCCATTGCCACCCGTTTGCAATACGATGAATCGGTCATTGCCGATCAATTTGATAATATCGGACTGTTATTTGCCGATATTGTCGGTTTTACTGAATTGTCCGCCAAAATGTCTGCCGCCGCGCTGGTGACGTTGTTGAACGAACTATTCTCCTCTTTTGATGATTTAGTCAGTCAAGCCGGCTTAGAAAAAATTAAAACCATCGGTGATGCCTACATGGTGGCAGCAGGCATGCCACAGGCAAAAACGGGCTCGCTCGCTGCCTTAGCTGATTTTGCATTAGCCATGCAAACCACGATTACCCAATACAATGCGCAACACGACACCAACCTTCAGTTACGCATCGGCATGCATGCAGGGCCTGTAGTCGCTGGCGTAATTGGCATTAAAAAGTTTGTTTATGATGTGTGGGGTGATGCAGTAAACATCGCCAGCCGCATGGAATCACACGGCGTTGCAGGACGCATTCAAGTGAGTGATGCAGTCTATGCACAGTTACAACACGCCTACAATTTTAAACCTAGAGGTATAATAAAAATCAAAGGCAAAGGCGAAATGCGCACTTGGTTTCTCATCGCCGCTAAATAATAACAAGGCAAACAGCACTTGTGCGCTATGTTGCAGTTAAGCAGTCTCAACTAAACTCTCACAGCCGCTGATAGCTCGACGGTGAATCAGCATGACCGTCCCACCCTTCACCAGCTGGGTTCCATAATGCCATGCCACTTTCATCCTTGGCGTTGCCAAAAAAGGGACAAGAGGTGACAGAGCCTTTGGTTACAGACCTGTTATGCATGTTGAACCGCCAGCATGGTGCATGATTTCACAGGCGGAAAGAGCGCGTTTATAAACTTTCAACTCGTCAATTATACCATGAAAACGCAATTTTTCTTGAGGGTTGGATATCTTTGAGTGGCAATGTCCAGATGCCGTATGAACGGCACCAATCCTTGCATAGTCGCAAGCTCCAGTATCCACTGATCCACGATTGGCATACCACACCGCATTATCGGTTGCCATGCCATCGAGATAACCATCAACGTAGATACTTGCCGTTGATCCATTACGCACCGCTACCAGATGATGCCATTGATCATCGCTGATGCTTGTGTGTCCTGTGGCAGTCACCGCAACCGAAGGGTCATTGGCACGACCAATAAGTCGCGGCTCGCTGGCTCGAAAGGTGAACTGCGCCATGCCACCATCAATCAGTGTTAAGCCATACATCGGCACACCCGCATAGTTCAAAAACAGATAACCACTGCTATTCTGATTACTCCTGACCCACACCTCAATGGAGAAATCGCTGGCTTTCATGTTCAGGCTTTCCGTTTTTAGAATGTTGATTCCATCATCCACCCCGTTCAGGCTTAGTGCCCTGCCCTCTTTGCCATCAGCAGTCATCGCTGCATACTGGCTGCTATCATTGCCATGACCACTTGCATCCAGAGCATCTTTATCGAATGGATACCACGCAACCATGCCTACCGTATCAGAGAGGTAACTACTGCTCAATGCCTGTGGCTGTCGGTACATGGTATTGACCTCATCGGCTGTAATTGCTCTGTTATAGATCATCACATCATCAATTAGTCCGTTGAAAAAAGAGGTGGGCAGAGTGCTCGTATTACGATCACTTTTGCCAATCAACAACGAACCATCCGTATCAAACAGCGTTCCCTGATGAGCTATAGCCTCAACCTGCAAGCCATTGATATAGGTACGTAGCATGCTGCCATCATAAGTACCAACGATATGAACCCATTTTCCCGTCTGAGCAGAGGATGAGAGGATCAACAAGCCTCGCCCATCTGAGCTGCCATTGCTATTGGTTAAAAAGCCCAATTTGTTATGCGGATCAAGAAAGAGCGAGAAGGACTCCCGATAGTTACCTACGTTCCCTTTGCTAACCACGCTCGGATAAAACGTTGCACCACGAATATTTATCCATGCCGCCACAGAAAGTGCATTCAGTCGGCTAAAGTCATCGTTGTTTGCTATCGAGATAAAGTCGTTGTTGCCATCAAAACTGTAAGCACTATTGGCTGTACCGAAACGATCAGCGGCAAGGGAAGCCCCATGAAGCTGTCCATGGTGCTGATTGCCACTTGCATCCCTTGCATTACCATCAAAGGGATACCAAGCGATAAGCCCTTGTTGCAGCGTCGGGAGAGAATGCGCATCAGCTTCCCATGTCACAAAACCGCCCGAATCACCATATTTCCACTCAGGCAATGCCGATACTGCAGAGAAATCGACTGGTTCATCATAGGCTTTAAGTCCTAGCTTCAGCAAGTGGCTAACCAGTTTGTATTGACCACTTGAATAGCGACGAAGCCAGAATCCGTAAAGATAACCATCCACCCACGCATCGGTATGAACAACTGGGAAGCCTTCCTGAACAAAATAGCTGTTACTAAACCCCAGTCGTTCGCACGATTCATCGTCATCCCGACATCCACTATTGGAGCCTGCAGTCGAGGCTCGCTTCAGCCTCTTTTCCCAACCAGGTACAGACTCAATGGCTGCTTGATAGCGTAGCAAAACTTTGGCCAGATAGATCAGGCGATCTGGCACTATTAGTTCACCGATTCGTGGTGTCAGTTTTTGTGCAGCATAGATTAACTGCGCCCATGAGATATTCCGACTATCCACCGAAATCAATATTGATTGCAGATCCTTCAATGCCATTTCCAGTGCCATACGCCCATCAGCATCGGACGGCGTTTTCTTCAGCGAGTGAAAAATCTCATTCATATCATGAATGTAGTGATCGCCGCTTGTAGCACTGAGCGTTTCCAGGTCTTGCTCTATATACTCACCCTTCATCTCAATGATTTTACTCTGGTTGAAATCGAAATTGTAAACAGTCTTTTGTGTCGACCTGATGCCAGAAAGAGCGTTGCCGCGACTGGTTGATTCAATCAACAGCAGTTGCTCCGTTCCCTTCTCTCTGTGCCACGCGGTACGTTTAAAGGTCTCTACTGGTTCATAGGGGTTGATGCCACCGGGGGAAACCTCCAGTGCGTTGGAATAGTCGCCAGCGGTTACATTGAACAGGTGATCATTGATGTAGTAAAGCGTTGAGTTATCGACGGGGTGGTTGACCAGCCCCTCGTCATGATTGGGCCACAATACAAAAACTCGACCTCTTGGGTAGTTGAATAACAGTCGAACTGATTCAACAATGGTGTTGATGTGCTTTCGCTCATTCAATGCGCCACTGTGCAGAACTCCGTCGATGTGATCACCTGTCTGCACATAGAGTTGTTGCAGTTCATATTCACTTTCTACTTTACTCTGTACTTTCTTTTTGGTCATGCTGATACGAACAGTCTCGCCTTGACCATCAGTCACCTTAAAAGGCAGTTCATCGACGGCGATCGTATAAGCAATCAAACCATTTTTAAGCTCATTGATGCGCTCACTGTACAGCTCATGTAGGCAACTTTTCGAGAGTCCCGATGGCCATGTACACGACATCTCCCTACCTGCCAGCCAGTACCGTTGACTGTGCAATAGCAACTGTCGATAGCCCTCAGGTAATTGATCACGAAGAGCACTATAGCTTTGATTCAGATCACGATCCAGTTGCTGTAACTTCTGAGAACGGGGCTGGCAGATCAATGTCTCCACCGCCCCCTCTGTATTGTTGCTGGCATGCTTCACTACCAGCTTTGCACCAGTTTCGTTTAGAGGAGTGCTCTGCTTTGTGTGTTCATACTCCTGCATCAGGTAGTACGCCATAACCATTAGTGCCAGACTGAAAACAATACTGAACTGAATTGCCGTCATTGGTTTCATCTGCAACTCCTTTGCTGACTAATGAATATGACTTTCTGTCACGCTATGCGATGAAACACCGTTGCCACAGCGCGTCATAAGGTCATGCTTGCTTATTATATGGGTAATAATACTACCATGTTTGAATCACATGCTTTCATGTTCACGATAATACCCTACGCAAACACGCAGGCTGCTATTTCATCGGCGAGTAACCAGCCTTTGCCATCAATCGCGGTGTGTTGATCGTCGTCGATAAGTTTGCCGTTTGCTTCCCATTGGCGGCAGGCGTGGCGTTGTTGTTGTAATAAAGCATCACCAAAACGCTTGCGGTACGCTGCGTGTGCTACACCATGCTGACGACGTAACCCCAACCAAAAGGCCTCGCGTGCGGCTTCTGGCGCGGTGAGTTGTTCATCATCGGCAACGGCATGACCCGTTTGACGGACTTGCTCGATGTATTTTTCTGGTGAGTGGATATTGCTGTAGCGATATACGCCGCCATCGTCGCGGTCTCGTTTCCCTGCTGCGCCTGGTCCGATACCGATATAATCATCGTAACGCCAATAGCCATCGTTATGACGGCAATGGCGACCAGCGCGAGCGTAGTTGGATATTTCATAAGCATCATAGCCAGCGGTAGCAAGCAGGTTTCGGGTGTCTTGAAAAAAACGACATGCCAACGATTCTTCTGGCCAGTCCATATCAGGGTTGTTGGCGTGCATGGCTGCCAAACGCGTGTTCGCTTCAACGGTTAATTGGTAACAAGAAAGGTGATCGGGCTCTAAAGCGATGGCTTGTTGTAGCGTGGATTGCCATTGCTGCCATGATTGACCAGGCAAGGCATACATCAGATCAAGGTTGACGTTATCAAAGCCTGCACTGCGCGCCAACAGCAATGCTTGCTTGGCTTGGTCTGCATCATGAATGCGCTCTAACCAACGTAATTCTTGATTATGCAGGCTTTGCACTCCGATAGATAAACGATTAACGCCCGCAGCACGGTAGCCATCAAAACGCCCTGCGTCGGCAGTGCCTGGGTTGGCTTCCATGGTGATTTCGGCATGCGGATTCATCGGCAGTGTGTCGCGGATACATTGCAGCAATGATGCAATGGTTGCCGCAGGTGCTAGGGATGGCGTACCACCGCCAATAAACACACTGGCAACAGGACGTTGATCGCTAGCGCGGTAACGCAATTCAGCAGACACCGCAGCCAACCAAGCATCCCAATCAATCTGCTTACGCACATGGGAGTTAAAATCGCAGTAATGGCATTTATGCGCACAATAGGGGATATGCACATAGATGCGCTGCGCTGTCATTGCAAGGCGACTTCGTAATGGTCGGTGGCAAAGCTTGGATCGCTTTTAAGCATGATCTCTTTGCCTAAAAACACTTCAAGGCGGGATACCCATTCACTCTGTTCCCCGAGCATTAAATCAATCAACTGCGGATGGGCAATGACAATCAATTTTTCGCAAGGGTAGGCGCGACCTTCGGCAACAATGGCGCGAAACAATTGGTAGCAGATGGTCAACGTACTTTTGCGCAAGCCTGTGCCATCACAAGGGTGGCAAGGCTCTAGCAGCATACGCCCCAATGAATCACGGGTGCGTTTTCGTGCCATTTCGACCAAGCCTAATGAGGAGAGTTGCGCCACATGGGTTTTGGTTTTATCGCGCTTCAAGGCTTCGTGTAGCACTTCCATTAGCCGATTTTTGTTGTCTGGGTCGCGCATGTCGATGAAGTCAACCACGATGATGCCGCCAAGGTTACGCAAACGCAGTTGGTGAATGATTTCGTGTACCGCTTCAAGATTGGTTTTGAAGCTGGTTTCCTCCATGTTGCGCGAGCCTGTGAATGAACCTGAATTGACATCAATGGCAATCAAGGCTTCGGTTTGGTCGATTACAATATGACCGCCAGAGCGCAGTTCGACACGGCGTAGTAACGCGCTATCAATCTCTTTTTCTACGCCATAAACATCAAACAGCGGGCGTTCGCCTGGGTAATAATACAGACGTTTGGCGACTTCAGGCATGAAGCGACGGGCAAACTTTTTCATCGTTTGATAAGCTTCGCGGGAATCAATATGGATTTTACTGACTTCATCATCCACGTAATCGCGCATCACCCGCAGGTAGAGTTTTAGATCCATGTGTAACATCGAACTGGCAGGCGCATTTTTCGCTCGTTTTTCTATATCTTGCCACAACAGTTCTAAAAATTTGAGATCTTCACGTAAATCTTCTTCGCTATGCCCCTCGGCTACGGTGCGGATAATCAATCCTGCATTATCAGGACGAATACTCTGACCAATGACATACAAGCGATCACGCTCGGCGTTGTCTTCTAAGCGTCGTGCAATACCAATATGACTCACGCCTGGTAAGTAAACCAAATAACGCCCAGCCAAGCTTATGAGTGATGTTAATCGTGGTCCTTTTGAGGCAATGGGATCTTTAGATACCTGCACCAAAATTTCTTGCCGTTCACGCAGTAAAGAGTCAATCGGTGGCACATTACGCTGACGGCGTTGCTCTGCTTCGTTGTCTTGTTCTTGGTTGTTTTGCTCTTCATCGGCAGGGTCAAAATCAAAATTTGTTTGATCGTTACGCATCACATCGCCAGCGTAGAGGAAGCCTGATTTTTCTAGACCAATATCGACAAAAGCAGCCTGAATGCCAGGTAGCACACGTTGCACGCGACCTTTGTAGATATTGCCTTTGAGCCCTCGCGCTCGTTCAATATAGACCTCTTCTGCCAAGCCGTTTTCCACCCGCGCAATGCGTGTTTCAAACGGCGAGACGTTGACTAATAACTCGGTACTCATGAAGGCTGGTTTCCCTGTTGTATGATAGTGTCTAATAATTGCAGTGTGGTCGCGACAGGTAAGCCTATGACATTATCCAACGCACCATCCACGCGATCGACAAACGATGCCGCGCCACCTTGCAGGGCGTAAGCACCAGCCTTATCCATCACATCGTTATGTGCTAAATAGACCTCAATTTCAATATCGCTGATAGGACGGAAATGGACTTCGGTTTGCACAACGGCTTGTTGTACAAGGTCACCCCAGCGGACGCATACAGCGGTCAACACATGGTGGGTGTTGCCAGCTAAATCGCGCAACATACGGCGCGCATCGTCACGATCTATAGGTTTGCCCAATGCTTGTTCATGCAAGCACACCATAGTGTCAGCAGCAATCAGTGGGCGATCCTGTACGGGGCTAGCTAAGGCTTTTTCTTGTGCCAAACGGCATACCATTTGGCGTACAGATTCGCCAGCTAAGGCTTGTTCGTCGGTATCTACGGGTAACACTTCAACCGCCAAGCCCGCCGCCAACAACAGTTGTAGGCGGCGGGGTGAAGCTGAAGCGAGTACCACAGAAGGTGTGGTCATCGGCGACTATTCGCGCAGCAGTTCAGTAATGCCTGTTTTGGCGCGTGTGCGTTCATCAACCTGCTTCACGATTACCGCGCAATAGAGGTTAGGGCCACCTGACTTGCCAGGCATAGAGCCAGAAACAACAACAGAATACGGTGGTACTTCACCATAAAATACTTCCCCTGTTTCACGATGAATAATGCGGGTGGACTGCCCCAAATACACGCCCATGGAAAGCACTGAACCTTCGCGCACAATCACGCCCTCAGCCACTTCAGCGCGTGCGCCGATAAAGCAATTGTCTTCAATAATGACGGGGGAAGCCTGAATAGGCTCCAACACACCGCCAATGCCTGCGCCGCCAGAGATATGGCAGTTGCGACCAATTTGCGCACAAGAACCAACGGTTGCCCACGTGTCCACCATCGTGCCTTCATCGACATAGGCTCCGATGTTGACATACGACGGCATCAATACCGCTTTTGGTGCAATAAAAGAACCTTTACGCACCGTGGCAGGTGGCACTACACGAATGCCAGCTTTGCGGAAGTCAGATTCGCCCCAGCCTGAAAACTTAAGTGGTACTTTGTCGTAATAGTTAGCATCGCCACCATGAATAACCGTGTTATCATGCAGTTTAAAGTACATCAACACAGCTTTTTTCAACCATTCTTGGGTATGCCACTGACCATCTGCGCCACGCTCTGCTACACGTACGCCGCCGTCATCCAATAGCTGTACTGCATGCTCAATGCCTTCGCGCCAGTCGGCTTGTACGGTGTGCATATCCCATGCTGTACGTGCTTCCCACGCGCTGTTAATCACGTCTTGTAAATGATGCATGATTTCTCCCTTTGCTGATGAGTGTAAAAATAAAAGAATTGCCCAAGCTAGAATTCTGTCACAGAATGGCAATGATGGGCTTTCTTTGCATCATGCTGCGCCTTTACAGCCTGACCAAAACACCCGCATGAACGCGCTATCACGTTGATAGATATTGGTCATTCGGATGATTTGTGGCAATCGCATTTTTTTCCTTACGTGCAATGGCAATAGCTGCTGCTACACTGCGGCGCGATATTTATCATACAGCACGTTTGTGTGCGCTGCTGCATGTGTTTTTTTTAATGATTGCAACGCTTGAGCCTGCTCACACATAGGGTGTTAGCATGGTTTGCAGCAATCAACGTACGGAGGATCTATGCCTTGGAGTCAGAACAACGGCAACCAGAACAACCCTTGGGGTAATGGCAATAAACGGCCTTCTGGTGGCAACAATCAACAACCGCCCGATTTAGATGAGGTCATGAAACGTTTACAGGAACGTTTTGGTGGTATTTTTGGCGGCGGCGGCAATGGTGGCGGCGAACTAAGCAAAGGTGCGACTTTAGCTTTGTTGGCTGCGGGCTTCGTGTTGTGGATGATTTCTGGCTTTTATGTCATCGCCGCAGATGAACAAGGTGTTGTGATGCGCTTTGGTCAATACAGTTCAACAACTGGTCCTGGCATGAACTGGCATGCACCGTTCCCTATTGAAAAAGTGGAAAAAGTCGTGGTAACTCGCGTACAGCGTTTAGAAGTTGGTTTCCGTGATATGGGTGAAGGTCGGGTGCGTAAGATTGGTGCTGAGTCACTGATGCTTACCCGAGATGAAAACATCGTCGATATTTCTTTTGTCGTGCAGTACAAGATCAAATCACCTGAAGATTATCTTTTTAATATTGATAGTGCTCATGCGGTTAAAACCGTACGCGACGCTGCTGAAGCAGCGATTCGTGAGGTGATTGGGCGCACCAATATTGATGATGTGATGACCAACAAAAAAGCTGAAGCGGAAGTGGAAACAGAGAGTCTGATTCAATCGACATTGGATGATTACAAGTCTGGCATCAGCATTGTTACCGTGAAGTTGCAAGATGTACAACCACCTGAACGGGTGATTAAAGAGTTTAAAGATGTAGCTTCAGCGCGTGAAGATAAAGAGCGTGCTAAGAACGAGGCACAAACCTATGCTAACGACATCATCCCTAAAGCACGCGGTGAAGCTAAAAAGCGTGTGCTAGATGCTGAAGCATACGAAAAAGAGGTGATTGACCGTGCAAAAGGTCAGGCGGACCGCTTTAACAATCTGCTGATGGCTTACAAAGAGTCACCTGAAGTTACGCGCAAACGTCTGTACCTAGAAACGATGGAAGGCGTGTTAGCGAAGGCTGACAAGGTTATTGTTGATGCTGCGGTAGCGAAAAATGTATTGCCTTACCTGCCATTAAGTCAGGCTGGCAAAGTTGAGGTTAAATAATGGGTATTAAATCTTCGATTACTATCGCTATTTTGGTGCTTTTAGTCAGCACCTCCGCTTTTATTGTCGATCAGCGCGAGCAAGCTTTGGTCTTGCAGTTTGGCAACCCTAAGGATGTGGTGAAAGAAGCGGGCTTGCATTTTAAACTTCCTTATCAAACCGTGACGCTGTTTGACAAACGCTTGCTAGAAAGCGATGCCATGCCGAATGAAGTGATCACCAAAGATAAAAAAACCATCTTGGTGGATAATTACACCCGTTGGAAAATTATCGATCCACTGTTGGTGTATCAGGTAGCGCGTACCCAAGATGGTGTTTCATCGCGCATGCAAGACGTGGTGCGTGGTAAGGTGCGTGAAGTATTGGGGCAACATACCTTGCACGAAATCGTGTCTGGTGGCGAAGAAGAGAATTTACGTAAAGAATTGATGTTATCCATTCGTGATCGAGCAGATAAAGCGGTGCGTGATTTGGGTGTTGAGGTGGTCGATGTGCGTATTAAACGTGCTGACCTGCCAGCAGAAAACTCCAACGCAGTATTTTCTCGTATGAAGGCAGAACGTCAGCGTATTGCTAAGGAATACCGTTCTGAAGGTGAAGAAGCAGCGCGGGAAATTCGTGCCGAAGCAGAAAAGAAGACTAAGGTATTGATTGCTGAAGCATACCGCAACTCTGAAATTATTCGTGGTCGTGCCGATGCACAAGTGACCCGTATTTTTGCTGAAGTGCATAAGAAAGACCCTGAGTTTTACGCTTTCACACGTTCGCTAGAAGCCTACCGTAACTCGGTCGATGAAGGCACGCGTTTGGTGATCTCGCCGAACTCCGAGTTCTTTCGCTTTTTTAATCAGGCAGGTAAGTAAGCCGTGAAGATCTTGGTGGTTGAGGATGAAGAACGCGTTTCTCTATTCATTCAAAAAGGTCTGCGCGAAGAAGGGCATGCCGTGGACACCGCTGCGGATGGTGAAGACGGCGGCTTTTTAGCCGAGGTCAACGATTATGATCTAATCGTTTTGGATATTATGCTGCCCAAGAAAAATGGCATTACTGTTTGCCGTGAATTGCGTGATCGCGGCGTGAATACGCCTGTATTGATGCTAACTGCACGGGACAGTGTTGAAGACCGTGTGCGCGGCTTGGATGCAGGGGCAGACGACTATTTGGTTAAGCCATTCGCCTTTGAGGAGTTATTAGCTCGCGTGCGCGCCTTGCTTCGTCGACAGTCGGATTCCAAGACTCCGATTTTGGTGATTGGTGACCTTGAGCTAAACCCCATCAGCCGCAGCGTTACGCGCAATGGCAAAGGCATTCGCCTCACCACCAAGGAATACGCCTTACTTGAATACATGCTACGCAACCCCAACAAGGTGCTATCTCGCACCTTGATTGGCGAGCACGTATGGGACATGAACTTTGACCCAGAAAGTAACGTGATTGACGTATATGTCAGTCACCTACGCGCCAAAGTGGATAAGGGGCATGACACATCCCTGATTCACACCATGCGAGGTCAAGGTTACATGATCAGCACCGAAACACCGCCAGCTTAATAGGCAAGACTTTCTGCCACCCTTGTGATATTATCCTACAGGGTGGCGAAAACCTTAGCCCGCGCTGCACATTACATCCCCAACCATTGCAATAATTGTGCTTCGTCGGCTATGACTAGGTTTAGGGCTTTGGCTTTGCTTAGTTTACTGCCTGCTTTTTCCCCTGCGATGAGGTAATCCGTTTTGGCAGAGACACTGCTCACCACTTTTGCGCCGAGGTCGCGTAAGGCTTGTTGCGCGGCGGTGCGTTTGATGGCAGCAAATGTACCAGTAATCACCACTATTTTACCTGCTAAAGGGTGTTCGCTGCTGTGCGCTACAAGCTGCATCGGGGCTGGTACAACGTGTAAATCACGCAATTGCTGCAATACCTGTTGATTGTCGCTGCTGGCGAAAAACTGACGCACACTGTTGGCAACTTCTGGCCCTACGTCATCCACGCTCATCAATGCTTCTTCGTCAGCTTCTGCTATTGCCTCAATGGTGATGAAGTGTTCTGCTAAGGCGCGAGCGGTGGCTTGCCCGACGTGACGAATGCCTAAAGCAAACAGGAATTGCGGCAAAGGGCGTTGGCGGCTGGCGGCAATGGCTTGCTCGATGTTAGCCACCGTTTTTTCACCGATACCTTCTTGCCCGATTAAAGTTTGCCAGTTCATACTGTATAAATCAGCGACACAATGGATCAAGCCTTGATCGACCAAACGCGCCAGCATTTTTCCACCCAAACCATCAATATCCATCGCCGTACGGGAGACGAAATGACGCAAAGACTCTTTCAACTGAGCAGGGCAACTAAGCCCTGCGCTGCAACGAATCGCTGCTTCATCGTCTTCGCATACCACAGGTGCATCGCAAGCAGGGCAGGTGGTCGGAACCATGACCGCTGGCGCACGTTCGGCGACATCTGTTGCACCTACTGCTAAACCCACCACTTCGGGGATCACATCGCCTGCGCGACGAACCAATACCCGATCGCCTGGGCGCACATCTTTGCGCGCCAATTCGTCCTTGTTGTGTAAGGTCGCGCGCGATACCTGCACACCACCAACGGCAACAGGCTCCATCACTGCCACAGGGGTAATCGCCCCCGTGCGGCCAATTTGCCAAATAATATCAATCACCGTGGTGGCAACTTCCATCGCTGGGAATTTGTATGCTATCGCCCAACGCGGACTGCGAGCAATATCGCCAGCTAACAGTTGTTCGGCACGTTGGTTGAGCTTAAACACCATGCCATCAACCTCATACGGCCATGCCGCACGCAAGGTGATAAATTCGCGATACCATGCCAACATCGCGTCAAAATCGTGCAGTACGCGGGTCTTTTGCACCGCAAACCCTGCCTGTGCCAGTTGCGCAAACATGGCATCCATCGTATCCGCCAAGGCATCGCCACCCAAACCCACACCGTAAGCAAAAAAGTGTAAACGCCGCCGCGCTGTTATGCGTGGATCCAATTGCCGCAAAGAACCCGCAGCCGCATTGCGCGGGTTGGCAAAGAGTTTTTCACCATGTTCTTCGCGTTCGGCATTGAGTGCATCAAAATCAGCACTGGGCAGATAGACTTCACCGCGCACTTCCAGCACATCGGGTACATTTACGCCCTCTATTGGCTTCATCTGCCACGGAATACCACTGACGGTGCGCGCATTGTCGGTAATGTCTTCGCCTTGCCGCCCATCTCCGCGTGTTGCAGCCTGCACCAAAAAGCCTTGTTCATAGCGCAGGTTGATCGCCAAACCATCAATTTTTGGCTCAGCAATAAACGCCGAAGGCTTATGCTCTAGCAGTTCTTCTAAACGCTGCATAAACGCTTGCATGTCTTCATCGCTAAAAGCATTGGCAAGCGACAATAACGGCATGCCGTGGCTTACCGTCGCAAACGCTGATGATGGTGGCGCGCCCACGGTTTGCGTCGGTGAGTCAGCAGGAATCGGCGCGCCCGAAGCTGCTTCCAAGCTTTGCAACTCACGCAATAGCGCATCGTATGCAGCATCGCTAATGCGTGGATCATCCAGCACATAATAATAGTAATTATGCGCCTTTAATTGTTGCCGAAGTTGCTCAATGCGCGTCATTATGCCCCCGGTTGACGCACGGCAGCCGTGCTATTCCCTTGCCGTTTCACGGGTTCTTTCAGCAGCGATACCAACCACGCACGAGTGCTGGCACTTTGCCATGGTGCAGGCCCCACAATATGCTTCACAACCACCCCTTGGCGGTTAATGACGTACGTTTCAGGGTAGCCCGTAATGCCATAACGGTTGGCAAAACTGACATCGACATCACGCACCACAGGGAAGCTGATATGATGCAGCTTAATAAATTCACGTACATCATCACCATTGGCATCGGTGGATACAGCATACACCTTCAAACCCTGATCTTTTAACGCATCATACATAGCGACCAAAGAAGGGATTTCTTCGCGGCAAGGGGCGCACCATGTTGCCCAAAAATGAAGTAACACCACTTCACCCTGCGGCAGGCTATGCGCTTGCCCATCAACATCGGGCAAGGTGGTGACGATAGCAGCATCCCCTGCTTGTATTTTTTTCTGCGCTTCGGGCATGTTAAAAAATGCGAATGCCACCATGCCAACAATGAAAGCAATGACTGCCAACCAACGTAATACCATTATGATGTTTCCTCCAAAATTCCGTGCGGCATCGCCACCAAAACGCTGCATGATGCATGACGCACCACCCGTTCCGTGGTCGAACCAATCAACAAATGTTCCAAGGCACTTTGATGCCCATGTTTACCCATCACAATCAACTGTGCCTCCTTGTGTTCAGCAACTTGACAAATCAGCCGTGCCAATGGTGTAGCGTCATGCACAATCTCGTGACTGATCTGCATATCCGCCCACGGCTCTAACCACAGTTGCATGCGTTTTTCTGCCATTTCTTGTAGCGAATGATCGACATCAATGGCAACAGGCATGGGCATGCCGTCAATATCGCTGGCGTAATTCATCATCGCTGTTTCCATCACGTACAGCACATGAATATGCGCCCCCAACAGTTTCGCCAAACGGACAGCGCGCCGCATCGCTTCGGTTGCGTAATCAGAGAAATCAGTCGGTACAAGAATACATTGTTCTTTTGTTGTATTCATTACTACTCCTTTTCAAACAAGCTTTTTTTGCCATCATTGCGCCATGTTTTCGCCCCGCCAACGTTCAGCATACAGTCGCCTGATGCGCCTGGATAAACCTATTGGAACCTATTTGGTCTGCTGGCCCATGCTGTGGGCATTATGGATTGCTGGCAATGGTCATCCTGATGCATTCATCGTGGTCGTGTTTTTACTCGGTGCCTTCATCATGCGTTCAGCAGGCTGCGTAATCAACGATTACGCCGACCGCCATGTTGATGGCGCAGTCAAACGCACCAGCCAGCGCCCTTTGGTTACAGGGGATATTAGTCCACGCCAAGCACTGAACCTATTCGCTGTACTTATCGCCCTTGCTTTCGGTTTGGTGCTGATGCTCAACGCACTAACTATTCAGCTTGCCGTTGCCGCCGCTATGCTGGCAACGCTTTACCCATTCATCAAACGTTGGAGTAATTTACCTCAGTTTGTACTAGGGCTCGCCTTTGCGTGGTCGATCCCGATGGCATTCGCCGCCGTCAACAATCACGTTCCTATCGAAGCGTTTATCTTGTTTATTGCTACCGTTTGTTGGGTGGTCGCTTACGATACCATGTATGCCATGGTGGATCGTGATGATGACCTAAAAATAGGCATTAAATCCACTGCAATTTTATTCGGTGATTACGACCAAACGATCATCCTGTTGCTGCATGGCATCATGTTCGCCTTGCTGTGCAACCTAGGGTTACGTTTGGGGGCGGGATTTTTTTACTACCTCGGTTTAGCTGGTGCGTTAGCCTTGGTCACCTACCAACATTATATCATCCGTAATCGGGAACGCGATGCCTGTTTTACAGCATTCCTCAACAATCATCAGCTTGGCGCAATCATCTTCGCAGGCTTGTTCCTTGATTACGCGATCTAAACACAGGAGTTTTCATGCACATTCGCATTGCAACACGACGTTCACCACTCGCCTTATGGCAGGCAGAACACGTCGCTGCTGAACTGAAAAAGTTACAGCCCGACCTTACCACTGAATTGGTGAAAATCGTCAGCACAGGCGATAAAATCTTGGATGTACCTTTGGCAAAAGTGGGTGGTAAAGGCCTGTTTACCAAAGAAATTGACATGGCACTTGCCGATGGTCGCGCTGATATTGCCGTCCATTCAATGAAGGATGTACCCACCGAACTGCCCGCAGGCATGTCGATTTGCGCGATTCCAGAGCGTGCTGACCCTCGCGATGCTATCGCTACGGTGGGTGGTGTTGGGTTGGATAGCCTCCCTGCTGGTGCAAAGGTTGGCTCTTCTAGCCTGCGTCGTATTTGTCAGTTAAAAAAGAAGTACCCACACCTCGAGTGCGTATCGGTACGCGGCAGCGTGCAAACTCGCTTGGACAAACTCGGCACAGAGGTGGATGCCGTCATTCTTGCCACCGCAGGTGTTAAACGCTTGGGATTGTACGAACGCATGGATGGGGCGATTGACCCTGAGCTGATGCTACCCGCTGTGGGTCAAGGCACGCTCGCTATTCAAACCTGCGACGATGCCGAAGCAGTCAACGCTTTGGTTGCTCGCCTTAACCACGCTGACACCGTTGACCGCACCGCTGCGGAACGCGCCTTCCTCGCTCACCTTGAAGGTGGTTGCCAAGTACCGATTGCAGGTCATGCCACATTAGACGGCGATCAACTGACCATTCGCGGCCGTGTCGGTGATGTTGCCGGCGTGGAATTGCTTGAGCAAACCGTGGTTGGACCACGTCAACAAGCAGCAGAACTCGGCATCCAACTCGCCGAACAACTGCTAGCAGCAGGCGCAAAAGCGATCCTTGAGGAAGTGTATAAGAAAGGGTAAGTAAAGCAGGGAACGAGGCATCACTGATTGCCTCGTTCCCTATATTGAACATAGATATGCGCGACACCGTAGGTTGGGTTGAGGCACGAAACCCAACAAAGAAGCATAACCTAAACAACTTATGGCTGTTTTAAAGTTGGGTTTCGTGCCTCAACCACAACCTACATGATGGTCTTGTAGTGCACATGCGTCCCGTCTTAAAAGGGAAGCCGATATGTTTATAAGTATGGTAGATTGCTATGAATCACACACAAACCGCCTGTTAAGCTTAAAATAAGCTATGCTATATAGCGTGCATCGTTGATTCGGATGGAGGTATGGTATGAATTTTTATGATCGTTTATTACAAGAAACAGAAGCTGACCGCCAAGCTTTGCTGTCGATTCCTTTTATTCAACAGGGGGCAGCAGGAGCATTGGCTTTGGAAAGTTACGTCGCTTTTCTTGGTCAGGCTTACCATCATGTTAAACACACGATTCCGCTACTCATGGCTTGCGGCGGTCGTTTACCCGAACGCTTGGAATGGCTGCGCGTGGCTATCGGCGAGTACATCGAAGAAGAGATGGGACATCAAGAATGGATCTTGAACGATATTGCAGCTTGCGGAGCCGATAAAGAGGCGGTACGCCATGCAACACCCTCACAAGAAACCGAGCTAATGGTCGCTTATGCTTATGACACCATTGCTCGCAACAACCCTATAGGTTTTTTTGGTATGGTATTGGTGCTCGAAGGCACCAGTATTGCGCTGGCAACACGTGCGGCAGAAAATATCCGCGCCAGTTTGAATTTGCCAGAAACAGCTTTTTCGTACCTATCATCACATGGCTCTTTGGATATTGGTCATGTTGATTTTTACCGCGACTTAATGAACAAAGTTCGCCGCGAAGAAGATAAATTGGCGATTATTCATGCAGGCAAGATGTTTTATCGACTCTATGGTGATATTTTTCGTGCGCTACCCATCGTTGCAGGGGCATCCACAGAAGCCTAGAGGGAGGGATTATGGGAACAATGGAAGGTCAGCGCGTTTTATTAACTGGCGCGGCTGGTGGAATGGGGCAGATTCTAGCCAAACGGCTGGCCGAGGCTGGTGCTACCTTAGCCCTGTTGGATGTCAACGCCGAAGTATTACATCGCTTGGCAAAAGAGATTGGGCAACAGGCGGTTGCCGTTCCTGCCGATATTTCTACCACCGATGGCTGTCATATTGCCGTTTCTGCGGTGTGGAATGCGATGGAGGGCGTGGATTGCTTGATTAACTTGGCAGGCATATCCAGCTTTTGTTGTTTTGAAGAAGAAGAGCCAGCACACATCGAGAAAGTGATGCAAGTCAATTTACTGGCACCGATGATGCTCACCCATGCCTTGTTGCCAGAAATGCTTAAACGCAAACGTGGTAGAATCGTTAATGTCGGTTCTGTCTTTGGCAGCATCGGTTTTGCTTGGTTCACCAGTTACTCTACCAGCAAATTCGGTTTACGTGGCTTCTCTCAGGCATTGCGCCGGGAGTTACACGACACGGGTGTGAGCGTATCCTACATCGCGCCACGCGCCGTCCGTACCCCGATCAACAACGATGCCGTAATGGCAATGGGCGAAGCAACGGGCATGAATATGGATGAGCCAGAAGATGTCGCGGAAAAAATCTTTAAAGCTATTCTTGCGGAAAAGAAAGAAACCTACATCGGTTTCCCTGAGTCCTTTTTTGCTCGTCTTAATGCAGTATTACCCAATATAGTTGACGGCGCATTGGCGGAACAGAATGCTACCGCCAAACCTTTTGCAAAAAAGGACTGAGATAGGAGTTGAATGATGAATAAATATTTGAAATATACACTCGCCATATGCATGGCAACCTTGTGCAGCAGTACCGTCGCACAGGCCGAAAGTGGTTTTTACACAGGGGCTGGACTGGGCTTGTTTGAAATGGATCCTGGTCAAAATAAGAAAAGTGCCATCGGTGGCAATATCCTAGCTGGTATGGAGTTTGGTCCATTACTGGCAGTCGAAGGTCGCCTTGGTAGCAGCCAAAGCGTGACCAGTTTAGGCGAAACATCCAAAGTTGATTGGCTGGCATCACTGCTGGTCAAACCTAAATATGATATTGCGGGTAATGTGAATATCTACGCCCTTGCTGGTGCTACGATGATGAAAGCATCGTTTACTTCCAAAACTGGTAAGCAGCAAAGCAAAACAAAAACAGGGTTATCCTTTGGTTTTGGTGGCGAAATTTACTTAAGTTATAATACGCTTCTGGGTTTAGAGTGGGTACGTTATGCTACTCAGGCTGATGGCGCAGTGAAAAACATCAGCTTCCAAGGTTTAGATGTCAATGCCTTTTTAGCCTCCATTCAAGTGAAGTTTTAAGGAGTGTTAGACATGCATGTAAGTAAAATTCTGTTTGCTTTGATGGCTGCGCTGTGGTGTTGCCTAGTTGCTTCGCCTGCTATGGCAGCGGATGACAATGCGGTATTGTCACTCATGCAAGAATGGGCAAAGGTGAATTACCAAACCCCAAAAGATGACCAAGAAAAGGCATTTGCCGCACTGACAGGGAAGGCGCATGCAATGAATGAAGATACGCCTGACCAAGTCGATGCGATGATTTGGGAAGCGATTATCACGTCCACTTATGCTGGCGCAAAAGGTGGTTTGGGTGCTTTGTCGTTAATGGAACAGGCGCGTGACTTGTTGTTCGCTGCCGAAAAGATTGATCCTAACGCCTTAGATGGTGCGATTTACACCACGTTGGGGAGCTTTTATTACATGGTTCCAGGTTGGCCGATTGGTTTCGGTGACGATGACAAAGCTTTGGAATACCTGAAAAAAGGGCTAGAGATTGCACCTGACAACATGGATGCTAATTACTTCATGGGTGACTATTTGTTAGAAGACCATAAGTACAAATCTGCGGCGCAATACTTCCAAAAAGTCGTGGACATGGATGATGTAGCAAATCGTCCTATCTACAGCCAAGGGCGCAAAGCAGAAGCCGCCAAGAAGCTAGAGAAGATCAACAAGAAGTTGCATTAAGCAACCTTCATAAGCAAGGGCGAATCGTTGTGGCAACGATTCGCCCTTATCATATTCGACACATTATTTCAGCAAATACTCCAACAATGCTTTTTGGGCGTGGAGGCGGTTTTCTGCTTCATCCCATACCACAGAACGTGGTCCATCGATAACTTCGGCAGCGACTTCTTCGCCTCGATGGGCAGGTAAACAGTGCATGAATACTGCCTGTGCATCGGCTGCATCCATCATCGCGGTGGTGACTTGGTAATCGGCAAAGTCGATTTCACGTTTCGCCTGTTCTGCTTCCTGCCCCATCGAAGCCCATACATCGGTGGTCACCATATCAACGCCCGCCACCGCCCGCATGGGATCATCAAACGCTAAAATCTCGGCGCCTTGGGCGCGTGCTTCAGCCAATAATGTTGCATCAGGCTGATACCCCTCAGGGCAGGCATAATGCAAGCGGTAGCCAAATACTGCCGCACCGTTGATCCATGAATGCAGCATATTGTTGCCATCACCAATCCAAGTAATGGTTTTACCTGCTACCGCACCCTGATGCTCTAGCAAGGTTTGCAGATCCGCCAAAATTTGGCATGGGTGGGTGAGGTCGGTCAGGGCGTTGATGACAGGAACCCGTGAATGACTGGCAAACTCCTCCAAGCCTTCGTGGGCAAACGTACGGATGGTGATGCCATCGACCATGCGAGAGAGTACCCGCGCACTGTCGGCAATCGGTTCACCGCGCCCCAATTGGGTTACATTGGAATGCAAAAACAGCGCGTGCCCACCCAATTGAAACATACCCGTTTCAAACGAAACTCGGGTACGTGTGGATGATTTATCAAAAATCATGCCCAAGGTTTTGCCTTCTAGGGTACGGTGAGCAATACCAGCATATTGTAAACGCTTGAGTTCCACCGCACGTTGCAACAAGCTGATGCCTGCTGCGGGTGTTAAATCCATCAATGTCAAAAAATGTTTCATAAAAATACCTTTGCGATGGCTGCTTTTAATATAACCAAGGCATCGTCTATATCAGAGCGTGTTACATTCAACGGCGGCAACACACGCAACACATGCGGGCCTGCGGGCAGTAGCAACAAACCATCATCACGGCATTGGGCAATCAATGGAGCTACGGCTGGTTTGCACACCAGACCCAATAACAGCCCTTGACCGCGCACGCCTAAAAGCTCTTCGTGTTGCCCTACAAGTTGCGTTAAACCTTGTTTCAAATACTTACCCTGCATGCGTGTGTTGCGCAATAAATCTTCGCTTTCAATCACATCCAGTACCGTCGAAGCGGCACAGCATGCCAAGGGATTACCACCAAAAGTAGAGCCATGCGAGCCAGGATTCAAGGTATCGACACACACATCACCCGCAATCATGCAACCAATCGCGACACCACCGCCCAATCCTTTTGCCAAGGTGAGTACATCTGGGACGATGCCTGCTTGCTCATAAGCAAACATCGTACCACAACGACCGACACCTGTTTGCACCTCATCCAGCATCAACAAAATACCATGCTGATCGCACAGGGCGCGTACGCCTTGCAGGTATTCGGCAGTAGCAACGTTCACGCCGCCTTCACCCTGAACAGGCTCCAGCAAGATAGCAGCTGTGTGTTCGTCAATGGTTTGCGCCAATGTATCTAAATCGTTCAGCGGCACATGAACAAAACCAGGTGGTAGCGGATCAAAACCAACTTTGACCTTGTCTTGCCCAGTGGCTGTCAGGGTGGAAAGCAGGCGACCGTGGAACGATTGCGTTGCCGTAATCACCGTGCGCCGCGTTGAGTCACGCAGGTAAAAAAAACGTCGTGCCAGTTTAATGGCTGCCTCGTTTGCCTCTGCCCCTGAATTGCAGAAAAACACGCGCTTCAACCCTGAAAGTTGGGTTAACCGCTCGGCTAAACGTTGTTGTTGCGGAATGTGAAATAAATTGGAGCAATGCAGCATCTGCCCTGCCTGTTCGGCAATGGCAGCTTGCATAGCAGGGTGTGCATGACCCAAGGTGTTGACTGCAATACCAGATACGAAATCCAGATACTCCTTCCCTTGGTCATCCCACACACGGCTGCCAGAACCCCTGACTAAGGTCAGTGGGTAACGTGCGTAAGTGTTCATAATGGCTGTATTCATCGGCGAAAGATAGAAGCCTACCAAGCAATAGACAACATCCTGCTTAACCTGATTTATTCATAAATCGTCGTGATGATTGCGTAGAACCTTTGTTTGCAACGGATGCTTTGTCGGGAGTAGCGTACCAATGGATACGCTCGACTGACAAAGTATTCGTTGCGGGCAAAGGGGCAAGCAAGGGTGCGACAGCATTTGTGAATGTCAGGTTAAATATTTTACTTGCGATGCAAGCAGGCTCGAGCCACGCTTGGCACACTGGCAGGCGTGGCTTTTTTGAGCTTTCCTTTTAGGACGGAACAAAAGCAATATGGATATGCGAGACATCGTAGGTTGGGTTGAGGCACGAAACCCAACAAAGGAGCCAAGAGGTGAATTGCATGATGATAAAGACAGGTAAGATTTTTAGCATGCTACTTTGCATCGTATGGATGATGCTTAGCAGTAATGCAGCGTGGGCAGATGCCGAACCTGTAAGCTACGATGATTACAGCTTTTCTTTTGCTATCAAAGGTGGCATCAGCTTGGGTAGCTATGAATCGGGGATGAACTGGTTTTTTATCGAAAAGCTACGCCAACAAAGCCAACGACTGCGCCAAAAACATCAGGATGGCAATATACTCAAGGTCATTACAGGTGCATCTGCTGGTGGTATTAACGCCATTGTGTCGGCGATTCGCTTTTGCCAAAACGACAATGTTCCCGCGCAAACAGTCGCCAATAAAGACAACCTATTTTACCGAGTGTGGGATGTAGAACTCGCTAAATTGCTGCCTGAAATTTCCCAGCATCAAACCACCAAGCCGATGATCAATGCGACGTATGGCTTTGATGATCAATATGGTGTATTCCATCGTGAAGCTTTGTTGGGTTCTTTAAACGCGGTGTTAAAAGCGATGAATAACAATAACTTCCGCACTGGCTGTAGCACCCATATTGCTTTGCCCATCACGCTATTAAAGAATCATCCGCAAACCACAGGCAGTCATGACGAACAACCGCCTATTCTACGTTACGCTGTGCCGTTGCAAGTCACAGTAGATGACCACCATATAACATTCCGCAACTTCGCCAAAGCAAGGGTGGCTTCACAAGATAATTACACAGCCTTCCACAAGTTGGATGATTTTATGTATTTATCAGAAGACAGTGATGGCAATGTACCATACACCGAAGTATTAAAGCTAGCCTTGGCAAGCAGTGCTTTTCCGCTTGCTTTTGCACCTATGAAGCTGCGCACTTGCATCCCTAATCGCGATGGTTATTGTAATGCTGCTCCAATAGAGCGTACCTTTATCGACGGTGGCAGCCTGGATAATTCACCCATTGGCTTAGCCTCCACGCTAAGTGATTACGTCAACCCGCCGCAATCCAAGGCAACAAAAACGGTGGTGGTGTATTTGAACCCAGCACATCAAACGTCTGCATTGAGCGGGTGGTTAAAAAGCCCCACCAAACAAAAAAAATCATTTGCCAACATCGAACCCAGTGGCTTGCAGAATTACGCCAGCTTCCTTGGTGATTTACTTAATTATGGCATGAACGCGCAATATGCCAGTTCGATTCGCACAGGTGGTGTTCCGCCTATGCCGCCACGGCATTATATGTTGGCGGCTGATTATCTTCTTCATTTTGGTGCTTTTACACACCAATCATTCCGAAAATTTGATTTTTATGTGGGTGTGTATGATGCGTACACAGCATACCAAAAGGTCTGCAAAGAAGGCGATTGCAACGCAGAGCCAATTAAGTGGAAGCAAGAACCTGAATTATTAACGTTGTTTACTGATTTTGATCGCCTCCCCACAGATTCCACCTATGGGTTTTGCAATAACCCTGAAGCCATATCGTTTTATAACGATAAGCGCAGTTGTAGTGAACATAACCCTGATGCGCCATTAGCTACGATTGCCTGTGCTTTGTGTAAGGCTTCGCAGTTTCAAGCTGATTCAACCATCGAACAATTTGAACGACTGAAAGATCACCTGCCCCCCAGTGACCAAGCGGTGTTGGAGGATGATTTGGGCGCGTTTGGCGAGCAACATTTGCTGGAGGTATTCACCGCCAAACAACTGGCTATTGAACGCCAACGCCTGCAACGCATGGAACAAAAAGACCCACGCTATGCGCAGCAAAAAAACTTCACCCGCGCTGTTAAAGGCGTTAACCTTATCAGTCGCACTTTAAGCTTTCGAGAAACCCAAGGGCTATGGCCGCGTAGTACCGCAGCGCATGGTATTTTGCACTGGCTGCCTGATGAGGTGGGCATTGATGGCTTGAACTCTGTCCCGTACGTGAATTATCACTACGATGTTCCCCTCATGCGCGGCATGGGACGAGCGTCTAAATTAAGTGGTACATCGCTCGCCTTGGCGTTATCGTTCGACCCTTTCCATGCTGGGCGAGACAACCGCAATACTTCAGCCTATACCGCACTAGCTATCGCACCACGGCTGCACTTAGATAACGCGCTGTTTTCCTCTGTGAGTGTCGGCATCAATAATTATTACAACTGGAAACCAAGCCTCGCAGGCAATAGATTGTGGGATCATGGTCTTTATTTCGATGCGGGCGTGCTGACCGACAAACTGCATTTAACCATCATTCAACGAGAAACATTGAGCAGCTTTAAAAAAGCACGCGTCACCTTTCTTATCGGCATCCGCGACATTGGCGGCATGTTGGATATGATGAGCGACAATAGCGCGCATTAGGAGCCTAGGATTCATTATGCTAAACACCGAACTACAAGAACAAGCACAACAAGCCTTGCTTGAAGGGAATTACGTTCAAGCACGTGATCTTTACGCTCACATGCACCAGCAAGACCCCGATAATATTCGCACCTTTCTTAAACTTGCCGAAATGAAAGCAAAGTCTGGTGACATTAAAGGTGCTATCGCTGATTACACAACAATGGCAGATCGCTATGCTGACAATGGCTTTGTGGTGCAGGCTATCGCGATCAATAAAGTGATCCACCGACTTGACCCTGAACAGCAAGAGGTCAAGGAGCGTTTGGCTCGTTTACACCTAGAGCGCGGAGAGGACTGGGCATTATCCACAGGACCTGTGACATTGCCGCCCAGTGATACTTTGCAGTCGTCGAATTTAACCCCTGTGGATCGCCTAAAGCTGGGCTTTACCCGCACGCCATTACTGTCGGATTTGTCCGATATAGAACTGAGTATGTTTATTGATTCCTTGACGCTACTTGAACTCAAGACTGGTGACATCATATATCAACCTGGTGAGATGGGGGACTTCCTCTACATTATCGCTATGGGTAGCATTCAACTGCACACCACATTGGTTGGCGGGCAAAAGAAAATTTATGCCCGTTTGGGCGAATCTGCATTTTTTGGCGAGCATGCTTTTATGTCACGGACGAAGCATAACAATATCGCTGTTGCCGCTTGTGATACAACGTTATTGGTGATTAAACGTGATGTGTTTGAACAATGGGCGAGCAGCCACCCCAAAATCAATGGCGTAGTCGAGCGTTTTTACCGTGAGCGTGTACTCAAACGGGTGTTAGCATTAACGCCTTTGTTTGAAGGTTTAGCCGATGAAATAGCTTTGGAGCTGGCCAGCAAGTTCACCTTACAACGCTATTACGATGGCGAAACGATTGTCAGCGAAGGTGAAGAGGGTGACACCTTTTGTTTAATCCGCTCAGGTTCTGTCGTCGTTAGTGTGAAGCAAAAAGACAATGCGAACAAAACAATGGTGTTAGGTCGGCGCGGTGAAGGTGCTTTCTTTGGTGAAATCGCCTTATTGGGCAACACCACACGAACAGCTACCGTCGTGGCCGAAAACACTGTCGAAATCATGGCATTATCGCATCGTGACTTCAACGCTATTTGTGCCCGTTACCCATCAGTGAAGGAAATCGTCGAACGATACCGCGACCAACGCTTACAAGACACCATTCGCGCCTTGGTTATACAGAAAAAACAATAACCCTCTGTTTTTTCGCAGGGTAGAGGCTAACGTGATTAAGTAGCTAATAACATGACGTTAGCTTCTTACCTGAATTGGTAACAATAAGCGCAATCGCTAGTAAGTAACGCTTACCAACGCCATCATAAAAATTACTGGTATAGGTATAACATTGTTTGACTGCTAGGAATTTAACACTGCCGCAACAAAGGACTTGAGAACGAACGTGTGTGAAACTAGCGTTCTCTAATCAAACAACTAGAAGCCTGTCTCGAGAATGGAAAACATACGGTGAAACGCCTCGCTGCCCTCCCCTACTCTAACAGACTACTACAAAGGAATAATTCGTGATGGTTTTAACGCATGAGCTACAAGTTGATTATTTAGCCAATGTTATTGGGATGGCTCGTGCTAATGGGAAGTTTTTCCCGCAAGAAAAGGCTGCGATTCAATCCATTCAACTGCTGATTGGCGCAGCTGATAACGTATTGACCGAAGCGTACGACATGGCAAAACAGACCGACTTCACGCCTAAAACAGTGGGTTTATGGGCTGACCAAGTCAAAAACCTTGAACATATCATCTACCTATCGCTACTTGATGGCAAAATTGATAACGATGAAAAACGATATATTGTACAATTCGCCAAAAAAATAAAACTTAGCCAAGAACAACTAAACCTTATCATCCACGATGTACAACAGTCCGCTTCGACCATGCTTAAAGCTCCCGCTGCCTCAGCTACAGCTACAGCACCCGTTTATGATATTCCAACCACGGGTATTGCCATTGAATTTGCTTCACCCTCTGAGGCTGGCGTTTCCCTCGCCATGAAGTCTATGGCGTTTGCCAACGTACAAAAAACATGTGAGAAACATGGGCAATCATGGCATCTGGCTGCTTGGTCAAAGGAACAGATGATAGATGCCTTGCCATTGATTGAGGCTGTAAAACAACTGCCTTGCAAACATGTGTATGTTGATGGTGAAGAACGCACCTGGGATAGTGTATTTGCTTTCTCTCGCTGTGCGAATCAGCGAGCAGCGGCTTACCGTCCTGAAGCCTATTGTTTTGGTGTGGATGATATGAAGCTAAACCTATGGGGTTGTCGCTCTATCGGTATGGCATGGCGCGAGTGGGAAGATTGGTTGAGCTATGGAAGTTTTAAGGACTCAGACCGTGCCCATTGTCATGTTTTTGTGTTTGATAAAGCACGTATTCGCCATGAACTCGAAAACAACCTGCATGGCTGTCAGCTATGCCCACACGTGCAACACAACGTGATGGATGCCGTGCTAGAAGCCCTGCCCGACGAGGTAACAGTCAGCCATGAAGGCGATTGGCTCTACAAAAAAGATTATAGAGAGACACCGGGTGCGGTGTTGGTTGAAGAACCCATTTACATGGGTCGTCATTCTAGTGTCAAAACGTATTATTCATCCGCCGTCGTGCCATCGGTGGATGTAGGCATCAAGCTATTAAAACAGGCATGTGCCAAGTGTGATCTACCGATTGAATACTTAAGCAGCCTCGATCAATACAAAGAATAGCTTCGCTCCTATCGCTACCAGTTCCTAAGTAGCTAAGCATATTTATTTTAACATTTCTAGCGACGGATATTTCGCGATATTCAAGGCACAAAAACGGACGTATTGGCAAGCCAGAGGCGCGGTAGTGTGATTGCCTCTTAATGCATAACGTTTTTTGTAACACCGAAGATCGTGAAATAGACAAGGT
>CAZYAI010000012.1:0-55043 GCA_964645625.1 uncultured Zetaproteobacteria bacterium
AACTCTCGTGTACTCTCATCGGGCCACTGCTTGACCAAGCATTCCAGCGCGGTGCTGCGAGGTTGCCCTTCTTCATCCTGCACCGCCCGTTGTAGCAAGAACTCTCGTGTACTCTCATCGGGCCACTGCTTGAACAAGCATTCCAGCGCGGTGCGGCGAGGAGTTGGACTTTCATCCTGCACCGCCCGTTGTAGCAAGAACTCTCGTGTACTCTCATCGGGCCATTTCTCTGCAAGTACCTGATTAGCTCCCCGTCTGACATCCCAACTTCCACATTGTGAAAGACCTTCGAACCAATCCCTTTCTTCAAAAACTGCACCCAAGAAGTGGGGCCAGCCTATGTGATGAAAAAACGGCTCTGAAAGGGGATACTGTTTCCTATACTCAAAGGATGATTTCCCAGGCCATTTTTGGCCAATTGATTGTGCGGCATCAATCAACTGTTTGATAAATGACTCTTGAACCTGGTTCCCTTCCAAAAAGCACCTTGTAGCAAATGTTAGCAATTCAGCACCTATCTGATCCAACCCTGAAAGTTTTCGTTGATCTCCCAGACACCAGATAGCCAGCACAATATTGGGCAGCGCTGACCATTTATTCCATGATTCAATATCACTTTTGGTCATCAATGAACGGATAATTTTTTCAGCAAAGGATGGGTCAACCTGATTGCAAATTAGCCTCAGCACCTCATGCCAATCATCTTCTTGATAATTATTATCAAATAGCGCTATCAGTTCGTCCTCGGAAATGACCTTTTCCTTTTCAAACTGATTCACATATTCAGCCGCACAGAAATATTCGAGAAAGGTGCGATGCACGAAGGCGTAATTATCGCCGCCCAGGTCGCAGAGGATGAAGTTACGGGTGCGCAGGTGTTGCACCAGTGCATTGGCAGCAGCACGGGCCTGCTGGAAATGAAGTTCTTCGCGCAAATAGGTTTCGATGATTTTGGTGAGGGAGGCGCCATCAATAATGTTGGCCGCTTTGTCGCCACGGATGCCGTTTTGCATCTGGTAGGCGACTTTGCGCAGAATGTCCGTTTTGGCGCGCAGATCGATTTCGTTGCTGAGGCCGGGGAACTCCGCCAGGTGGCGTTCCGTATCCCACTGCATCAGCAGAAGTTCGGCAGCTTTTTCATAGAGCAGTACGCGGTCTCTGGGAAGCTCCTGATAGCGGTTGATGATCGCCATCATCGTCAGCAACAGTGGGTTGCCGGCCAGCATGCGAATCGACTTGGCGCTGTTGATGCCACGCGCCAAACGTTCCCGCTTATGCTCTGCATCCTGCTCGTTGCGCATGGTGACGGCATGCCAGCGGTGGAGGAAATCATCAATCTGTTGCTGATCCAGATCCTGCAGCATGAAGGTGCTGAATCCGGCATCGCGAAGGCATTCACCCTTGTAGCCCACGACGCGGGAGGTGACGATGATGCGGGTATCGGGGTATTCATTGCTGAAGCGGAAAATATCGTTGATCACCTGTTCACGTTCCAGAGGGTCGAACACCTCATCCAGCCCATCCAGCAGCAGCACAACCCGTCCCGGATTTTGCAGATAGTAGTCGAGGGTGTGTTGATTCAGGCGGTGCCAGCCGGCACCCTCATGCAGATATCGGGGGAAGCTCTTGCCGCTATTGCACTCCCAGCGATTGTAGTCGCGCAGTTCAATCAGCAGCGGCAGCGGTTGCAGCACCCGTTCGCTGCTATCCTCAATGCGCGCCCACGCCAGCGCGAACGAGCGGAGCAGGGTTGATTTGCCCGAGCCGGGATCGCCGAGCACAACGCAGCAGGGGAGACCGGGATCGTTCAGTACCTCAAGCACCGGCTGGATCGGTTGCTCAAAGTAGGCACGTCGCAACTGCTCCTGCTCCTCTTCCAGCTTTTGCAGCTCTTTGGCATCGATCTCACCCTTCTCCAGCAGATGGTGCTGATGCTCTTTGGGGATCTCCAGCAGTTGCGGACGATAGGCGTGGCACTCACGCACCGATTGCGGCACAAAGACACTCCAGAGCTGAATGCCATCGTAGTTGGCGCCGGAGGTGTCGAGGCTATCAAAGTTGAGGCGTGAAAAGCGTTCCACCAGTGCTTCGCGATATCTGTCCAGATCGAAATCGACAGGCAGCCCTGCAATGTCCTGAAGCTTGTCGCTATCCCGGTTTCGTAGCAGTGAATCGAACGTCTCTTTGAAATCGTGTTCGCCGCTATTGCGGATCTCCTTCACTTTACGTGAAAAACGTTTGGCGATGCGTTGCCAGGAAAACTCCTCCGGCAACGTGGGCATCTCCGGCTGCTGCCACGCTTTGGCAAACACCTGAGGATCAAGGTGATAGTCGGGATCAAGAAAGAGTGGTTCAAAGCAGGAGCAGACCAGTTGATCCTCAAGCAGGCACTGCACCTGCGGAATCAGGCCGCGAATAAATTCTTCCTCTTCGTCCGCATCCAGCAGCTCATTTTCGATCAGGGCCAGAAGCTCATAGATCGCCAGCCCGGTGGCCTTGCGCAGCGAGCTTTTGTGAATCACCGAAAAGACGTTGGCGAAGACTTTGCCGACATAGCTTTTCGCTGTATCTTCAACGACGTCCACTGCCAGTTTTTCCAACACAGGCTTGAGCAGCAGGCTGCCAGCCAGAGAAATACCCCACGAATCGATCATGCCAGACCCTCCTTGATGACCACAACCATAATCAAAGAGCGGAAACCCTGCCAGATTGTTTGGGATCCGGGTCACTCATTAGTGTGCCAAGAACGAATGATTTTGGTCATTCGGAGCTATGTAAAAGATGAGGGTGGGCCCCTCGGAACCGCTGTGTAGGCGGAGGTTCCAAACCACCCACTGCTGCTGAGGTCAAGAGTCTTGGTGGTGAGCGAGTTGGGAAAAGGCGCAGCTAGACTGCGTCAGGTGCGTATCACGGAGATGAACGCAAGTGAACCGCTGATGAAGTGTCGAAAGGACCATAGATGTTGTCAAAACCGAAGGTATTAATGAGCAATCGGGATCAGTCTGGCAGGAGCCTTCTTACTGGCCAGTCGGCAACCAGCATACAGGCGGCATGAACGTGATACAGGCTTTTGCATGGAACTTGGGAACCTGTCGTTCTGATGTAAAGGGAGAAACCGCAAGCGTGAGAGTACCGATGCAGAGCACAGGGGCGGAGCGTCTTGTAGTAGTGATGAGGGCTTTGTAATGAAGTCGGAGCGAAGGAGACGCATTGTTCTTTCCGAAGTAGAGGAGACAACCGGAAACGGGAGGATTGAATCGAAACGGGAGAAGTCATTTTGTATATCCAGACAGCAGGTCTGTGAAGCGTACAGGCGAGTCAGAGCCAACAAAGGCGCTGCCGGAGTTGATCGATAGTCGATGTCGGAATTTGAAGCGGATTTGAAAAATAATCTCTACAAAATCTGGAATCGAATGTCATCGGGCAGTTACTTTCCACCGCTGGTCTTGAGGGTTGAGATACCCAAGAGCGATGGCGGCTCGATGCACTACAAGCCAAGGTTGCCGTAGCGCAAACGGGCTATGGCAATCACTGGCACTTCCCTGCCGTAGATGTCGTCGCACGCTACCAACAACGCGGCATACATGTGGACAACACCGCCGCAGGTGCAATCACCTACCAATGGTTAGAACAGGGGATGCAACGTCAGCAAACAACGCCACCAAAACGAACAAAATATAATACTGCATTGCAGTGGGTGTCATACAAAATCGAATGGTAGCCTTTTGAAAGCGAGCGTAACTTTTTGCATTTACAGATGGTAAAGCGTAAGTTTATGCGCATGAGCGTACATTATTGCGGGTATGAATGGCTAAAGCGGACATACCAACTGGATGTTGATTCACCCAGTCCAATTTCAAAAATCGGCGGAGCAAAACGTCCTGACTGTCAGGTTTTTCGACCACCATACCAGCCAGAAGAGACGCTGGCTAGTCACCTTTTGTTTGCACTCAAGCATGAGAATCTGAACCTTGGCATCCTTAAAGCATTATTCCAAGCTTGCGACAATAAAGCTTTGGAAAAATGGATTTCTGCAAACCCACAAGGCTTACATACGCGGCGCGCATGGTTTTTTTATGAGTGGCTGACAGGAAAAGCCTTGGATCTGCCTGATGCGGATACCAAGTTCAAATACGTCGATGCACTGGATGAGAAATCCTATTACACGGCAAACAATACCCATTCGCCCCGTCATAAAGTCCGCAACAATATGCCAGGTGTTCCTGCTTTCTGCTGGCTTGTTCGCAAGACTGCTGTGATGAAAGCGTTTGATGCCAAGCTGCTACATAAGCAGATGGCGGATGCATATGCCACTCACCCTATGATTGGTCGGGCGGAAGCATTCCTGCTGACTAAAGACTCGCAGAGCAGCTTTGAGATAGAAAAAGAAAAGTTTGATAATCGGGCAGTGCGCTGGATGAAGACGGTTCGTGCTTTCATGGGGTCACGCCTTGATGGCATCAAACTCTTTGAGATGCAGAAGCAGCTTGTTTCCAATCCCGATCATGGCTGGCGAACCGACTTTGGCTGGATTGGTGACCGCCTTCCAGATGCGACCCCTCTGCCTGAGCATATCAGTGTTCACCCTGAAAGCTTGGCCGATTTAATGGGCGCATGGTTTGAAGCCTACGCTCTTATGTTTGAGCGTCACCCTGTAGCCGCCGCTACGGCATTGGCATATGGGTTTATTATCATTCACCCATTCTCCGATGGTAACGGACGCATTCATCGCTTTATTCTGCATCAACTGGGCAGGGTTCCGATCTCATCAGAGCTTCTTGATAGTCTTGATGATTATATTGTCTCCCTAAAGAAGCTTTCAGCACCGATTCTGAATCGTTCAGAATGGACGGTTACATCGGATTACAATGTCGAATTGATTCATAATACAACTGAGTTATACCGCTATGCAGATGTTACGGAGCAGGCGGAGTTTGTTTATCAATGTATCGAAAAGTTCACCACGCACCGATTGCCGCAAGAATTGGAGTATCTGCGTGCATTTGATGAGGCTAAGCGCATCATTGATGAAGAACATGACATGCCAGATAAGGATTTAACACTGCTTGTGAACCTTTGCGTTCAAAATAGAGGAAGCCTGTCGAACAAAAAAAGGAAGCTTTTTGAGCATCTGTCTGACGACAATATTGTTTTCGCTGAGCATGCAGTAAGAAAAGCGTTTGCTGATTACTTTACGATGAAGGCTGTAAGGAACTGATATGGAAGTCTCGGCTAGGCTGGATAATAGAGTATGAGTTCGATACACATAGTTTTGAGCATCAGGCTCAAGAACCTCTACTCATAAACTGTCAATATCGAAGATCGACCCTATTACTGTGAAGGAGAATGTTTATTGAAATGAGAATAGTGATTCGTATCTTGGGTGGATTTCTTGGAGTCATTTTTATTATGATGGGACTATATCTAACGGCTTTTGAAGGGAAAGTGTTGGATAAACTCTACTATACTAACATGATAATTATTGGTGCACTTTTTTTGCGCTACTCAATAAAAGGATATGTTTCCTTGTATCCGTTCAACTCCCCCCTGAAACGGAGTCAGTCTTGAATAGTTGAACTTTTAAGCGAAAGAAGAGCATCTTCCTAGAAGAGTGAGAAAATCGCTAAGAAAGTCAAACTTTCAAGACTGACCCCTTCACTGATCCCGATGGGTGACTGGTGCGATTTGCATGGAAGCAAACGATAACCACCAGATCGAAAACCTGGGCGCGGTAAAGAGGTCGAACTCTACGGCAAGCAGACAAGCCGTTGAGAGACACGGCTAAAAACGCTTTGCGCCCTATTGACACGGGGGATTATGGGTGACTCGGTTTCAAAAGGAAAGACTCCTTCAATCTTCTCGCCGAGCACTTGGATGCCCCCCGTTTCTTAAGTATATGAATGCAAATAAAAATCCCCAAAGGAAGCTATTAAAAACAAAAACAACCCATTCAATTGAGTTTGGAAAATTCCCATCGTAAAATGAAAGAAAATAATTAGCTGGCATCATCAATAAATCAGTCAAATAACGCGCAGCAATCCCAATAATTGGCGCGCTACTTTCGTGACCTTCAAATCGATCCATGCTAGATGTGAATGCAACAGAATAACACATGAGAAGTATCAACAAATGAAAAAAAGAGAATATAACAGTCATTTTTGCAATAGATTTCATGTCACCCCAAGCATTCTGCTATGTCTTTGGAATGCGAGTTCATCACAGGCGATGCAGGAAGTAAAACAACCATCTTAGTAATAGTAATACTTTCCTGTTCTTAGTAAGCCATTTTTAGATGCTTCTTCAGCTGCTTTAAAGCAATCCACTTCTTCAGCACCAGCAATTCTCATTATGTCATTTTATGTCATGAGCATTCGTTGGAATGGGTAAAATTTAGTGTTTTTAGTCCATAATCGAGGGCTAAAACAGCTTTTCATCATTGCTTTTCAGGGTTGCAATTCCATAATGAGAATTGCTGCTTCAGCACACTTCACCTTTCCTCTTTCTTCAATAAACTTCATGAAGGGGTCAGACTTGAATAATTGAAAAAAATAGCATAAAAAGTCAAGCTTTCAAGCCTGACCCCTTTACGGAAGGCGCAACATAGCCCGAGTTATGTGAGCTTTTTTTGTAACGCTGGTGACGGACAAAAGGACAAGTTCGAAATAGGGAGCATCCTTAGATGCTTCAGCCATAACATATAGGGGGCGCGTTAAAATGAATCGAAAAACACTGGTGTTGTGTTCACTGTTGCTGTTACCGCTGATGTTGGGGGCATGTAAGCCCAAACCGTTGAGTTGGACGGAATTGAGCAATGTACATATTGTGGACATGCACGCACCCGAACGCGAAGCTGTTGTGGTTATTGCCGACGATCAGCGGGGCTTGCTGTGGTACCATGCCACAGCCAATCAGAACCTGGATGCAATGATCAACCCTCCAGAGCCGAGTCTGGAACGCATCGAACAACTCAGTGTGTCGGATGACGATCGCTGGCTGGCGGTGATCTCCGTCGGGGAAGGACATCCGGTTGTGGACGTATTTGATCTTCGAGCCGTGTTGACCACCCCGCAGAATGCGGAACCCCAACCGCTTAAAGCCATCGCCGCAATCAATCCGTATCCTGGCCGTGTCAGTATTGATAGTTGGAAGGATGGCGTTTTACGACTCCGCAGCGACGTGAATCTGGATCAGATTCGCCAGAACTCAGGGGATGATGCGATTAACCCGAAAGAGTCAATCTACCTCTGGAGCATTGAGGACGACACTATCACTAAACAGCCATAATCGTGACATACGCAGCAGGTCATTGGGTCGGTATGTTGTTTCTGTTTTCATCCGCGCCCATCCTCTGGCTGCTAAGGGATTCTCAATACATCGCTTGGTACTTCGCCATCCCATAACAATGAGAGGGGAAGTCTTGAAAAGTTGATTGAATCGTCCATTTATCCAACTGCCCCTAACTTCCATCGCTCGATGCACTGCAAGCCAAGGTTGCCGTAGCACAAACTGCTGATGACAATCACTGGCACTTTCCTACCGCTGGCGCAATCATTCAGCAATGCTCAGAACAGGGGATATAACGCCGCCAAAACAAACAAAATATAATACTGCATTGCAGTGGGTGTCTGACTTCCTATAATCCGCGCCTCATACGGAGGTTTCAGCGTGTACGAGTTTATTACCCAGGGTGGCATTGTGATGTACATCCTGCTGGCGATTTCAGTGTTGGCTATGGCTATTATTTTTGAACGCAGTTGGAGTTTACGCCGCTCCACCGTTATTCCAGTGAAGAAAATCGCTGAAATTGAGGCTGCTGTCCGTGCCAATGATGCAACCAAAGCGATGGAATTATGCAGCAGCAATAACACTGCCATGAGTCGCATTATTTGGGTGGCATTAAAAAACAGCGGCGCACGTCGTTCGGTGCTTAAAGAAGTGTTGGAAGAAACAGGACGGCAGGAAGTTGCTAATTTAGAACGCTTTATTGCTGTACTTGGGGTGATTGCTGCTATTTCACCACTGCTGGGGCTGCTTGGTACGGTATTTGGTATGATCGAAGTATTCCGCGTGATCTCCATTGAAGGGGTGGGCAAAGCTGACGTGTTAGCCGGTGGTATTTCCATTGCCTTAAACACTACGGCAGCGGGTTTGTCGGTGGCGATTCCAACCATGGTGGCTTACCGCTTTTTTGAATCTCGGGTCGATCATTTTGTGGTAGAAATCGAGCAACAAGCATTGCACTTCGTCGATCTGCTGCGCGGTGAGCTTGAATGAAACTCCGCAAACAACGCCGCGAACCTTTTTTGGTGGACATCACACCATTGGTCGATGTGGTGTTTTTGATGCTTATTTTCTTTATGGTATCGACCAGCTTTAGCGTATCCAACACGCTGAAACTGGAACTTCCTGCCAGTCATGCCACGCAGCAAAACAAAAAAGCAGAAGAAGTTGCCATCAGTATTGATAAAGATGGGCATATCTACGTTCAAGACGAGGCTGTGGAAGATGGTGATGTGCGCCGCCGCATCCTGAACATCAGCAAGGGCGATCCCAATATGCGCGTAGTGTTGCGTGCCGATGGTGGTACAGCACATAAGCGCGTGGTGTACGTGCTCGACACATTGCGCGAACTCGGCATGGGTAAAATTGGCATTGCCACTGTTCCGTTGGAATAAAGTACTGGCTTTCCGTTTAAGACTGGACAAAAGCAAAGGGATACGCGTGACATCGTAGGTTGTGGTTGAGGTACGAAACCCAACTTTAAAACAACAATACGTTATTTAGGCTATGCTCCTTTGTTGGGTTTCGTGCCTCAACCCAACCTACATGGTGGTCTTGTAGTGTACGTGCGTCCCGTCTTAAAAGGGAAGCCAAGTAACTGATATTACGAACGCAAGGCTGGAAACTGCATCGCGTGCAGTATGACCGAGGGAAGCCACGTCATTGCGGACTTGATCCGCAATCCAGTGAACGGATGCAAAACTGGATACTGCATCACAACGGCATGACGAAGTGAGTAGGCGTAAGACTGGATATTGAAACAAGCGAAGGATGACTGGTGTTTAGATTGCGGTGCTATTTTACCTATGCTGTATAAAAAACGTCCATACCTTACGTAACATAAGTAAAGCAAGCACTGGATGTAGCCATAAAACCTTTGATTGATGGAATTGATAACGCATGAGAATCGTACAAAAATTCGGCGGCACGTCGATGGGCGGCATCGCTCGGATTAAAGAAACAGCACGGATTGTCTATGACGAATACCAGCGCGGTCATCAACTGGCGGTGGTGGTGTCGGCAATGTCGGGCGAGACCAACCGTCTGCTGGCATTGTCGCAAGAAGTGGCGGATAGCCCCTGCGAGCGTGAAGTCGATGCCTTAGTTGCTACTGGCGAACAGGCCAGTGCTGCCTTGCTGGCGATGGAACTGCAACACTTGGGGCTTGATGCCTTCTCGCTCAATGGGGCGCAATTAGGCATGCGTACATCAGGGCAACACGGACGTGCGAAGATTGAGCACATCGATGCTGGTCACCTTCTTGCCGCCATGGATGCAGGACGCATCGCCGTGATTACAGGCTTCCAAGGCGTGGATGCAGATGGCAACATCACCACCTTAGGACGTGGCGGGTCGGATACTTCAGCCGTTGCTGTCGCTATTGCTATGCGTGCTGATGTGTGCGATATTTATACCGATGTTGATGGCATTTACACCACCGACCCGCGCATTGTTCCCCAAGCACGTAAAATCAAGCAGATCAGCTACGAAGAAATGTTGGAATTTGCCTCGTTGGGAGCCAAGGTGCTGCAAACCCGCAGCGTTGGTTTGGCGATGAAGTATGGCATGCCGATTCATTTACGTTCTAGTTTTAACAATATTGCCGGCAGTATAGTGTGTCGGGAGGATACAAGCATGGAAAAAGCCAGTGTAACGGGCGTGGCATACTATCGCGATGAAGCAAAAGTAACCTTACAAGGTATTCCCGATCGTCCAGGTATTGCCGCAGGTATTTTTGAGCCGATTGCTAAAGCAGGCATCAACGTTGATGTGATTGTGCAAAATATCAGCGACCACGGCATGACCGATATTACCTTCACCGTCGAGCGTAATGATTACCACAAAACGATGGAAATCATGCGCCAGCATTGTGCCGACATGAAGGCACGCCATGTAGCTGGTTCCGATGATGTTGCTAAGGTTTCCATCATCGGCGTTGGTATGAAGTCGCATGCTGGTGTCGCGCAGACCATGTTCCAAGTGTTGGCCGATGCTGGCGTGAATATCGAAATGATTACCACCAGCGAGATCAAAGTTACGGTGGTCTTGGCAGAAGCAGATGTCGATCGCGCTGTGCGTTTGCTGCATACTGCATTTGACCTGGCAAATGGTGATTGCGCATGAGTGTACGTGACATCGTTATTTACCCTAACCCGATACTGGCAACCGTCGCTAAACCTGTAAGCTTCCCTTTAAGCGATGAGGTCACCACTTTAATCAAGGACATGGCAGAAACCATGTATGATGCACCTGGTGTGGGCTTGGCTGCACCACAGGTGGGGGCTTCATTGCGTATTGCGGTAACCGACACCATTTGGCGCAACGAAGAGAGCAAAAAAACCGACACCCGCGACCTGCAAGTATGGATCAACCCTGAGTTCACGTGGAAAAGCGATCAAACCTCGGTTTATGAAGAGGGCTGTTTGTCGGTGCCTGAAACCTATGAGGAAGTGGAGCGTCCCGCTGCTGTGCGTGTACGCTGGCAAGATGAACAGGGTGAATGGCACGAATCGGCGTTTGAAGGTTTTATGGCAACCGCCTTGCAACACGAGTTCGATCATCTCGATGGACGTTTATTCGTTGATTATCTATCGCCACTTAAACGGCGTATGATTATCAAACGCATGAAAAAGCATTTCATCGCATGAGGGTTGTATTTGCTGGCACGCCCGCATTTGCTGCCCAATGTTTACAGTCCTTATGTGATACGCCAAATATTGAAGTCGTTGGTGTCATCACCCAACCAGACCGCAAAGCAGGGCGCGGCATGAAGCTTACACCCTCGCCCGTTAAACGCTTGGCTCTGGCACAAGAGCTTGATTGCATCACCCCCGCTGGACTTAAAGACAACAACGAAGATTTGGCGTGGTTGACCCAAAAAGAAGCTGATTTCTTGGTGGTTGTTGCTTACGGCATGATTATCCCACCCTTGTGGTTACAAGCAGTGAACATTGCCCCCATCAATGTCCACGCTTCATTATTACCACGCTGGCGCGGTGCTGCCCCCATTGAACGCGCTTTATTAGCGGGGGATCATCAAACTGGTGTAGCAATTATGCGCATGGAAAAAGGGCTGGATACAGGTCCTGTTTATGCCACAACAACGCTAGCAATCACTGATACCACAACAGGTGCTGAACTGTGGCAAGAACTGGCAAACATGGGCGCGACACTGCTGCCTGTGGCACTCAAAGACATTGCCGATGGCGTGCTACGTGCCGTACCGCAAGATCTATCAGGGGTGAATTATGCCAACAAACTCACGGCGGATGATCGCCTGATTCAATGGCAACAAGCTGCCACTGTGATCGACCGCCAAGTGCGCTGCTTCACCGCTAAGCCAGGTGCGCGCTTACTATGGCGACAGCGGTGGCTCAAAATTATCAGCGGTAGTGTGCTGCCTACAAGCAGTGCTACAGCAACAACAGGTAGCATCATCGCCATGAAAAACGGTTTGGATATTCGTTGTGGTGATGGCTCTTGCTACCGCATTATGCAACTACAACCCGAGGGCAAAGCGGTCATGAACGCCCTTGATTTTGCCCGTGGTCAACGCTTACAAGTAGGCGATTTATTGCAGGATCAAGAAGGATCAGTGTGAACATACAGCGCATCACGGCGGGAATTGATACCGACGCATTGCGCTACAACTTCCGTGCACTACAACAACTGGCGGCTGATGCCAGTGTCATGGCGGTGGTCAAGGCGAACGCCTACGGTCACGGTCTGGCGCAGTGCGTCCCCTGCTTGTTTGATGAAGGCTGCCGCAATTTTGCCGTCACCGATGCCACGGAAGGAAGCACACTGCGGCAACTATTACCCCCAACAGCAGCGGTTGATATTCACTTGCTGGCAGGCATTGCCAATGCAGATGATGCTGCGCTATGCCAACGTCACCATTTAAGCCCCGTCATTATCGATGCAACACAAGTCGCGCTACTGCAACAAGTAGGCTTCGATGGTGTCGTGTGGTTAAAAGTGGATACGGGAATGAACCGCACAGGGGCAAGCAATGCACAAGCATTATACCGTTTATGCCAACAGCGTGGCATTAGCGTGCGTGGCATACTCTCCCACCTCGCTTGTGCCGATACACCATCCCATCCACTCAACATCGAACAATGTCAGCGTTTTCAACACATCAAGCAGCAAATACCTGAACTCGACGGTTCGCTACTCAACAGCGCGGGGCTGTGTAGTCTGGCGCAACACCGCTACCACATGGTGCGCCCAGGCATTGCCCTGTATGGTGTCGAACCCTGTGAAGATCGCACGCTAGGATTAAAACCCGTCATGCAACTGACAGCCAGTGTGGTGCAAACTCGCCAACTGGTAGCTGGTGATGGCGTTGGTTATGGCAGCAGCTTTATCGCGCCACAAGCCATGCGTATCGCCGTGATTGCCGCAGGTTATGGCGATGGCATCCCACGCGCCCTATCGCAATGCGGCACGGTATATATTCACGGCACAGCCTGCCCAATCATTGGTCGTGTATGCATGGATTATTGCATGGTCGATATTGGTGCATTACAGGTAAGGCGTGGTGACCGTGCTATTTTTTGGGGTACGGATCACGCGGTGACAACGGTCGCCCATACAGTGAATACCATCGCCTATGAACTACTCACCCGAATTGCCAACCGTGTACCACGGTACGAGCTGTAGGTTGGGGTTGAGGCGAAACCCAACCTACAATGTCACGCAATCCATATTGCTTTTATCCCGTTTTAAAAGGGAAGCCAAATATTCCATTGTACGTCTAATGCCGAAAACGAAGAGTAGCTTACTTGTTTGTCTCAATCTTCATATTGCCCGTAGGCTGAAGTACTGGTGCATATGGGATTAGCGAGCTACTCATCCTCGACGCTGCTTTTGAGAAACAAGGGAGGAAATAAGTAGTTGAACTTCGGTGTGAATGATTCTGGCTCTTTTGAAGTAATCGCAAGCCTATCTCACTTAACGAGAAACCGAGGTTGTCTAGGTCAGCCCCTGACTTCACATCCCTTCATGGTATTGACTGACCATGCATCCATAATTCGTGTTCACTTATATCAATTTCGTTACTCCATACCACCGCATACCCACCCTGCTCAACTTTTACAGACTTGAATAAGGCAGGGTTGCTTAACGGTGCAAACATTTGATTGCTCAAAAGCGGAGTTACATCATATTTTTTCTTTTCAGCGTTATCGAACTCTACCAACAGTGTGTGCGTGTCAATGACAGTTGCTGATTTAACCTTTGGGTAATGCATACTTACGCCAGTGGTGGAAGCTTATGAAATTCTTGGGCTTTCCACATTCTGTTTAATTCACTCTGATTGATAGTGGCCCACTCGATAACCAACTTTTTTGCCCTGTGAGGCAAATCCCCTTCTATCATTTCCAATGTCTCGATATTAAACAGTCCCACGTGCTCACCATATACTGCATGGAAATGTGGGGGCGGATGATCGCCAAAGAACAGTTTTATTATTATACCATAGAATCTCGCTATTTCTGGCATATCCTATTCCTGTAACGTGTTTTTCACTTTATTACCCTCAAGAGCACGAGAAGTAAAAAGCGATGAGGAATGAGAACCGTGAAAAAAGAACCAAGCATCAGTAAAAAGCCTTCGCGGCTGAAGCCGCTCCTACACCAGATCGTATTTTTGATCACACCCCTGTCTCTGAATAAAAGTCTCTTTAACGTCATTTGTCAAGCGTGAATGCTTTCTCTGATTCAAATCACGCATGCACTATAACCTGACATTCATAAATCGTCATGATGATTGCGTAGAACCTTGGTTTGCAACGGATGCCTTGTCGGAAGCAGGGTGCCAATGGATACGCTCGACTGACAAGGCATTCGTTGCGGGCAAAGGGGCAAGCAAGGGCGCGATAGTATTTGTGAATATCAGGTTAAAGCCACGTCCGCAATCCAGAAAACAGGGACAAGATAAGATGCAGCATCGCGCGCGGCATGTCCAAGATGACCACACAGGCGTACACTTGCGTCGCTCTCGCTCATTATGACACCTACATGTAAGTCATAACATGCCATAGTGAGAATTACTAGCGTTTAAATGTTTAACTAGCAAGACTGATTTTATTTAGTAGGCTTGCTGGTTGCTGTGTTAACATACTACGTGAAAACTGAAAAAAGGAGCTGTTAGGGTGGAACTTGATCTCATTATCAGCTTTATTCAGGAGTGGGGACTAGAGATCTCTTTAGTATCGCTATTGATGTTAATCACCAGCTTCGTAGCAGCCTCATTCGTGATAGTTCGCATTCCTGTGGATTACTTCACGCACCATGAACCGCAACATATATTCCCCCCGAGTGATAACCCTATCACCCACATCATATTAAAATGCGTCCGAAATATTATCGGCGTTATTCTATTGCTCTTAGGAATCATCATGCTCTTTACGCCTGGGCAAGGACTATTGAGTATTCTGCTGGGGCTGATCTGTATGGACTTCCCAGGCAAACAAACACTTGAGCGGCGCATCATCAGCAACCCTTTAATCTTTGCTGGTATCAACAAACTCCGTCACAAACTCGACCAACCACCCTTGCAACAACCCAATGATGAGTCATCCCACTAACGAACATGGCTTTCTGCCACCCTGTGCGATAGAACATCGTTGCCACAGCGCGTCATAAAGCCATGTTCGTTTATTGTGCGAATCACATGTGCCATGTTAATAAACACGGCTTTCTGCCACCCTGTGCGATAGAATATTGTTGCTATAGCGCGTCATAAAGCCACGCCCGTTTATTGTTCAATAGGCAAGCCTGCCATGATAGAAACCAGCTTTACCCTAGCCAAGGACTTTACGGCACCGACGACTATACTCGCCATGGGAGCTGAACTAAAAAGTGGCTGCTGCCTGCTCCAAGGGCGTAAAGCACAGCTTTTTCAACTGGGCGGTGACCTAGAACAAGCCGCAATCTTCCACCGTTACCAAACGCATATTGATGAACTGCTACAACAGGCAGATCCTGCTTGTATCGCGTTAGATTATCACCCTGATTACCTATCCTCACAGCTGGGGCGAGGCACTGGTTTGCCTACCATCATGGTACAACATCATCATGCGCACATTGCCGCCTGTTTAGCAGAGCATGAACGACCGTTGGCTAGTCCTGCGGTATTGGGGATTGCCTTAGATGGTTTAGGCTTGAGTGCTGATGGTCAATTATGGGGCGGTGAGTTTTTGCGCGCTGATTATTGCCAAGCCCAGCGTTTAGCGACATTTGAACCCATCGCCATGCTGGGTGGTGCGCAGGCGATTAAACAACCGTGGCGCAATACACTGGCACACTTGGCGGGCTCGCATTGGGAAGCGTTTGTCAGCCAGTTTGGCGACACTGACATTATTCGTTTTCTGCAACAGCAACCCTTAGCTGTATTCAACAAGATGATACAACAGGGTTTAAACGCACCCCTAGCATCTTCAGCTGGTCGCCTCTTTGATGCGGTGGCTGCAAGCCTTAACATTCACCGCCACAGCATTGATTTTGAAGCGCAGGCGGCAATCATGTTGGAGCAGCATGCCAGCACGGCATTTACACAAGAAACAGTGCATTACCCCTTTGGTCTCAACCATCGAGCCGATGGTGTGCTGCAACTACAATGGTCACCCATGTGGTTTGCACTTTTGCGTGATATTCAATTAGGGTGCGCCAATACTGTGATTGCAGCCCGCTTCCATCGCACATTGATCCAGGCTGTAACATCGGTAGCTGGCAGCTTATGTCAGCAGCATGGATTGGATCATGTGGTATTGACTGGCGGCGTTTTTCAAAACCAACTATTACGTCATGGTATAGCTGAAGGCCTGCGTCATCGTGGTCTTCATGTGCTTATACCGCAACATTCTCCCACCCATGATGGTGGTTTGGCATTGGGGCAAGCTGTGGTGGCAGCAGCAAGGAGTTCGTATGCATAACGCGCACAACGATGATGATCCCCAGCATTTATTACATCGGCTCCATGCCGTGCAAGCCGAGCAGCGTTATATTTCCACAGATGCTATTCTCTCACTATCAAAAGAGCTAAAGCTACCCATCAGCCAAATCACAGCCGTTGTTGATTTCTACAGTTTTTTTCACCGTTCGCCTCGCGGCGTGTATCACCTGTTGTTCAGCCAATGCACCAGTTGCGGTGATGCTGCATTGATGCAATGGCTATGCCAGCGTTTGGGTGTTCAACTGGGTAAAATACGCGATGATGGTAACGTTACGATTGAGGGAACATCATGCATTGGCATGTGCGACCAAGGTCCTGCATTACTCATCAATGACCGTGTCATCGCACAATTAAACCGACAGCGGCTGGAGCAAATAGCGCAACGCATCGAAGCTGGAACTGCGCTAGAAGCATGGCCCACAGATTGGTTTGTAGTTAATAATCCAGTACGTAAAAAAGGGCTGATCTTAAACGATATTTTGGCACCTGGTGCTGCCTTACAACAGGTGTTGACCCAAGGTCCAGAAGCCATGCTTGAGGTAATCAAGGAATCAGGATTGCGTGGGCGTGGCGGCGCGGGTTTTAGCACTGGGCTCAAGTGGCAATTATGCCGTGATGCCGAAGCAAAACAGCGTTATGTTGTCTGCAATGCTGACGAAGGTGAGCCAGGTACGTTCAAAGACCGTCTATTATTAAGCCACCACGCTGATGCATTGATCGAAGGTATGACCTTATGCGCTAGGGTCATTGGGGCTAGCGAAGGTTACATCTATGTGCGCGGAGAGTACCGTTACCTACTAGCAAGCTTACAAACGGTGCTAAATCAGCGGCGGCAGTCTGGGTTATTGGGGCGTGGTATTCTTGGTGTAGAACATTTTGATTTTGATATTCAGATTATCGTGGGTGCAGGAGCCTATGTCTGCGGCGAAGAGTCCGCCTTGCTGGAGTCGCTGGAGCAAAAGCCTGGCGTGCCACGTTTACGCCCACCATTCCCTGTTACGCAAGGCTACCTCGGTCAACCAACCGTGGTAAACAATGTCGAAACCTTGGTGGCAGCGGCGCACATTGCCCAGCATGACGCGCCATGGTTTAAGCAACACGGCTCGGCACAATCAAGCGGCAGCAAATTATTGAGCATCAGTGGAGATTGCGCTGAACCAGGTATTTATGAGTATGACTTTGGTGTCAGCCTGGCGCAGATCTTGCAAGATTGCGGAGCCCAAACAGTGCAGGCCGTACAGTTAAGTGGCCCATCAGGACGACTGCTTGCACCTGCTGATTTTCACCGCATATTAGGCTTTGAAGATTTAGCCTGTGGTGGTTCACTGATGATTTACCATCAACAACGTGATCTGCTTGATGCGGTCCAAAACTTCAGTCACTTCTTTGCCCATGAAAGTTGCGGGTTCTGCACCCCCTGCCGTGTTGGTAGCAGCTTACTGCGTAACCGTATAGATAAAATTCATGCAGGTCACGGCACGGCATTGGATGTTGCAGAGGTACAACAACTCGGCGTACTGATGCAACGCCGTTCACATTGCGGGCTTGGTCAAACGGCTGCCAACCCATTGCTTAACCTACTGGAATCCTTCCCAGATGTGATGAACAAACGATTACTTCAGCAAACATTTGAGCCGCACTTTGATTTGGACGCAGCACTATCAGAAGCTCGCCAACTCAGTCACCGCGATGATCAGGAGGCTCATTTATCATGACCCAAAGCATTACGATTGACGGTGTTGAAGTGCCTTTTGAGGCGGGGCAAACGATTATGGATGCAGCATTGGCAGCAGATATATACATCCCACACCTATGCCATCGCCCAGGACTCTCACCTCACGGCAGTTGCAAACTGTGTAGCATTGAAGTGGATGGACGACACGCCTCAGCTTGCACACTACCCGCTCAAGCAGGGCAGCAAATCAGTAACAACACCGAAGCACTCAATGCCGAACGAAAGACCATCACCCAGATGTTGTTTGTTGAAGGCAACCACTTCTGCCCCGCCTGTGAAAAAACTGGAGATTGCACACTGCAAGCCGTCGCTTACCATCTGGATATGCTTGATGGGCATTTTCCACAATTTTATCCGCACCGAGAAGTCGATGCTTCGCACCCCGATATGGTGCTGGATCGTGACCGCTGCATCCTCTGCGCACTCTGTGTGCGAGCGGCACAGACGATTGATGGCAAAGACATATTCGCCATTACAGGGCGCGGCATGGCGGCACACTTGATGGTTAATACCGCATCAGGAAAGCTCGGTGATTCCAGCCTAACTACCGACGATTTAGCGGCACATATCTGCCCTGTTGGGGCACTAATGATGAAGTCTCATGCTTATGAAACACCCATTGGTCGTCGCACCTTTGACCTACATACCGTGGCTGAGCCAGGCGTTGAGCCTTGTGTGTTAAGCAAGGATGAGCATCATGAAGCATAAACTTCGCGTTGCAACCACTTCGCTGGCTGGCTGCTTTGGCTGTCACATGTCTTTTTTGGATATAGATGAGCGCATCGTTGAACTGCTTGAACATGTAGAGTTTAACCGTTCACCACTGACCGATATTAAACACTGCGGTATTTGTGATATTGGTTTAATTGAAGGTGGTTTATGCAATGCCGACAATGTGCATGTGCTGCGTGAATTTCGCGAACAATGTAAAATCATCATCGCTGTAGGTGCTTGCGCCATCAATGGTGGTGTACCTGCCATGCGCAATCACTTCACGGTCGAGGCATGCCTTACTGAAAGTTACCTTGATGGCATCGGCGTAGAAAACCCAATGATTCCCAACGACCCTGAACTGCCGCTACTGCTAAACAAGGTTCACCCCATTCATGAGGTTGTAAAGGTCGATTACTTTTTACCAGGTTGCCCTCCTTCGGCTGATGCCTTTATGCAGGTGCTCGGCGACTTATTGGCAGGTAAAGAACCACAACTTCCCAAATCTATGTTGCATTACGATTGAGGTGATGATGAAGAACGAAAAACAAGTGCGCCGCATCGCCATTGACCCTGTTACCCGCGTAGAAGGTCATGGTAAAATCACCCTATTGCTTGATGAAGACCATCATATTGTTGAAGCGCGCCTGCATATTGTCGAGTTTCGTGGCTTTGAAAAATTCATACAGGGTCGTCCCTATGGCGAAGTGCCTGTGTTTGTGCAACGTTTGTGTGGTATCTGCCCTGTTAGCCACCATTTAGCAGCAGCCAAGGCGGTCGATCAATTGGTCGGCGTGGACACCCTTACGCCCACCAGCCTAAAACTGCGACAGTTATTGCACTTTGGTCAGACCCTACAATCCCATGCCTTACACTTCTTTCATCTGTCATCCCCCGACCTTTTGTTTGGTTTTGGTAGCGATGTCGCAAGGCGCAACATCGTTGGCGTTATTGAGCAGCACCCCGACATTGCCCTTAAAGGGGTTCGCTTGCGCAAATATGGTCAGCGCGTGATTGAAATGATCTCGGGCAAGCGTGTGCATGGCAGTGCCGCCGTTCCTGGAGGAATGAACAAATCATTGACACCAGAGGCATGCCGCCACCTGCTCAGTGATATCGGCGATATCAAACGTTGGGCGCAAGATGCTGTTGCATTGAATGAAAAGATTCACACCCGTGCTGCCGAACATCGCAGTTTTGGCACATTGGATACACACTTCCTCAGTATGGTTGGCAACGATGGCGCATTAGAACTGTACCATGGTGGTTTGCGCGTTAAAAACAACAACAATGAAACCTTAGTCGATCATTTTGATTATAGTCAGTACAACACACTGATTCATGAAGAAGTACGTCCTTGGAGCTATATGAAGTTCCCCTACTTAACGCAACTGGGCAAACAGGACGGCTGGTACAGAGTTGGGCCGCTAGCGCGTGTCAACAACTGTGATCTTATCACTACGCCTTTGGCAGAAGCAGCACGCCAGCGATTCCGTAACTTTGCTGACGGTCAACTGGTGCAAGATACCCTCGCCTACCATTGGGCGCGTATGATTGAAGTGTTACATTGTGCTGAATCCATTGAACGTCTGCTCTATGACCCCGATATTTCAGGGTATGACCTGGTGCTGACGGGGGAAAAACGTCGCGAAGGTATTGGCGTGATCGAAGCACCACGCGGTACACTGTTCCACCACTATCGCATTGATGAACAAGGGCTGATTGAAAAGGCAAACCTCATCGTATCGACCACCAGCAATAACCAAGCAATGAATGAATCGGTACGCCAAGTGGCAAATCAGTACCTAGAGGGTAAAGAAATTACCGAAGGTTTGTTGAATCATCTGGAGGTGGCTGTACGCGCCTACGACCCCTGCCTTTCTTGCGCTACGCACGCACTGGGTAAAATGCCACTTCAAGTCGAGCTGGTGGATGCTGCAGGTACGCTAGTTCATCGCCTAAGCAAAGGGGAGGATGGCATCGTACGTGATTAAACCTTTTTTGTTGTTTGCTTACGGTAACCCAGGACGCGGTGATGATGCCCTAGGGCCTGCTTTTATTGAAAGTATAGAAGCAATGCAATGGTCATCTGTCGATTGTTTGCAGGACATGCAATTACAAATAGAACATATCATCGACATGGAAGGTCGCAGCATGGTAATGTTCATCGATGCTGATATAGCTTGTACCGCGCCTTACCAATTTGAACCCATTATTGCAGCACAGGACAACAGCTACAGCAGCCATGCGATGAGCCCTCAAGCATTGGTTTATGCCTACCAAAAGGTATATGCATCACCACCGCCAGCATCATTTATATTACGCTTACGCGGTTACGGCTTTGAACTCGGTGCCGAACTCAGCGCGCCTGCACAACAAAACCTACAACAAGCACTGCATTCATTCATAGCAAACCCTGAGCATTTTAAAATCACACCGTAAATTACCAATGCTTGGAGTTATTCAGTGCTTAGACAAGCTTCACCCAATGATGGATTTGCATAAAAAGCTTGATCCTTCAGCACCTGATGCTGCTTAAAATGTGATTCAATAATACGATCTAATATCGCCTCATTCAGTCCGCAATACCAAACACCCGCAGGGTACACCACCATGATTGGTCCGCCCGTACAAACACCCAAACAACCCGCACGATTCACCCGCACACAGTTTTCACCTTGGTCTAAACCTTCATCTTGCAACCGTTGGCGCAAATACTTCACCAAACTAAGCCCCGTCGCACAGTTCTTACCTGCACAAATCAGCGCGTGATAGCGGTAAGGTAGCAACGGTGGCATATCAATAGGATTCATCATTCAACTCTCACAGACTTTATAGGCATGGATAACGCCACGCCCGTTTATTATGTGGACAATACTACGGTATCAAACACATAAGCAAATCACTGAACCCGAATTAGCATCATTCAATGATTGCATAAGTTTCGCGCACTTTTTCTTTTGGCATGCCATTAAAGTGCCACCATTCAAATGCTAACGGAATGAACCCAGCTTGTTTCATGGTGTCAGCCAAGAGCTTTCTATTCATCTTTTGTTCGTCCGTTAGTTTTCTGCCTAGCTTCTTTAACATATAGTCCCAGTAAATCCGAGCCGTACTTTTCTTGAACGGCGATATACCCATGTCTAGCTCTTCACCTTTGTTATTAACGATGGTTATATCGACAGCAATACCATAATTATGCATCGATCCTTTAGCAGGGTTTGCCACATACTTTTCGAAGTTTGTCCCCTTCATTTTTTCATACATGGCTCGAGATATGCTGCTAGTACTCCGCCAACATTATTTTGATGGGCGCAGAGTAATCCAAAGTATTCAAGACAAGGCATGGTTCGAAGGCAATGGTTGTTCCCTTGGCAAGAACCATAACACAGTATTGGATGCTTTGGATTGCTCCCTTCGGGCGAGCCAGAAAAAAGTCATCCACTTCGTTGTGCTTTTTGTGAAGGGAATAACCATTCCCTGCAAAGCACGCCTTGTGGCTAACCTTTTTCTGACTCGCTGCGACTATCAAAATAATATTGGCGGAGTACTAGGTCTTGCAGCATCAAGGATTTGCAATGAGTACGATGGGTGTTTTTTCTTCAATGTTTTTTGGGCTTCGACTAATTTCAGTGCCACGCTCTTTTGCAAGTAAGCTTTGGATAGACCGTGGTAATAATCTTCGCGAAAAAAGTTGTTGTTGGGGTTTGAGTTCACCAAATCAATTTGAATAGTGGAGTCTATGGTTGAAATATCAACAAGACCAGCCGCGATAAAACGTCGCTCAATATCGTTTGCATAGGCTGATGTGCTCATCATTAAAAATAGCAGGATGAAGGTGATTTTAAACATGACGATGTGATTTCTCCAAGTGTTGTTTGTGCTGCATATGCATAATAAATCGGTGTCCGAATAACGCTGCCATTACATTGCGTTTCTGATGCGTAGGAATGAGGCGAAACGAGGTATGCCGTTATTGGTGAGACCGTAGTATTTAAACGTGATGGTACTACCGATGGGTGGCGGGTCATTGCGTTCGGCATCGGAAAAACCGCTGCCAATTTTGAATGTAACACCATTGGGCAAGCGCACCAGTAACGCGCCTAAACGCCCCTTATTGCGCCCTGAGCCTGCCAGATGTTTTACGACCACTGCTTCGGCATCTTCAAAAGACTTTACCTTTAATAAGTCGTGGCTTCGTCCTGCCAGGTACAACGATTTGGGTCGCCTCAGCATCAAGCCTTCTCCACCCAATGCCTCAACCGCTTTCAGCTTTTCTTTGAGCTGTGCCTTACCTGTGCAAGTCTCTTGCTTGAGTACTGCGGCATAACTGCTGGGATGTTGGGCAAACCATGTGGCAGTTGCTTGCATGCGTGTTTCAAACGTGCCTGAACCAGGTGCATCAAAAATAAGGTAATGCACATGCTTCCATGCTTGCGCTTGTGCTGATTTACTGCGTACAATACTCATCAATTCGGCAAACTGTTGCCGACCAAGCCAAAGTTCGCCATCTAAGGGCGTCGGTGGGAAATTGACTGTAAACCACTGTGGCACATCAACTGGTTTACCAGAGCGAGAAAGCATCGCAGTGCCAGTCCAATAACCTCGGACACCATCCAACTTCTCACTCAGCCACCAACCAGTAATGTCGGAACTACCATCCCAAGTGTAAGCAAGGGCAACAGGCGGCGGAGTTGGTGTTTCTTCTGCGCTTGCGCTTACAATCCATAGCATGGCGCACAACAGGGCAAAAACACAGATCCAACGTTGTCTGTTGTTATCATTGATGCATTTTATGTACAGTGCCTCTTCAAATTAATCAAGAAAGCTACACAGTAGCGATAAGGCGGTGGCAATGTGTGATTTTAGGTGTGTTAGACGCATGATGCAACGTCCAACATCAGGAAATATAGCATGAACTGCCCGAAGTGTGGTTATGCACAAGAAGATGGTGCGGTAGAATGCCAAAAGTGCGGCATTATTTTTGCTAAGTTTGAACGCTTGCAGCGCCGCAGAGCGCAAGCAGCTAAGGAAGCCGAGGCACGTTTACTGTGGCATATGAAAGATGCGAACAACCCTGTGGCAAACATCGGGCGAGCTGTGTTGCTGCTTTTCTTGCTCTGGATGAGTTGGAGCCTTGTCTTTTCACCCATTGATTTCTGGCAGGGTAATGCCGCAGCGCGCAGTTTTTTGCATCATATCAACCTTCCTTTTCATGAGTTCGGTCATTTAATGTTTCGCCCTTTTGGACGTTTGATTGCTTCGCTTGGAGGAAGCTTGGGGCAATTGCTGATGCCGTTGCTGTGTGTAGGCGTGTTCCTGTTGCAAACCAGAGACGCCTTTGCAGCAGCCGTCGCCTTGTGGTGGTTGGGCGAGAGTTTTTTAGACTTGGTTGCCTACATCAATGATGCGAACGTATTGACCATGCCATTATTGGGTGGAAACGAAGGCGCAAACTCGCCTTATGGCTTCCATGACTGGGAGTTCATCCTCACTGAAACAGGCGCGATTGATGATGCTGGAGGGATTGCCAAAACGACACACATCTTTGGCAGTGTGGTTATTGGCTTAGCTCTATTGTGGATGCTGTTGCTATTGTTACGCAATAGGCCAAGTAGGTGATCGTCATTATTTTACCCTATGATCTACTCTACACCCTGCACGCGCACCATGATGCTTGCTTGATCGCTAAAATTTAAGCGTTTCGCTGCTGCTTCGGAGACTTCAATGAGCTGATCTTCACCAAAAGCACCACGATCATTGATGCGCACAACGACGCTGTCCCCTGTTTCTAGGTTGGTGACTTTAACCTTGCTGTTAAATGGCAAAATAGGGTGGGCTGCGGTTAAAGCATTCGCATCAAACTTCTCACCGCTGGCAGTGGAAACACCATGGGCGCGTTTGCTATACCACGCAGCATTGCCCACTTCATTATAACCTTGGGCTGAGTCCAAAAGGTAATAATCCTTCCCTTTAAAACGATAATGTTGCTCTTGCTGTTTTTGTTCTTCTTTTGACAAGCTGGGTCCTTCTACACGGACTTTTATTGCCCCCTTTCCTTGAAAGTCTAATTTTTCCGCTGCCGCAGCAGAGACATCAATCACGCGATCAGGGGTAAAAGGACCACGATCATTGATACGTACTTGAACGCTTGCCCCCGTTGCAATATTGGTCACTGTAACAATGCTGTTAAAGGGTAAAATCGTGTGGGCAGCCGTGAGCGCGTTCATATCAAACTTCTCACCGCTGGCTGTTGGACCTCCATGAAAGCGTTTGCCATACCACGAAGCCATGCCTGTTTCGCTAAAACCCTTGGCTGTTTTCAATGGATAATACCATGTACCAAGCACCCTATAGCCTTTCTCTCCTGTCGCAGCAGATGCCGTCTCAGCGTAGGCAGGTTGTGATAGTGGCAGTAATAGGCATAGTCCCAAGATAATAAAAACACGCGACATAAACCTCTCCCTTTTGAATCATTCGATATTCCGTAGCACAGAGTGACAACGCACCACTATGAAGGTCAATGAATCAGCGATTGTGGGTTGACGCGTGCCATACCGAAACGCACACCCCAGTGAAGATGCGGTCCAGTGGAGCGTCCACTTGAGCCAACGGTGCCGATTTTCTGCCCTGTTTTAACCCAATCACCCACTTGCACAGCAAAATCTTGCATGTGGCAATAAACCGACACCAAACCATTACCATGACCAATCACAATCGTATTGCCATTGAGAAACATTGATTCACGTAGAATAACCTTGCCTGTCAACGGCGCAACAATGGGCGTATGGCGCGGGGCTGCAATATCCAAGCCTGAATGCGGTGATTTGGCTTCGCCATTAACGTAACGTTGTGCGCCAAAAGGGGTGGAGATCACACCATCTACAGGTCTTCCCCTCATGCGAATCGCAGGGTTTGCCGCAACAGGGACACTATAGCTATTCAATAAGGCTTTTTGGTCATGACGAATGCGGGCGATGGCTTTGGCATCAAACTGTGCCATACTTTTTTTCACGGTAATGCGGGAGATGCGGAAACTACCAGCAGTGACCTTTAGCGTGTCATAATGTTTGTTTGCGCCTTGCCACAGTACCTTGTAGCTACCCGCTTTCTTTTTTAAATCCACACCAATCCAACCGCGTAAGCTACCATCATCCATGGTTTGAAACGGCCATTTTTTACCAAAGCAATAAAGACTTTTAATGGATGCAACATGATCAAGATGTACCTCGACCACATCACCCTGTTTTGCCGTCCACGTAGTCGCTTGGGCATGGTTACTGCATAATAAAAGGAAGAGAAAAAGACCTAGAACGGGTATGCCGTTACTGTTTGTCGATAGCTTCAATGTGTGCTCCTGCTGCACCGTCGTGGAAACAGACGGTGATGGATTGCCCAGTGTGTAATTGTTGCACGCTGGAATAGATGTGACCTTGCTGATCTTGCACCAAGGTGTAGCCGCGCCGCAATACCAAGGTCGGGTTCATGCTATGCAATTGATCATGCAGACGTTGCCAATGCTGGCGCGCTTGGCGGCATTGTTGTTTAGCTGCCGTGATCAAGGTTTGTTGTTGCTTTGACCAAGCTTGGCGGCGGTATGGGGTGGCACGGAGCGGATAGGCTAACAACCGTTGCTGCTGTTGCTTGAAGTCGGTTTGTCGTTGTTGCCATGCTTGTTGCATCGGTGGCAATAAGCGTAAACGCATGGCGTGACATTGCTGGCGTTGCCGACGCAGGCGAATACCTGGCTCGTATTGCTGTAATTGTTGCACACGCTGTTGCAGTAAGCGGCGATGTTGTTGCAATCGCTGTTGCGCGTGATGTTGCAAGCTTTGTTGCCAGCGAATCAAGCGATGGTGACGATCATCATGCTGATGTTCAACACGCTGTTGGATACGCGCTTGCAACGTGGCAACACGCTGATGTGATTGCATGATCTGACGTGACAAGAGCGTTTGCCACTGCCCCATCACAGGGATTCGTTGCCGTAGCGTCTCGCGACTAGGGCAGCACAATTCTGCTGCATTGGATGGTGTTGCAGCACGCAGGTCAGCGGCAAAGTCCACCAGTGTACTATCAATTTCATGCCCCACGCCACTGATGATAGGGATAGCACTATTGACCACGGCTTGCACCACGGTTTGGTCATTGAAGCACCACAAGTCTTCTAAACTACCGCCACCACGCACCAATAAAATCACATCGATATCGCAGTGTTGCAAGGCTTGTATGGCACCAGCGATTGCAGCAGGTGCAGCATCGCCTTGCACCACGCAGGGCGACAACGTAAGCCGCAACCACGCAGGGCGGCTGGTTAGCACTTTGCGTACATCTTGCAGTGCGGCAGCCGTAGCAGAGGTGACAATGCCAATATGCTTGGGCAATGCAGGAATAGGGCGTTTACGCGCAGCATCAAACCAACCGCGCTTGGCAAACAGCTGCTTGCGTCGCTCCAATTCAGCAGCCAACTGCCCAATCCCCACCGCTTCAACGTTGGTAACAATCAACTGGTAGCTGCCACGTGGTTCATAAACGCTGATATGACCACTGAAAATAAAAGCCTCGCCCTCTTTGGGTTGCAAGCTTAATCGCCCAACCGTACTGCGCCACACGCAAGCAGAAATGGCTGCATGGGCATCTTTAATCGTGAAATAAAGATGCCCTGATGCAGCTCTGCTTAAGCGTGAAACTTCGCCGCTGACGCGCAAGGTATTAAAATCTTGCTCCAGTCGTTCTTTAATACGTGCCGTCAGGGCTGTAACGCTAAGTGTAGGCTTATCCGTTGGGGGGACTGTCGTGTTTGTCATCTTCCGCCAGTATGCGCGCAACGGCTTCGTGGTCAACATGACGAACATCGTGTGCGCGAATAATATAGATGACCATTTCAGCAATATTGGTGGCGTGATCGGCAATGCGTTCAAGGTTTTTTGCCGTGGCAGAAATCATAATCGAGTTGCTGATGTCTCGTGGGTCTTCCATCATGTAGGTGAGCGTTTCTCGGTACAGGGTTTTGTACAGCTCATCGACACGGCGATCACTTTGAATGACCTTCATAGCCAATTCCACATCGTTGCGAGAGAAGGCATCCAAAGCATCGCCTACTTGCCGCAATACACGCTCATACATAATCTCTAGGTTTGAGTAATGACGCGGTAAAACATGGGCGTTTTGCATCATGAGTTCGGCAATGCCTTTGGTTAAATCTCCCATGCGCTCTAAGTCCGTCACGACCTTGCTTGCACCCATGATGAGACGAAAATCACGAATCACGGGTTGTCGACGAACCAAAATATCACGAATTAACTCATCACAGCGTACCTCTAAGGCATTAATCGCTGCATCATCCTGAATTACTGACTCGGCTAGGTCTTCATCGTGCTCCAAAATCGCCTGCATGGCGTTGCGAATCGCCTTTTCTACCATGCCGCCCATGAGTAATACATACTCCCTGACTTTGCCCAGTTCTTGATCGAACTTCCTAACTGTATGTTCCACCGTAATGCCCTCCGCTATAGTGATAAGTCTTTGTTGTCGGGAAGCAAATATAAGTTTCTTCGTGACATAGACAACCATAAGGTGGCAACATTGGCGCGATTCATCATCGTGGAATATAGCTAAAATACTGATGCGCTTAGCCTCTATTGCCAGCCTTTGCAGTGCTGCGTGTTCTTGACAATAACGCTTGTAATAAGGTAAGTTGCGTGCGTTTGTGATGGTATTACATTAACATGATCGTGTGACCCGAACCATGGACAAGCATGGCGTTTTAGTACGCTGTAGCTGTTAACTATCACAAAGCCATGCCGGTGAGGTGTGATGTGGAATAACTGACGCTTTGGTGTCTGCAAGAGAGCTTATATGGGTTTATTTTCGTCTGAATCCAAAGACTTAATGGCAATTGATATTAGTTCTACTGGTATCAAACTCATTGAGCTTTCCCATTCCCGCGCTGGTTATGCGTTAAAATCGTTTGCTATTGTCCCACTGCCTCGTGATGCCATTGTTGAGAATATGATTATTGACTCGATGGCTGTATCACAAGGTTTGATTGATGCCTTGGAGCAGGCGAAGCCTTCAACGCGACAGGTTGCATTGGCGGTATCAGGCAATGCGGTCATTATTAAAAACATCTCGCTGCCGACGATGACTGAGTTTATGTTGGAAGCAGAAATTGATGTGGAGGCCGATCAACACGTCCCCTATGATATTGATGAAGTGTACCTAGACTTTCAAATCTTGGGCGAGCAAGAGGATGAGCCAGGTCAAATGGATGTGGTGCTTGCTGCTTGCAAACGTGAAATTGTCGATGATTACCAGTTGGTGTTAAGCGAAGCTGGCTTAACAACGAAATGTGTTGATTGCTCTGTGTTTGCCCTAGAAAACGCATCGGAAATGATGGGAGCGATTCCCACCGCCAGTAAAGATGTAGCCGATGGCGAAAGTGATCAAGCCGTGGGCTTGATTAATATTGGTGCTAACTTAATCAATGTAAACATCATCAAAAATGGAAAAATGGCTTTTGTGCGCGATCAGTTTTATGGTGGTCAAAACCTCACCGAAGAAATTCAAAAAGAGCATAATATCAGCTACCAAGCAGCCGAAACAATGAAGAAAGAGCGATTCCATGAAGTAAGCCCTGAAGCGATTGATCGCTTTTATGTCGGACTCACTTCGGAAATTGTGCGCTCGCTGGACTTTTATGCTGCCAATCATGGCGATCACCCCGTGCAACATCTATCTATTTCAGGTGGTTGTGCATTGATTCCTGATATTGCTGTGGAAATCGAACAACGCCTCGGTATTTCCGCATCCGTTGTTAATCCTTTTGATCATATCAAAGTAAACAAACGAAAGTTTGATGTTGAATATTTGATGCAAATTGGTTCGATGATGGTTGTACCCATTGGTTTAGCATTGCGGGGGTTTGATTAATGATTCGCATTAACCTTCTGCCTTACAGGGCAAAACTTCGCCAACGTCAGATCTTATTCCATGTTGCCTGCTTTGTTGTGGTCATTATCGCCATGGTGTTATTGTCTTTTGCATCCAATATATATTTCTCCATACAATTATCCAACCGTATCGAACAGCAGGTCGATATGGATGCTGAATTAAAGATTCTCAATGATAAAATTGGTGAATTAGATAAGCTTGAAGCAGCCAGAGAAGAAGTGCAAAGCAAGCTTAAAATCGTTGATGAGTTAAAGGTAGATCAATTTCGGTCGTTAAACTTACTGGTTGAATTGGCACATATCACACCTAAAAATGTGTGGGTTGAATCACTGGCGGATGGGCAAACAGAAATCAGCATTAAGGGACGAGCTGGAACCAGTGAAGGTATTTCTGAGTATATGCGTGCGTTAAACAACTCGATCTATTTCCAAAAAGACACGATTCATTTAGGCACCGTTTCACGCAAGGTTCAAAGCGGTATTCCTGTGCGTGCATTTGATCTTCGAGCCAGTTTTGCTAAGCTAGAAGATAAAAAAGGGGCTAAAAAATGAATCTTGATGCCCTGAACTTAGAAGCCCTTCGGCCTATTTTACCCCTGCCTTTGGCAGCTAAATTTGGCATCTTGGCTGGCACAGCAGTTGTTGTTCTTGCTATTTATTTCTTTACCTTTTTATCCCCGTTGTTGGATCAAATAGCAGCAGAAGAAGCGAAGATCGAAGCAAAACAAGTCGAAATTAAAAAAGCCAAGGAAAAAGTAAAAAAACTCCCTCAGCGGCGCGCTGAATTAGCTGCTTTAGATAAAAGTTTACAAGTGGCATTAAGCCTATTGCCACCCAAAGCGGAAATCCCTAAGTTGTTGGAAAGCATGTCTTGGGCAGCCTCTGATGCCGATGTTGAGTTTAATACCATTAAAATTCGCAACGAAACCATTAAAGCGATTTATGCTGAAGTGCCCGTAGATATCGCTCTTAAAGGTTCATACCGTCAATTACTCAGCTTTTTAGTGAAAGTCGGTGAGCTTGATCGCATCGTATCCATACAGAACCTCAAGATTTCAGCGGGGCGAAAACCTGGCGAGTTAAAAATCAATGGTTTACTGATGACTTACCGTTTTGTTGAAAGTGGTAAAGCTAAAGCAAAACCCGCAGCCGCAGGTCGTCGCCGTTAATGGGACAGCCTGATGCAAACAAACAACCATGTGTGTTAATATGGAGAACATTATGAATAATCAAACTGCTTATACGCTGCTATGGCGCAGCCTATTGGTAATGAGCATATTATTGCTTACGACCATGCCATCGCAAGCTGCAAATGTGATTGGCTTATCGTTAATGGATGCCAGCGATGGCGATGTCGTACGTATTGAGGTCGATCAACTTACCAGCTTTGAACGCTTTGAACTTGATGGTCCACCGCGCTTATTACTTAAACTTAAAGACACAGCGGTAGGACGCAGCGTCCATGATGTGCAAGCGACAGGCGACGGTGTTCGCTCGGTCAAAGCGGGCATGGATGGCACAACGGCGTTGATTGAATTAACGCTTAGCGAACGCTTACCGTTTCGTGTGGAACAAAAACTGAACGCTTTATTGATTCGTTTCTCTGCTGCCTCACCAACGACCATGGATGGGGCTGAGGTAACAGGCGTGCGAGTGTTAGATCGTGATGATGTGACCGAATTGGTATTTAGCGGACAAAACATGAATGCTAATTACAATGTATTTTTAACCGAAAACAAACAGCAATTGATTTTAGACATGTGGGGCGCACGTTCAGCATTGCCCAAAGAGTTCTACGAATATGCAGCGCAACGTGTGCGTAATGTGGTCATTGGGCAGTCGGATGATCGCTTGCGCGTTATTGTTGGGCTTATCCCTACTGTAAGTATGCAGCAACAGGTTGAAGCCAAGCCCAACCAACTGGTGGTGCGCTTGGGCAAAGTGAGTGTGGTCAACTCCGCGAAAGAACAGGTCGTGGAAAGCATTGATTTTGAACCAGAGAATCAAAATGCACGTATTATTGTACGCACCAGCAGTACGGAACCTGTTATTCGTGTTCATGAAGAAAACGACAATGTTATCGTTGATATTCAACACATGACCTTAGCTAAGGGTTTAGAGCGTTCCTTGGATGTGCGCCAATTCCCTGGTCCTATTGCGCAGATGGATAGTTACCAGCTGGATGATTCTGTACGTATCGTGGCACGCTTACGCAACAAAACAGCCTATTCATCCTTTCAACAGGGGAATGTGTTCACCTTGCGCTTGAAGCCTGAAGCCAGTGCACAGGGATTAACCCGTGGTGACACTGGTGGTACGCAAATGGTGTATGCGGGGCAAAAATCTACGTTCGAATTTAAAGATATGGATATCCGCAGTGCTTTAAGCTTGATTGCTGAGATGAGCCATTTGAACATTATTATGTCCAGCGATGTGCAAGGAACCATTACCATGCGTTTGATTGATGTACCTTGGGATCAGGCACTGGATCTTATTTTAACGACGAAAGGCTTGGGTAAACAGCAAGCAGGTAATGTGCTGCGTATTGCGCCATTGACGGTGTTGCAAGAAGAATATGCAAATCGTCTTGCTGCGCGTCAAGGCTCCGAGCAGTTAGAGCCTTTGATTACTGAATTTATCACTTTGGACTTTGCTAAAGTAGCTGACGTGCAAACGATGTTGAAAAGTACGGGCGGTGCAGCAGCACCCAAAGATAAAGCTACTACCGCAGACACCAAAGATAGCCTCTTGACCAGTCGAGGTAGTGTACTCATTGATGAGCGTACCAACACCTTGATTTTGAAAGACACCCAAGTGGCAATCAATAACGTAAAACGTTTGATTGCTAAGATCGATCAACCCGTGCGCCAAGTATTGATTGAAAGTCGTATCGTCGAGGCAACCGATAACTTTCAACGTGATATTGGTGTCCGTTGGGGTGGCTATATGAACCAAAAGACAGGGTTTAATTTCCCAGGCACTGTTGCCTTGGGTGCAGCAGGCACAACACAGGCTAATGCCGCTGCATTTGGCGCGGGTAATGGCGCGGGTGTTACTGCGGGTAACCTTGTGGATCTTGCAGCTGGTACAGGACCAGGTGCTGGTGGTGCTATTGGGCTGACCTTGGGTTCATTTAATGGTGCGGTGAATTTAAACTTGGAACTCTCTGCTGCCGAAGCCGATGATAAGATCAAAATCGTTTCCAGTCCCCGTGTAATTACCAGTAATATGAAAAAAGCGACGATCAAACAAGGTGTTCAGGTTGGTGTGGTATCACCAGGTGCTCCTAACACGCCGGCAACAACCAAACTGGTTGATGCCTCATTAACCCTTGATGTAACGCCGCAGATCACCTCGAATGACGGCATTATTATGGACGTTACGGTAACCAAAGATACACCAACGATTTTCAATGGAACCACAGGGATTTCTAATAAAGAAGTCACCACGTCGGTGTATATGAAGTCAGGGGAAACGGTGGTGATCGGCGGTATTTACCAGCAAGATAAGGCGAATCAGAAAGCTGCTGTGCCATGGTTGGCATCCATTCCCATTGTAGGATTATTATTTAAGAAAGATTTTAAGCGTGACAATCGCACAGAATTGTTGATCTTTCTGACCCCGAAAGTTTTAAAAGAAGGCGCAACACCTGTTTCAGGCTGATTGCTGCATAGTGGTGAATCATGGGCATGGTGCAAGCCGTGCCCGTTACGTTTTTTGTTACAGTAAAAACAATTTTTTAGTTGTGGAGTTGGCTTTAAATGAAAGTAATGAATAAAATTCAAGTGATATTACTATCATACTTAATGAGTATGATTCTCGTAGCCTGCGGCTCCGCTCCCACGGCTCCAGCACCCGTTGTGCCAGCACCTACTGTAGCAACAGTAACAACTACGTTTGGCGCAGTCACAGGCTTGCCAAACGGTCAGGCAACCGCTCCTATTACCGTTACCGCATTAGATGCCAACGGCAATCCTGTTGCTGGTGCGCCTGTCTCTGTGGCGCTCAATGGCACATTAGTTGGCGGCGTACCAACCTTGGTTGCGGGGGCTGTTACCAATGTATCAGGATTCACAGGACCCACAGGTACAGCAACCCTAACCATCACCTATATGGTCGCACCAGGGCTTACAGCTACAGCTACAGCAGGCGGTATCACCTCACCTGCTACAGCTACTCCTGTTCCTGTAGTCGCAAGGATTATTGCCAATAACACGCCCGCTGTTGGTGTGGTTGCAGATGGTTATTCCAACTATACGCTAACAGCCTATTTGTACGATGCGGGTAATAATTTAATCAATGGCGAAACCGTCACATTTAGTGCTACATCGCAACAAAATGGCCAAGTTGGTCTATCAGCTACGACAGCAACGTCGGGTGTAACAGGCGCGGTCGTGGTTAATGTTAACGATACCAGCAGCATTGATGATACCGTAACCGTATTGGTTCATGCTTTGAGTGATGTTTACGGCGCAGCGGATTACCGTGCTGCATTAACGTTTGCTGGTTCAGGCACAGGCTCGAACCCTGCAAGCAATGGCGAGACATTACGTATCGTAAGCGTATTGCCACCAACCGTTCCCGCTGATGGTGTAACACCTATTGCTGTGAAAGTGCAAGCTAGAGATGTTTATAGTCAAGTGGTTGCAGGTATGCCTATTCGTATGACATCCACCCTAAACGGTGTTGTAACACCCACCTTGGTGAATAGTGATATTTACGGTTTTGCGACCTTCCAAGTGGTTGATCGATATGCTGAAACAATCACACTCACTGCCAGTAAAAATGGCGTGTTACCAGTGAGTGCGGCTCAAGGTGTTGTTTTTTCACCCTATGCTAGCACCCTAACAGTGACTGCAGTGAATAATAAAACGAATATTATTGCCAATGGTGTTGATAGCACTACCTTAACCATTACTGCTACTGGGCCAAATGGTGTTGTGCCTAATGAGCGCATTAGCCTGAGTTCATCGTCCAACAACACTCAGCTTCCAGCACTATTTGTTACCACAGGTGCCAACGGTCAAGCAACCACCACTGTAAGTGATGCTGTTGCTGAGCGTATGACTATTACGGCTACAACGCGCAATGGTGGTGCTTTACCTGGTATTACAGTATCTAATACGATTGACCTATACGCAGCACTTGCCGCGCCTAATATGGTCTTTAGTGCAGTAGGTCCATTCCTCGCAGATGGCGCAACGGCAGGTCATGCCTTAACATTAACGGTTAAAAATAACGGAGGCATCGTTCAACCTAATCAACCCATCAGTTTTTCATTAAGCACGGCTACTGCAGGTATAGCCTCACAGGGTACGGCTCAAGGAGGTGGTGCCAATCCAACCTTCTGGTCAGATGCTAATGGTACAATCAACTTATTTGTTTCCGATTCAGTCGCTGAACTTGTCACGCTAACGGCAACCGCTGTTGACGGCACTGTGAAAACAACAACCATTCAATTTGTTGCAGCCAATGCAGCTAAAGTAAATGTTACAGCATCACCAACTACTGCTAAACCCGATGGTCTTACGGCAATCACAGCAACTGCTAACGTAACGGATGTGAATAATGTTGCCGTTGCTAATGCTTTAGTGCGTTTTTATAGCAGTGACCCGTATGTAAACCTCTCTCGGTCAACCGCTTTGACTTCGGCAACTGGGGTTGCAACCGTCAATTTAACATCATTTAATCAAGTATTGGCAGCAGATGTCTATGCCAGCTTAGATTTAAACGGTGCTACCCTTGCTCAAACACCAATTAGCTTCGTGGAGCCAGTGGCTTCCGTATTACTGGTTGCAGATACCTTGCGCGCACGTGCTGATGGTACGGCTGTTATTACCTTGAAGGTCCGCACCTTAAGTGCTGCTGGTCAGCCTTTGGTCGGTAGAACGGTTACTTTTGCCCATACTTCGTTTGCTACGGTTTCCACACCCGCGCTCACAGATATATATGGTGAAGCAAGCGTTACGGTAACAGATAACAGCGTTGAAGCAGTTACGATCACGGCATCATCCGAAGGTGTTGCTTCAGCTGCGCAAACATTGAACTTTGTACCTGTTGTTGGCTCTGTTGCCATGAGTGTAGTACCCGTTGCGGCAAATATTCCAGCCAATGGAACCAGCCAAGCCTCGATCACTGCAACGGTGCTGGATGCAGCAGGCGCACCATTATCAGGTCAGGTCGTCAGCTTCCGCGATGTGTATGGCAGTTCAGCACTTGCCAGTGCTTATTCGGCAACGACCAATGCTGCTGGTCAAGCAACCATAAGCCTGACTGATACCATCAATGAGGCTGTAAGCATACAGGCTCAGGCGGATATTTATAGCGCGAGCAGTACGATAAACTTTGTGTTAGCAAACTATAACTTGAACATTTCATCGACCGCTTCTGCTACTTGTGTTGGCACAGGGACTGCGATTGGTCCTTGCCTTGCTAATGGATCAGCTCAAACTATTAACGTGAGTGTTAATGATACCACAACAGGCTTAGCACAACCTGGGCAACCTTTTAATGTCGCAGCCAGTGGCTCTGCTATCGCATTACCATCATTGATTACCACTGCTTCAATCAGCCCTTACCAAGCAAGCTTTACCTTAGCAGATACAGCAGCAGAACTGGTTACAGTGAGTTTAACGGATGCTGCGGGCGTGGTATCTACGCGCACGGTTCAGTTTGTTTCAGCCACTGCCAACTCGGTGGTGTTGAATGCAGATGTGTTAAGCGTAGTGCCTGATGGCGTTTCTGTTGCCGCCCTATCAGCCACTGTCAAGGATGCTGCTGGTGGTGCAGTAGCCAATGCCCTGGTTTATTTTTCAACCACCGACCCTTATGCCGTACTTAGTACCACACAGGGGCTTACCAATGCTGCTGGTGTAGCGACGGCAACCGTTCGTTCCAGTGCGGAAACCATCGCACCTATTACGGCCAGTTTGCCGCTAAATGGTGCTGCAGCAACAAATAACACATTGAATATTGCTTTTGAAGCACCAGTGCAGACCGTGGCGTTGGTTGCTGACACCGCGAATTTAGGGGTTGATGCTTATGCAACACTTACAGCTACCGTATTGGATGCATCATCACGACCTTTAGTTGGTCGTACAGTCACTTTTGCCACGACTGGGGTAGCAACACTTTCTAGTCTCAGTGGTGTGAGTGACAGCTATGGTAATGTTCAAGTAACGTTAAGCGATAGCACTGCACAAGCGGTAACTGTTTCAGCATCGGTTGGTGCGATTACATCTACACCATTAACGGTCACCTTTACACCATTGGTTGGGACGATGAATCTTAGCGTGCTCCCTAGCAGTGGCGCAGTGCCCGCTGATGGTGCCAGCACTGCTACCATTGTTGTGAACTTAAAAGACCCTTATGGCTCGCCTATTTTTGGTCAAAGCGTGCAGTTCCTGGATGATAGTTACACCAGTTCCGTTCAAATCAGTGCTGCTACTGCGTTAACTGATGCAACAGGTACGGCAACCATCACCATCAAAGATGTCTATGCAGAAGCGGTAACCATTCGTGCCATTGCTGGCGGTCAAAGCAAAACAGGTACGGTGAACTTCACCCTGACTAACCTACAATTTGTGGTTGGTGGTGCGATGCCGTTCTTGGCTGATGGTATTCAGGATCATTATGTCACGGTACAAGCCAGCGATAAATTAGGGAATCCTGCTGCGGCTCAGGTGTTCCAAGTGACGACCGCATCGCAAACGATGATTCCATCACAAACGCAAATTACGACTGATGCCAATGGCTTCGCACAGGTTTCGGTATCTGATTTTGTGGCAGAAACGGCGAATGTTACCTTCAGCGATGGTGCAGCATTGTCGTTTGCTGTTCCTGTACAATTTGTAGCGGCAGATCCGTATAGCCTCAGCATGACGGTGACACCAGCCAATAGTGTGAACCCAGATGGCATCACGCCAGCGACGGTCACAGTATTTGTGAAGGATCAATACGGTGCTGCGGTAAGTAATGCTTGGGTAGCGTTGAATACAACAGGTACAGCAGCGACCTTGGCGGGTGGTAACTTGCTCACGAATATCAATGGTATCGCTACCACCACCATTACCAGTACCGTTGCAGGTATTACAACGATCACGGCATCGACACCACGGAACCCTACTGTTACATCAGTAAGCGCGCCTGTGACGTTTGAAGCACCTGTAGCAGCGGTAACTTTGGCCGCTAACCTGTTAACAGTCGATGCCTACGGCAAGGCCAATGTTGCATCTACCATCACCGCCACCGTGCGCGATGCGGCTGGTGCAGCTATTGCCAACCGTGCGGTGAACTTCACCGTGGTTTCTGGTCAAGGCTCGCTCGTAACCCTTACAGGTACGACATCAGCCACAGGTACATTGAGCACCGATCTTTACAGCGGTGTAGGCGGCGTGGTTCAGGTAACAGCGAAAGCAGGCGCAGTGACATCAGCACCTATCGCAGTGACCTTTGTGCCTGTTGCTAACACTGTGAGCATGACTGTTGCGCCCAATACGCAATCGGTTGTAGCTGATGGTGTGAGTACAGCTATCGTGACGGTCAACGTTAAAGATGCCAATGGTGTGCCTATTGCTGGGCAAGCTGTACAGTTCTTTGATGACAGTTTCTCTTCAGCAGTATTGAGTACTACCGCACTCACGACCAATGCCAGTGGTGTTGCAACGATCACGGTAAGCGATCCTGTTGTTGAGGCTGTGAATATTCGTGCGGTGGTTGGCAGTAATGCTGCTTCATGGAAGCAAGTTTCTACTACCTTACAATTTGTGAATAGCAGCATTCAATTAATTGTAAGTGGAACGCAACCATTTTTGGCTGACAACACAGCGCATCCGTTGAATTTACTGGTGAAAGATCAATATGGCACTGCTTTAACCACGCCTCAGGCATTCACACTAAGCTCCTCAACAGCAACGATGATTCCTTCGCAACTACAGGTTTCTACCGATGCAACAGGGAATGCTACAGTGAATGTGCAAGATGGACTTGCCGAAACAGCAACCTTGACGCTAACCCATGTTGCCACAGGTTTGGTCTTTAGTGTACCAGTGCAGTTTGTTTCCGCCGCTCCCAATGCTATGCAAGTGAATGTTACGCCAACGACGGGCGTACTACCTGATGGTGTAAGTATTGCTACAGCCACTGTTATTGTAACCGATGCCTATGGTGCAGTAGTGCCCAATGCGTTGGTGCAATTTGATGTAAAAAATGCTTTAGGAGCTATTGACACCTACGCAACATTATCGGCGGCAACGGTGGTTACGAATGCAACGGGGCGTGCTGTTGTCACCATCAGTCGCACGCAACAAGGTATTACCACCTTAAATGTAAGTTTGCCACGTAATACTGCTATTGCTGCGCAAGCTGTAGATATTAATTTCGCTGGGCAGGTGGCACAAACACCTGCGAAGATTGCTTTGACAGCTTCTGCTTACACCTTGAAGTCGGATGGTTCAGACCGTATTACCTTGACTGCTTTGGTTAAGGACAGCAATAACGTCGGTGTTTCTGCTGCCACAGTCTCTTTCACCCCTAGCTCTACAGGTGATGCAGGCGTGTTAAGCAGTAATACCGCTGTAACAGATGCCTACGGTCAGGCTCAGGTTACCTTGAGTGCAGGTACATTTGATCGCAGTAATCGCACCATTAACGTAACAGCATCGGTAGGCGCGCTTGCACCTACGCCTGTACTACCGATTGTGGTGTCTGGTTCTACGGTGGTGATGCAAGCTACGCCAACATCAGTCATCATAGCAGATCCAACCTCTGCATCGGCAGTGACGATGACGGTGACGGATGCTGGCGCGAACCCAGTAGCGAATCTTTCTATGACTGGTATTTTAAGTAAGCCCAATGGGGTCGGTGTCGATCTTTACTCAGGTGCAACCCTCGTCGCGCAGTTCCCTGCTGTGGGTACGGGTTCAGCTTGGGCAGATGCCTACACCACTACCAATACATCAGGCGTGGCAACGTATGATGTTTATGCCACATCAGGTATTGGCGGTGGCACGATTGTGCTAACAGGTAGTGCTTTGGGAGCATCAGCTTCGGTAAGCTTAACCCCTAGCACACCAGGCAATGTGTTTGCGATTATCAGCCCGTATAAAACGCCTGTGCAAAACATGAGTCTTTACACACGTCAAACAGTGACGGTACAAGCATCCACGCAAGTGATTCAAAATGCCATTGATCTGTATACTGCAGGGCAAAAAGCAGATGCTATTGCTCGTGTGAAGCTATCATCGTCTTCTGGCAGCTGGGCGACAACAGGTGGAGCTTTGGGCGTTGACCCCTATATTGTGGTTGCATTCCCTACGGTTTCCCCTTACACGACAACCGCAGATTTTTATGCCTCCTTGCCAGGAACGGTGACGATTCAGGCTGATGATTATGTTAATGCGGCTACGGCAGCCACGGTATCGGACACCTTGTTGATGCAAGTTAGTGCGATTACACCAGCAAGGGTGACGTTAACCTCATCCAGCTCTACGGTTGCACCATCATTGGGTGGTCAACAGCAGACAGCGACGATCACGGCAACGGTTCAAGATGCCAATAACTTTGCTGTTTCGAATATCCCCGTGACCTTTAGCATCACAGCAGGACCTGGTGGTGGTGAACGCATGCAGCCAGTCACTGTATTTACCGATGCTGGTGGTCAAGCTCAGAGTACCTTTATCTCTGGCTCGCTACCATCGGCACAAAATGGTATTACCGTGCAGGGTTCGGTATTCAGTAATGGCGCAACCATCAGCGGCACAACACCGATGACGGTGGGTGCGAGTGCTGTTTCTGTTTCTTTGGGAACATCCTCAGGCATTGCCAGCACACCTGATGGCACGAGTTATATTCTACCGATGTCAGCATTGGTGACCGATGTGAATGGTACTGCCGTCGCAGGCGCGGTGGTTACCTTGCGCGTTCGCCCCTTATACTTTGCCTATGGTCATCGTGCCACAACGTTAACATCTGGTTTCTCTACAGGTTCAGTGGCTTATTGGCCAGGCTATTTGTTTGATACGGGTACATTTACATCCTTTAGTACTAATGCCACCTTGGTGAATACCGCTGCTGGTTTTGCTGCGGAAGATCGTAACCAGAACCAGATCTTAGATGTGGTATCGCAAGGCTTCCCAGAAGATGGTTACACCTCGATAGTGGACTTTAACAGCCCATTCTCAGGTGAAATCACGGATCGTTATACTTCTTATACATATACAGATTATGCGAATTATTATACGGGACTGACCTTTAATAATTATGCCCAAGTGGATGCTTATGTGTATAGCAATTTGCAATATAGCACCAATGCAGTGACAGGCTTGCAACAGTTGACATCAACCACACCAGGGTATATCTCAACCCGTCCTGATGGTACGCCAAGTTGCCAGCCCTTTGTCGATGCTTATGGTAATGTATTCCTTAATCCAACCCACTGGTATTGTTCAACGATGGCGGACGGTGTCTTGTCACCAGCCCATGCCTCGGCAGGTGCTGTGCCAACCACAGTGGTTACCGATGCAGCTGGTTTGGCAAGCTTTAACTTCACCTACCAAAAACGCTATGCACGTTGGTTGGTTGTGGAGATTTCGGCAACGATTCGCAATACAGCAGGTACAGAATCAGTTGGTAAAGCAGCATTCCAGCTTAGTGAATCGATCACTGACACGAACTTGAATTTGTTGGCTGCTTACCCTAATTCACCATTTGGCGATAGACCGTAAGGTCAACAAAAAGGGCGGGCATGAAGCCCGCCCTTTTTGTTGTTTGCTGATGATGTTACGCACGGTTATATGACGTGACTTTTTTAAGTAGCAATGCGTCATTGTGAGCTTGATCCGTAATCTAGAGAACAGACGCAAGACTGGATACTGCATCATCAAGTGCAGTATGACCGAGGGAAACCACGTCATTGCGGACTTGATCCGCAATCTAGGGAACAGACGCAAGACTGGATATTGAATCGAGCATAGCATGACGGATTTTTAGATTATGATGCTATTTTATCTATGCCGTACGAAAAAAGCTCTCATGCCTTGCGTAACATCAGTTATTCGCTTACATGACCATGTGTAAACATGGAACTGTGCCCCACACAATAAACGCCATGTCGGTTAACATATACGCGGTAAGAGTTCACCTGACAGCCAGTCCACCATGCGCAAACCACCCAAACTTGTGTTCATTTGCACCCAAGCCTGTTCACTTGCACGCACTTTACCAATGATTGCAGCTTGACGACCCAGCGGATGTGCCTGCATGGCCGCCAGTAATGCAGGTGCATCGTCAGCGGTGCAAACACACAACAGCTTTCCTTCATTAGCAATATATAACGGATCAAGCCCCAATAATTCGCATGCTGCCATGACCCCTGAAGGGATTGGAATCGCTTGTTCATCCAACTCCATTGCCACCTTTGACTGACTTGCTATTTCATTCAATGCCGTGGCTACACCGCCACGGGTCGGGTCACGCAAACAATGGATGTTAGGGGCGACTGCCAACATACTTTGTACCAAACCATGTAGCGCAGCCGTATCAGATTGCAGGGTGGTTTCAAAACCAAGGTTTTCACGATGCGACAATACGGCCATGCCATGTTCACCAATATTGCCAGACAGGATGATTGCATCGCCTGGGCGGGCGCGATGCCCAGAAATATCTACCCCATCGGCAACAACGCCGATACCTGTGGTGGTGATGTACATGCCATCCCCCTTGCCGCGCTCTACCACCTTGGTATCACCAGTAATGATCGGCACACCAGCTTCACGTGAGGCGGCAGCCATACTGGCAACGACCCGCTCCAAAATAGCCAAAGGCAAACCCTCTTCAAGCACAAAGGCAGCACTGAGGTACAACGGCATTGCACCCGACATCGCCACATCATTAATCGTGCCATGCACCGACAAGCTGCCTATATCGCCACCAGGGAAAAACAACGGTGTAATCACATGAGCATCAGTACTCACCACCATACGTCCTTGGTTAACAGGGAAGCGTGCAGCATCATGCTGTTCTTGTAGCAGTGGGTGATCGAAGTAACGCAGAAATAGCGTTTCGAGTAACGCCGCTGTCGCACGACCTCCGCTACCGTGCGCTATTTGAATACAATCGCCAAGTTGTTGTCTTTTTTCATCGTTCACGACCATAACTCCAGTAGGCAGCACATGCGCCTTCAGATGATACCATACAGGCACCCAATGGATTGTCTGGTCGACAAGCCTTGCCAAACAAGGTGCAGTCCAATGGTTGCTTTAGTCCACGTAAAATACTGGGGCAAAGACACCCAGGCTGCTCTTCAGCTTGCTGCTCAGGCATGTTAAAACGTAACGCTGCATCCATCATGGCATAGTCATCAGCAATACGTAGCGCACTATTAGCCACCACACCCCAGCCGCGCCATGCGAAGCTGGGACGTAGGGCAAAGGTCGTTGCCATCAATGCTTGCGCTTTACGGTTGCCTTCAGCAGTAACGGCACGACAATACTCGTTTTCCACCGCAGGTATTCCTGCATTGATCTGACGAATCAGCATCAAGGTGGATTGCAATACATCAAGCGGTTCAAAGCCTGCAATCACCATGGGTACTTGGTAATCAACCGCACAAAAGCGGTAAGCATCGCTGCCAATAATCGTACTGACATGGGACGGCCCAAGTATGCCGTCCACCGCCAATTGCTCATCCTGTTCAACATCTAAAATATAACGCATTGCTGCAGGGGTTAAGACGTGATTACAATACACCGAAAAGTTAGCCAGCCCCTCACGGCGTGCCTGAATCATCGCAGCAGCGGTAGCGGGAGCGGTGGTTTCAAACCCTATGGCGAAAAACACCACCTGTTTCTGGGGGTTCTGACGGGCAATCGCCAGTGCATCCAAAGTAGAATAAACCATGCGAACATCACGACCTGCGGCTTTGACTTGTTGTAGGCTGCTGCGCTTGCTAGCAGGCACTCGCATTAAATCGGCATAGGTACACAAAGTAACATCATGCTCGGCCAGTAAGTTGATCGCTCCATCAATACGCCCCTTGGGCAAGACACAAACAGGGCAGCCTGGGCCGTGAATAAAGCGAATCGCATCGGGCAGCATGTGCGGAATACCAAAACGAAAAATAGCATGGGTATGCCCGCCACAAAACTCCATCAAACGATAATTGCGTCCTGTTTGAAGCGATGCTTGAATACGCTGAACGATGTTTCGCGCAAGTTCAGGCTGACGAAAAGCCTGCATTTCATACATACGCGTTATTCAAGTCATCATTCATCTGGGCAAAAAGAGCCAGCGTCTTGCGCCCCTCCGTTGCGGAGAGCACTTGCAGCGCAAAGCCAACATGAATAAGCACATAATCACCCACATGCACCGCATCCAACAACTGAGTAGAAACCTCTTTGCGAATACTATCAATCTCCACCACCGCCATTTCACGGTTGGGATCCAGCGCAACCACCAGCGCAGGGATTGCCAAACACATGGCTATACGCCCACGGCTGCAACGCTGGCACTCGCCAGCAACCATTGGTACCACATATCTAGCCCCTCGCCTGTGGTCGCCGAAAGTTGTATCACCTTTATAGCAGGATTCACCCGCCTAGCGTAAGCAATAGATTGCGCTACATCGAAATGCACATACGGCAAAAGATCAATTTTATTGATTAGCATCAGATCAGCGGCATGAAACATATCGGGGTACTTCAGGGGCTTATCTTCACCTTCAGTGACAGAAAGAACCACCACCTTGTGCGCTTCCCCCAGATCGAAAGCAGCAGGGCAAACCAAGTTTCCCACATTTTCAATCATCAACACACTGCGTGGCTCTGGCTTCAGTGTTTCCAAGGCATGCCCCACCATGTGCGCATCCAAGTGACATCCTTTACCTGTGTTAATTTGCACCGCTTGAACACCCGTTGCACGAATACGCTCTACATCCAACGATGTTTGCTGGTCTCCTTCAATCACCCTGAAGGGGATGCGAGTCTGGCAATCGTTCAACGTACGCGTCAACAACGTGGTTTTACCAGCACCTGGACTGGACACCAAGTTCAGCGCAAGTATGCCCTGCTCACTAAAATAACGACGGTTTTCTGCGGCATAAGCATTGTTTTTTGATAAAATATCCTGCTCAACACGCAAAATACGCGATCCAGCATCTGATTCGCCAGCAGCATGATGCTGATGTGCATGATGGTGATGCCCCTCAATCGTTGCTCCGCCATGTTCACAGCCACAAGTCGTACACATTATTCAATCTCCAAGTCTTTAATTCGCATGGCATCACCAGCCGTAATCGTAAGCGGGTAATGACCACAAGCTGAGCAGGCATCAAAACGGCTGCTGATATTCACCTGTTCATCGCATAAAGCACAATAAGCTTGCCCTGCGATTTCAATAATCTCCAGCCGCGCCCCTTCCACAATGGTATGGCGTGCGACAACAGGGAAGGCAAAACGCATCGCCTCGACCTCCACCGCCGCTAATTCACCGATTTCTAAACGGACGGCAATGACCCGTGTAAAACTATGTGTTGCGGCTTGTTGTTGGATCACTTCAACAATCCCTTCACACAATGACAGCTCATGCATCACTTAACACCGTACCATGAACGGGCTTGGCTTGTGACACGCTGTGCGACGACGTTCCATCGCATGGGGTGGCAGAGGGTATGCCCGTTAACGTGTATTCCACCACACGGTAAAACCCTTGAAAGACCAAGCTTTGCTGTTGTTTTTCAATATGTTTACCTTGATCAGTGGCAGCTTGGCGGACAAGTTGATCGAGCTCTTCGTGCCAAAAGGAAGGTAAAAATGGCTCCAACCGACCCAGTAACCAACGCCAAGGCGTAATGCGGTATAAGTAATGTTGTTCAGGGCATGCACCATATTCAGTAATCAGCAAACGACCACCCGCTTGCAATGTGCGCAGGGCTTCGCTCAATGTACGTCGTCGAGATTCAGGTGGCATTTCATGCAGTAGAAAAAATAACACGCAGCAATCAAAGCTATCCGAGGCGTAAGCCAATGATTCGGCATTCATCCTAACAGGGTATATGGCAGCTATTTGCTCACAACATTTGCGACGAGCAAGCTTTAGCTGATCGGAGACCACATCCATAATGTGCAAACCCTGTGGACAATGTTGCAGCAAATGAGGCGTTAATTGCCCATACACACAGGTCAGTTGTAGCACACGTTGAGTAGGCTGCGCAGTGAAGTAATCCAACGTCGTACGCATCAACCGTTGGTATTGAAAGAAAAGAATCGTGTTAATAATTGGCTGATGGTCAAACAACCAAATACCCGAACGCCAAATATACGCCCAGCAATAATGACGCTCTAAATAAGTGGGGTATGCCATCTACTAAAGCCTCATCAACATGCTTCGCCACGGCTTAATCTCATTAAACATAGCGTACCGTAACGGGTAGGATGAATGTCGTAAATATTTCCCCTATTTGTTTACATGAAACATGTTATTCTCACAGTAAAAGGGCATGGCTTTTTGACGCGCAGTGCGACCATGTTCCATAGCGCGGGGTGGCAGAAAGTCATGTTCGTTAATGATCGTTGTACATTGATCTGCTAACGTATCGTCCTATGCATACATCATCACCCTCAGAACATGTCGTTTGGCGACACACCAGCTTTATATTACTGACCTTTTCGCTACTGTTTCTGGCATCATGTGCCTCGTCAAAATATGCTGCTCCCACTTTGGGTTATGGCATACCCCGAGCCGCTCCCGCACCGATGATGCGTGAACAAGCAAGTTTAGCTTACGCGCCCACTTCGGCAAAAAAAGAGGCAGGGAACATTGCCTCCTCCCCTCGCAAACGCCATTACAATGCCTACCTAAAGCTGCGTACTGCCAAACCTGCTGCCCTGCTCGATCAGGTAAGCACCATGATTGCCGCAGCCGATGGCTACATCGAATACCAATCAGGATTACGTATTACATTCAGGGTTCCTGAAGCCCGCTTGATGGCGCAGTACAGCAAGATTCAAACCATGGGCGAAGTGCTGAAAAAATCACTTACCGTGGAGGACATCACCGCCGCCTTTGAAGACCTTAGTCTGCGCTTAACCATTACCCGCAAAGCACGTGATCGTTTAATCGAGCTACTGGGGCAAACAAAAAAGGAGGAGGTGAAACTTAAACTGCTACAAGAAATTTCCCGCCTCAATGAAAACATCGAACAGTTGCAAGCGATGTTGAGCATCGTCGATAAACTGGCAACATACTCAAAACTCACCCTAGAAGCCGTACCTCGCGCCAGCTTTAGCCAAATGGGCAGAGATCATGAGGTTGATGCCTTCCGCTGGATTCATGCATTATCACCATTCCGTCGTGACGTAGCGGCAGATGCTACAAAGGTCGATCAGCAAGCCCCTGACGGCATGGTTGAAATCAAAAACAGCAATTATTGGCTAGCAGAAAGTGCCGATGGCGCGGTGTTCTGGAGCTACAGGCTCAAAACGCCGTTATTGGGCGATCAAATATTCTGGGCTAAAGCACTGCGTCACGCTCTATGTCCCGAATTTGCGAGCTGCACAAGCAGTCAGGTCGGCAACTACCAATTGTTATCCATGCAAAGTCGCGAAGAACCTCATTACTTCTATCAAGTCGGTATTCAAGCAAAAGGCAATAAACTTGCTGTGGTAGAGGTGTACCTGCCGACCAAAAAGCATCAGCAACAATACGCCGAGAGTATTCACCAAGCCATACAGCAGGAGAACCCATAATGCCCATACTGCAAACACTGTTGCTGTCGCTATTCATAAGCGCGATGCCCCTTACTGCCATAGCAGCTATACCCAGCATGGCAATGAACAGCGAATTTACCCTAAAGGTCAACAACAAGGATGAAACAATGAGGCTGCTGGTGGAAAAATGCGAAGCATTGGGCGGTTACTTCATCATCTATGCCGACAAAACCCTGACCCTGAACGTCCCTCAGCAAAAGGCTCGTGACTACATTACGTATGCCGAAAGCTTGGGAAAAATACTCACCCGAAAACACCAAAGCGATGACATTCACACGGCTCTACAGATCAAGCAGTCCACCCTAAAGTCCAAACATGCCATGCTAAAAAAATACATGCAGGTGCTGGCGGCAGCCGATGTAGGAAGCGTTGCCACCGTCGAGCAGGCAGTGACTCATTTGGTTTATGACATCGAGAAGCTCAGTGGCGAAATCAAGCTGATGCAGCACCGTCTAGCCTTCGCTAAAATCACCTTCAACTTTCAATTTAAAAATCGTAACACACCCGTGTCCAATCAACCCTCGTCCTTCCCGTGGTTAAACACCATGAAGCTACAACGGCTACTGGAGCAATTTTAATGAAGTGTAAACAACTCACTCTGCTGATCCTAAGTTGCCTACTGCTCACCGCCTGCCCGAGCAATCATACCATGCCCAAAGGCGTAAGCTGGGTTCCCGAAGGCTTTGCCGCCTACGACAATACCAAACAACAAGCCGCTGTCAGTCCAGAAGGTGTGCGTTATGCCATTCGCTACGAAAAGAACCAACCCCATGCAGACCTAAGCTTCTGGCAAGCTGCCATGAAAAAACGACTTCTGGATACGGGTTATATATTCGTGTCAGACTCCACCATCAAAGGTAGCAAGCAATCGGGTTATCTATTAGAACTATCCGCCCCCGCAGGTAACCAAGACTACATCTGGCTCATAGCTCTATTTGTGCATGATAAAAAGCTTCAGATCATCGAGGCTACAGGGGAAGAGAAGTTATTTAAGTTGCATAGGGCGAAGATTGTTAAGGCGATGCTTCGTTTATAATATTCGCTTAGAAAACTAATACCACAAGCCTCGAATGATGAATTCGCGGCATAACTGCTAGCATAAAGCCAAGCAAAAAGAGCTGAAATGATCGCTACTCAGCCAAAAACAAAACGTACGATTGCCAAGAGGCAGTCTGCAAAAAACATGAGGGATATCATATGACTGTTGATGAAATCACCAAGCTTCTTGTTGAGGCTAATGATAGAAAAACACTGGAAGTAGCACTGCACGCGGCACTTCAGCAGTGGGATGATGTATGTCCAATATTGCTTCAGGCGATGGATTCGACTCCGACTCTAGAGGAAAGCGAAGCGTCTGAGCTGATATTTTTTGGTATGTATCTGGTAGCCGAAAAACGCGAAACAGCAGCTTTCCCTTTGCTGATTAAATTTTTTTCCTCGCCTGGGGAAGATGCCGTCACTTCCACGGGTGATGTGGTGACCGAAAGCCTGCACAATATTCTGGCATCCACCTTTAACGGTGACCTAAATAGCTTAAAATCATTGATAGAAAACAGAGATATCTATGAATACACACGCATGGCAGGGCTTCGCACCATGCTTACGCTGCTTCATGAAGGTGTGTTGCAACGCTGTGATGTAGTGGACTACTTTAGGCAGTTAATGCACCCAGTAACGGAAGATGATGAAACCTTCAATGGCTTTTTGATCTCATGCTGCTGTGATATGCACCCTGCTGAGTTGAAAGAGGATATTCTCCGTCTCTTTGAAGCTGAGGTAGTGGAAGAGCTTATGATTGGCTGGGAAAGTGTTGAAGAAGCAGGCAACCGTATGCCACTGGAATCATTTGCTCCTCATACAGAAGGATGTTACCAATTCATCCACTCTACTTTTGATGAGCTATCCCAATTCCCAGCGTTTTATGCTCCAACCAAACGGAATGCCAGCAAGCCTAAAGAGAATTACAACAAATTATCTGAAAAAGTTGGGCGCAATGACCCTTGCCCTTGTGGGTCAGGTAAGAAATACAAAAAATGCTGTTTGAATAGCAACCGATGATGATTAAAAATATTACGGGCAGCTATGTAACCTGAATGTCAGGTTACATAGCACCCCAAGCAGTAACATTGCTGTTTCGCACCATTCGATGCCTGCGCCTAAACAATCACCATTCATGCCACCAATGTGGTGGTTGAGGTAATACCACCATGCACAGATGGGGAGTATGAATAGACAGGCGAACGGGAACAGGACGAGGTTAAGGGCGAGCAGCAAGGCAGTGGTGGCGATCATCAGCTTGGCGGATAGCGCGGCAGCAAAGTGCGTGCCTGAACCTGCAAACAAGGGTGGCGTATAGCTTGCCCATAGCATACTGCCCCAGCGCGCCCAAGCAGGGATCAATAATAGTCCCCATAGGCTCAATCCATGCTGTAACCATAACATGAGCAAGATGACTTTTGCGCTGATGATGGTGATTAAAGCGATGACACCAAAGCTGCCGACATGTGGGTCTTTTAGTACGGCAGCGAAGCGTGTGGCATCGCCATGCGCTGCGCCGCGTGCATCGGCAAGGTCGGCAACGCCATCAAGGTGCAAGCCACCTGTTAGCCACAGCCACAGCAGTAACAGCAATAAAGCACCTGTCCAATCATCCCACCATTGCTGGCAGAGCCATGCGAGCACACACAATAAGCCACCGATCAATAAACCAACCGCAACCGCATAACGCGCCCCTTGCTGCCATTCTTCGCGGCTGACGTTGTCGATGCTCGGCGTTGGCAAGCGCGTCCAAAATTGTAAGGCGAGTATGATGGCTCGCCCTTGTTTGTTCATGATGGATATTCGCTTAAACGTTTGCCATGGCGAAAAAAGCGGATAATGAGCGCAGCAGATGGGCGCAGTCGTGGCTTCCTGCGGTCTCTTTGATGGAATGCATGGCTAGTGTTGGCACACCGATGTCTAGGGTTTTAATGCCCAGCTTGGTCGCGGCAATAGGCCCAATGGTACTGCCACATGCCATGTCCGAGCGCACGACGAATGATTGCACGGGGATGTTTTCTCGTTGGCAAATCGCTCGGTAGAGGGCTTGTGTTTGGCTGTTTGAGGCATAACGCTGATTGGCATTCACCTTAATCACAGGGCCAGCATTGATGCGTGGGCCATGGTTGCCATCGTGCCGTTCGGCAAAATTGGGGTGGATCGCGTGGGCATTGTCAGCCGAAATCATCATGGATTGCTGTACGGTACGGACAAACGATTCGTGATCGGGCAACAAACGGTGTAAAAAGTCATCCAGCATCGAGCCTTGCGCACCAACGGCAGAAGCACTGCCGACTTCTTCATGGTCGGTGCAGACCAATAAACAGCTTTGGCTGTCATCGCCTGCCAGCATGGCATGAAGCCCAATGTAACAGCTTAAAAGGTTATCTAATCGTGCCGAGGCAATGAAGGCTTGTTCCGCGCCATACAATAAACCCTTGTCCAGATCATAAAAACTTAACTCGTAATCGAGTATTTGATCGACTTGTGCCGCGCTGTTTGTTTGATGGATAACCTCTTTGAGGTAAGCCTTGATGGAAGGTCTCGTTGTGTTGTGATCTAGCATACCCAGCACGACGGGTAGCTCGTTTTGGGCATTGATCGAACGGTTTTGATTGACTTCACGGTCAAGGTGAATGGCCAAACTTGGCACCATGCCGATAGCATGATCCACATTAACCAGGCAATGTTGCAACAGTCCTTGCGCATCAAGGTAAGAGACCCTACCCGCCAGCCCTAATGGGCGATCAAACCATGGTGCTAGCAATGCGCCGCCATAAACTTCGACGCCCACTTGCCAATAACCATGACGGTAAAGGTCAGCCTCTGGCTTGAGCCGCAAGCATGGGCTGTCGGTATGCGCGCCAACCATGCGAATGCCATGTTCTTGCATGTTGTGCTTGCCGTAAATAAAGGCGATCAGTGAAGAGCCGTTACGTATAACGCAATACTTGCCACCGATTTGAAGCTGCCAAGCTTGATGCTCGTGCAGCAAGGTGAAGCCTGCTGCCTGTAATCGTTGCAGCATCTGTTCTACCGCATGAAAGGGGCTAGGCGCGGCGTAGATAAAGTCAATCAGGTCTTGGTTATTGTAGTTTGTGGTCATGGTTCCTCATGTGCTAGTGCGTGGTAGATGGCTTGGCTGATGCGGCGTAATTGTTCGCTGTTGATGATGTATGGCGGCATTACGTAGACTAAACGTCCGAAGGGGCGCAGCCATACACCGTGGTCAATCAAGCGTTGTTGTATGACGGTAACATCCACAGGCTGATGCGTCTCAACCACGCCAATTGCACCAAACACCCGCACATCGGCGACTGTGGCAAGGGCGCGGCAAGGTTCGAGTTCTTGCTGTAACTGCGCTTCGATGCTTGCCACCCGCTGCTGCCAAGGGCTGGTGCACAGTAGGTCAATGCTGGCAATAGCAACAGCACATGCCAAAGGGTTTGCCATAAAGGTAGGCCCGTGCATCAGCACCCCAGCGGCATGTTCGCCTGAACCATGCAGTCCCGCGCAAACGCGGTGATTGCATAACACCGCTGCCATGGTCATGTAGCCGCCTGTTAAGGCTTTGCCTAGGCACAAAATATCTGGCTCGATGGCAGCGTGTTCCACGGCAAACATGCGCCCTGTACGCCCAAAGCCTGTGGCGATTTCATCGCAGATCAACAACACATCATACTGCTGGCACAGGGCATGGGCTTGGCGTAGGTATTCAGGGTGATAAAAACGCATGCCACCTGCACCCTGTACGATAGGCTCCACAATCAATGCGGCAATCGTATGGTGGTGCTGTGCCAGCAGCGTTTGCAAAGGCTTCATGGCATCGTCATGCCACGGCGTGTGCATGGCGGGTGGTGCATCGGCAAACAGATGTTGCGGCAATACCGCGCTAAATAAGTGGTGCATGCCATTGACGGGGTCACATACAGCCATCGCGCCGAAGGTGTCACCGTGGTAGCCGTTGCGCACCGTCAATAAACGGTGCTTGTCCGCTTTGCCTTGCGCTTGCCAGTATTGTAATGCCATTTTTATGGCAACTTCCACGGCAACGGAGCCTGAGTCGGCAAAAAACACATGCTGTAGCGATGGCGGCGCAATAGCGAGTAGCCGTTCTGCTAAACGCGCCGCAGGTTCGTGGCTTAGTCCGCCAAACATCACATGCGCCATGCGTTCGAGTTGTGCTTTGATTGCCGCATCCAAAGCGGGTACGCGGTAGCCATGAATGGCGCACCACCACGAAGCCATGCCGTCAATCAGGCGACGACCATCGCTTAATTCCAGTTCCACGCCTTGCGCAGCGGCAACAGGGTACACGGGGGCAGGGTCACACATCGAAGCATAAGGATGCCAGACATGCTGGCGTTCAAAATCTAACCAAGCAGGATGATTCATGGGTTCACCTGACGGCATATTTTGGCCGTGAGTTGTTCCATAATCATTGCACCAGGCAGGGGGGAGCCGCCTTTGATTGCCTGTTCTGCTTCACCCAAATCATGCATGACTTGTACCAGGCTGTTGCCATCCCATACCCTCGCTTCTTCAGGTACTTGTTTGCGTGCTGCGCCAAACAAACGCGCTTGCTGGGCTGGGTTGGGGTGGTTCTTTGCATGATGCCAAGCATAGAGCAGCAGTTGTTGAAACCGTGTGCTTAACCATACCTGCATTTGCACCTCGCTGACTTGTTGCTGGGTAAGCAGTTGATGCGCCATAAACACCGCCTGCGGTTGGCGCATTGCCGTAGCGTGACACCATTCATCCAAGGATTCGGGACTGTGCTCGCCACATAAATCGCGCATAACAGCCAGCGGAATGGGCTGACCCTCGCCGTTATCATAACACTGCATGCGCGCAATCAATTGCTTTGCCTCCATCCGCAGACCATGAAGCTGGGCGGCGATGGTAGCAATATCGTCAGCAGCTACAGCCAGTCCTGCTGCCTCGATGCTATGGGCAAACCATTGCTGAAACCCTGCCTCGCTAAGGTGCTGAAATTCGCAGCAAGCAACAGCGCGATGGGCGCACAGTTTTTTATGCCATGCTTTTTTGTACATCTCGCCAGTAGCGCAGAGTATCAAGCGGTGCGGCTTGGCGATGTCATCGATCTTATCCAACAAGGCTTTCGCCTGCGCTGGTGTGGCACTGCCAGCATTGCGGATGATGGCACGGTATTGTGAAGGACCAAATAACGATGGACTGCGTACAGCAGCAGTGAAGCGAGAAAGCTCCTCGATGTCTAAGCGCATCAGTGTGCTTTGTGTATCATCAGAACCAAGCAACGATGCTGCTGCCTCGTGCATGGCATCTTCATCTTCACCGAATAGGTAATAAACCGCTGTTTGGGTATTGGCTAATTGTTGGGGAGAGACCTTCATAGGTTGGACATTGTGCGCAAGGCAAGGGCAAGTGTCTATAGAAGACCGCTGAACCACCCGCCTTTTTGGCTATATCGATGGGGTGCCTTAAAAACATAAACCACGAAAAACACGAAAGCACACGAACAATAAGAAGCATCACCTTTCGTGCTTTTGGTGTTTTTCGTGGTAAATACGGCATCTTTCAGCCACCATAAAAAAGTAATTTCCAATTGCCATCTAAAGACTGAAAGTATAAGCCTAATATGAAGGATGCCAAAAGCAGCTTCTAAAAACAGGTTAATTATTGAGGGTAGGACTTATGTTTATATCCCAGTAGCAAAAGAGTACCTAGCAAGCTCTTGTTATGTACAGTGCTTTATAAGCCATTACTGTTGCCCTCGTCTAAGGAGGGCAACATGAAAATCTGGTTAACTATAATGTATTTCTTAATCTATAGCCAATGCCTTATTTGGCCCTCTGATAATATAGATGCAACCTCATCAGAGGATACACCTGAGGCCATCGCCCAAGGTGAGTCACTGCGCGAGGCAGAAGACCGTCAAGAAAAAAATATTGAGAAACAACGACTACAAATTGCACTAAAGAATCAGTTGGAGTTTGACGTATATAGTGTGACCCTTGATGACGATGAAGAAAAACAATCCAAAGATAAAAATGAGGAAGATGATAGTACTTTTGATGACCTATCTGATACTCAAGAGCATGAAAGTTATTCAATATTTATCCCCCCAGAAGCAACAAATGAATTTACTCCAGCTGCGCACGACAAATGATTGTTCAGCACATTAAACCTTGTGCTGTTTATAGGCTGAGTTATTCACAAACACTGCTATAGCCATTGCTTATTCCTTTATCCGCAACGAACACCTTGCAACGCAAGCGCACTCAGTAGTGCGCAACTCCCACCGAGGCACCCGTTGCAAACAAAAGGTCTGCGCAATCATCACAACAATTTATAAACAAGACAGTAGGAAGGTGAGCTAATGAGATATATTCAATGGTTTATAGTATATGTGTGCTTTTTTGTATCAACAGTGGCTGGCGCAGTAGTCGATACCAGCGTTGGACGCAGTGATGTTGCTGCATATTCAGGCAGCTTTAATAGCAGTATTCCCATCCCTGTTGCTCCTGGTCGCGCTGGTTTACAACCATCACTTTCATTAAAGTATAGTTCAGGCCTCTGTACACGACAAAACTTTTTCATTGTAGCTCATGGCCCAGTTCTTCC
>CAZYAI010000013.1:0-50441 GCA_964645625.1 uncultured Zetaproteobacteria bacterium
AATGAGTGAACGTTTGTATAATGTTATCTGGCTTCGATGGTTTCTATCGCTCCCCCTAAACATTACCCTGCCCCTTGTTCATTCTATAAGTCCCGCTGATCTACTTTCATCAGCAAGAAAGTCGTAGACGCAAATTACTTTGCCCTTATTCACCCTGCAACTTTTTTCGATCACAATCAATACCGAGCCATTGAACAAATGTCACTTAACTTATATCTGCATCGGAGAAGGCGATAAACCCACTCTATTGCTCGGGTGGGATTGTTTTAAGTTATGGGGGCTGGTTTCCCGCCTCGCTCCTTGTCCATCTTGCGTCCTTCCGCTCTTAAAGATTCGGCGGACAACTTCCGCTCCGCCTCGGTTCGACTTCCTGATTGCATCAAGGAAGATTTGAATTTCTGTTCCTATAAGTTGCTTGTAGTCATGCCCTATGGTGCGTTCGCATGATGCAAAAACATTGGGCGCTGTGGCTTTTGTGGCACTAAAATTTGACAGTAGCTACAACAAAAGCAGGATTGTGGGGGTTAGTGGGTAAACGTGGGTGACACGTAGCTTCATCATCAAGGGGTTCCTTAAGCGATGTTTTTAGGCGGTCACGCGAATACTATGGATGCTAAGGGGCGGGTGAATATTCCAGCCAGCTTCCGCGAGGTATTACGTTCACATTACGATGATGAGCGTATCATTGTAACCCGCGACTTGCTGGATGACTGCTTGCGTGGTTACCCAATGGCAGAATGGCAAACGTGGTTAGATAAACTACGCCAACTACCCAGCAGCAATCGTGCTGTGCGTCGTATTCACCGTCGTGTCGTCAGTGCCGCTGTTGAATTCACGCCAGATAAACAAGGGCGCGTATTGATTCCTGCACCACTTCGTGAACAAGCTTCATTAGATAAAGCAGTCCATTTCGCGGGCACCAACAACACCTTTGAGATTTGGGATAGTGCCGCTTGGCAGCAAGAGATTGCCTTGGCAGATGCTGATGCATTTGACCCTGCCTTGCTCGACACATTGGGGCTGTAACGTCATGACCATGCCTAGCCATATTCCCGTATTAGCCGAACCTTTTTTACAACTGCTATGCCACAATCCTGACGGTCACTACGTTGATGCAACGTTTGGGCGTGGTGGTCATAGTCGCATGCTATTACAGCAATTATCACCACAGGGGCGTTTGCTTGCTTTGGATCGTGACCCAGAAGCGATTGCTGTTGGTCGCGCATTGGAACAAGAAGATAGCCGTTTTCGCATCATACACGCTGATTTTGCCCACTTAGAAGAGGCGATGGCAGAAGCAGGCTGGCAGCAAGCTGATGGTATCGGCTTTGACCTTGGGGTTTCTTCACCGCAGTTGGATCAAGCGCAACGCGGTTTTTCTTTCAACCACGATGGTCCGCTGGATATGCGCATGAACCCCGATGCAGATCAGCCGCTCAGCAGTAAGTTAAAGCGCGTTAAAGTGCCAGAGCTTACACAAGTATTGCGAGATTTTGGCGACGAACGGTTCGCCTCACGTATTGCCAGACGCATCGTCGAGGCAGTGGCTGACGATGCGCTACATAGCACTGCCGATTTGGAGAACATCTGCTTTCACGCTGTGCCACCAAAGGCACGCCATGGCAGCAGCCACCCTGCCACGCGCACCTTCCAAGCATTGCGTATTTGGGTGAATAACGAATATGGTCAGTTGCAGGATGGTATTCAGGCAGCAGTGCGGAAACTTGCTGTTGGTGGGCATCTTGCTGTCATCTCCTTTCACTCGGGTGAAGACCGTCGCGTGCGTGATATGATTGAGGCTGAAGTGCGCCCCTGCACCTGTCCGCCACAGTTTCCCGTTTGCGTATGCCACCGCCAAGCGACCTTGCATTGGTTACAAAAAAAACCTATTCGCGCCACAGAAGAGGAGCTTACACGCAACCCACGCAGTCGTTCTGCCTTGCTACGTGCTGCTGTGCGTGTGGCTGAAGCATCATCATGACGCGCTTAAACATTATTATTTTATTGCTCTGTGCAGTACTGGGTGTGGCACAAGTATGGATGTCCTTTTTGCGTAACAGCACAGCGCGAGAAATTCATAACGCGCAACAATCTATTGTGACCCTCAGTGACGAAATCAAGGCGATGAAGATTGAATCGGGCAGTTTGATGCGTCCTGAACGTTTGCGTCAAGTGGCACACGATCAATTAGGCATGCGTGCGCCATTGCCTACGCAATTATTACAAACATCGGGCTTACGACCATGATGAAGCACTTTGCCCGCCCTGCTAACCGTTACCGTCCAAACTTTTTGGCGCGGACGCGGCTGCTGTCGTTATTTTTAGGCCTGTGTTTTGCGGCGGTGTTTCTGCGCGTGTTAGACCTTCATTGGTGGCAATCAGAGTCCTTAAATCAACGCGCACAACAGCAACATTTTCATCAATATGCCATCAAAGCTCCACGTGGTGCTATTGTCGATCGACATGGGCGTATGCTGGCGCAAAGTATTGAAACACCATCGATTGGTGCGGTAGCAGAAAAAGTACCGCAAGCGCGTATCGCTGAGCTGGCTGAGGCACTGCACATCCCCTTTGTGAAGTTACAACAACGCTTACAGCAGCATAAGGGTTTTATTTGGCTACAACGACAAACCACCCCTGCTATCGCCAGTGCTGTCGCAGCTTTGGATATTGAGGGCGTACGGCAAGAGACAGAGTGGCACCGTTTTTACCCGCTAGGACCAGAAACAGGCCATGTATTAGGCTTTGTTGGTGTCGATAGTCATGGCCTAGAAGGCGTAGAACACAGCTTTGATCGCTCGCTCACGGGAGTTGATGGTATGCGTATGTTGCGCCGTGATGCCCAAGGGCATTCGCTGCCTGGCTCAACGTGGGTGCGTAAACCACAAGCGGGCGAACCTGTGCAACTTACCCTAGACAGTAATATTCAAAGCATGGCCTACGCTGCGTTGGCTGATGGCGTACAAAAACATCAAGCACGTAGTGGTTCGGTGGTGGTCATGCGTCCAGATACAGGCGAAGTCTTGGCAATGGCGAGTTGGCCAGGGTTTAACCCCAACGACTTTCACCGCTTTGAGCCTGAACAATGGCGCAACCGCCCTTTAACCGATGTCTTTGAACCTGGCTCGGTGATGAAGCCTTTTACGGTTGCTGCGGCATTGGAATCGGGTGAATGGCAAGCAAATTCACGGGTGTTTTGTGAAAATGGACGTTTCAAAATTGGTCGTCGCTTCATTCATGATACTCACGGTATGGGCTGGGAAACGCTCAAAGGGGTGCTTATGCATTCCAGTAATATTGGCGCGGCTAAAATTGCGTTGACGCTGGGGCCCCAACGTTTGCGCGAAGAATTGATTCGTTTTGGTTTTGGTGAACGTACAGGGCTGAATATTGAAGGTGAATCCGCTGGCATCCTTGCCGCTTCGCGGCGTTGGGGCAAAGTGGAAACAGCCAACATCGCCTTTGGTCAGGGTGTTGCGGTCACCACCATGCAGTTGGCAACGGCTTTTTCCACCTTGGCAAACCATGGTGAACGCGTGAATCCTTCGATCATCGCAGGTAAAGAAAAAGAAAGTGCCGTGCGCGTAATTTCTTCTGAAACCAGTGCGATTATTGAAGATATGATGCTGGCGGCGACCAGTCGTCAAGGTACGGGGTTCCGTGCAGTACCAAAAGGTTACCAAGTAGCAGGCAAAACAGGAACCGCGCAGCGTGCCAATGCGCAAGGACAGTATTCAGAACACCATTATACTTCGGTATTCGCAGGCTTCGTACCAGCGCGCAATCCTGCTTTAACCATTGTGGTGGTAATTGATGAACCGCGTGGTAGCTATTATGGCGGTGTGGTCGCAGCACCTGTTTTTCGTCATATTGCCGAAGCAGCATTGCCCTATTTAGGCGTTGCCCCTGCATATATACCCGAAGATCATATGCAGCCAGGCATGATGGAAGTGGCAACACACAGCGTGAATGTTGAACATCGTGGGTTAAACTTTGTCGGTTTATCATTACGTGAATCCTACCGTTTGGCAGCGCAACAAAACCTTGATCTGCGCGTACATGGACGAGGTTGGGTAACCCGTCAGGTGCCCTTATACCCCGACCAATTATCTGGTCAGCGTTTTGTTGAGGTGTGGTTAGATGAATAAGGCTCAACGTCTATTACAACAACGCAGCCAACGCCCCAAGCGTTGTTTGGGTGATGTATGGCCTGCCACAGCGTCCGCATTGCAAGCGATAGAAATCTGCGATGTGCAGGATGATAGTCGCGCATTAAAACGCGGCGATGCGTGGTTATGTTTACCTGCAGCGCATGCCGCATGGGATGATTATGCCGCTATGGCAGTGGCAGCAGGCGCTGCGCTGTGTATTCAAGTCGGTGGTGTAAAGCATGAGCGTGATGATTTAGCCGTATTGTATCTAAACGACATGGAACAATTAGGGCTATGGCTGCGTCATTGGTTCCAAACCATCGACACTAAAACACAACTGATCGGCGTTACAGGCACCGATGGTAAAACCAGCGTCACATGGATGACCCGCTCCGTATTACAGCGCGTAGCAGGCGCTTGTTGGTCGGCTGGCACATTAGGTTGGATGCAAGACCAAGCACACTGTCTTGATCTGGGTAATACCACCACATCGCTATTGAACAACCACCGCCTATGGGCAGTAGCCAGTGATGCCAACATTCCCTATGTGGTCATGGAAGTATCTTCCCACGGCATCGCACAACAGCGCGTGGCGGGGTTACACTTTAGTGCAGTAGTATGGACGACGATGGGACGCGATCATCTGGATTACCATCAAGACATCGAAGCTTACCGCCGCAGCAAGGCTGATTTTGTTGCAGCTGTGGCTGCGGCAGGTGGCATGGTGATTGCCAATGCCGATCAAGCTGAGATTGTCCGCCTGCGCGGAAATGCCGTAAGCCATTGGTATGCGGCATACCATAACAGTCGTGAAGATAGTGTATTAACATGGCAAGTAATCGCCCCAGATGCTTTATGCCTGCGTATTGATGAACAAACGGCAATCCTAAAACCTGTACCCGCAGGTTCGATTCACGGTCAAAACCTGGCTGCGGTAGCGACGTTATTGCAGCATCTTTTGGCTTATGACCTAACACGCATCGCTGAAGCAGTAAGCAACATCAACACACCGCCAGGGCGTATGGAGTTATTGAGCGACGCAACGGGGCGGCACGTGTTTATTGATTATGCGCATACGCCAGAAGCGATGGTTGCCTGCCTTGCAGCGGCGCGCAGCGTGGCACAGGGGCGGGTGCTACTGGTTTTTGGTTGCGGTGGCGAACGCGATTATGGTAAACGCCCTTTGATGGGGCAAGTCGCGCTGACCGCTGATGCCGTGTGGGTCACCTCAGACAATCCACGCAATGAAGATCCCGAAGCGATTATTCATGATATTTACCCTGCAAGCCATTGTGCCAACGTGCAGCATGTCTCTTTTATCGTCGATAGAGAACAAGCAATCAAACGGGCTATTTCCAGTTTGCAGCCAGGTGATGTGTTATTGATTGCTGGTAAAGGGCATGAAGATTATATGGAACTTGCACATCGTCGGCGTATTCCGTGGTCAGACAAAACCATCGCTGAACAAGCATTGGCGGCATCATGTTAAACGCTCACACCATACAGCAAGCCTGCCGTGGGCAATGGCAGGGTGATCCACCCTTGAATATCGGGCGCATATGTACAGACAGCCGCAATATACAGGCAGGCGATACCTTTTTGGCCTTAAGGGGTCCCCACTTTGATGGTCATGCCTTTGCGGCGCAGCTAGCAGACCGTGCAGGAGTATTGATTGGCGATCATGCAGGGGTAGCAACATGGCACGGGTTGAACCTACCCATATTGGTGGTGGAAGACACCTTGCAGGCCTTGGCGGATATCGCACAGGCACAGCGCAATCAACTGGCGCATTGTTGCGTGATTGCCATTACAGGTTCGTATGGTAAAACCACCGTACGTGCGATGTTGAATCATGCTTTTACGCGTTTGGGTGTGCGTGTAGCAGCAACCATAGCCAACAACAATAATCTGATTGGCGTACCGCAAACCTTGTTGGCGATTCCGGCAGAAAGCGATGTAGCGTTGGTTGAATGTGGCATCAGTGAGCAGGGGGAAATGCCACGGCTAGCCGCAATGGTTGCCCCTGATTTAGCGGTCTTAACGGGTGTCTGTTTGGCGCATGGGGCTGGCTTAGGCACAGCGCATGACATTGCCACAGAAAAGCTACGCTTGCTTAAAGCAATACGCGGCAGTGAACAGGGTATTATCGGAGCAGGCGTTCGCCCCCACCTAAGCGATGCCCATGAAGTGTTTGATGCTGAAAAAGATGGCGTGCAATGGTCACTCGAAGGCACACAGTGTTGCCTGCAATGGCACGGTGAAACGGCAACGATTAGGCTCCCTTTACCTGCCCGACATTGGGCACAAAACATGGCCTTGGCAGCCACGGTGATGCAACGCTGGGCTACAACCGTGCAACGCAAGCTCTCGCTGGCTGAAATCGCCACCGCCTTAGATGGTTGGCAGGCAGTCAAGCAACGCATGCAATCACTTAACTTAGCCGATGGACGGTTGTTGTTGGATGATGCTTACAATGCCAACCCTGCCTCCATGCAGGCAGCATTGGACACCTTGCGTGCGCTGCCTAGTACGCGCTTAGCAATTTTAGGTGATATGGCAGAATTAGGTGCTTCATCGGATGAAGTGCATCGCGCACTGGATGTCCATGGCATCGAACATGTACTGTTGATTGGGGACAAGATGCAGGCATTAGCAGCGGTTGCACCACGAGCACAATGGTTTGCTGACACCCAAGCAGCGGCTCATTGGTTGCTGCACTCGCCTTCGATAAAGGCGCAGACAATATTGGTTAAAGGTTCTCGTTGTATGCATTTGGAACACATCGTCACGTTATTGCATCAGCAGGAGGCAGCACATGCTTTATAGCCTGTTGTACCCGCTCCATGAGCAATACTCATTCCTGAATCTATTTCAATACATCACCTTTCGTACGGTGTACGCCTTGGTCACTTCGTTGATTGTTTGTTGGCTGATTGGTCCGGTGTTTATTCGCTGGTTGCGTCAGAAGCAGGGCAAGGGTCAACCGATTCGTCAAGATGGACCACAAACCCATCTACTTAAACAGGGAACGCCAACCATGGGCGGTTTATTGATTCTGTTCAGCATTACAGTAAGTACGCTGTTATGGGCAAATCCAAGCAATCCATTGATCTGGATGGCATTATTGGTGACCTTGGGGTATGGGCTTATTGGTTGGCTGGATGATGACCTAAAATTACGCAAGCGTAATCCTGATGGTTTATCTGGTCGCTGGAAGTTATTCTTACAACTGCTCTTTGCCGCCCTACCTGCTTATGGCTTAATGCAATTGGGTGCGCCAGTCGTAGATATTCCGTTTTTTAAAGTCTCTTGGGATTTGGGTTGGATGTATGCACCCTTTATTGTATTTGTACTGATTGGCGCATCCAACGCCGTGAACCTCACCGATGGCTTAGATGGGCTGGCGGTAGGACCTACATTCATGGTAGCTGCCGCGCTGGCAGTCATCGCCTATTTGGCTGGTCATGTACATTTTTCGGCCTACCTCTTTATTCCGTATGTACCAGGCGCGGGTGAATTAGCCGTGTTTTGTGGCGCGATGGTCGGTGCATGTTTAGGCTTTTTATGGTTCAACAGCTACCCCGCACAAGTGTTTATGGGTGATGTCGGTGCTTTGGCCTTGGGCGGCGCATTGGGCTTTGTTGCTTGTGCGGTACATCAACCATTTTTACTGGCAATTGCAGGCGGTTTGTTTGTACTTGAAGCTGTTTCGGTGATGGTACAAGTTGCCAGCTTTAAATTGACGGGCAAACGGGTATTCCGCATGGCTCCGATTCACCACCATTATGAACTCAAGGGCTGGCCCGAGCCTCGCGTCATTGTCCGCTTTTGGATTATATCTTTATTGCTTGCTTTGTTGGCATTATCAACATTGAAAATACGATGAACACACAACATAATCACCCCAACCATCCCGATACTGCCATTATTGGCATGGGGCGCAGTGGCGTGTCTATGGCGCATTATTTCATGCGCCATGATGTCCCTTTTGATGTTTTTGATGAAGCAGCATGTGATGCTGATGCCTTAGCGATCACACCACAACACCTGTTTGTTGGAGCACTTAAGGCAGCGGATCTATGCCGTTATCAACGCCTGATTCTGAGCCCAGGGATTCCTTGGCAGCACCCTGCCCTGTGCGCTGCACGTGAGGCAGGTGTGGCATTGTGTGGCGATTTAGAGTTATTTGCCAACGATTGTGCAGCCTCCTTATTCGCCGTTACAGGCACCAATGGTAAAACAACGGTTACGCATGTGATTACCGAGTTGCTACAGCAGCTTCCTGGTGGCTGCGTCAGTGCCGGTAATATTGGTACCCCCATGCTTGATCTGCTTGATGATGAAAGTATGCCTGCCCACGTGGTGTTAGAGCTTTCAAGCTTCCAGTTAGAGCGCAGCAGTCATATCCGCCCACAATGGGCTGTCATGCTTAATATTCAACCCGATCATGCCGATATGCACGGCACAGATGATGCTTACTTGGCGGCAAAACTGCGCTTGTTTGCGCGCCAAAAAGCAGGCGACACAGCGATGTTCCCACTCGGAACCGAATGGGATGAGATCTGCCAATCCCTGTATCAACGCGGCGTTCATGTGCATCGTTTTGGCTTTGCTGAAGCAAAAGAATTGATTGCTGAAACCTTATCGGCGGGGGTGTTAAAACGTGGTAAGGGCCATCGACTTTTTTGGCATCAATTAGGGCAGATGGAACAGGTCAATTGCCGCCATTTACCCGTACGTGGTTTACACCAACAGATCAACCTTGCCGTAGCAGCACAAGCCGCCGCCGATGCTGGTGTCGCAGCCGATGTCATCCGTGACACCTTGATTCGCTTCCGTGGCTTGCCCCATCGCCTGCAATGGGTGGGCGAGATGCAGGGTAAACAATGGTATGATGATTCCAAGGCAACCAACCCCACCGCAGCAATGGCGGCGTTACAGTCCTTTGAACAAACAGCATGGGTATGTGGTGGTCTGCGTAAAGGTTTGGATGTATCACCACTGATCCCCGTGGTGCGAGCGCATGTCGCATTTGCTTTGGTCATCGGCAAAGAGCCTGAACCCTATGTCGCCATGTTAGAAGCAGCAGAAGTGCCTTATTGTGTGGTCGGGGATATGACACGTGCTGTACAAATGGCAGCAAGCCTTAACGATTGCGATACAGTACTGCTATCACCTGCTGCTGCCAGTATGGATCAATTCCGTAATTATGCCGAACGCGGTCGCGCTTTTGTGAATGCTATGGCAGGCCTGAGCAGCATGATGCCTGCTTCACCTGATGTAACAGCACCATGAAGTACTTTGCTTCCCTCGACGGTGTATTACTCGGCACGGTATTGATTCTTTTGGTCTTTAGCGTACTGATGGTCGGTAGTGCCAGCCTGAGTGTATCGGACGTGCGCTATGGTGATCCATTCCGTATTATCAGCCATTGGTTGGTGTATATTCCAATTGGTTTACTGCTCATGTGGTGGGTATCGCGTATTGATCCGTCAATGTGGAAGGCTGCTTGCCTGCCATTGTTGCTCTTGGCTTTGTTGATGATGATGCTGGTGCTGAGTTTTGGTCTGCGAATCAACGGTGCTACGCGTTGGTTTTCGATCTTCGGTATCACTTTGCAGCCTGTGGAGTTCTTAAAACCTGTGGTTATTGCTTATATGGCCTATTACGTCAGCAGCTTCCCCGAACGTCTGCATCAATTCGCTCGTGGTCTGGCTCCAATGCTGGTGATATTGGGTATTTCATGCGCCTTTTTGATGCTACAACCTGATTTTGGCAACACCATTTTACTTACTATGGTATGTTTTTCGATCTGGCTGCTGGGCGGCGTACCTGTGCGTCATTTGGTAGGCACAGCATTAACGGCACTGCCATTGGCGGCACTGGCAATGGTTGCCGAGCCTTACCGCATGAAGCGGCTGATGAGCTTCCTTGATCCGTGGGCCGATCCTTTTGGTAGTGGTTACCAGTTAATTCAATCCATGCTGGCTTTTGGTTCTGGTGGTGTAAGTGGCTTAGGCTTGGGGCAAGGGGTGCAAAAACTGTTTTACCTGCCTGAATCCTTTACCGATTTTATTGCTGCTGTCATAGCTGAAGAACTGGGGCTGTTTGGCTCGATTTTGTTGTTGGTGTTGTTTGCTGTATTGGTGATGCGAGGGTGGCAGCTATCGATGCAATGCGACCATAGCTTTGAACGTTTGTTGGCAATGGCATGCACACTGATGATTGGTTTTAGTTTTATGATCAATATTGCGGCCGTTACGGGCTTAATCCCGACCAAAGGCATTCCTATTCCATTTGTGTCTTATGGTGGTAGCGCGCTGTTTGGTAATTGTATTTTGGTAGGCTTATTATTGGGCATTCACCGTCACCACGTAGCACGACGTAGCAGTAATCGACGACCTGATCGCTGGGCACAAAAAATGCAACGGAGCAGTGCTCGCTCCCATCAGGAGATCAGCGTATGAGTCACACACGACGGATCTGTATTGCAGGTGGCGGCACAGGGGGGCATGTGATGCCGGCTCTTGCTTTGGCTGATGCCATTCGACAACGCTGGTCACACGTGCACGTTGATTTTATTGGCGCGCAACGAGGGCTAGAAGCCACGCTATTGCCACAACGCGGTGAGCAAGTGCAATTACTCATGATGCACGCCATTCAAGGTCAGGGCTGGCTCTCACGTGTACGCGTATTAGGCTGGGAACTGCCTCGGGCAGTGTTCTCAATTATACGCGCATGGCGCACGAACAAACCTGATGTATTGGTCGGCGTGGGTGGTTATGCCAGCGTCAGCGGTGTCTTAGCAGCGGTATTATGCCGTGTGCCTGTGGTGTTGTACGAGCAAAATGCCATACCTGGCATGGTGAATCGCACACTGGCGCGTTTTTGCCATACGGTGATGCTTGGCTTTGCCGAGGCCGCGCCCTATTTGCCAAAAGCGACATGTGTGGTGACAGGTAATGGCGTGCGTGATGCCATTGCAGCAGTGCAATGCAGCCCTCATATTCCACCGCGTTTATTGGTGATGGGGGGGTCGCAAGGTGCGCGCTTTCTTAACCAAACCATACCTTTGTTATGCGCCGAACTGCGGCGACAAAAACAAGTGTTTCAAGTCCATCATATTTGCGGCAAAGCAGCGGACATCGCCAGCGTGCAAGCAGCCTATGCGACAGCAGATGTCAACGCTGAGGTGATTGCCTTTTGTGACGATATGGCGGAATTTTATCGTCAGGGCGATTTACTCATCGCCCGTGCTGGCGCGATGACCGTCAGTGAAGTAACGATCTGTGGCTTACCCACTGTATTTATCCCATTGCCATCGGCCGCCGATCAGCATCAATACCATAATGCCGAGAGCTTGCGTTCCTGCGGTGCTGCCCTGTTGTGGCAACAACAAGATTATGATCTGCAAACATGGGTAAAACAATTACAACAAACCCTGTTTAACCCACTCACTTTATTGGAAATGCGCCAGTTTATGCGCGCAGCAGCGCGACCTGAGGCACAGCAACAGCAACTGCATGTGCTCGCCACATGGTTGGAGGAATAAGTATGAAATCGCGTGTCCAACGGATTCACTTCACAGGTATTGGTGGCATTGGCATGAGCGGTATTGCCGAACTGCTACATAACCAAGGCTTTAAGGTGCAAGGTACGGATGCCGCCGACAGCAGCAATGTGCAACGCTTACGCACCCTCGGTATTGATGTACATATCGGTCATAGTGCCGAAACCGTGGCACAGGCGGATGTAGTGGTAGTAACCTCGGCGGTTAAAGCCGATAATCCTGAAGTGCAAGCAGCACAGCAACGCGGCATCCCAGTGATTCCGCGTGCAGAAATGCTGGCCGAACTGATGCGCATGAAGCAAGGCATCGCGATTGCAGGCAGTCATGGTAAAACCACCATTACCTCGATGATTGCACACGGCATGGAAGCTGCTGGGCTGGATCCTACCTATGTCATTGGTGGGCGTTTAACCGCAAGCGGTAGCAACACACGGCTTGGCAGCAGTCCGTGGCTGGTCGCTGAAGCGGATGAAAGTGATGGTTCATTTTTACGCTTATCACCCATGATTAGCGTAGTCAGTAACATCGACCCTGAGCACCTCGACCACTATGGTGATTTTGAACATTTACTGCAAGCCTTTGAGCAGTTCGTGAACCGCACGCCTTTTTATGGGCGTGTAATTTTGCATCATGAGCACCCCCATGTGGCAGCGATTCGGGCGCGGGTACACCGTCCTGTAACAACCTATGGTTGCAGTCCGCAGGCGGATCTCTATTTGTCTGATTGCACCATTGATGGTGCAACGCAAACCTTGCATATCGTCAGTCATGCGCAAGCACACGCCGAGCAAGAATCATTTACCCTGCGTTTACCCATGCCTGGTCGTCACAATGCCGAAAATGCCTTAGCAGCCATTGCTGTATTGCGCGATATTGGCATTGCCACCGCTGATATTTGCCGAGCAATGGAAAGTTTTGGTGGTATTCAACGACGCTTCCAATGCACCAGCAATGCAACACAAGGGGTACTGGTTGATGATTATGGTCACCACCCCAAAGAGGTGCAGGCAACACTACAAGCAGCAAGAGAATGCTGGCCTAACGCCACGCTTAGCGTGATTTTTCAGCCCCATCGTTACACCCGCACACGCGATTTAATGAATGAATTTAGCGGCGCGTTTGACCTTGCTGACGAAGCCTATGTGTTACCGATCTATGCTGCCAGCGAAGCTGCAATAGCGGGCATTGACCATGAGCATTTGGTTCAAGCGATGCAATTACGTGGTCATCGTCATGCACGCTGTTGCGATGATCTGGCAGCAGCAGAAGGCATGGCCTTGGCACAGTTGGCAGAAGGTCATGTGGTGATTTTATTGGGTGCTGGTTCAATTGGCACATTAGCCGTGCAATTGCGGCAACAATGGCAAGCCCAATCATGACATGGCAAACAGCATTGGCTGCTTATGGCACGATCATCGATCATGCCCCCTTGGCAGCACGCACGACCTTGGGAGTGGGCGGCACGGCGCGTTGGTTGTTTAGTCCTCGCGATGCTGACTGCTTGCAACAGGCAATGGCAATCATTCCGCAGGATGTGCCTTTATTACCATTAGGGCGTGGCAGTAATTTATTGATCGCCGATAGTGGCTATGATGGCTTGGTGTTGGATGTAGGAGCATTGCAAAGCTTGCGCCGTGAGGATGCTAGTTTTTATGTCGGTGCAGGGATCCGCATGCCAAAACTCGCCCAACACGCCGCACAAGCAGGATTGACGGGATTAGAGTTCATGGCAACCGTGCCAGGTGATGTTGGTGGTGGTGTAGCGATGAATGCAGGTGCCTTTGGGCAACAGGTTTCAGACACATTATGCAGCGTGCGTTTATTGTTACGCAATGGTATCGCTAAAACTTGCGATGTACAGAGCCTAAAAATGCGCTATCGTTCGAGCGTTTTGCCTGCTGGAAGTGTGGTCATGGAAGCGTGTTTCACCTTGCTAAAGGACGATAGCGAGGCAATTCGCCAGCGTATGCGTAACATGCGTCGCCAACGTAGTGAAAGCCAACCGCTGGATCAACCGAATTGTGGCTCAGTGTTCAAAAATCCCGATGGCGATTATGCTGCGCGTTTGATTGAACAAGTAGGCTTAAAAGGTCATCGTATTGGTCAGGCACAAATATCGCCTGTGCATGCCAATTTTATTGTCAATCATGGGCAGGCACAAGCTGCCGATGTGGTAGCGTTGATTCGATTAGCGCAAACACGTGTACAACAGGAGTGTAATATTTTCTTAGAACCAGAAGTACGCATGCTAGGTGTTGAAGCATGATGTCCCGTCGTGTTGCCGTATTGATGGGCGGTAACTCCGCCGAGCGCGAAGTGTCGTTGCGCTCAGGCGCGGCCGTGCATACTGCTTTGCTGCGACTGGGTTACCAAGCAGAAGCTGTAGATGTGCGTCGCCCTGCCGATATATTGGCACTGCATGCGGATGTGGCATTTATTGCACTGCATGGCACGCATGGCGAAGACGGTTGTGTTCAAGGCTTGTTGGAGATGATGGAGCTGCCTTACACAGGTTCTGGTGTGATGGCTTCGGCACTGTGTATGCATAAACAGTTATGCAAAAGCGTGCTGCAACAACATGGTTTGGATGTTCCAGTGAATATTCCCCTTGGCGAAAAAGGCGCATTACGCTACCCTGTGTTTGTTAAACCTGTGAGTGAAGGTTCTAGCGTTGGTTTGCACCATGTTAAAGATGCGAAGGCATGGCAAGCGTTAGCGATCAGCAGCGATGAACTCCCTCGCTGGATGGCAGAAATGCCTTGTAAAGGTGTAGAGTTGGCGGTGTCAGTACTCAATGGCGAAGCACTGCCACCAGTGGAGGTTGTGCCGCATTCTGGTTGTTACGATTACCAATCGAAGTACACCGTAGGCGCGACTGACTATTACACACCAGCGCGTTTACCGCCTGAAACATTGCGTTACTGCATGACTCAAGCCGAAGCTGCGGTGCATGCATGCTGTTGCCGAGGCGCGCCTCGCGTCGATATGATGGTGGACAGTGGCGGTCAAGCAGTAATTTTGGAGGTTAACACCCTGCCAGGCATGACCGAAACCAGTTTGTTACCCAAAGCAGCGGCAGCGGCAGGTATTGATTTTGATGCCTTATGTGATGCCTTGTTGATGGCTGCTAGCCTCGATGGGGTGCAGCGTGGCTAGGCGCAAAGTAAACCGCCGCCGTATGACCGAAACCATGCGTTTGGTACGTAGCCAACGTTACCGCCGTTATGCGACGATGACGCTGGTTGCAGTATTATTCAGTGCTGTTTCGTTTGCCTTGAGTTGGTTACTGGGGCAACGCTTTGAACAGGTGCAATGGCGCATTGATGCACCTGTTGTGCTACAACAAAGGATTGAAGATGCCATGCAAGCAATGAAGCTAAACGGCTTGTGGGATGCGCGCCCTGCTGCGATACAGCGGGAATTAACATTGCGTGTGCCAGATATTGATCGTTTGGAGGTGTCCCGAACCTTGCCTGGCTCTTTACAGATTACAGCGACGAACCGCCGTGTGGTCGCATTGTGGGAATCACCCAATGGGCGGGTGATGTTGGTTGATGAGCATGGTAAGCCATACCGTGCCTTAGCGCGAGGTGAGGTCGCAGACTTCCCGTTATTGCGTGTGGATGCACCGCATTTGCCAGCAGCTTGCAACTTGCTGATCGGCATGCAACAAGCGCGTTCACCGTGGCTTATGGCATTGAGTGAAATGATGGCTGACCTTGATGGTTGGCGTTTAAATTTGTCGGCAGGGCAGCAATGGTTGATTCCTTTTGGTAAAAAAAGTCTTCAATCTGTTACAGAAATCACATTATTGTTGCAACAACCACGCTGGCATACAGGGATTTGGCGTATTGATGCAAGACAACAAAACCGCTGGTTTGTGCGACCAGCAAAATCTCAGGGGGTCATCTGATGGCAAAGCACGATAACGTCCTCGTTGGCGTAGATATCGGAACAAGCAAAATCGCTTGCGTGGTTGCCGAAGTTGGTCCCGATGGCAAGTTGGATGTCATTGGTATTGGCAAGCATCCATCGCGTGGCTTACGCAAAGGCGTAGTGGTCAACATCGAAAGTACGGTGGAATCCATCCGCCTTGCCGTCGAAGAAGCTGAGTTAATGGCAGGTGTAGATATCCGCTCTGTATTTGTTGGCATTGCAGGCAGTCATATTCGTGGCTATAACTCGCATGGTGTCGTAGCCACAAAAAATGGCGAAGTGATGCTAGAAGATGTCACCCGCGCTATTGATGCAGCCAGCGCGATGGCGATTCCAGCCGACCAAAAGATTTTGCACATTCTACCACAAGAATACATTATTGATGAACAAGACGGTATCCGTGAACCTGTGGGCATGAGTGGCATCCGCCTTGAAGCGCGCATTCATATGATTACAGGTGCGGTTTCTTCGGCGCAAAACTTAATTAAGTGTTGCAACCGTTGCGATCTGGACGTTTCCGACATGGTGCTGGAGCAAGTAGCATCAAGCGAAGCTGTACTCAGCCAAGATGAAAAAGATATTGGCGTGGTGCTAATTGATATTGGTGGCGGCACCACCGATTTAGCGATCTTTATTGATGGTGCGATTCGCCACACGGCAGTGATCCCCATTGGTGGCGAGCACTTAACCAATGATTTGGTCGTCGGTTTGCGCACCTCAGCACGAGAAGCTGACCAGCTTAAAATCAAGCACGGTGCTTGCATGGTCGAAATGACTGATCCTGATGATGTCATTGATGTACCCAGTGTCGGTGGACGACCACCTCGGCCTATGCCACGGCAGATTATGGCGCAAATTCTTGAGCCTCGGGTACAAGAATTGCTTGAATTGGTAAAGATAGAGATTCAGCGTTCTGGCTACCAAGAGCTGGTCGCCGCAGGTTTAGTGTTAACAGGTGGTAGCTCGCTACTAGAAGGCATGGTGGAATTGGCGGAAGAAACATTTGATGGTTTACCCGTCCGTTTGGGGCGGCCGCAAGGCGTGGGTGGTTTGGTTGATGTCGTTTCCAGCCCTATGTATGCCACAGGGGTTGGTTTACTACAATATGGTAACCGCTATCGCCAGCGTTCATCTGGTGTAAACACTGCATCACCATCGCGTCACAGTGGGTCGCATACAGCGAGTGGGCCGAGCCTTTGGCAACGGATGCGACGATGGTTTGGAGATGCCCATTGAAACAGCGCAGATACCCCCCATTATTAGATTTTATAACAAACAACAACACAGCGGTAGGAGGATAAGATGTCGATATATTATGAGTTAGATGATACCAGTGGCCTAACGGCTAATATCAAAGTTATTGGTATCGGTGGCGGTGGCGGTAACGCGTTGAACAATATGATCGATCATCAGCTAAGTGGTGTCGATTTTATTGTTGCTAATACCGATGCTCAAGCCATTGAACGCAGCAAAGCGGAAGTCCGCTTACAATTAGGCACCGACAAAACACGTGGTCTAGGTGCTGGTGCTAATCCGCAGATTGGTCGCGAAGCCGCCGAGACAGAAAAAGATCATATCCGCGATTTATTACAGCAGACTGACATGGTCTTTATTACCGCTGGCATGGGCGGTGGTACAGGTACAGGTGCCGCCCCTGTGATTGCAGAAATCGCCAAAGAAATGGGCATTTTGACCGTCGCGGTAGTGACCAAACCCTTTGGTTTTGAAGGTCGCAAACGGATGCGTCAGGCAGAAGAAGGGATTGCTGAACTGCGCCAATACGTTGATACCCTGATTACGATCCCTAACCAAAAATTGATTGGTGCAGTGGGTAAAAACACCCCGCTGATGGAAGCCTTCCGAAAAGCCGATGAGGTGTTGTTGCAGGCTGTTCGTGGTATTTCTGATCTGATTGCTAACTCAGGTTACATCAACGTGGATTTCGCTGATGTACGTTCCGTAATGAGTGAAAACCGTGGTATTGCAATGATGGGAGCGGGCGTTGCCAGTGGCGAAAATCGCGCTTGTGCTGCCGTTGAAATGGCCATCTCCTCACCCTTGTTGGAAGACATGGATATTCATGGCGCGCAAGGCATTTTGATTAACGTCACAGGTTCAACCGACATGGGCTTGCATGAAGTGACTGAAGCGGTATCCATTATCGAAAACATGGTTGCCGAAGATGCCAACATTATTTTTGGTTGCGTCAATGATGATTCATTGGGTGAAGAGTTATTGGTCACAGTGGTTGCCACAGGTTTATGTGAATCAGCTTCGCAACAAGAATCAGCCCCAGCAACGGCTCGACGTGTTGCGCCAGCTACACCTCATGTAGCACCAGCAGCCAACAACCCCGCCACAGCAAGTCGTCCCAGTATGCCTCCTATGGGTTCACGTTTTGATTATCGCAGTAATGGCAGCGAAGCAGCCGCAAGCAGCCCCAGTCATTCCAGCCGTAAGGCATCGAATGCTGTATCTGCCTACGATGAAGAGCAGTTATCCATTCCTACGTGGATTCGCAAACAGGCCGACTAAGGAATCTTACTCTGAACGATGTAATCAAGCCATGCAGCGTGGTGTTTGTTTGACCCGCAACCACCATCAAGACGATTCATCAAGCCTTGCTTGTTAGCGACTGTATGGAGCAGGTTTCACAGCTCAATCGGGGCATGGCTTACGGCGAAAGTTGTTTTGAAACATTCCGCGTCATTCATGGCGCGGTATTTGCCTTGCGGCAACACCAGCAACGTTTGGCGCAATCCGCTGCATGTTTTGGCTGGCAAGTCGATGCTTCGGCCCTATGTCAGCAGGCTATAGATGCCGCCATGGCACAATACGACGATGCTTTGGTGCGTATTACACTCAGCGGCGATACCGCACCTTGGGGACTACTACCAGCCGCCACTACCCCGCGTAGCTACTTGCAACTCATGGCAAGCACAGCACGCAAGCCTTGCCACTTATACAGCATTGATTGTGGCGATATTATATTGCGCCCACGGCAGCACAAACTGGCTGCCGATTATGCGACCATGCTGATGCTCTATCATCGTGCTGGCTCGCTAGCCGATGGTGGTCAACCATTATGGTGTACGTCGCATGCAGCGATTAGCACGATGACTGCCAATGTAGTATGTTTGATTGATGGACGATGGTGTACACCAAGGCAAGAAGATGGCGTATTAAGCGGTATCGTGCGCGCCCATCTACTGGCGCAAGGAGCCATCACCGCCTGTTGTTGCGAACGCACTGCCATGGCACGTTGTCAGGCGATGGCATGTATCAATAGCGGCATCATGGTGCAAGCCGTACAATCCTTGGACGCCCGCATGCTGGACGTTCGTCCTCAAACCTTTGAACCGCTGTATGCAGCCCTGCGCCATCAGCATGGGGTACCGCCACTATGATTCGACGTATAGTTATCACGGTGATGATTGCCACAATCGCCTTACTTATACTTGCTGTAGGAGTGAACTGGAAATATCAACAGCTCATTCACCAAACACGCAATTGTGATGTTCAACTCGTCATCAAAACAGGGCAAAGCTTGGATCAAATAGCGCGCCAGTTGGAACAACAAGGGGTCATCTCTTCAACGCAAGTGTTCCGTCTATATACCCGCTGGCAACAGCAAGGGCATCTCATTAAAGCGGGAGAATATGCTTTTGTTGGCGAATTTAGCATGATTGATGTGTTAAACAGGCTGCATGAAGGCAAGGTCATCATGCATCGCTTAACCATTGTGGAAGGCTTACGTACTGCCGATATTTTGAATAAACTGGCACAGCAAAGCAACACCGATGTTGCACTCTGGCAAAGCGCGATGGATGAGCTAAGTAAAGGTAAGGAGCAAGAAGGACGATTACTGCCAGAAACCTACAGTTACACAGAGCCTGTGAATCCACGATTTTTATTGCGCAAGATGATGCAGGCACAGCAGCAGGTGCTTGCCGATTTAGATGTACCCCAACCACAAGAAACCATTATTATCGCCTCGATTATAGAAAAAGAAACCGCTATTCCTGCTGAACGCGCGCTCATTTCCGCAGTTATTCGCAACCGTTTAAAAAAGGCTATGCCTTTGCAGATGGATCCCACGGTGATCTATGGCTTGTGGCGTGACGACCCTAATTTTAAGGGACCTTTACATCATAACGACCTCAAAAAGGATACACCTTGGAACAGTTATACGCGCAGTGGTTTACCGCCAAGTCCTATCTGCAACCCAGGTCGAGAAAGCCTCAAGGCGGCAGCAGAACCCGCCGATGCTGATTTCCTCTTTTTTGTCGCAACAGGCAAAGGCGGCCACCGTTTTGCTGTCACCCATCAAGAACATCAACGTAACATTCGACGTTGGTTAAAAGAACGCAAGGCACAACAATAAAAGCATCACAATGGCATAACACAAAGAAACCACGTCATTGCGGCCTTGATCCGCAATACCGCATCACAACGGCATGACGAAGAGAACAAACGCAAGACTGGATGCCGCATCACAACGGCATGACGCAAAGAAACCATGTCATTGCGGGCTTGATCCGCAATCCAGTGAACAGACGGAAGACTGGGTAACGTATCAAGCATGGCGTGACACAGGTGAAGCATGTAAAGATAGGAGACGGCAATGAATGACGATAGGCGACTGGTTTACTCCACCGAACAAGGTATGCTGGATAAACCCATGCAAAAGAAGCAAAAGCGTGCCACGAAAAAACAACGCGCCACACCTGCGTCAACGATTCGCAACCCCAATAAGGCAGGGGTGCGCATTCACCGCGAAAGCAAAGGGCGCGGTGGTAAATGCGTCAGTATCATCACGGGTTTACCGCTAGATGCTGAAGGCTTGAAGCAATTGTTAAAAAAACTAAAATCACAATTAGGCACAGGTGGCGCAGTAAAAGGTGATTGCATAGAAATCCAAGGTGATAAGCGCGAAGCATTGCTGCCACTGCTGGAGCGTGAAGGGCATATCGCCAAATTATCTGGCGGTTAACGAGCTCAATGACCGCCCTAAAAAGCATCTGGGCTTCAAGACACCCTATGAAGTATTTGAGGAAAACACTGGAGTTCAGATGAAGTTGGTGTACGAAACTGCACTTATGACTTGAATTCAGGTCATTTATTTATCCCTGTGGTTTGTTGATTCTCAAGTTTTTGAATAATCTTATTTGCCCTTGCCATACCTAACTCACTACCTAGCTTAAACATCCTAGGCTTTGCCACCGATGCAATGATTTGTGCCTGCTCGGTTACGTTCAGAAAGCCTAAATCTTTACCGAAATAATGAAGGGAAGAATGATTCAAACTACTATCGCAGTTTACAATAGCACATTGAACCCAAACCCCAAATATTTGTCTATCATTGAAATGCAAATAACTGACTGCACGCCAGAGGGCATTGTTTGCATGCCAAGAAAGCATACTTTTTTTTCGGTCGCTCATTACCATTGTAACATAACTCTGCTGAACCGCCCAAGTTCGAATGCCGCTCTTAGTTTCAGATGCGACTGCTAGAGAGTAAAAATCTTCCTCAATACTGGATATGGATTTCAAGCCTTGATTAGATAACTGTTTCAGTTCTGAAAGGTGCGGTACAAAAGAAACGAAATAAAATGCCAGCAACATACTGGCAGGCAAAACGACCACTACTATGAAGATAACTGCTACTATCCTATGCATGTGCATTTCTTAAGGATCATTACCCTGTGCCCCTGTAGATAAAATATTGGGTTTCGCTTCGCTCTACCCAACCTACGCTATGGCATACGCACCTTTGTATGTTTCGCACGATTCCCTAACATTCTCATTGAACGAGAATAATCCTTACTTCACGACCATGTGCCAGATCGCGTAGCGTTAAAATGTGTTTTTGTGGCTGCCATGTTAGGCGAATACCTTTCCAAGCCGCTGAGCCTTGCCATGTGTTACCGCCTTGGTAATGAAACTTTGAGGGTATTTGATTGTTAAGAATCGCGGCGATATAGGTCGGGGCAATGACCATGCCTCGGGCTGCTAATTGTTCGGCCGTTACGGGCTGCCAATAGACTGCTTGTTGTTGATTATCGAGCATTTCTGTCTGCTTACCATGCCAGCGAATCAACAGCACCCGACCGCTGGCAGCATGGGTGAGGCGCGCCTTGCCTGCTTGGGCGTTACCCTGCCAAGACATCAGCACTTGCCAGCGATGATTCGGTTCCATGACGATTAAACGCGCTGATAAATGAGGGTAAGGACCAATAGTAGGAGGAACCTGATGCGCTTGACCGCTCAAGCGCAATGGCTGATAAGCAGAACAAGCCGTCAGCAGCGATAATAGCGCGAGAGTCAGGACGAGACGCACTTACAGCCCGTGCCTTATTTTTTTCTCCAGCGCGGTACGTTTGCTATCAGGCTCACGACTTAATGCATCTTGCCATGCTTGGCGTGCCGCCTGTTGTTTGCCCTGCTTCCATAACATATCCCCCAGATGCTCGAACATCACAGGGTCAATATCTTCCACCTTGCTTAAAGCATGGCGTTGAAGTTTAACAGCTTTGGCGTACAAACCGCGTTGATAATAAATCCACGCCAAAGAATCGAGATAAAAACCATTGTCAGGCTGCTGTTTCAAAGCGCGTTGAGCATAGCCTTCAGCCTCATCCAAACGCTCACCACGCTCTGCCAACGAGTAGGCAAGGAAGTTCAATGCTTCGGCATCATTGGGACTTTGTTGCAACAAAGTTTGAATGCTCTGATCCATTTCTTGGTAACGTTTGAAGTGGTCAAAGGCAGCGGCGCGATTGAGCAATAAACTGTTAGGAATAGGCTTCAACTGCAAAGCTTCTTGCGTATGATCCAACATTTTTTGGTACAATTCTTGTTTTAAGTACAACCCAGAGAGCATCACCCAAGCATCGGCGAAATCAGCTTTCTCTTTCAGCAATGCCAGCAGTCGTTGTTCTGCCTCGGCTAGCTTTTTTTGTTGCATGTCAATCGCAGCAATGCGTAGCTGGCTCATGGCGTAGCGTTCATGATCCTCAGAAACACGCCCGTAATGCAAACGTGCAGCATCCAACTCGCCCAGTAAATCTTGGTTTACCGCCAAATAAAAATGGAACATATCATTCTCTGGCTCCAAACGCAGTGCTTCTGTGAGTGCCTCGGCCGCCTTGTGATAATGTTTTTTCTCATAATGCAAAAGGCTGAGTGTGGAATAAATTTCCACCGTTGCTTCGCCATATTGCAGCATAGCTTGGTACACGCTGATTGCGTCATCCAGTCGTTTTTGTTGAATCAACAACTGCCCCAAACCATGTGCCACCCGAAGCGCGTCGGGGTGACGTGTAAGAAAGCTGCGTAACACCGCTTCAGCTTGTTTGGGATGACCACTTCGCGCCTCAATGCCGCTACGCAAGATGACGACTTGTTCATCATTGGGTTTTAATGCTTCAAGGCGAATGATGCTATGGCGTGCCAATTTCATATTGTTTTGACGTAAGGCAATGTCGGTTTGCAAATTAAGCATGATCGCAGATTCACGCTGCGCCAAAGCCTCTTGAACAATTAAAGCTGCGCGTGTTAATTGTTTAGCTTGCAACAATAATTGCACCAAGTAAACGCGGGACGATTGTAGTTTAGGGTTATTGTCCAATGCTGTTTCGAGCACAGTGATCGCCTCGGCAACCTTGCCTTGCACTTGCAAGCTGCGCGCATAAAGCTGAAGCAAGGACACAGCATCTTCGTGTTCAAGGGTGCTACTGGTGATAGGGAAAGCAGCCAACCATGGTTGCAATAAGGCACTTGCCTTCGCTCCTTGGTTCACTTCAATATACAAGCGCGCTAAGGCCAGTTGCGGTTCGATTTCTTTGGAGCGTTTGGCAAGAGTCTTCAAAAACATATGGGCGGTATTAAAGTCGCCATCGTTTAAAGCAGCCTTACTGGCAAGGAAGAGAAAGTCATCGGACTTTTTAGCCAACATGGTTTGCATATCAACGGTGGTTTTCTTCGCTTTGGCAACTGCTTGAGGGGCTGGGGCTTGCGCGGCAACGACCTTCTTACCCGTATGGTTTGCGCTATGGTGCGGCACACAGGCAACAACCAGCAATGACAACAACACCATGATATATTTTTGCATTAAATTCCTCAGCTAGCTAAGTCATGCGCTTATGCGCGTTATGATGAAGCGGTGCGCAAGCACTACGTTTTTATTCTGTTTTTTGGTTGATCGTGCAGAACTTCGTGCCTGCGTCATTTAAAGCCCAATACGCTGTATCCACCACCTGACCAGCACAAACACTGACGATGGGGTACAAAAACATATCCCATGCATTTTCAAGATCCGTTGGTGATGGTCGCGCTAAGCAATCAGGATGCGAATGGAAAACACCGATAATTTCTTGCCCTGTGCCACGGAGTTCACGATCCACTGTTTGGTATGCCGCTGGATCCAATTGAAATCGGTCACTTGCGCGTTCTTTGTTCAGGTTATCAATGGCAACAGCGCGTTCGATATGCCAATGTTGTGTATCCACTGTGCCAATGAGTAAGCCGCAGACTTCATGGGGATAGCCAGCAACTGCCGTATCATGCATCAGCGTGGTAGCTGCTTCAGCGATGCTATAATCACGTGCATCGTTAGCTTCATCAATCACAGCACGATACGCGGGGGTATTAAAACGTTCCATAATTCCTCATGTGAGACATGGTTCAGCGGTTACGCGCCGCTGAACCATGCTAAGACTTTACCTTGATTTATTCACAAATACTGTCGCGCCCTTGCTTGCCCTTTGCCCGCAACGAACCCCTTGTCAATCGTAACCCTTCACCTATCCACCCTGTTTTCCCTCTGCGGCGTTGAAAATGCTCATTTACCAAAGCGTAAACTGCGCGTTTTCGCCTTGCAGAAGAAAAAACAGGGGGGCAGCTGAACGGTTACTGTCAGTCGAGCGTATCCATTGGTACGCTGCTCCCGACAAGGCATCCGTTGCAAACAAAGGTTCTGCGCAATCATCGCGACGATTTATGAATAACTCAGGTTACTTACCGTCTTTGCCTTCGATGCTCAGTAATTCAACTTCAAAGACTAAGGTTGCGTTAGCACCAATCACGTTACCCGCACCATTTGCGCCATAGGCCAATTCAGGTGGAATCACAAACTTGAACTTACTGCCAACATTCATCAATTGTACGCCTTCGGTCCAACCTTTGATCACGCCATTGAGTGGGAAGGTTGCAGGTGTACCGCGTTTGTAAGATGAATCAAACTCAGTACCATCAATCAATGTACCTTTATAATTCACTGTTACCTTGTCAGTGGCGGCAGGTTTTGCACCCGTGCCTTCAGTCAGGACTTCATACATCAAGCCACTTTCAGTTGTTTTCACGTTTTCCCCTTTGGCATATTCAGCACGGAAAGCATCGCCAGCCGTGGTGTTTTTCGCACCAGCCTCAGCGCGTGCTTTTTGCTCTTTTTCAGCACGTTTCTGAAAGAAAGCTTGCTTGGCAGCCGCCGCATCTTCAGGTTTGATCGCAGGTGTTTTGCCATCTAATTGATCGCCAATAGCAGCAAACAATGCCGTACGATTGATGGGTTCTTTCAGCCCTTTGAGCGAATTACCAATATCCATGCCGATAGCATAGCTCACCTTGTCCATTTCAGATGTTAATGCGCCAGCACCATTGCTTGCTGGCGCAGCATTTTCTGCAACTTTGGATGCTGGTGTACCTGGTTGAGAAGGTTTATCACAGCCGCTCACTAGCAATAAAGCTACTGCTGCCGCGCCCCAAATGAGGTGTTGTTTTTTCATGGTTACTCCCATTCAATGGTGCCAGGAGGTTTGGATGTAATATCATACACCACCCGGTTCACGCCTTGTACTTCGTTGATAATACGGTTGGAAAACCGCGCCAATAATTCATGTGGTAAGTGGGAAAAGTCCGCCGTCATACCATCGAGTGATTCCACCGAGCGAATCGCAATGCAGGACTCATAAGTGCGTTCATCACCCATTACCCCCACCGACTTCACAGGTAAAAGGACGGCGAAACTTTGCCAAATTTTGTTATACAGTCCAGCCGCTTTGATTTCTTCAAGCACAATCGCATCGGCTTGACGCAAAATACGCAGCCGTTCGGCGGTCACTTCACCCAAACAGCGAATCGCCAAACCAGGGCCAGGGAATGGCTGGCGCGAAATCACATCTTCAGGAATACCCAATTCACGACCCAGCTCACGGACTTCGTCCTTGAACAGTTCACGTAGCGGTTCCACCAAAGACATTTTCATCTCTTCTGGCAAGCCACCGACGTTATGATGACTCTTAATCACCGCTGATTTACCTTTCACCGATACCGATTCAATCACGTCAGGGTATAGGGTTCCTTGTGCTAAGAAGTCCACCTGCCCCATTGCCTTTGCCTCTTCATCAAAAATTTCGATGAAAGCATGACCAATACGTTTGCGTTTTTGTTCAGGGTCGGTAATGCCAGCCAGCAGATCAAGGAAGCGTTGTTCCGCTTCAACATAATCAAGCTGGATATTGAACTGGTCACGGAAGACCTGTTGCACCTTCTCTGCCTCGCCCAAACGCAGCATGCCGTTATTGACGAATACGCAGGTGAGTTGATCGCCAATCGCACGATGAATCAACACCGCTGCCACTGAAGAATCCACACCACCAGAAAGGGCGCAAATAACCTTGCCATCGCCAACTTGCTCACGAATCGCCGCCGTAGCTTGCTCAATATAAGAGCCCATCGTCCATTGCCCGTGGCAAGCGCAAATTTGACGCACAAAATGGGTAAGCAATTCCGCACCTTGTGGTGAATGAACCACCTCTGGGTGGAATTGAATACCGTAAAACTGCCGTTGATGGTCGGCCATGGCTGCATGCGGAGCATTAGGAGTGTGCGCGATATTTACAAAGCCTTCGGGAGGCTGCTCAATGCGGTCGCCGTGGCTCATCCATACTTCCATGGTACTTTGACCAGGTAAGCCCTGAAACAGCCCTTGGTGGTCATCAATGTGAATCTGAGCGCGACCATATTCACGGTGTACCGCTTTACCGACTGTGCCACCAAGCATGTGGGTCATCAACTGCATGCCATAGCAAATGCCAAGCACGGGAAGTCCCAACGTAAAGACGCAGTCATGCACGCGCAAAGAACCTTCATCGAGCACCGAATCAGGACCACCAGAAAGAATAATGCCTTGAGCATCGAAGTTTCGGATCGTGGCTTCGTCCACGGTTCCTGGGAGTATCTCACAATACACATGCGCTTCGCGAATGCGCCTAGCAATAAGCTGTGTATATTGTGAGCCGAAATCAAGAATGAGTATGCGTTCCATCTTCCTGCCTATGATTGGAATGGGAAACAGAACGAATGCCAGTTCTGTTCAAGCGGCGCACGCTAACATGAGCACAAGCATTAGGCGATGGCGTGAAACATGATGTAACGAGCATATCAAGGAAGCTGTCGAAATTGAGTACACGCTACTGCGTGAGTCCTATCGCTGCGCTCCAGACTTGACGGAGGCTAAGACGCTCCCCGAGAAGGCTTCCCGTTTAAGACGGGACAAAAGCAATATAGAGATGCGTGACACCGTAGGTTGGGTTGAGGCACGAAACCCAACAAAAGAGCATAGCCAACCAAATAACTTATGATGTACGCCTCATACCTTCGCATCACGTTGATTGCCCTCGGTATTGTAGTGCTTCGGCGATGTGCTTGGCTTCTACTTTCTCGTCTTGTGCTAAATCGGCAATCGTTAGCGCAACCTTGAGAATACGGTGGTAACTGCGTGCCGATAGGGCAAAATGCTTTAATGCTTGCTCCAACAACTGCAAACCAGCGGCATCAGGGTTGCTGTGTTGTTCTAATAAGGAGGGATTAAGTAGGGCGTTGCTCATGCCTTGACGGCTGATTTGACGTTGACGGCAAGTTTGTACGCGAGCGGCTATCACGGCTGAGGATTCACCAGGCTGCATGTTCAATAAGGATGATTGTTCCACTGGTGGCACATCAATACGTAAATCAAAGCGATCCAGCAGTGGGCCAGAAATACGCGCTTGGTAGCGGCGCACTTGCACATCTGAGCAACGGCAAGGACGCGAAGGATGGCCGAGGTAACCACAGGGGCAAGGGTTCATGGCGGCAATCAATTGAAAACGTGCAGGGAATACCAGCGTATCAGCAGCGCGCGCAATACACACCTGCCCTGACTCCAAGGGTTGACGCAATACCTCCAACACTTGGCGTTTGTATTCGGGTAACTCATCAAGAAACAGCACACCGCCATGTGCCTTACTGACTTCACCAGGACGCGGCACACTGCCACCACCGATCAAGGCAACGTCGGATGCTGAATGATGCGGGGCGCGGAATGGCGGGGTTGTGGACAATGGCGGACGTGCTTCTGCCGCAACGCTATAAATTCGTGCTACATCAAGACGATCCTGATCATTTAATGGTGGCAAAATACTCGGCAAGCGCGATGCCAGCATGCTTTTGCCAACACCTGGTGAACCACTCATAAGCAGGTGATGCCCGCCAGCGGCAGCAATTTCTAGTGCGCGACGGGCATGAGCCTGACCACGCACATCCGACATGTCTGGTCCTGATTCGTCGTGCGCAGGTGCTGCGGGTGGATGGTGAGGTGCAATCACCGCGCCGCCGTTGATGTGTTGATACACCTCCAGCAAGGTTGCCGCTGGTAACACATCAATACCTTGCACTTGCGCTGCTTCATCGGCGTTTTCTTGTGGTACGATGACACTGCTAAAACCTTCGCGCTCAGCAAACTGCACCAAGGGCAAAATACCGCGCAGACGATTAAGGCGACCATCCAATGCCAATTCCGCCAACAAAAATGGGCATGTGCCTTCGGCTTGTAGTTGCTCCGATGCCAGCAAAATGCCAATTGCCACAGGTAAATCAAAGTACGCGCCTTCCTTGCGGATGTCCGCAGGTGCAAGGTTGACCGTGATGTAACTCAGCGGAAATTGAAAGCCTGAATTCAGTAGCGCGGCGCGCACCCGATCCCGCGACTCTCGCACTGCGGCATCGGGTAAACCCACCATGCTCCAGCCTGGAATACCACGCGAGAGGTCAACCTCTAAGGCAACAGCTTCGGCATCCAAGCCGCGCAAAGCAGCGGAAACAAGGCGGGCAGCAGGCATTGCTTAATCCTGTTTGCGCGCCTCGGCTTCACGCAAGCGCGCTTCTAGGGCTGTAATGCGCGCTTCTAGGGCATCCATCTGCTGACGCGCCTTGGCGAGCATCGCCTCTTGCACTTCCATGCGCTCTTGGGTCACGACATCAAAATGCCCCAACGCACCTTCAACGACGCTGCGCACTTGGGCATCAGCTTCGTGTTTTAAACCACCAAGCAAGCGTAAGCCGCCTGTAATCTTTTCGGCTATGTCATCTAAACTCTTATTGTTCGCCATGCCTTACTCCTCTTTATGATTGACCTGTAACTGTAAAAAACGCCGTTTACCCAACTTAATCAATACCGATGTGCCAGCATGAAGGCGCAAATCTTTATCGCTCACGCGCTCGCCATCGAGTGATAATGCACCTTGTTTAATCAAGCGCATCGCCTCGCCATTACTGGCTGTTAAGCCCCCTTGCGTAAGCGCGTGGACAATCCATAAGCCATCGCTGTCGGTGCTTACATGGGCTTCGGGAACATCATCAGGAATCTCTTTACGGGCAAACTGTTTTTCAAAGTTCTGGCGCGCTTGCTGCCCCACTTCGTCGCTATGGAAGCGTGCTACCAGCAACGTAGCAAGCTGTTTTTTTGCTTCCATCGGGTGCATGCCACGCACGGCATCCAAGTCCACATCGGTCAAAAGCTCATAATAATTAAGCATTAAGTCATCCGACATACTCATCAGCTTACCGAACTGCTCACCAGCATCCTCTTCTATGGCAACATAATTACCCAAGGATTTAGACATTTTTTGTGTGCCGTCTAAGCCCACCAACAACGGCATGGTCATAATCACCTGCGGTATGTGTTGGTGCGCCTCTTGTAACTGACGACCCATTAACAGATTAAATTTTTGGTCGTTGCCACCCAACTCAATATCGGCATGCAAGGCAACCGAATCATAGCCCTGCACCAAAGGGTAGAGGAATTCATGCACCGCAATGGACTGACCGCCGCGATAGCGTTTTTCAAAGTCATCACGCTCTAACATGCGCGCCACCGTGGCTTTGCCTGCCAATTGAATCATATCCGCCGCATTCATATCGCCTAACCATTCTGAGTTAAAGCGAACCTCGGTACGTTCAGGATCCAACACTTTGAACACTTGTTGTTTGTAGGTTTCCGCATTACGCAGCACATCGTCACGGCTCAATGGCGGACGGGTTTCGTTCTTACCTGTCGGATCACCAATCATGGCGGTAAAGTCACCGATCAGGAAGATTACCTCGTGACCGCACTGCTGGAACTGGCGAAGTTTTTCCAGCAATACAGTATGCCCCAAATGCAAATCAGGTGCGGTTGGGTCAAAACCTGCTTTGATGCGCAACGGACGCTGTTCTTTAGCAGCCAGTTTCAGGCGGGCTTCAAGGCCACCGTGGGGCAAAATTTCGCCACAACCACGGGACAACAATGCCAATTGTTGTTCAATATTCATTCAAACTCCATCGTAAGATTGCCAATAGCATTGGCAGAAAGCAGGATTAATTATCATCCAGAAACAGGGCTAGTTTCTGTTTATCTAAGGTGTATTGTTGCCGCGATTTTTGTTCCAGCAGCCCCATCAGCAGCAGCTTGCGGAAGGCTCGGCTCACAGTTTCTCGCTGGCAGCTCAATAAATGTGCCATATCTTCACGACCTGGCAAATCCGTCGTCAAGAAGTTGCCTTCACAGTTCTTCCATTCGGGTAATGATAGTAAATAACGGCAAATACGCATGGCAACACTGGGCTGACTCAAGCGGCAAATCACATCGTGCGAACGCAAATAACGCGACAAAAACAGGCTGCTGATACGTAAACGAAAGGCTTCGTCTTCAAAGCAGTGCCAAAATGCAGCAGGGCGAATCAATAGCAAGTGACTATCTTCAGCCGCCACAATACTGGCAGTACGCTGTTCCAAAAACAGTGATAATTCGCCAACCAATTCACCTGCTTTAAGGCGATACAACAGGGTTTCGTTACCACCAGCCATCATCAAACGCACATCCAACGAGCCATCAACCACCAAGAAACAATTACCCGCGCCTTGCTCCCGCTCAAAGAGCACAAACTCCCCTTTATGCAGGTGAATACGTTCACCCCCAGGGAATTCATCAGCAGAAAATAATGGTTCAGGCATAGAAAAAGGACGTGTCATCGCTCTATCATGTATCGCCCATCAATGAATGCAAGCGTTAAATTTCAATGTGCTGAATCATTGCCATCATCAGCATCTTTCAATGCCGCTTTGACCTCTTGGTATAAAGCATCAATCGTAGTCAAGGAACTTTCTTTCATCACCACGCCGCGCTCGACTGCCAAGGACTCGACACCACGAAAACGGCGCGCAAATTTACGACTGCTTTGCATCAAACATTGTTCAGCATCCAAGCCTGACTTTCTGCCAAGGTTCACCAAGGTAAACAACACATCGCCAAACTCATCTTGCAGCCGCGCTATGTCGCTGCCTTGCTGAACTTCAGCGGCGAACTCATCAAGCTCTTCCTGCATTTTTTCAATCACATCATCGGCATGATTCCAGTCATAGCCAACGGTAGCAGCACGCGTCTGTTGCTTTTGAGCATAAGCAAGCGCAGGCAGTGGCGGAATACCATCCATCAAGCTGATGCGTTCACTTTTTTCTTCGGCTTTAATCGCCTCCCATTGGCGCAACACATCGCTGGCGTTGCTGAGGTCAACATCGCCAAAAACATGCGGATGACGGGCAATCATTTTTGCCACCAACGCATCAAAGACAGAAGCTAGCGTAAATGCCTGCTGCTCTTCAGCCAATTGGGCATAAAACGCAATATGCAGCAACAGGTCGCCCAACTCTTCCTGCAAGGGCTTCCAATCACCTTGCTTACTGGCAATATCCACCGCTTCGAGCACTTCATAAGCCTCTTCTAGGGTGCAAGGCGCAAGACTGTCCAAGGTTTGTTCACGATCCCAAGGGCATTCTTGGCGCAACACTTCCATCAAGCGTTGTACCCGATCATAAGGGTGAGGAAGCGTGGTAATGCGTTCAGGCATCGGCAACCTTCTTGGCTTGTTCTTCACGGTAACGCTGGGCTGCGGCTTCGCGCTCTCGATTTTTTTCTATGCGCATACGCTTGGTCGCAAAAAAGCCTGCCCACCATGCCAATGCTGCAAAGGGCAATAAAATAATCAGTAACATCCAGTCCATTAGTTCGCCTCCAACATAGGAATCGTTGCTGCATGGGCTTGCTGTGCTTGTTGCGCAGCGCGACGTTGATCCAATTTTTTGTTAATTATATTGATACCCGCCAAAATAAAACCAAGGGAGATAAACGCCCCTGGCGGCAAAATAAACATCAGCACATCGGGGTAATCACTGCCCAAAACAGATACACCAAGCAACTCACCGCGACCAAACAGCTCACGCACGCCGCCGAGCAAGACTAAGGCAAAGGTAAAGCCAGCCCCCACAGCCAAGGCATCCCACAATGAATCGACCACATTATTTTTGCTGGCAAAGGCTTCGGCGCGACCAAGAATCGCGCAGTTAACCACAATCAGTGGAATAAATAGCCCAAGCACCAAGTACATTTCGTGCATCCACGCATTCATCGCCATATCCACCAGCGTGACAAATGCCGCGATGATGGTGATGTAAGCGGGGATACGTACTTGCGATGGAATAAGCGAACGAATCAAAGAAACCACCAAGTTCGAGCCGATCAATACCAGTACCGTGGCAGCTCCCATCCAAAAACCATTTTCCACCGAAGTGGTCACACCCAACAAGGGGCACATGCCCAACAATTGGGCAAAGATTACATTATTCCGCCAAAATCCATCGCCGAAAATAGCTTTTATTGAGCTTGTTTGCTCAGTCATAACCATAAACCTCTCTCATAATTGATGCGCAGGGATGGCACACAGCCATACCCGTCAGTGGTAATCAGCGGCATCAATATCGTATTGGCGCAATAACTTCCGCAGGGTGTTGCGGTTCAGCCCCAACATCGCGGCCGTGTTAAGCTGATGACCTTGGCATTCTTTTAACGCCAAGCGCAACAAAGGTGGCTCGACGTGGTGAATCAAATGGGCATGCAATTGCGTAATTTCGGCATGCCCTAAGTGATTGATATAATCACGAATACATGCAACCACGGCTTGCTCTAGGGCATCGCCAGGTTGCGGTTCATTACGCGCCATACTGCCAATTGCTAAGGCAACATCATTTTTACCAATGCTGATACCAGGGGTAAGAATCGTCAGCCGCCGCATCACGTTTTTCAGTTCGCGAACGTTGCCATCCCAACGGTGTTGCATCAACAACGTGACGGCATCATCCGCCAACACAGGGGAATCCAGTGCCAATTCACGTGCTGCCTGTTGCAAAAAGCGTTCTGCCAATTCGGGAATATCATCAGGGCGTTCACGCAGTGGCGGAATATGCACAGGAATGACATTCAAACGGTAATAAAGGTCTTCGCGGAACAGCCCACCATGGATTTTTTCTTGCAAGTCTTGGTGCGTAGCTGCCAACAAACGCACATCGACGGCGCGCTCCTCACGGCTGCCAACAGGCTGCACCTTGCCTGTTTCTAACACGCGCAACAATTTGCTTTGCAATGCCGCTGGCATATCGCCAATTTCATCAAGGAACAGCGTTCCACCATGCGCCTGCACGAAACGACCTTGGCGCGCCTTATCCGCGCCTGTAAAAGCACCTTTATCATGCCCGAACAACTCCGCTTCCAACAACTCAGCAGGAATCGCAGCGGTATTGATGGCAATAAAGGGTGAATCCGAACGCTTACTGCGCTGATGCAGCTCTTGCGCCACCAGCTCTTTGCCCGTGCCGGACTCACCTGTAATCAACACCGTTAAATCGGTTGGCGCAACCTTGGCAAGGGTGCGGAATAACTGCTGCATGGCAGGACTACGCCCCATAATAAGGCTGCTATTGGCAGGTGCAGTCTGCTGATGTTTGGGGGCGTTGGCTGCCTGTTCGCGGAAGCGGCGTAACAATTGCCGCACTTCGTTGACATCAAAGGGCTTGGGCAAATATTCAAACGCCCCTGACTGATAAGCTTCTGCGGCATGGTCAAAGGTGGTTTCTGCGGTCAGCATAATCACAGGTGAAGCAAATGATTGATTCGCCAAAGCCTCCATGCCATTACCATCGGGCAGGAATACATCCAAAAACACCAAATCGACGGGCGGATGATTGATGCCATCGTGTAGCGTCGCAGCTTCAGCAACATCAAAGCCTTCTTCCCGCACAATACGTGACAACAGCCAGCGAATACCATCATCATCATCAACAATCAGCACACGCATTAACGCACTCGGCATATTGCCACCTCATGTAATGGAAGAGCTTTGCCACAACACGTCAAAACGCCACGCGCTTGTATTGTGTGGATCACATGTGCCATCATGTTATTGAAATTCCTTCTGGATAGGGATTTGGAGTATAAAACGCGTCAACGCACCATCGGCACGGAAGTGAATGCGCCCATTATGTTCATGAACCACCTGTTGTACAATCGCCAAGCCTAAACCATTGCCGCGACTTTTGGCGGACACATAGGGTTCAAACAAACGGTCGCGCAATTGCGGCGGTACAGGATCACCATTGCTACTGACCCGAATTTCCAACACCATACCTTGATGTTTTGGCAAGCGAATCAATGGGTTGGCACGTGTTTGTAGTTCAATAAAATCAGAGCCTGCTTCAATGGCATTAAACCATAAATTTTCAATCGCTTGGCGTAAACGGCTCTCATGCAACAACAATTGCGGCAAGGTGGGGTCATAAACGCGATGTAGGCGCATACCTGCGGGTGGTTTGCACACATCATCCAATAAGGCGTGGATGTTAACCGCTGTCATGTCCACATTGGCACGCGGACCAAGCTGTAAAAAAAGATCTACGCGCTCCCGAATACGGTCGGCTTCCCGTACGATGTGTTGACACAAATCTTGCTGATCGACAGCCACCATCTCACCAAGCAATTGCGCTGCACCACGCAAGGAAGTCAACGGATTTTTCACTTCATGCGCTCGTTCTAGCGCAATGCGAGAAACCGTCTCGGTACGCTCTTGAGCACGGAACAATGCTTCAGCATCATGGCGATTACCTTCAGGAATCACCACCACCATCACCCCCTGCGTTGGCGATGGCCCAAAATGCAAGGTGTGCGGCATATGGTCACGGCGACTATAAAAACTGTCATCAGACATCGTCTCCCCACGTATGGCGTGACGCAATAGACGCTCGATATTCTCTTCCGGAGCAAAAAAATCCTGCAAGGTTTTACCGCGAATTTGCCGTAGCGATGTGCCGATGGCTGCTTGCGCACCATCGTTGGCATAGCTGACTTGCTGGCAGTCATCCAACATCAGCAGCGCAACAGGCAGGCTGTCCAGCAAGGTATAAGCTGATTCGTGCGCCATCATGTATGCAAAGCGGCAAAAATGCGTTCTGCCAACACCACAGAAATACCTGGTGCTTGCGCCAATTGCTGACGGCTTGCTTCCTTCACCCCTTTAATGCCACCAAAGTGCTTGAGCAGGCGCAATCGTTTTTCTTTGCCTATGCCAGCAATGCCATCGAGGTCGGATTGAAACATCTGCTTTTTTTTACGCATGCGCATGTATTCGCCAGCAAAACGGTGGGCTTCATCGCGCACCCGTGCCAACAACAATAAGGCTGAACTATGCCGTCCAGGTTTTAATGGCAGCGGCGCATCCATCGCCCAAGCGGGCCATAATTCCTCGTCCCCCACTTTGCGCGTCTCCCCTTTTGCCATGCCCAATAGCCGTAAGGTAACTTGTGGAAATCCACGAGCTACGCTTTCCGCCACCGACAATTGCCCCTTGCCACCATCAATAATCATAATATCAGGCACTGGAATCCGTCCTTCTGCCATCGCTGTATAAAAACGCGTCAACACTGCCGCCATAGCCGCATAATCATCTGCCGCTGGTACGTCATCTAAGCGGTAACGACGGTAGGCATCTTTTTCTGCTCCTTGCCAACCACCATATACAATCGCTGCCACCATGTGCTGACCACCAAGATGCGCGTTATCAACAGCGGCGATACGTTGCGGCACAGCATCAAGTTGCAACACGTCTGCAAGGGCAGCAAAAGCAGGGCGTTGATCCAAGGAGCGATGCGCCACCTGTTCAACGGCTGATTTGCGCACCTGCGCCAACCATTCCACCCTATTGCCACGGCGCGGATGACTTAACGTCAGTTTGCGCGATGGATGCAGCAACTGCAACATGCGTTTTAACGATGCCAACACAGTGGGTTCTTGTTGAATATAGATGTCAGCAGGCGGTGGTTCTTTGCGGTAACGCTCCAGCATCAGTGTGTGCAAAACCTCATCATCTTCCGCAGCTTCTGCTTGTTTCGCCGTCACTGTGTGGGTGCCCAAATCACGACCACCACGGCGCACACCAATCGCCAGCAGCACTGATTCAGGTTTACGCACAATCACCACGGCATCAGCATCGTCAGGCAAGCCAGAATCACGCACGCCGCCCATAATGCGCCGCAGATCACGAATCCTATCGCGCAGTAAGGCAGCGCGTTCAAACGCCATGCGCGCCGATGCCTGCTGCATTTCCTGCTCCCAAGCCTGCAACACCGCATCATCTTGCCCCTGCAACACCATGCGCAGCGATTGAATCTGGGCGAGGTAATCCGTTTGCGAGGTGACACCGCAGCAAGGCGCGCTACAGCGTCCAATCTGATGCTGCATACAAGGGCGCGAACGGTTGGCAAACTCGCTATCATCACAATCGCGCAACTGAAACAGGCTGTGCAATATGTGCAAGGTCTCTTTCACCGCCTGCCCATGCGGATAAGGCCCAAAGTATTCGCCAGCGCGTTTGCGTGCGCCGCGATGCTGTTGCAAGCGCGGGAATGCCTCGTCAGTCAATACAATATAGGGGTAACTTTTGGAATCTTTCAGCAGCACATTGTAGCGCGGCTTGAGCTGCTTAATCAGGTTATGTTCCAGGATCAGCGCGTCGGCTTCTGAAGGCGTGATGTTGCATTCAATGTCTCGCACCAACACCACCATTGCTTGAATGCGCGGTGAATCAGGCATGCGCTGAAAATAACTGGCAACCCGTTTGGACAAATTGCGCGCCTTCCCCACATAAAGCACCTGACGTTTAGCATCCAACATGCGATAAATACCAGGCTCTTTGGGCAGCGATTTAAGGTCTATCGGTGCTTCAACCCACACGGTTCCGATGCCGTTGCTTCAGTTTTTCTAGCCGTTGCCAAAACGCAGGGTAAAAGACTTCAACCACCAATGCCTCAATGTCGGATTGCGAGCGCAACACCGAACGACGCGCCCAACAATCATGCCACGGCGCATCACCCTGAATACGGCAAATACCCAAATCCAAACGCGATAGCGACAAGCCATAATCCATCAATAAATTTGCCAAAGGACGCTCGCCCTCTTGCAAATCATGCACCAGTTCTTGGGGCAAAGGCTCCAGCGGCAACAGCGATTCGGCATCAAACATCAGTTGCTCCCGATGCATCAAGCTCACCCGCCGCCGCAACACAGGTGCATCGGCATTACTCAGCAGTAAAGCTGCCTCTGCAACGGTGGCTGTGTCTAGGAACTGCTCATGCAATTCCACGTTTAACTCCATGCCATAACTACGTTCAAGGAAGCGAGTCAAAGAACCTGCCACCGTCAAAACATTTGCCATTTCACGGTTCACACCATGATTAGATGCTGACCATTGCCGTTCAGGCAGCCAAGCTTGTGTATCTATTGCACCAAAAAACATGGCAACATCATCCGCAGCACTGGAATAGCGTCAAGCAGCGATTAACAACGGAACAAGGCAATGATGTGTAGCGCAGCGCGTTGCGCCATATTACAAGCCTACACCACCGCCCTTTAGCGACCTGCTGTATTCAAGCAAAACACTGCGCGTAACGCTCACGATCAAACCCTACCTCAATGCCTGCATGATGAATCAACACAGGGCGTTTAATCATCGTCGGGTAACGACTAAGCAAAGGAATCGTCTTGGCTTGATTAAGATCCGCTTTCTCTTCAGGGCTGAGTTTACGCCAAGTGAGGCTTTGTTTATTCAACAGGCTTGACCACGGAACCTGCTGCATCCAGTCACTTAATTGTGATTCAGTCACGCCTTCTTTTTTAACATCATGAAAGGTGTAATCCACATCATGCGCTTCCAGCCATTGCCGTGCTTTTTTAATCGTCCCACAATTTGGGATGCCATACATTTCAATCATCATTCACCTCGTGGACACCATGCTATTCATCAAAAGTCATAGGAACAGCCGCTGTCATCATTTACACAACGCCGAATCATGTGCTCTCATTAGTAATCCGCAACAACGCCAAACCTTTGTTGCGGATGCGAACTACAATCCAGAGAACGAACGCAAGAGTAGATGCCGCATCAAGCGCGGCATGACCAATGGAAACCACGTCATTGCGGACTTGATCCGCAATTCATAGAACGGACGCAAGACTGGATACCGCATCAAGTGCGGCATGACCGAGGAAAACCACGTCATTACGGACGCGATTCGCAATCCAGTGAACGAACCCAAAAAAACACCCATAAATTGCCGCCGTCAATTTACGCTTTATGATGCGCCACCATGCGAATGTACTTATCTTTTATGCTTACCTCTATTGTGTCATCTGTTTTATTCTTTTCAGGGTTGGTTCATGCCAGCAATATACCTGCGGGGGAGCTTCAACGTCTTAGCCAAGCGTTGAAGGACAACAGTGCCGAACCTGTCAAACAACTGAGCGGTGAAGAAAAGTTGGTGCTCGAAGCCACTTTGAGCCTGCAAGGAAAGGAATTAAAACAGACGTTACAACTGGTTGAACAAGCCAAACAAGCTGACCCATTGTTGGCAGTGATTGAAGCTGAAGCACACCGCCAGTTGGCGATTCAAGCCGTCGCACAAGCTGGTAGCTATGGGCAAACCCTGCAACAACAACGCGCACGCTTAGAGGCAGTGGATTTATCGGGCGGTTTAGCCGAAGCACAAGCACGGTTGAGCGCGTTGGCAGAGAAGCTTGATGGTCGCCGTGGTTTGCCGCTTGATGTATTGCAACTGGGCGAGTCCGCACACAATATCTTCATCGTCGATAAATCACGCTCTCGTTTATCGGTGTACCGCCAAGATGCACAGGGCGCGTTGGTGCGCGATGTCGATGAATACGTGGTTACAGGTACGATCGATGGGGACAAACAAGTCAAGGGCGACAAACGCACGCCCAATGGTGTCTATCAATTCGTAAAAAAACTCAATGATCCTGCGCTGCATGCGCGTTATGGTCCTGTTGCCTTCCCTATTGATTACCCCAACAGTTTGGATCAACTGCACCACAAAACGGGTTCTGGCATCTGGATGCATGGCTACCAACAAAACGTATCCCGCCGCCCGCCGCAAGATACGCTGGGCTGTTTTGCCCTACCCAATCAACGCCTGCTAGAAGTCGCTAAGCACGTTCAATTACACCAAAGTTGGGTGTTGATTGGAGAAAGCATAGCCTATGGCGACAATGAATCACGCATTGCCCTGCGCGACAGTGTGAAATCCAGCATCGAAGCATGGGCTAAGGCGTGGTCGTCACGCGATCATAGCAGCTACATTAAACACTATGACCCACGTTTTCACCATGACAAACACGACTTTACCAGCTGGGACAGCTACAAAAAGCGCGTCAACGGCAGCAAATCTTATATCCGTGTGACGCTTTCCGACATGACCTTGATCCATGACCCTCACCGTTGGGCGGAAGGTGAAATCGTGGTGGCTGAGTTCGCGCAAAAATATGAATCCAGCAACCTCAACAGCACAGGGAGAAAACGCCTCTATTTAACCCGCCCCGACACGGATAGTCCGTGGAAAATCCTCATCGAAGAATCCGTACCTTCCCGTGGCTGATAAAAAAGACCCACCCGCCGACACCCTGAACTTTGAGGCGCGTCGCCTGCATGCTATGGCGAGCAATCACCGCGAACTCAAAGCCTACGTCGATTACATCACCCAGCATTTGCAAGACAACGAACGGCTGTTTGCTCGCTTATTTACGCTGGAGGCGCAATTGCTTTGCGCTGCCGACCCCGAAGATGTTTGCCTTGCCCTACTGCGTGGTTTGCGTTCTAATTTTGAACTGGACATGGTACGCCTGTGGTTTGATCGTGACAGTTTTGTCGGGCAATACCCTTTTCATGGTTTATCCAACCAAGACTTGGTGTGGGTAGAAAAAAATGAGATCGCCGAAGTGGGACTTGCCCACCAAGCGGTATGGCTGGTGCAACTGGCAAAGGGCGAACGTTTCGTCTGGCTAGAAAAACACGATGAGCGACTGAAATCTATGGCATTATTACTGCTCGGACCACTGGATCGCCCCTATGGGGTGATAGGTCTTGGCTCTTTGGATGCAACACGTTTTGACCCCGAGCAAGGCACTGATTTTTTACAGCATTTGGCGCAAGTGTGTGGACTGATGCTAGAAAACACGGTCAGCCGCGAACGTATGGCGCGCATGATGCTGAAAGACCGCCGCAGCGGAGCGCATAACCAACGCTTTTTTCAGCCCTACAGCCATCAACCTTTATCGCAATGGTTTGGGCGCAATATGCCTGTTGCCTGCCTCTCTATCAGCGTCGATCAAGGCACACAAACACATCAAAATATTGTTGCGCTTACCCAAGCCATCACCGCCCTATTACGCCATCAAGACATCATTATTCGCAATGATGAGACAGAATGTTTTATTGTCTTTTTACCAGGACTTCGACCCTTGCAAGATGTTGATATAGCGGAAAATATCGCCGAAGCCTGCCACAAACTAAAAGATGATGATGGCACGACAGCTATTTCGCTGAGTATCGGCGTTGCCCTATCGTCTCACGACGAAGATCCATCCATCGCAGCACTACTACAACGAGCAGAACATGCGATGAAGCAAGCTATTCAAGCAGGCGGCGACACCTTCGCTTGCGCCTCTTCCCCGCCCTCATCAGACGTATGACAAACAAGGGGGTAGCTGGTGCATATTAGCAATGCTTTAAGTGCGTTCCTTACGCTATTACGCGATGTGCAACAGGCATCCCCCCACACCATTGCTGCTTACCAACGCGATATACGTCAGTTAATCGACCACCAAGGGGATCTACCACTGGCATCGCTGAAACGCGAACACGTCGAACAATGGATGATTGATGCCTATGGCGCAGGTCGTTCCGCTGCCACCATTGCCCGCCGCTTGGCAGCCGTTCGCAGCATGTTGGATACCGCTGTGCAGCAAGGCTGGTGTACTGGCAACGTCGCCATCACCATTCGCCCACCCAAACAAGCGGCACGCTTACCGCGCACCCTGCCGCCCGAACAAACAGCACGACTCACCGCCGAACAAGAAGGCGTACAAGATTGTTGGGCGGCTAGGGATGCAGCATTGGTTGCCGTGTTATATGGCTGTGGTTTACGCATCGCAGAATGTGTCAGCCTGAATATGGATGATATAAGCAAGCACATGTTAGAGCTTCGCGTGCTAGGCAAAGGCAACAAGGAACGCATCGTCCCCATAGCCGAAGGTGCGTGGTCGATATTGGATCAATGGTTGCAAGCGCGCCCATACTCGGCAGAGCCTGCGCTATTCATCAATCAACGCGGCACACGTCTAAGTACACGCAGCGTACAATACATGCTAAAAAAACGTGCCCTACAGTGCGGCGCAGATATATCGGTCACGCCCCATCGCTTACGTCACTCATTTGCCTCGCACTTATTGGCTGGCGGCGTTGACCTACGCGCCATTCAAGACCTGCTGGGGCATGCCTCGCTAAGCACCACCGAACGCTACGCCCACTTAGACATCAACCAAATCACACGCATCTACGATGCCACCCACCCACGAGCACACAAAAAGAAAGAGGATTAACGTAACCGAGACAGGAAAGTCCCCTACCCTACTTATCCTTTCTTGCACCCTTGACCCACAGCAAGCAGCACACGAGGAATCTGCTTCATTGTGTTCTACATCACAGTTTTGGCTTGCCAATAGATGATGGTCACCGCTTGAAACATTGGAGGTGGCTATGCGTATTCGAATCCTGTTTTCTGTTTTTGTTATATCGTTATGCTTTCAATCACAGCCATCTTATGCCGATGCATACGATGCACCACAAATAAACCGTGCCTTATTCGCCTTAGAAATCATCCATAAAGAACCAAGCCAAACATTCACCGTTCTACCGCAAGCGGTGGATCAAGTGCTCTTCTTCTCTGAAGTCAGTGGACTTGCTGGTCATAGCATTCGTCATCGCTGGATCTATAATAACGCCATTCACAGCGAGGTGAATTTTAATATAGGGGCTGACCGTTGGCGTTTTTGGTCTTCCAAACGCATGGATGCCAGCCGAACTGGCACGTGGACAGTGCAAATACTTGATGAATACAACAACATCCTTGCCAGCCGTTCCTTCAATTACCTACCAGCGTCTAACCAATACCGTTCTTATTAACATGGTAGTCTGTGACTACCCGAGAGACTTAAGCACCATGAACAACGCCGCAACATCAAGAATTTCCCAGCTTATCACCATTGCGCATACACGGATTCAACAAGACTTTGCATACATTGACCCTGTGGTTGCTGTAAGCCATAAAATGCGCGAACTCGACATTCCAGCCGATGCAATCACGATTGATTGCATGAAGAGCGGCAAACGTATTCTATTGGTGATGCACGATGAAGAACCTAATATCGTCAGCTTCCAATTCGGCTTTCGCAACCAAGACCCCGATAAACTGTTCCGCCACATGACACTGTACGATGTAAGCAGTCAAGTCATCTACGACTGGATGAAGCGATACAACGGCACCGACTCGAAATCGGTTGGACGGCTAAACACTGTCACGTGGGTTCGAATCCCACCCCATCCGCCATTAAGTCTGTGTGTTGTCGGTGTGTATGAGCTGGAACGAGAGAGGACAAGACCTTGAGTCAGAAACACGAAGGTGCCCAGAACAGTTTTATCCAAAAAAGACATGGAATCATCTCTGACTCTTCACTCAAGTTCACCAATTTAATCATATTATGTTTAATAATGGTTAGTTATACTCAAGATGCAAATGCAAATGGTGGTGTAATGGGGGCTGCTGGGAGTAAATACGAGGATTTTCATTTCTCTCCCATATGGGGGGAAAAAAGTTTCAGGCAGGTGCTAAACTCTGATGGGACAATTCAGGGTTCAATGAGTGGGGAAATCTCACCTGTTTCGGAGAAGTTAATCAGAACGATCACAGGAGAACTTCCATTAAGCATGTTCGCCTTCAATGTGTATGGCGTTGTTTCGCTTGAAAATGGCTCATACTTTGCTCGTGGCAACGTGGTCACTGCTATGGCATGGCAATGGGGGAGATTATTAGCTGATCCAGTTTCTTTTGAAAAGTGGAATCAGAAACGGGTTGCTATGGGGTTGAGGTCAATGGATGAAAATAACCCTGATTTTGATTTTCTCGGTGTGATGAAAAGAGGTAAGTTGATTTTACCCGTTGAACGTAACAAGCTGCAAATAGAGAAGAAGCGTGATCAGCATTGGGATAGTTGGGATGCAATTCCTGGAGCTAATCACGATGCATATAATCAAGATAATTGTAATCCCAACAGCCTTCTTTTTATACAGGATATAACCCTTGATGGTTATTCGGAGTTGTTCTTCTTCGATGGCTCGTTTCCAGGGCCTGATGTTTGGGATAATGGCTACAGTCTGCTGACATTGCATATAAATGATGGCATTACCGGTAGGTCTCTGTTGGCTGGGGTATTAAAAGAGACGAACGGTGCTCTGGATGACAATCATTTTTTTGCATACGATGAAGAGGATTTCAGTGTTACCGACAAGCCCGGCTATCAACGATTTACCAAACTCTATTTCGCAGATTTCGACAAGAATGATAAGCTGGATATTCTGGTCTGGCACAGGGAGTACCGTCCGGAGACGTGGGATAATCCGACATTAATGTTGAGCCAGGAACGCTTTGAATGGTACGAAGAGGGCGGGGCTGGATTTGATTTAAAGCCAATTGAAAAGGATTTGGCAAGGCGTTGGTTAAGTGAGCGAAATTTGACCTGGCGTAAAGGGTTCCCTGATAAAAGCATTTGTCCAGACGATGAACATGAGCCATTTACGTTATTACCCGATCCTGTGTTGCATGAGTGAAACGATTGTAATGAAAGCATTGTTCAATATGTGCATATTTCTATGCGTATATACTACAAGTTATTCCGAATGTGAGAAAACCGGGTCAGACTTTTCTAATGGTTTAAAACAAGCAACTAAGCAAGCCTGTTTTGACCCCGTTTACTGTCACGTGGGTTCGAACCCCACCCCATCCGCCATCGAGTCTGGGAGTTGTCGGTGTGTATGAGCTGGAACGAGGAAGTTCGTGAAACCATGATTTATTGGGTAGGTAACAGTCCGTTAGAAGCTCTTCTTGTTGCATTCGGTAAAATTATTGCCCAGGTGGTCACCGGCATTCTGAACAGCAGCACGATTGGCCAGTTCATTCTATTTAAGGGGTCAGGCTTGTATTTAAGGGGTCAGGCTTGTATTTAAGGGGTCAGGCTTGTATTTAAGGGGTCAGGCTTGAATAGTTGAAAAAATAGCATAAAAGTTCAATTTTTCAAGCCTGACCCCTTAAGACACAATATATGCTAAAAAAACGCGCCCTACAGTGCGGCGCAGATATATCGGTCACGCCCCATCGCTTACGTCACTCATTTGCCTCGCACTTATTGGCTGGCGGCGTTGACCTACGCGCCATTCAAGACCTGCTGGGGCATGCCTCGCTAAGCACCACCGAACGCTACGCCCACTTAGACATCAACCAAATCACACGCATCTACGATGCCACCCACCCACGAGCACACAAAAAGAAAGAGGATTAACGTAACCGAGACAGGAAAGTCCCCTACCCTACTTATCCTTTCTTGCACCCTTGACCCACAGCAAGCAGCACACGAGGAATCTGCTTCATTGTGTTCTACATCACAGTTTTGGCTTGCCAATAGATGATGGTCACCGCTTGAAACATTGGAGGTGGCTATGCGTATTCGAATCCTGTTTTCTGTTTTTGTTATATCGTTATGCTTTCAATCACAGCCATCTTATGCCGATGCATACGATGCACCACAAATAAACCGTGCCTTATTCGCCTTAGAAATCATCCATAAAGAACCAAGCCAAACATTCACCGTTCTACCGCAAGCGGTGGATCAAGTGCTCTTCTTCTCTGAAGTCAGTGGACTTGCTGGTCATAGCATTCGTCATCGCTGGATCTATAATAACGCCATTCACAGCGAGGTGAATTTTAATATAGGGGCTGACCGTTGGCGTTTTTGGTCTTCCAAACGCATGGATGCCAGCCGAACTGGCACGTGGACAGTGCAAATACTTGATGAATACAACAACATCCTTGCCAGCCGTTCCTTCAATTACCTACCAGCGTCTAACCAATACCGTTCTTATTAACATGGTAGTCTGTGACTACCCGAGAGACTTAAGCACCATGAACAACGCCGCAACATCAAGAATTTCCCAGCTTATCACCATTGCGCATACACGGATTCAACAAGACTTTGCATACATTGACCCTGTGGTTGCTGTAAGCCATAAAATGCGCGAACTCGACATTCCAGCCGATGCAATCACGATTGATTGCATGAAGAGCGGCAAACGTATTCTATTGGTGATGCACGATGAAGAACCTAATATCGTCAGCTTTCAATTCGGCTTTCGCAACCAAGACCCCGACAAACTGTTCCGCCACATGGCACTGTACGATGTAAGCAGTCAAGTCATCTACGACTGGATGAAGCGATATTTCTGAAACTTGAGCATCTTTCATATTCTCTGAAAAGTAGTTGACACTTTTCTTCAGTATTTCACGTACAGAATAGAATGCCCTGTCGTTGGGTGGATAAACGCAGCGCAGCCACCTAACGCCAAAGAACCCTCCATTTTTAATTTGCGAACCCCCTCAGCCCTCCGTTTCCCAAGGTATTGAGAGAATCCGACGCCATAGCATTCGGAAAAGGTAACAGTTAAACAGGCGTAGAAAGTCAAGGCTTATTTCGATTCTTGTTGCCTGAAATGTGCTGATTATGGCTGAATTCGCCTTGGATTATGCTAAATTATTAGGGGCTGCTTAACTGTTACGCTCAATCAGCTACTTGTGCTAAAATGGAGCGGAGCCACTGTAGCACAAGTAGCTGATTGAGTTGGTTTTCAAGTGAATTTTCTTGTTAGCGTGGGTTTTCACTTAAATATTGTTTTGTTTTTTCAATAAGTTCATTGCTATATTTAGCTCTTTTCACTACATCTCTAGTTGGGAAAGGCATGCTGTCAATTATTTTAAAACACTCTTTAAAGAAACCTTCATATGCTTCTTTTGATTGCAGTGATTCTGTAATAACATCACAGTATGAATTAATTTTTTTAGAATTTGACCTTTGTATATCAACATTACCATGCACGACATATTTATAAATGCTGATGATATGCCATCTAAGCAAACTATAATCATGTGCTTTAATTCTTCTCCCATTTACTAACGCATTATATCTGTAAAGTGTTAGTGCTGAGACATAATACGGAGCTTCATGGTCACTATCTGCAAACAAGCTATCTCTTTTTATTTCAAATATTTTTGCTACATATCTTGCGGAATTATATGGTTGATTTAAGAACATTGCATTATATGCTCTGCACAAAGATTTAATATCAAATATCCTGGAATATTGATAAGTACTATTTTTAAATTGACCCTCTCGTCTTTCAAAATACACTTTTCCGCTTGCGTGTGTAGTTGAGTTTTGTATTTCAAAATACTCTTGTACAAGTTTTGTTTTTTCCTTAAGAGAGTAAAATGACTCCTTAGAAATACTTGTCTGACTATTCGTAGCAGATATTATACTAGTTATATTATCGCTATCTGATGACTCTATACACTTAATAACTACATTTATATCATCTGTAAGCGATTCATAATTATAAAATAAAGTATTGCTAGTTTGACAGCCATTTATTATTTGGTAATTTACTAAATTTATTTCTTTTGAATTAGGGGTCAGTGTTAATTCAGGAGTTACTACTGTTATACCATTGTTGAGAACTGAAAATAACTTTTTATTCGTCTCATTCTCAAGTGTACACTTAATATCTTTATTAACATCAGTATCACCCAGATATGCTCTAATATTTTCTTCAAACACTTCATTTTTTATATTTCCATTTGCATCTGTAAGTACTTTATCAACAAACTCCTGTGCATTAACTAATGCTACATATGATTGAGGTATTTCTGGCATTGGTGGCATACCGAAGAACTCAATCAATTTTAATCTAGCTTCATTAGTTTGTGTAATAGAATTCCAAATACTCAATAATTGGCTTCTACCAATTGGATTTATAGAAAAACTACTGAATAACTCTGTTAATTCTATTTCTCTTTCAATTATTTCAAAAGAAGCTTTAATTTCTCTCTCTTCATTATAAATTCCACTTGTACAGTAATAAATATCAAGCGTTGGGAGTTTATTTTTTACTTTTTTCAAGTTGTTAAGTATGGTGTTTAATATTTCAACTGCTTCTGTATTTAGGTGGCCATTTGGTAGCTTTGGGTCGAGAGATAGCAGATCTTTTATGCCAAGATTGAAGTTTGCAATTTCTTCTTTTTTGAATGACTCTCCACTTTTTACTTGAGTTATTATTAATTTAGTTTCTATAGATGTTTTATGAGAATTAAATATTTCTTCGGCATCATCTTTTGTTGTTATCAACTCACCATCAATAATAAAAGCTAAACCGTCGATAGATGCATCATCTTCTTTCGTTGTTACACTTTCGGGATTAAACCTTCCTAAGAAGCTCTTAGAAACTATGCAAAAATTACAGAAATACTCAAAGAGCTTGCTTTGTTTTTCCTTAAACTCATATTCATTGGCAAGTTCTTCAATATTTTTTTTGAGTATGATATGCATATGTTATTTCCTTAATTAATACCTAATGTTTATTGAAGAGGATAGTTGGGGACGCTAACATTTATATAGACAGAATGGGCTGATATGGTGATAGGCATAGTTCCGCTCCCATACTTTATGTTATGCATAGGCAGGACGATAAACCTTTACCAACTAAAAAGCAACCTCCTTCACCAGAACATGAGGCCGCTATTGCGCGTTTTTTTGCATTATTAAGGGGTCAGGCTTGAATAGTTGAAAAAACAGCATAAAAGTTCAATTTTTCAAGCCTGACCCCTTAATTCATAGCTTCTCAGAAAACCTTCAAAAAGTCAGCAATCTTCAGTTAATACGTAACTGTTGATCGCAATATCTTCATCAATACTCACATTGAGCGGGTGCTACTCATGAGAAATTTGATATATGCTTGCCACTGTTTTTCCAAAAAGAAGTAATATCTTTTGATGTAATGGCGTAAGCCCTTCTATTAACTCTTGTCTTTGATCTTTCGTAGTGACTTCAAGGCAATGAATACCTCCTGAATTCAAGTCATAAGTGCAATCTCGAACACCGACTTCATCTGAACCCCAGTGTTTTCCTCAAATACTTCATAAGGTGTCTTAAAGCCCAAGCACTTCTTAGGGCGGTCATTGAGCTTGTGAACTTAAGGGGTCAGGCTTGAATAGTTGAAAAAACAGCATAAAAGTTCAATTTTTCAAGCCTGACCCTTTTATGGATTGAATTAACCGCACTAACGGTTGCTGGTGTGACAGCAGCCATGGTTAGCTTTGGTAAAACCAACAGTAATAGCACGAAAACAACTTTTGTAAGGTTTATCAATCTCATATCACTCTATCAGTAGATTCCTTTTATGGCTTGAGTTTAGTATTATCAACACTGACCCGAATACTATGCACCGTCTCATTGGCTGGATTGGTGTAGCTGATAAAACGACCGAGTGCATCATACTGATTACTGGTGACGCGGCACGCCTCATCAGCAGCCCATCACTCAAATATCACAATAAGAAAGTATGCCCCGTTAATCGCTGTTAATTTTTTTACCATGTTTATCTGATTGGGAAAATGCTATATAGCCTTTGATTACAGCATAAATAGCCATAAGACCTGTTGATGCCGTAAATGTTAAAACAATAAAAGTGTAGTTGCCTTTCACTCTTTCAGCATCTATAAAACCTGAGATATAGTACGCAATATTACCTACTAAATACCCAACTACCAAACCAAAAGCAACAAGAGGTAAAGCAAAAATAATTATAAATTTTATCGTAAGATTCATTGGGTCACCCTATTGATTTGAATTAGCTATAACATTACTAAGAACATTGCCTATGGTTGATCCAAAAGTAGTAAAAGCGTTATTTTCAACTATTCCTGTGATTGCATTTGATGTTGCCATTAATCGGATATATAAAGGTGCTTTTCTCCACGAATAACTTGCAACCGAGCTTCCAAATGCATTAGCCCCCTTAGATACTATCTGACCAGCCAAAGCCCCTGAACCACCAAATAATGCACCTATCCCAGAAGATAGGCTAACTTTGTGATACCAGTAAAGGGTAGAGTAGAGAACAGGCAAAGCCTGCCCTCCCTCATCAAACCGTGCATACGGTTTTCCCGTACACGGCTTTCCGATGTTCTTCATACCAAGGCATGCGCCCTCTTCCAAGGAGCTGTTGTTGGAAGTTTATACAGTCCGTGATGATCATAAAGCACTCGGTTCGGAAACCTACCATCCCCTACCCTTCGGGCTTTTATTTTATGCCGTCTGCGCAGGTGTGTCCGCATCCGCTCTTCTGCATGCCGTTTAACATCACGAAACACTTTCGTGCTATTGCCATAATCAAAATAACATGCCCAACCACGCAGCGACTGATTCAGCCGCTGCACAATAATGGGAAGCGAAATTGGCGTTAGGTTTCGCTGGGTCAACGCGGTCACTTTTGCATTGATACCTTTTACAGCTGATTTACTTGGTTGTATGTGCGCATAAGCTTTACCACTACGGCCTCGGTTCATACGAACATCAAACCCTAGAAAGCCAAAGCTTTCCTCCCATGCATTAACCACGCTTGTTTTCGACTCGTTCAATGTAAGATCAAGTCTATCCAACACATATTTAAGCATAGCCAGCGGTTTAGCGACTCCTTTTGCACATAACAACACCATATCATCAGCATAACGGATCAAACGGCAGGCGTACTTTCGCTCCAAGTCATGGCGTTCCCATATCCTGTCCAAAAGATGCAGGTATAGGTTTGCCAACAATGGGGAAATCACACCACCCTGCGGTGTCCCGCGTCGATTACCCTTACCGCCACTGGTTAAATCTTTGCCATCTTTCCCTTTTTCCACCACGGGTGCTTCCAGCCATTGCTTAATGAGATGTAATATCCCGCTATCAGCTATGCGTTCTGCAACCACCGCCATCAATTTTGTTAAGGGGTCTGGCTGATTAAGGGGTCTGGCTGATTAAGGGGTCTGGCTGATTAAGGGGTCAGGCTGATTAAGGGGTCAGGCTGATTAAGGGGTCAGGCTGATTAAGGGGTCAGGCT
>CAZYAI010000014.1:0-48170 GCA_964645625.1 uncultured Zetaproteobacteria bacterium
TCGTGGTCAGCGGGGCGGCGAACTTTATGTCCGCCAAAGTGTTTGTCAACACTTTAATTTCCCTATCGCTAAAAGCTCGAAAGCCCCTTGCGAAGGGGGGGCGAAACATAGCGAGCTGAATCGCCACGTCAAGCGTTAATGTTCGCAATCCAAAAAAACTCGCAGGCTCACAGGAATCGCTGCGCGATGATGCATCATATATTCAAGTTCAGGTACTTCCAACGCCAACAAAGCCTCAACATCCGACTGTATCTCAACATGTTCCAGCATAGCACGAGCCAAGGGCTGCAACCATGCTTCCAACTCAAGCATGCCTTGCCGTCGCAAACGGTACAGGGCACTGCGCAACCGCACCGACTGATCAACCACTTTTCTTTAGCCAACCAACAGGAGCCACCTTTACCTTTGGCATTCGTTTATGCATACGCTGGCGGATGCGTTGCTCCAGACTCTGTATAGCGGGCAGCGGCGCAAGCAAAGGCACGCGATTTTGCTGCCAACACTCGCGCTCCATCTGAGCAAAAAACTGTGGTGCGATGGATGCAACCTCAGGCAACACCGCCACAGGCAGCTCCATCACTTCCACATCACTCATGGCAATCGCGCTAACGGTATGATTACCGCCACCAAAAGCAGCCACCTGACCACACACCCCTCGCTCGCCTAAATAACCCAATGAATTACGCTGACCATTATCCGAGACAAACACATCCACCTGACCATGTAAGATGAAATACATGCCACTCGCCCGACTGCCTTGGGTAATAATATCAGCTCCCATGGCAAAGCGATGCCATTGCATCAACGCCACCAATCGACTATAAACCTTTTCTTCCATCGCAGAAAAAGGCAAAAATAGACGGAGCTGCCCCCACGCTTTTTCATCCTCATTCAACGCTGGAATACTTGGCGGATGCGCAGCGTGACTCACGCCATGCTTATCACACAACTCAAGAATCGAAACAGGGATTGCCGCATCATGATCCAAGGCCAAAAATTGTTTCAGCACCGCTGCCGCCTGACCAGGATCACTCTTGCCAATATAACGTTCAATCGTCTGCAAATAATGGCGCGTCATATCATCAACCAAACCAGCTTTTTGATACGCCTGCGCAGCCCGCAAAGGCAAGTCCAAATCTGTACTCAAGTAACTCGCCATCGCACCATAAATCACGCCCATTTCAACAAAACGATCATTACGCTCAGCCAAACGCGCGCGCTGACGAAACGTCACCAAGGCTTTGGCATCATCTTTATTCTGATGCAATGAATGAACCAACTGCTCTTCTAATTGCTGTGCCGTTGCCATAATTACTCCTTCAAAGAACCAACAGCTTGATCCAGCTGACGTAATACCGCATGCACATCATGCTGCGGTAACTCACATTGCCTATTACGGCAGAGGTAAAATGTTAAACGATGATCCAACGGTTCTTGCAACGCCGTAAACGGAGCCAGCTTTGCTACCGCTGCACCAGCATGAAGCATGGCAACATCGGGGTAAAAACCCTGCCGCAATCGCCGCACAACATCCTGACCTTCTGCTGTATCCACATCCCCTGCCAGCACCAACTCATAAGCTGGCACCAAGCTCTGCCATAACGCCATCAACATAAATGCCTGCCCCGCTGGAGCTTGGCGCATCAAGGGTTCAAATGTTTGCAACACCGCATCTGCCCGCTGCTCCAGCTTCACATCGCCTGTCAATCGAGCCAAACGCACCAAATTCATCGCCGCCACCGCATTCCCCGATGGTATAGCACCATCCCATGCATCTTTGGGGCGTAGTAACAAGGTCTCAGCATCATGCGCCGTAAAGTAGAAGCCTTTACCTTTATCGGAGAATAATGCTATCATCGTTTGATTCAACGTCACCGCCTGTTGCAAGTACTGCGGATCAAAACTTGCCTGATACAACTCCAGCATCGCCCAAGTCATAAAAGCATAATCATCCAAATGACCAGACACCCCAGCAGATGATGCACCGCGCTCATGCCACAAACGACCATGCGGTGCTTGCAAGCGTTGCAACACCGCAGCCATCGCCTGCGTAGCTGCTTGTTGCAAATCAGGACGCGCCAAAGAAGCACCAGCCTTAGCCAGCGCAGCAATCATCAAGCCATTCCAATCAGCCAACACTTTTTGGTCACGAAACGGACGAACACGCTGCGCCCTAGCAGCCAACAACTGGCGACGCACCCGCTGCAAACGCGCTTCATCGCGTGCTACACCCGATGTAACATACAGAATATTTTTCCCTGTCCGCACCTGCCGCGCTTCGTCCAAGTAATTGCCTGCCGCGCTTATATGCCAGTATTGCTGTGCCCATTGCGCGTCTTTAGGTGATAACACGCGCTGCAATGTTGCTTCTGACCACACATAAAAACGCCCTTCTTCACCTTCAGAATCAGCATCTTCTGCGGTATAAAACGCACCATCCTCAGCACGCATCACCTGCAACACATACTCGGCAATCTCGGCTACCACATGAGCATGACGCTGATGCCCCGTCACTTGGTATGCTTCGGTGTACGCCATCATCAACATGGCTTGATCGTAGAGCATTTTTTCAAAATGCGGCAGCAGCCATGCTTGATCGGTAGCATAACGGTGGAAACCGTAGCCTAATTGATCGAAGATACCGCCATGACGCATCTGATCCAACGTCTTCTCAACCATCGTAATAGCATGTGCATCGCGATGTTGCCGTGCATAACGCAACAACAGCATCAACTTATGAGCCGCTGGGAATTTAGGCGCGACACCAAAACCACCATGTTTTTGATCAAAGTCAGCGGATAATTGTTGGTACGCGGCATCAACCAACGCCAAGGTCACAACGTCTGAGTGTTTACTATCAACCACAGGCTGACGCAATGCCTCACTCACCCGATTTGCCGATGCCAATAACTTTTCACGGTCGTTTTGCCACAGTTGCTGCACACGATTTGCCAACGCAATCAAACCTATTCGCCCTTGCTGGCTCTGTTTGGGGATATAAGTAGCAACATAAAACGGACGACCATCAGGGGTAAGAATCACATTCAACGGCCAACCGCCCTGCTCCGTCATTAACTGCGCCACTTTCATATAGACTTGGTCAATATCTGGTCGTTGCTCCCTATCCACCTTAATCGCAACAAACGCCGCATTCATCGCCGCTGCGACATCCTCATCCTCAAATGATTCATGTTCCATCACATGACACCAATGACACGTGGAATAGCCAATCGAAAGGAAAATAGGTTTATCACTCAAGCGCGCCAATGCAAAAGCGTTATCGCCCCACGGATGCCAGTCAACAGGATTATGCGCGTGTTGTTGCAAATAAGGGCTTGATTCGTGAATCAATGCATTACTGTGCCTCACCACGCTTGCCTCCTCTTTGCTATCAGCGGTCGTCACAGCAAGAAAAACAGCGAACAACAAACACAATAGCCGCGATAGCAAATGCATATACACGCTCTCGCCCTTCAGAGCTTACTTAAGTAGGTGCGCGGAATGATTTTAACATTTATCGCGCCGAATATTTCGCGATATTCAAGGCACAAAAAAGGGCGCATATTGTTAATATGTAACCTTTTTTGTAACGCAGAAAATCGCGTGAATAAGCAAGTTAGAAATGTTAAAATAATTTTGTGTACCTACTTATACACTGTTCAGAATAAGACATCAATAATCTACCACCCTAAAACTTTCACCCTGTGCCTCCACCAATAATAAATGAAAACCGCGATTCGGCCCCAAACGCACAAATGAGCGCAAGCCTGTGAACACGTCCAACGCTCCCATACGCAAAATTGATTTGCGAGGTTGCATCACATGGCTATCACGCGCCTCTTTCAACGCATCAGACACGTTTGCATCACACCAGTACAGCGCAGCACCCAAGCCGCCACTGGCATCCAAGTGCTCTTTGACTGCTGTTACTTCATGCACAAAGTCATCCAACGCGGTTGTCTGCGCAGGACCACGTTTAATAACATGCAACACCTTACCTTCAGCATCGTAGGTCACCACATCAAAGGCATGAGACACACCCGCTTCATCAATCAAGCTATGATGCATACACACACGAGACACTTCAGCCAGCCATGTCACCATGTATTTCAACGCATCTTTATGCCCTTCAGACAATAAATATGCATACGCTTCGGACAATAGCCACTTAGAAAAACGATAACTCTCATCTACAACGAGCAAATCCTCGGCAATGATTTTCTTACCCGCAAAGACAGCTTCTGGAATCACCTTTTGCTCTACAGGCGTGAGGCTTACAGCTTGTTGGTATTCAAGACGAAACGCTCCCGATAATTGTTTCGGTTTCATTTTCAGCAGCGATGCAGGGGTTCTTTTGTCAGCGACGGAAGGCTGCAAGGAAAAGTCACGAAACAAACATGCTAGCCCCGCTTGCAATGGTGTGAAGTGGCTGCTAAAAATATCCAAATCATACGCCACACCAGCCGTTGCAGCATCCAAATCACAGCTGGCATTATTTTCCACAGGGGTTGCGGTATAATCATTTTTCAACATAAAAATATACACCCCACGTTCAAACCCGATCCATGCCATATGATCGCCAAAACGTAGGCGCAACACGCCTGTAAATTGATCGTGCTCTAGTTTACTCACAAATTCAGAGGCAACAAATTGATCCGAATGAAGGGTATTGTATTCCGATGTAGGATCACGCAATATCGTCGCCAACAACAGCGCAAATGGTCGCAAATGCAAGCTGATCGGCGTAAACAGCACCATTTCTTCTGCGCTTTCTGGCACAGCCTGCAATACAGCATCACCAAACTGATGCGTATTCACATCGATACAAGCAATCAAATACCCCTGCCAACACAACAACATGGTGTTCAAATCAATGATAGCAACACCAGAAAAAGGTGCCGAATGTTGACTGGGATCAAGCAGATAGCGCACCATATCCGAACGCCCTTTACCCTCAACACGACGCGCTGGCCATGCGTTAAGAATCTGCAAAGGCCAATGCGAACGACTAAAGTCTATATCGTTAGCCACATAAGGCTGATTATTCAACTCATGGATCAAAAACGCATCCGTACCATTACTCACGTTTGGCGATTGAGCTGCCTCGCGCAATGCCATTTCCATGTCTGACATCGTAGCAAAACGATCGGCTGGATCTTTACTTATAGCACGCATAATGACTTCATGTAGATCAAAGGGGACTTTCGGCGCTAGGGACTCCAACTGTAGCGGTGGCAAGTTCAACACGCGATCACGCAACTGATCAGCATTATTGGCACGATAAGGAAATCGCCCTGACAGCAACTGATACAACAAAATACCCAAACCATAAACATCTGAGCTGCGTGACAACGGCTCACCCAACCACTGCTCTGGGGCGCGTGATGTTGGCGGACCAATCAACACACCTTCAACGTTATAGTTAAAACCAAAGTTATTCAGCTTCACCACACCATCTTTACGCAGGTAAACATGACCTGCATTCACACTACCATGGTAAATCCCAGAGTCATGAGCATATTGCAATGCATTCGCCAACTGAATACCAATGCTCAACGCTGCATTCACCGAAAATGAAGCACCAGCCTCAAGCTTTTGCAACAAGGTCTTACAACGCATCAACTCCATCGCAACACTCACATCAAACGCTTCATGGGTAATACCGTAAATGGACATAATATGTTCATGCTGAAGCTTGCGCGCATCATCAATCGTCGCCACAAAAGCGCGTAGATGGCGCATATCATTATCAGCCGGAAAACTTAATTGCTTAAGTACAACATCGCACTGCTGCTCTTGATCATACGCCAAGTAAATTGCGCCAAGTGTACAATTACAGATTTTTCCCTTTTTGCGATAAACCGCCATATCCTCTCCCTCAACCTGAATATCAGGCCAATTCACAAACACAAACCCCAACAAAACAGCCGACCATTTTGCAGGGAATCACGCTCAAGGCAAGCAAGGCTACAACGAGACATGGAAAACGCACAAAAAAGATAAAAAAGTTTGCACTCTGCATAAAAATCGCTACAGTGCGCCCCGCTGCAAAGCACTTGAACAACCTTATGTTGTTTAAACACCTCAAGGAAGGGTGGCAGAGCGGCCGAATGCACCGGTCTTGAAAACCGGCGAAGGTAACACTTCCGTGGGTTCAAATCCCACCCCTTCCGCCACTCCATTTATTGTTAGTTAACATAGTTATGTGATCCACACAACAAACGAATACGGCCAGTGCTGTTTCGCATCAGCCGCACGGACAATACACTGCATACAAACAACTCACCCATAAACGCGCACATATTCCGCGCCTATGATATCCGTGGTCTTGCCATGAGTGAGGTTAGCCCCGCCATCGCATACCGACTGGGTCGCACTTTCCCGTTATGGCTGAACAAGCCGCACAACACCGTTGCTGTAAGCCGTGATGTTCGCCTAAGCGGCCCCATTTTACAGCACGCCCTCATGCAAGGACTTCTTGATGCAGGTGTTGATGTCATCGACCTTGGTATGGTGGCAACACCACTCAACTACTTCAGTGCCTTTCACTGTAATGTCGCAGCGTGCATTCAAGTCACCGCCAGCCACAACCCCGCCCGCGATAACGGTTTCAAAATCATGCTGGGGCAACAAAGCTTTCACGGTGAGGCTTTACAACAACTGCGCATGCGCATGCAGCAAACACCACCACCGCCCAATGCCAAGCGCGGCAAGCGTTCATACCACAATATTTTACCCACCTACCTAAAGACCATCACCCCAGATTGCCGCTTGGCACGCCCGATCACCGTTGTTGTCGATGCTGGCAATGGACCTGCAGGGCTTATGGCAATTCCGCTGTACCAAAACATCGGCTGCAACGTTATTCCGCTGTACTGCGAACCCGATGGTCACTTCCCCCACCATCACCCCGACCCATCGAAACCAGCCAATCTACAAGACCTCATCCAAGCCGTGCGCGAGCACCAAGCCGACATCGGGCTTGCCTTTGATGGCGACGGCGACCGCATCGGCATGGTGGACGAGCAAGGCAACATCATCAGCCCCGACATGATACTACTCATTTTGGCGCGTGCCCTGCTACAGCAACACCCAGGTGCCACCATTATTGCCGAAAGCAAAAGCTCCAACCGCCTCTACGAAGGCATTGAGCAAGCAGGCGGCACGGCACTGATGTGGCATACAGGGCACGCCCTCATCAAACAAAAGATGCAAGAAACTGGCGCGTTACTGGCGGGTGAAGTCAGCGGTCATATTTTTTTCGCCGACCGTTTTTATGGTTATGATGATGCCATTTATGCTGGCGCACGTTTACTACACATTCTTGCCCAAGAGCAACACACTGCCTCCTCGTTATTACATGATGTAGCCGAAACATGCATCACCCCTGAAATTCGTATTCCCTGCCCTGATAGTAGCAAATTTGACATCGTACACCGCGCCCAACAGCACTTTGCACAACTGGGATTAGACATCATCAACCTTGATGGCATTCGCATCATCTGGCCACATGGCTGGGCACTGTTACGCGCTTCAAACACCCAAGCGATATTGGTCATACGCGTGGAAGCAGATAGCATGGAACACATGCAAACAATGTATCGCACCCTCACCACATGGCTCAACGGTGTAGGCATCGCGACTGACGACGAATAAACCATTGAGTATAGAAACCACTTACGATGCGACACGCTATTTAACACGATTATTGATCGTGCGCGGCTTTATGATCACGTTATTTTCCATACTGATTATCCACGCCATCAACGTAACGCAAACGACCAGTGTGTACTATGCAGCCTGCACTATCATCGCACTGTGGATCATCATCAGCATACCGCTGTTCCCTTACCGCAAGCAACAACACCCCATGCCAGCCACGCTGCTTATGCGGCATATATTTATCGACATCATCCTGCTCAGCGGGCTGTTGTACTTCACAGGTGGTTACACCAACCCCTTGATATCTTTCTATTTTTTCCCTGTATTGATCGCAGGACTCACCTCGTCACGGCGCAATGCTTGGCTCAGTTGCGCCTTAGTCATCACTACTTACACCATACTCACGCGTTTTTTTACGCCTTTACCGATGATGGACACAGGCATGCAACATGGTTTTCAATTTCACCTTGTTGGCATGTGGCTTACCTTTGTGCTCAGCGTGCTACTGTTGATCAGCGTTGTTATTCGCATGAGTGAACAACGCCGCGAACAAGCACAACAACTGAACGAACTCCAGCAACGTAGCATCCGTGAACGCACGATGGTTGCCTTAGGCGCGCAGGCGGCATCCGATGCGCACGAACTGGGCACACCCATCAACACCCTATTGCTACTGGTGGATGAACTGCGCCTAGAACCATCCGACGAATCACTGCTGATTATGCAACAACAGCTCCAACATTGTCGAAACATCCTCACAAAACTAGGCTCCCGTGCCCGCGCATTAAGCCAGCGTACAGCCGAAGTCGTCACGGTTGCCGCGTGGCTAAAGCAAAGCACTGCACCGTGGCATAACTTACACCCACATATCCGCGTTCACATCCACAACATAGATGCGCATATCAGCATGATGGCAGACCCTATTTTGGAACAACTGCTGTTCATCTTGTTAGACAATGCGATGGAGGCACAAGCTAGCCAGATAGAACTGACGGCAACAGAGGCAGGCGCAATGATTCAATTCACGGTACAAGACAACGGCACAGGCTTCCCGCCGCAGCTGATCCACCGCTTCGGTCATGAACCCATCAGCACAAAAAGCGATAGCAAAGGCATGGGGCTATACCTTGCCCATTTTGCGATGGAGCAGGTTCAAGGTCATATCACATGCAGCAACCCCGAAGGTGGTGGCGCAATGGTATGCTTCGATATACCACAACGAGAAATCCATGACTGACTGCATCCTCATCGTCGACGACGACACCACATTTTGCCGCAGTCTTGCCAAAAGCTTGGCGCGCAAAGGGCTGCATAGTATGTGTAGCGAAACATACGCCGATGCCATGATGCTGATTGATACAAACACTTTCAGCCATGCAATTATCGACCTCAACCTCGGCACAGGCGAATCAGGACTACACCTATTACGCCACCTACAACAGCAACAACCATCATGTCGGGCTATGATGCTGACAGGCTTTGCCAGCATCGCCACCGCCGTAGAAGCCACGCGTTCAGGTGCAGTACAGTACCTACCCAAACCAGCTTCACTGGAAGAAATCATCGCGGCCCTATTTGACCAAGAGGAGCGACCTAAACCCAGCATCGCGGACAAACCACCCAGTCCCAAACGCTTGGAGTGGGAATACATTCAACGCATCTTATTAAAAAATGAAGGCAATATAACGGCAACGGCAAATGAACTGGGCATGCACCGCCGCACCCTGCAAAGGAAGTTAGCTAAACACCCGCCGCGCTAACACAATAGTGTAATCTAAACAATAAACGGCGTGGCTTTATGACGCGCTGTGGCAAGGATGTTTCATCGCTCAGTCGGCAAAAAGCCATGCCCGTTAACCCAAGCATCAAACTCGGCATAGGCATTGCGGAATGATTGGAATACTTCAACAGAAAAAGCAAAAACAAAGCTGCGTTGCACAGCTCTTAGCGGCACAAAAGGCTGCTCGGAACAAGCGATCAGATCATGAACATCAACATGCTGATCACCATCGGCATGAACAAACTCACCCAAAAATACAATCGCGCAATGCTCTGACGGAATGTCGGTAGCGGTCACTAACGCACCAGCGGGGAACTCCAACACCTGCGAGTTATCTGCCAACCAATCACGATCAATCGTTGCAATGCCGTGCAGAGCAGGATGACCACAAGACAAGGAATACACCATACGTCGCTTGACAATATCTAGCAAATACTCGCCAGCCAACGGAGATGATTCCATCAACTGCTGAATATCTGGCTCGGATAATTCCAACAACAAAGCGGGGGTCAAGGTTGTTGCTGTTGCCGAACGAGGAAGATGATAGACGCTGGCAAACTCACCAAAAAAATCACCCGAAGATAGCTTTGAAATATCCAAGTAATGACCATCAGCCTGCATGTGAATATGAATATCACCCGCCAAAATAAGATAAAAGCTTTGGCTAACCTCACCCTGCACCAACACATCTGCGCCAGCAGGAAAACGATGCAATGAGCCATGACGAATCAAGGCGAGACTTTCACCATCAGATAATTGCTCAAGTAAAGGGAAAACACGGTTCTTTGCTGCACCAGCCTCTTCCCCTGTCAACTCAGCCATCACCATCAAAGCATTAATATCACTCTCGCTAGGATGACCAATCTGACGACAAATCTCCAAAAAGCCCAAAGCACTGGCGGGCTGATGACTCGCCAACATATGACGCGCCGTTAAAAAGGCACACTCGCTTGCTTCACGTTCCAAGCCCATATGCCGCAACATCTGAACCAAGGGGCGTGAAATATGCAAATCCTCTTTAAACACGCGGTGCAGGTGTTGATAGACAAGCAGGGTTTCCTGATCACTTAAAGCCATTGGGCAAGTCTAGGAGCGGCTTAACGTTTGAGCAACTGCAACATCAAGCTTTCTTCCCGCGCATCATCCTTCTCAGGCCATCAAACCACCCTTGCTGCGCATCAACATGTTTATTTTTATGCTCATACATCGAACAAGCGACCAAATGCCCCATAGTTAGCTGACACAAATCATTGTTTTTAGCGCATTCCACATGACCATCATCAACGATTTGTACGTGCTGGCAAGTACTACAAATACTTTTTTTCGACACCATCGCCCCCCATAGTATGGTTCGCCAGAGGCAACAACCACAGTAAGCGCAAAACCTAGCTTAACATAGGGGTTTTTCCATCGCAAATATTTGCGATTGACGCACATAAACAAAAAAGGAACACAACCATGATTTCATTGATCGGCCCTATGGGGGCGGGGAAAAGCACCATCGGACGACGTTTGGCAGATGCTTTACCCTTACCTTTTGTGGACTTAGACACCGCAATTGTGCAACGCGCTGGCAAATCAATCCCTCGTATTTTTAGTGATGATGGCGAATGTGTGTTCCGTGCGCTGGAAGGTGAATGCTTACAACAACAGCTAAACGCAACGATCCCTTGCGTCCTTGCCACAGGCGGTGGCATTGTACTGCGTGCGCCCAATCGCCAACGGTTGCAACGTGGCGGACCTGTCATTTGGTTGGATGCCTCGCCTGAAACATTGGCAAAACGTATTGCTGGCGACCGCAACCGCCCCCTGTTACATGGCGTTGACCCCTTGCAAAAAGCACGCGAGCTTGACCTGCAACGACGCGCATTATACCAAGACTGTGCCCAGCTTCACATCCGCACCGACAACAACGATATGGATCAAACACTCGCCACCATTTTGGAGTTCCTCGCCCATGAAAACATTTGATGCTGCCGTCGAGTGCCTATTGCCTGGTGGCGCAGGCTGCCTAACTACTGAACAAGGGCGCGTATTATTACACGATGTTGCGCCAGGGGATCGCATCACTGCCAGTGTCACACAGCAACAACGCGGCATCGCCCACGCGAAACTTGAGCGCATCGTCGAAGCTTCCCCCGAACGCTGCGCCCCACCCTGCCCTGTTGCCGATCGCTGCGGCGGCTGCGCCTTGCAAGTGGTTAAGCCCTCGGCTCACGCCGCGATTAAATCGGGCTGGGTGCGTCACGCTTTTGCTGAGGTATGGCATCCGCACGTTCACTGGCAAAGCGTAACGCCCTGCCAAGAAGGTCGGCGCCGCGTGCGCTGGCATCTTAATAAACAGCAACAGCTCGGCTTTTATAGCAGAGCATCACACCAAGTCGTTGCCAGTCCCTCGTGCATGGTACTCACCCCCGATTTACAAGCCCTACTCCAAGCTTGGCACACCGTTACTCCCGCCCTACAAGCAAGCGATGCGCCACAGGCAGTGTATGCCGTAGCCCTAGAAAATGGCATTCATGTGGTACTAGAGTACAAAAAGAAGCCTGCCCAACTGCCTATCATCGCACTCAACACTGTAGCAGAAAAAGCCATTCAATGGTGGTGGCATGACGGTCAGGTTGCCCGCCCACTGTCTCGCCCCGTGTTGCAGTTGTACGATAGTGTATTGGCAGATGAGCAAGATATACAGCTTAATGTTGGGCCTGATGATTTTGTGCAAGGTAATCGCAGCGGCAATCGCGCCATGCTGCAACAAACCCAAGTCTGGTGTAAGGGGGCGCGCCGTGTTGTCGATCTGTTCTCTGGCATTGGCAATATATCACTTCCGCTTGCCATACTCGGTCATACGGTGCATGGCTTTGAGATGAACCCTGCCAGTGTACGCGCTGCCAATGCCAGCGCCAAACGACTCTCCGTCCCCGCCCGCTATGAAGTGTGCGACCTCATGGGTCGCCTCGCCACCCTGCCAGAAGCCATGATTGGTGCTGATGTATTGATTCTTGACCCACCGCGCAAAGGGGCAAAACAATTGTGTCGCCAACTGCATCGTCTGCTGCCACGTCAAATTATTATGATTCATTGTGACCCTGCATCTGCCGCACGAGACAGCGACTTGGTCGCACAACAAGGCTACCGCCTACAAGCCGTGCGAGGATTGGATCTATTCCCTTTTTCAGGGCATGTGGAAAGCATGAGTCTATGGCAGCGGTAATGCGTCAGCTATGGCTCACACTGTGCCTATTACTCACCATAAGTTGCAGCCAAAGCGCGCCAGAACCAGGGCTTGTACGCATCGGCATGGCGCAACTGCCCATAACCTTAGACCCGCGCTATGCCACGGATGCCGCTTCGCAAAAAGTGCAAGCATTCATCCACCGAGGTTTAACACGGCAAGACGAGCATTTTTTACCGCAAGCTGATGTCGCGGAACGCTGGCAGCAAACAGATCCACGCACATGGGACTTCTTCCTGCGCCCCAACATCCGTTTCCATAATGGGCAAGCACTCACCGCCAGCGATGTTGCTGCCACCCTCAATAGCATCATGGATGCCACACGCGCCAGTCCGCTACGCGCGGGCTTTGCCAGCATCGCAAGCATCGAAGTATTGGCTCCGCTGCACCTTCGCCTGCATTTGTCCGAGCCTGATGCTTCGCTGCTAACGCGCTTAAACGTAGGCATTCTCCCCCAATCCATCGCCGCACTGCCGCAACAACAAAAGGGTATTGTCGGCTGTGGTTCGTGCGCTTGGGTCAGTGGTGATAATCATCAAATCACTGTTCGGCGCATCGCCAAAGCAGACCATGGTCAGGCGCAACGCTTTCGTTTTATTCACGTCAAAGATGCCGTCACCCGCAGCCTCAAACTAGCACGGGGCGAAATCGACCTGATGCAAAACGACTTCCCCCTGCACATGCTCAACTACCTACAACAGCAAGCGGGAATTACCGTTGCCACAACACCGTCCACCACCTTCGCCTATATTGGCATGAATATGCAAGATGCGATCCTATCCGATGTACGTGTGCGCCATGCCTTGGCTCTAGGGGTCAACCGCTCAGCCCTAAAAAAAGCACTGCTACAAGACAAACCTATATTAGCCGAAACCGTATTAACCCCCAGCCACTGGGCCGCTGCCACATTAGCCCACACACCAGCAGACATTGCTGCCGCCAATGCCTTGCTTGATAGCGCAGGCTACACACGCGGTGAAGATGGCTGGCGTTTTCACCTCACTTACCGCACCAGCACCAACCCCGAACGGCTGCTACTCGCCACCGCCATTGCAGCAGGCTGGCGCGACATTGGTGTCGATGTAGCGATTGAATCGTTGGAATGGGGAGCTTTTTACGCCCGCATCAAACGCGGCGATTTTCAGCTATTCTCGCTGTCATGGGTAGGCATCAGCGACCCCGACATTTACCGCTGGATTTTGCATTCCGACATGTGGCCACCCAAAGGAGCCAACCGAGGACGCTATGCCACCCCCCAAGTCGATGACTGGCTACAACAAGCCATGCATGCAAGCAGCCAAGATGAACGTGTGAACCTGTACCAGCAAATACAACAACAAATGCAACGCGATTATGTATACATTCCACTGTGGTTTGAACCCGTAGTTGCCGTCAGCGGACCACGCCTACACGGATTCAAACCAAGCGTAGATGGCGCACTAACGCCCGTGCTTCAGGCACAGCTGAAGTAAGCTTCCCGTTTAAGACAGGACAAAAGCAATATAGATATGCGTGACACCGTAGGTTGGGTTGAGGTACGAAACCCAACAAAGGAACATAGCCTAAATAGCTTATGGTTGTTTTGAAGTTGGGTTTCGCACCTCAACCCAATCTACATTATGGTCTTGTAGTGTACATGCATCCAGTCCCAAAAGGGAAGGCAGACTTTCACTCTGCCCATCGTAATTTTTGAGCGAATTAAGGCAACCTTGAGGCTGAAATCGCAGTTTACACCCTGCAAATTTTTAACATCGCGCTTGTGAACAGCACAAAAAAAAGGCGGGGCAATGATGCCCCGCCTTGTTCGTTACCGAATGGATTGCTTATTTCTTAGCGAAATCAGCTTCAGTCATGTTGGTCAAGTCAGCCAAAGATGCACGGAAGTGATCGCGCAATGCTTTAGGGTGAGCAATCAGACCAATGTCAGTGCATTCGCCTTCATCACCAATCATTTTTTCAGACAAAAACAGTCCAGCATATTCTTTCATGCCAGGAACCTGAGCCAAATGCGCTTTCTTCAGGTAGAAGTACAAAGAACGAGAATAAGGGTAGCTACCGTTTTGAACAGCGTCAGGACTTGGTGCAACACCAGCAATCTTCACTGCTGCAATCTTGTCTTCATTTTCTTCTAAGTAAGAGTAACCGAAGATACCAATCGCGCCTGCATCTTTAGCCAGCTTTTGAACAATCAAGTTGTCGTTTTCGCCAGAAGGAACATACACGCCATCCTGACGGATTTTGTGGTATTTCTTGTATGCTTTGTTGGCTTTTTTGTCAGCCTTGTACAACTTGGTGTAAACATCCATGTGCTTGGTCAAATGCTTCATGCCCAAGTCTTCGAATGCATCACGCGTACCAGAAGAGGTTGGTGGACCGTAAAACAGGATCTTACGATGTGGCAATGAACTATCGATTTCATCCCAGAAGTGGTAAGGGTTTTCCATCAAGCCAGAACCATCTTTGTTCGGTACTTCAGCAGCAACCGCCAACAACACGTTTTCACGGCTTAAATTCAATGCTGGTGCTGATTTGCTTTGGGCTAAAGCCAAACCATCCAAGCCAATTTTGAATTCAACGATGTCTGTTACGCCATTCTTCTGGCATTTTTTGAATTCTTTCGCTTTCATGCGACGTGATGCGTTAGTGAAGTCAGGTGTATCAAGACCAGCACCAGCGCAAAACAGCTTCATGCCGCCGCCAGAACCTGTGGATTCAATCACAGGAGTCTTGAAATTACCTTCTTGACCAAAGGCTTCCGCTACATAGCTAGAAAAAGGATATACTGTGGAAGAACCCACAATGTTGATTTGATCGCGTGCTTCAGCCGTGCTAACACCCAAGGTGCCAATCACTGCCGCAGCCATAACGATAGAAGAATACTTACGCACTCGCTCGCTCCTACGGGAAAAGATGGCAGCAAAGCTAAGCCTTCATTATGTCACACAGATGACAACCGCGTCACCCCCAGCCTTCATCTATTTTATACGAACCTATGAATGACTGCACCTCTATCGAAAAGGCTATTTCCACCGCACCGCTAACAATAAACAGGCACAGCATATCTTGCGCCCTTTGCGGCAATTGCTATGCTCTCACCATGATTACACTTTCCCATCGCATCGAACAAGTTAAACCATCAGCAACGCTGAGTATTACTGCTAAAGCCGCCGCTTTACGCGCCGAAGGTCGGGATATTATCTCGCTATCGGTCGGTGAACCCGACTTTGAAACACCGCAGGCAGCACGCCAAGCAGGCATCGAGGCGATTGAGAGTGGTAAAACACGTTACACGCCCGTGCCAGGCATTCCCGCTTTACGGCAGGCGATTGCGGACAAATTCAAACGCGACAATGGGCTAGACTACAGCGCGGAGCAAGTGCTGGTATCATCAGGCGGCAAGCAGTGTATTTATAACCTCTTGATGGCGATGATCAATCGCGGTGATGAGGTTATTATCCCCGCACCTTACTGGGTTTCTTACCCTGATATGGTGTTGCTGGCAGAAGGCGTACCCGTCATCGTCAACACAGATGCTGATTCACGCTTCAAAATTACAGCAAAACAGTTAGCCGCCGCGATTACCCCTGCCACCCGCTTGTTGTTCCTGAACTCGCCCTCTAATCCAACAGGCATGGCATACACAGCAGAGGAACTGGCGGCACTAGGCACGGTGTTGCGCGCTCACCCACATATTGCCGTTGCCACCGATGACATGTATGAAAAAATCGTTTTCGATGGCACGGAGTTTGTCACCTTTGCACAGATCAACCCTGACCTTATCGACCGTACCATCACCCTCAATGGCGTATCCAAAGCGCATTGTATGACAGGGTGGCGCATTGGCTATTGCGCAGGTCCTTTGCACTTGATTAAGGCGATGAGCAAGGTGCAAGGTCAGAGTACATCCAACCCTTGCTCAATCGCGCAACATGCTGCGCTGGCAGCCTTGCAAGGCCCAACCGAACCATTGGAAACCATGGTGGCGACGTATACGACACGCCGCAAATGGTTGATTGCGGAGCTTAATGCCATTCCAGGTATGAACTGCTTGCAGCCTGACGGTGCTTTTTATGCCTTCCCCTCAATCACGCCATGGCTAGGCAAACGTACCACTGCGGGTGAGTTATTGGCCGATGATATTGCCGTGTGCGCGTGGCTACTAGAGGAAGCGGGCGTAGCATTAGTCCCAGGCACAGCCTTCGGCGCGCCTGGTCACATTCGTTTTTCTTATGCGGTGGCGCAAGAAGTATTGCAAGATGCCGTCAACCGTGTTGCCGCTGCTGCTGCCACATTGCGTGACGATGAAGCATAATGGCTACGCCGCGCTGGATGATATGGCACTGTTATGCATGCGCGGTTCTGGTGCCAAAAACTACCTACAAACACAATGCACACAGGATGTAAAACGGCTTTCGCCAACGCAAGCTATCTATGGTGTGATTCTTACGCCTCAAGGTAAAACTCTTGCTGATCTGCGTGTAGTACAGGTCGATGAGCAAACGCTTTATGTATTACACGACCGCAGCGCCAGCGATGCTTTAATGCAGCGGCTACGCATGTTTGCTTTAGGGCATGATGTCAGCTTCGAGCTTTTGCCATGGTCGCTGCAAGCAGGTTATGGTGTAATCGCGACAGCGTGGCTAGAGGGTCATGATAACACAACACCGCTTGCGTGTGTCACAGCCAATGACGGAGCTTTGCTGCTGGTGCAAGCTGACGGTGTCGCCGATGTCTGGCGTATTGCTGCCACTGAATGGCAAGCGGTCGATGGTGCTGAACTTCTCAACGCCGACGAACAAGAGCAGCTACGCATTGCAGCAGGCATACCACGCTTTGGGCATGACTGGGGAGCGGGTGACTATCCACTCAACGCCAACCTGCGCGAAATGGATGGCATCAGCTTTGATAAAGGTTGTTATGTCGGGCAAGAAATCAGCAGTCGCATGCACTGGCGCAATGGTGTGCGTCACGCCCTGTATCACGTACGGTTAGCGACCATGCCAACATCACTGCCTTGTGATGTATGCAGCAGCGTCGCTATCGGGCGTTTGAGCAGTTGCACAAAATTGGATGATGGCAGTGTGTTAGGTATCGCACGTTTGCCAGCGAACATCATGGCAGAAGATCAACAAGCCAGCCGTCAATCACTACATGTGGAAGATAACATCCAGCTAGAGCCATTAGCCATCTGCCAGCGTGTTGTTGAGGAAACAGCATAAAACAACATGAACCACGAAAGGCACGAAACCCAACAAAAGAGCATGCCCAACTAAATAGCTTATGATTGTTTTAAAGGCATTCTTCATATTCTCTGAAAAGTAATTGACACTCTTCTTCAGCATTTCACGTGCGAAATGGAGTGTCCTGTCGTAGGGTGGATAAGCGCAGCGCAGCCACCTAACGTCGAAGAACTCTCCACTTTTGATTCGCGAACACCGTCAACCCTCCGCCTCCCAAGGTATTGAGAGAATCCGACGCCATAGCATTCGGAAAAGTTAGGTGGCTGCGCTGCGCTTATCCACCCTACAAAAAACAGTTTTCAAGATGACTGCTTATTTGCAAAAAGCATCAACTGATAATGAAAGATGCCGTTTTAAAGTTGGATTTCGTACCTCAACCACAACCCACATGATGGTCTTGTAGTGTACATGCGTCCCATCTTAAAAGGGCAGCCGTTATTTACCTTTAGGGGCTTTGATTTGTGTGATCTTGTAACCGCGCCGCTGCATGTTTTGCAGGATGCCATCTTTGCCAACCAAGTGCGCTGCACCGACTAGCACGAGCGTTGTCTGATTAGCATTCGCGTGTTGTTCAATGATGGGTAACCAACTGTTGTTGCGATCAACCAGCATGGTTTGATAAAGATCGGGCATGACCGTTAAGTTTTTTAGCATCATTTTTTCCAACCCTTGAGTATTTCCACTACGCCAAGCGTTAACCAACATGGTAAAATCTTGCTCAATGGTGTTCATGTCTTCGAGGGAGTAGGTGATAAACTCATTTTCGTGCCCCTCGCCCATATGCATCAATATATCAATTTGGGTTTCAACACTTTCCAACGCGCCAGTCGTTTTGCCATCTTTCATGGCTTTAGCGTAGTAAAATTGATCAACGCCTTGTTCGCCAACACCCAGTTGGGTAAGTTTTTGAATAAGAAGCACTGTTGTAGCCATGGATGGTCGAAGAGTAGCAAGCATCCCAAGTGGAATACCATTTTTGTTGCAATACGCCTCCAGCATTTTCCAGCTCTTTTCCGAGAGGTGGTCTTTAAGCGTTGAGCCGTCTTGATAAATGGCAGCTTCCATTAACTTGCGCTGTGTATCTGCTTGCTCCATGGCTCCGATATCAGTTTCAAATATCAGGTGATCCGCAGCTTGATAAGCAATGTCGAACTCGGCAGGCAAAGGAAAATCCTGATCGCGCAGCACATGACTTGTACCAGCCAAGTAAAGAGTATGCCCGTTTTTTTGCACCTTCCAAACCGATGACTCAGCCCAAGCATTACATGCATAGGTAAACAAAAAAACGCACATAAATACTCGCAGCATCCGCCCCATGTGAACGCAATCATGGAACAAAAAGGTTCGGAAAGTTGTGTTTTCTGATGATGGCTTGTTATGGATGAAAATGCTTTGGTATTTCATGGTGCTTACCTTTGTGGTTCCAGTGGTTGATGCTGCTGGCTGATTTTTACTTTCGGACTTCTTGCGAAGGCGCAGGGTAGAATGGCCGAAAAAACAGCAACTCGTCAAGTCTGCATCCCTTTATTATTTTGTGGCGATATCGTAATCACCAGCCTCTTCATTCCAGCGCATCGAAAACGTCGTTGGATAATCACTACCCACCAACTTGAATATAGAAACGATTTCCTCAATTGGTATTCTGTAAATTGTCTTGTTTCTTTCGAAATCAGAGCATGCATAAACACCTCCCCAGTTTCGGTCTTCGTTTCTATATGCGAAAATTGTACAGCTATGAATTAACTGGTTAGCTAGAAAGACAATTTTCTTTTTTACCTTTTTCTCGTTATCTAGGTCATATATTTCATCAATGGCATGTTGATTTAGTTTAGTAATTTTCTTTCCGCTTGGTGTACACGAATATACTTCTGCCTTGTAATCCAGAGACTTACTAGACACCTTATGCATTTCAAAGAGTTTTCTGATTAAAAAGAAGGAAACAATAAGTTCCTTTTCAAAATTAACCACTAACCTTTCGCTCCAGCGACTTGGCTTTTTCATAGGTCTTAACCGCTTGGCATGGTTAAGCAGGTCTTCTTTCCAATAGTACGACTCGATCATAGTCTTTGAGGGACAATGTCACACATCGCCCATGATTCCAAAGTATGAGAGACCTCCGAAAAACGAATCTATGATGAGCCCCACAACACCGCCAACAGTGATGGATCTGTGTATGTGCTTGTTAGCACTATTTACGCAATTCATAGGCTTGTTTGAGCAATGCATTCAAAGTTTTCTCTTTTCCTAAAAAATCCTTTTCTGAAAGTTTTAGTCTATAACTTCCCCAACGTTTATCATAATCCAATACATCAAGCTCTGAACTGGCAATTATTTCTTCCATTTCTTCCGTTTGGGGTAAGCGAATCTCAAGACGCAAGGCACCTTTTTGTGGGCGACATACAGCAAAATTACACGCTCTACCATCTACCCAAAACCCAATATAATATTTATTATAACTAAACTCGACTGCTGCCAAAAAGGACTTGGTAATTTCAAGTATTTTGTCAGCCAATGCTACAGTTTTTTTCGTTCCTCTTTTCTCCCAATATGTCCTGTCAGTTGGTGCGGAAGTCTCCTCATCTTCATCAATGTATCCAAGCTTTACAGTATCAAGGACTTTTGTGAATTGAAGCCCAACCCCCTCAGGCGTTTCGATAGCAGTTACCTGAATAGCTATTATTGGTATAAAACCATTAAATAATCCAACCACATTAAGAAACCTGCTTGTGATATCTTCTGCAATAATTACTGCTGTATGGTCGTATTGTGGATATTTTCTTCTTTCAATATCCCAATACTCAATAGTTCTAATTATGTGAGATTCATCAGTAGCACCTAACTGAATTTCTACTTCATATCTTCCGTGTCCATCAGCATCCTGCAAAAGTAAATCTAGCCGACCCGCACCGATATGAATGCGCTCCTTATCTTTCAGAATGACATCGCCAATATCAAGAATAGAAGGATCATCGGCGATGATATCCTGCAACCATCTTTCATTTAATATTGGGTGTTTTTTTAAATTTATCGTTTTTAGTTTAATATGCCTCATACTTTCCTTTTATAGTGCTAATGTGGAAGATGAGGAGCAGCTCACCTGTTTCTCTCGTTCTTAATAGTTACTCCCCCCCCCCCCGAGGAACGAGGTGGCAACTAATCATTATCACTCCCTCCAACACTTTATCACAACCGCAAGCGGTGTAGCCCATACGATAACGTTCACAACTGCGTTATCAAATGATGGCATCGGCATGTGTGGCATAAACGCACACTGTGCCTCAAGTATCAGCCGTCTAAACGGTATTGCATTACAAAGCGTAGGTGTAATGGCTGGGGCAGTGCTTGTGGGGGGCGTTGCAGGGGGAGTGCTTCTTCTATGGCTGTTTGGGTGGCTTTTTTTAGAGCGGAATGGGGGCAGCTTAGTTGTATGTTGCGGGCTTGCCCGGTGCTTTCTACATCCAGTTCTACCAACACATCACCTTCGATATGACGGCGACGAGCGGAGCGCGGGTAGTGTTTTTGCTGTTTGATCATGGCTAATGCTTGGCGCATGTAGTTTTGTTTTAAGGCTGCGACATCCACAGCGGGCGGTGGTGGCGTGATCGGCGCGCTTGCAACAGCGACGATTTGCGGTGGGGCGGTTGTTGTCGGCTGTTGCGGCGTTGCTGGTGCTGTGATGGCTGCTTGCTCGGTGACAACGGGCTTTGGTGTTGGCTTGGGTGCTGCTACGCGCTTGGGTTTTGACGGTGTTGCAGGCGATTTTTTGGCGACTTTGGCAATGATGGGAGCGGGCGGTTTGGCAGCGACGACTGGCGCAGTTACGGCTTTTACGGCTTGTGGCTTGACGACTGCTTGGGGTGGTTTGGGGGCTTGTTTGGGTTCAAGGAGGAACACCTCCAAGGGTGGTGCTGGCGGTGTTTTCTTCACAACTTCATGAGTTTGCACCCATTCCACCGCTGCCACCAAGGCAATATGCACCACCATCGCCAGCAATGTGGCAATCAACCAAATCAATACCCTGCCTGTTGCTGGGATGGATGGTGCATCCGCTTTCATACGTTAAAACACTGCACGCGCTTGCACAAAGAGGCTGCGTCCTTCGCCTGGCAGGCGCGCACCTGTTGCTACGGCTGAACTTTGCCCTGCGACATTCTTCGTCACGCGATTGTAACCGCCCAAGTGGGATTGATAAAAGCGGTCGAAGATATTGTTAATGCCACCGCTGATGTCGATGCCTTTGGCTAGCGTGTAGCGTCCACGCAAGTTAAACAGACTATAGCCAGCGGTTTGCTGCTCGGCATTGCTGACTGCAATTTTGTTCTGTTTGCCGTAAATCACGCTTTGCGCCGTGAGTGACCAATCATCTTCGCCGTAATAAGTTGCGCCGATAGTACCGTTGAGTGGTGCGATGCGGTAAAGGTTATCCGCTACGTCTCGACGTTTGCCGCGCACATAACTGAGCGTTCCATCCAAGCTTATAGCATCACTTAGGTTCCAGCCAAACCCTGTGTCAAAACCGTAAAGCGCGGCGGAGACATTGGAAAATTGCAGCGGCGTACAAAAAGGATCTGTCGGATTGGCGGTACAAAAGCCGCCACCACGCAGCGCATTGCCCTGCATTTGGCGGAAGTTATAGGCCGCGCCGCTGTTGAGTGATACACCCTGAATATAGTTGTTCACCCGCTTGTAGAACAAATGCGGGGTGAAGTAGCCAAGGTCGCTTTTCCAATCCATACCGATGTCCACTTCGTAGGCTGTTTCGGGGCGTAGGTTGACATCACCAACATAGGTGCGTTTGTCGGCAAGTCCTGCGGTTGATTCCAGCGGCGACCACAGGTAACGCTCTTGATAGGCGGGGGCGCGTTGCTTTCTGGCAAGTCCGACGACGATGCTGGTTTCTTCGTTGATGGTTTGGGTTAGCAGCAGACTAAGGTCAAACAGGTTGTCTTGTTTTGCTCTGGCTGTGTTGTTAAAAGCTGTTGCCAGAGTGTTGATGTTTGCTGCCATCATGCCAGCAAACCCTGTGGCTGTTACGGTGTCGCTGTTCATATTAACGCGGCTGTAGCGTGCGCCTGCCTGAATGTTGAGGCTGCTGCTTAATGCAGCTTCCCATTCTGTAAACAGGCTGAAGCGTTGGCGTGTGGCATTGTTATAATTCTGTAGTGAAAATGCAGCATTTAATGGGTCAAACACATCAGCATTGTGGCGCGCCAACCAACCATCGGTACCAAAGCTTAGTTGCTGTTGCTCACCCAGTGGCAGGGTGGCTTGTAGTTTGTAGCCAATATCGCGCACATTGGTCAGGGCGTAGCGTTGCATGGGGCGGTTCATCATACCGAGCATGACAGGGTTTTGGCGCATGCTGTAGTTGTTCATCACGTGATCGGTTTTGCCATAATGGGCATCAAATAACCAGCGGGTAGCAGCATCGTCATGGCTGCGGTAGCCAGCGCGGTAGTTATTGCCTTTGACCGAGATAATATCCATCGGCAGTGCGGGCGAGCCGCTGTTATCGACCTTTTCATGACCATAACCCAAGGTAAATTCCCCTGCGTTAACGTTGTGGCCGTAATCTGCGCCAAGCAGTTGGCGGCGGTATTGCGTAGGCACAACATCTAAACCATTGCCTGCCTGCATGCTTTGCCCGATGTCGCTATTGCCTTGAATTTGCAGGCGGTTGTTGGCGTTGCCAGCGCCGAGTTGTGCCGCAAAGGTGGATGCTTGTTGGTTGCTATCATAACCCGCAGCAACATTGGCATGGGGGGTAAGCGCGTCGCTATTGCCGTAGGGTAAATAGGCGGATTCGAGTGTAATCAGACCGCCGATGCTTTCTGCGCCTGCGCTAACTGGCGCAATACCACGGTACACGCGCATCGCCTTCACCTGCGAAGGCGCAACATGACTTAACGGCGGATCCATCCAGTTCGGGCCTGCGGGGGCTACGTTCAAACCATCAAGCTGGGTGTTAATGCGCGTGCCATACATGCCACGGTATTGGGCAATGCCCGTGAGCGTGCCGTTTTTGTTCACGTTTGCACCAGGCGCGGCGCGTAACATGTCAGCGGTATCGACAGGTAAATAATCTTGATCTGCAGGGTTAATGCTGACATGACTGGCTTGGTTAATCGCTTGGTCATGCACCTGAATCACCGCCAAATCCGCCGCCACAGCAGGTGTAGCAAAAACTGCGGCAAGCAGCGCAGCAGGTATAAGGTGTTGGTGTCGTAGTCGTTTGTTCATCATGCCCCCTTTTTGCATAGGGGCGTAAGGCTAGGAAGCTAAACCATTTTGCCTATGTGACATAATGTCGCAGTTGGTTTTGCGACTGTTTCTGTGATAGAAACGTTATGCATCCATACGGATGGTCGGTACAAAAGTTCTTTCATCATCTGCGTGCATCTGTGGATAAAATATACAAGCGTAGCAACACTCATCAGCCTCGTCGTTTGGCAAAGGAAATAGCTGGCGCAAAAACCTTTCACCATATTCATTGATTCTACGGATAGCACTACCATGTTAACGGGCAGGGTAAAAAAACATAGTATGCGCTGATTAAGTAGGTGCGCGGAATTATTTTAGCATTTATTGCGCCTACTGTAAGCCTAGGAGCAGCCATGCAGGACTTTTCAGTACAACTTAAAACAGGGGAAGGTGGGCGGCTGGATCAATGCTTGAGCGCGCATTCAGGCGTGTCTCGGCGGCGCGTGCGCAAAGCGATTGATGAAGGTGGCGTTTACATCAACCGCAAACGCTGCCGCACGGCGGGACGTGCGCTGCGTGGTGGTGAGTTGTTGCGCATGGTGATCTTAGAACATGAACAACTTACGCCTTTTGCGCCTGAACAATTGCTATGGCAACAGGATGACCTCTACCTTATTCATAAACGTAGCGGACAATATGCGCAAGCGGCATTGCATCGCAGCAAAGGGACGTTACCCGATGAATTGGCACGGCATCTTGATTTGCCCACTACGGCAAGCATCAGTCCTGTTCACCGCTTAGACCGTGGCACTTCGGGCTTGATGCTGCTGACTTCTAGCGCGACGTGCTTGCAACATATGCAGGCGCGCTGGGCGCAGGATGTCAAAAAGTCGTATTTGGGGGTTATTACTACCGTGCCGACTTGGCAAGATCAGCGTGTTAGCAGTGCGATTTCTCGTCGTCGTGATGGCTTAGGGCGTTACCATATTGACCCTGCTGGACGCGCTTGCGATAGTGAATTCCACCGTCAAGCCACTACTGAGCAAAGAGCCTTGTTGCAACTTGTCCCCCATACAGGGCGTAGTCATCAATTGCGTGTTCACCTTGCTTCCCTAGGATGCCCGCTGCTGGGGGACACGCGCTATGGCGGTGCAGCAGCACCACGTATGATGTTGCATGCCCATCGCTTGGCGTTCCCTCTACCCCATTCAAACCACATCCAGCAATGGGAAGTGGCACCGGAGGATGATTGGCTATGGCCATAAAACAAGTTGCATATTTACTTACACCCTTACTCGCAAAGGTTAGCCGTTATTTGGCTGTAGTGATGGTGTTCACCCTAGGGATGAACCCTGCTTTTGCCGATGAACTGTGGCCAGACACGCCGCGTATTGCTGCTAAGTCATGGGCGTTAGTGGATGCACACTCGCATCAGGTGTTATTCTCTAAAAACGCCGATCAAGAACTACCACCAGCCAGTTTAACCAAGTTAATGACCCTGTATTTGGGCTTTGAAGCGATTAAAAACAAAAAGGTGCAACCCAGTGATCGCGCCCCAGTGAGTAAAAAAGCGTGGAAAATTGGTGGCAGTACGATGTTCCTAGAACCGCGTATGAACCCACGTATTGATGAGTTATTGCATGGTATTGCAACGTTTTCTGGCAACGATGCCTGTATTGTATTGGCCGAATATTTGTCTGGCTCCGAAGCGGCATTTGCCGATCATATGAACGCCAAGGCAGCAAAACTGGGCTTGACCCATACGCATTTTATGAACGCTACGGGCTGGCCAGCCGAAGGGCATTACAGTTCAGCGCATGACATGGCGGTATTAGGTGCGGCGTTGTGGCGCGACTTCCCCGAGCAATACAAATTGTTTTCTGAACGTGATTATACCTTTGATGGTCGTCGTCAGCCTAACCGTAATCGTTTATTGTGGATTATGCCTGAAGCCGATGGGCTTAAAACAGGGCATACAGAGGCGGCAGGCTATTGCTTGGTAGGTTCTGCTAAGAATGATAAAACACGTTTGGTATCGGCAGTGTTCGGCACAGAATCCGATGCAGCACGCGCCAGTCAGTCAAAAGCGTTGCTTGGTTATGGCTTGCGTCAATTCACCTCGGTTCGTCCTGCGACCCGTCAATTGCGGCGCGATATTGAAGTCTTTCACGGCAAAGCGAACACACTGTATTTAGAGCCTGAACACCCTGTGTGGGTGACCATTCCTAAAGGTATGGAAAATAAACTCAGCTTTCACTTAACCTATGATTCCCCTGTATCTGCCCCGATTAAAAAAGGGCAGATTATTGGTTCTATTGAAGGCGTGTTGCAAATGGGTGATAAGCAAAAAATTATCGACCGCATTCCTATGGTTGCCGTACGTGAAGTGCCAGAAGCTTCGTGGTTTGGTCGCCAATGGGATGAGCTGCGTTTGTGGTGGAAAAAATCTGATGATAAACAAGGAATAAGTGAATGAGCACTCCTGCATTAACAGCGTGGTTGAATGGTCAATTTATGCCTCTGGAAGGGGCGATGGTACACATCGAAGACCGTGGCTTTCAGTTTGCCGATGGTGTGTATGAGGTGGTTGCCTGTGTTGATGGTCGCTTCCTTGATTTGGATGCTCACCTGGCACGGTTAGAGCGTTCTTGCGCGGCTATTCGTATTGAACTGCCGTTATCGCGTGATGAATTGACCACGTTGGTGCGGCAGATTTATGAACGCAACCCTTTTGCGCGAGCCATGATTTATATTCAAATTACCCGTGGTGCTGGCCCACGTTCGCATTACCCCGCGACACCGCTTAGCCCAACCATGGTGATGACCTCGCGCGCACTGCCGCAGCCTACATCCGAGCGTGTAGCACAGGGTTACAAAGCGATTACCCGCCCCGATATTCGTTGGAAGCATTGCGAAATTAAATCTATCGCGCTGCTCGCCAGCATCATGGGCAAGCAAGAAGCGCATGATGCCGAAGTGGATGAGACGTTTTGGCTTGATGAAGCAGGGCATGTGCTGGAAGGCTGTTCCACCAACACGTTTGCTGTTATTGATGGCGTATTGGTTACCCATCCGCTGGATCACCAAGTGTTGGGCGGGATTACCCGTGATTTGGTGTTGCGTTTGGCGCGGCACAATGGCTTGACGGTGGCTGAGCGTGCATGGTCGCTGACCGAGGCAGGGTTAAGCGAATGTATGCTTAGCAGTACCACCAATGCGGTGATGCCTGTTTGTTTCATCGACGGCGAAGCGGTGGCTGATGGTACACCTGGCGAGATCACCTTGCAGTTGCGACAATGGCTGATTGCCGCCATGGAATCGCCCGAAGCATGAAGCCTGATGCAGTCTTGTTAGACATGGATGGCACACTGATCGATGCCTTTGCGCCGATTGTATATGCGTTGAATGCCACACTGGAAGAATTTGGTATGGCGACGATGACCGAGCAAGAAGTTATTCGCCACACAGGTAAGGGTGAATGCAGTATGATCTCGCTTTTTGGCGAACATCGAGAGGCAGCAGGGAAACGTTTTTTGGAGTTCCATGATACACGCTTATTTGATGTAACACCACTGCCTGCTGCTGAAGCCCTTTTACATGGTTTGGCAGAGGCGGGCATTCATCGCGCCATTGTCACCAGCAAATCACAACCGCGAGCGGACAAACAGCTAGAGCACTTGCATTGGCAAGGTTTGTTTGATGCGGTGGTTGGCTTATGTGAAGGACGACGGCAAAAGCCTGATCCGCACACAGTACACTTAGCCTGTAGCATGATTCCCTGTGAGCCTGCTCGCAGTTGGATGATTGGTGATGGTACAGCGGACATGAAGGCAGCACGGCGAGCAGGGATAGGGAAAGTGATTGGCATTGCCAACAGCTTTAGCGATGCTGAATTGCGCGAGGCTGGAGCAGAGCAAACGTTTAGCGATCTTCAAGGTGCATGGACATGGATACAAACTCAGATCAATTGATACGTTTTATGCTGCCTAAGCAGCGCGTGCGAGGCTGCTTTATTCACGCGTCCCACATAAAAGCCGATGCCTGCCAAGCCCACGGCTTGCACGGTGATGCCGCAACCATGTTTAGCCAAATGTTATTGGGGACGGTGATGCTATTGAGCATCAATAAAAGTGGTGTGCGTCAGGTGCTGCAATTGGATGCCGGTGATGATGCGTCGGCACCGATTCAGCGGATGTTGGGCGAGGTGCGTTCTGGCTGCGTGCGCGGTTATATTCGCTGGCAACACGCGCTCAGTCAAAAACGCGATGACGCGCCTGATATTACGGCATGGATGGGAACGCCGCTGCTGATTTCCACCGTGAGGGATACAGGCATGGGCGAGCCGTTTGTTTCCACCGTGGAATCTGATGCTAGCTACATGGCGGATCATCTACTGCGTTATCTACAGCAATCGGTGCAAACACGTGCTGACTTGGTGTTGGATGATGATAGAGCGTTGTTGCTTGAAGCAATGCCAGGGTGCAGTGAAGCGGCGTGGTTTGAAGCCATTGGTGCATTGGCGAATGTTGATATGTCTTTGCTGGGCGATGGTGAAGCGAGCGGTTTGGATGAAGCTTTTGCACCGCTTGAATTGCGCGTGCTTGGGCAAGACCCTTACCGTTGGCATTGTGGTTGCCAAGCTAAACGCATGTTAGCATCGCTCAAAAACATGCCAGCGGAACAATTGCAAGAACTGGCAGATACGGAAGGGAATATTCGTGTGTCCTGTCAATACTGCGGCAAGGAACACGTTGTCGCGATTACATAGCTGATGTTACGCAAGGCGTGGGATCTTTTTTCATACAGCATAGCAATCTAAAAGAACCGCCATGCTTCGCTTGATTGAATACCCAGTCTTACGCTTGTTCACTGGATTGCGGATCAAGTCCGCAATGACGCATTTCCACCTAAAAAGTCACGTGTAGAACCATGCGTGCGTAACATCAGCTATATAGTTACTTGTCCACTGCGAGGTTATTGAATCATGCGTTTTTTGAACCCAAAAACAGATTTTGCTTTTAAACGTATTTTTGGTTCTAGTGAAAGTACGGATATTTTATTGAGCTTTCTTAACGCGATTCTGCGTTTGGAGTCACCCTACCGTATCGCCGATGTTGAAATTATGGATCCGTACTTGGCACCAAAAATCAAGGGGATGAAAGATACCTACTTGGATGTTCGTGCCAAGGATGAACAGGGCAAGTCCTATATCATCGAAATGCAGGTGTTGAACGTCGAAGGCTTTGAAAAGCGCGTGTTATACAACGCCTGTAAAAGCTATGTGGGGCAATTGGGCAAAGGTGAGCAATACCAGCTACTGACCGATGTTATTGCTATTACAATCACGGATTTTGTCATGTTTAGCTACAGTGATGCGGTCATTAACAGCTTCAAACTGCGAGCAGAAGATGGGCAGGTGTACCATGACGATCTGGAATTGGTGTTTGCGGAACTTCCTAAGTTTAAAAAATCCGAAGATGCGCTGGAAACCTTGTTGGATAAATGGTTCTATTTTCTTAAATCTGCGGGAGATTTGAGCGCGATCCCTAAAGCTTTGGAAGGCGAAGAAGCCATTAACCACGCCTTTTTTATTGCCAATAAGGCAGGCTTAAGCCCTGAAGAACTGGATGACCAAGAACGGCGTGAAATATTTATTCAAGATCAACGTGGTGCATTGCAACTGGCGCAAAGAGTAGGCGAAGAACAAGGTAGAAAAAAAGGCATGGAAGAGGGCTTGAAAGAGGGAATAAAAGAAGGTCTGGAAGCGGGTGATCGCCAAGCCTCCCAACGTATCGCCGTAAACTTGCTAAACTTCTTGGACGACGAAAGCATTGCTGGTAATACAGGGCTAAGCCTTGATGCGGTGCAGGCATTACGCCAGCAGCATCAAGGAACAAGCTGATGCCAACGCTTCAATATCGCCTGCTGGTTCGTGATCATATTGATACCTTGGGTGACAATAACAATGCTTTGAGCGCGTTGTTTTACAGTCACCTCTTTCGTTTGCAGCCGTCGTTGCGCATGGTCTTCAACGGCGGTGTGCCGATGTTGAACCGCAAATTTAACAGCATGATCGCCACCTTCAAAAACATTAAACACCTAGAAAAAATCGCTGCCGCCATTGAATCTATGGCGGAACGTCATGTGGCGTATCATATTGAACTTGCTTATTTTCCGTTGTTTCGCGAATCGCTATTGCTGGCGTTACGCGACTTATTAGGCGATGCCTTTACGCCCGAATTAGAGCAGGCTTGGTCAACCGTATTTGATGAGGTTGCAAGCATTATGACTGCCACATTGGCGCAACACGGCGTGTTACAACACCCAGAACTTACAGCAGATCACGAGGTGGACTTGCTGGCACACATTGGTGGTGAGGCGGTGGTAACAGCGGTACATCAACGTTTTTATGATGCGATATACGAAGATGCCTTTTTAGGTCGCTTCTTTCACCATCGCGCGAAATACTTATTGGTGCGCAAGCAAACAGAGTTTATGGTCGCGGCTTTTGGTGGTCCGAACCATTACCGTGGTGAGCCGCCTGCATTTGTTCATATGCATATGTTTATTACCGCAGAAATGTCGGCAATTCGCGAACGTTATTTGCGTTGGGCGATTCTCTCCGAAGGCTTGAGCGCGGATGTTTGCGAAGCATGGTTGAATGTTGACCGTTCGTTCCATGCTTCGATTGAAAAAAATCACGTCGATGATTGCGTGATGCGTTGCTGGGGGCAAATGCCAACCGTCGTGAAAAAACCTGAAGGTTACGAACCACCTGAACTCATGAATATTTAATCATCGTTATAGATGATACGCTTCATGAGTATTTATGAAGATTTAGATGATATTCCTATGGCTGAGCAGGCTTCATTCTTGGCACTTGCCCATCAAACGGAATATACGGCGGATTGTTGGTTACAAGGCAAACAAAATGGCGCATCTATTGTTCGATTGATTACCCACGGTATGGTCGAGGTCAGTGCTGTTCACGAAGGGCGAAACATCCCTATCCTTCATTATGGTGCGAATGAATCATTGGGCATTCGTGCGCTGATGCGAGCTAATGCACAACCTGAATTGGTCTGGCGCACAATCTCGGATGTGCGTTGCATGGAGTTTGACGGCGCGCTATTGCTTGAGCTGTTAAAGCAACCCAATAGCCGTGTGCGAACTATTTTTGAGCATGCGGCGCATGTGCGCGAATTAGAGATCCAGATTGCTATTCAACCACTGTTCCAATTGCTTTCGATTCAAGAGCGCAAGCAACTCTTTACTCATGCTGCACCGCTGGTTTTAGTGCCAGGTGCATCGTTACCAAGCAGCGACAGAAACACCCTTTACTACGTCATGAATGGCGCGGTTCATCACCTCGAGGACAGCCGCACCGTTAAAGTGCAGGGTGATATGCTGTGGTGTGATGGTTGCAGTCATTGGCGCGCAGAATTGTGGAGCGAGTTATTGGCGTTCCCCGAACCCTATATGAGCCATGCCATGCAAGCCTACCCTGACTTTGCCACCCGCCTCACGGGGAACACCTGAGGGTAAGTTACCGCAATAAATCAGCTATTGTTCAGCCCTAATACGTCTTGCATGTCATACCAACCCTTGCTTTGCGCAGTGAGCCAATGGGCAGCACGTAGCGCGCCTTTGGCGAATACGATGCGGTCACTGGCTGCATGATGAATTTCAACACGCTCTTCATCACTGATGAACATCGCCTGATGTTCACCCACAATATTGCCGCCACGCACCACTGAAAAACCAATGCTACCTTGTTGACGTGCGCCTGTGATGCCTTCGCGGCTGTACACGGCAACATCATCCAGCGTCACATTGCGTCCAGCAGCAAGTGCCTGCCCCATGGCTAAAGCCGTGCCGCTGGGGGCATCGACTTTGTGACGGTGATGCGCTTCAAAAATCTCTGCATCGTAGCCTTCGGCTTGTAGCACTTGTGCTGCTTGCTGAATGAGGTTTAAAGCAAGGTTGACCCCTACCGAATAATTGGCGGCCATGACCACAGGCGTATCCGCCAGTGTTGTGTGTAACTGGCTTAATTGCTCGGCAGAAAAACCCGTTGTGCCAATAACCATAGGAATGCCATGCGCTGCTGCAAAAGCGGCATGGTGAAGGGTTGCCGCAGGAGCGGTGAAGTCGATGATTACATCCACATCGGCATGCATTTGATCGCTTAACAACACACCGTGACTGGCAACACCTGCCAAGACCTCTGCATCTTGACCCATGTTGGGGCTGTCAGCACGTTCGGTGGCAGCAGCTAATGTTGCCTGTTCATCGTCTGCTATAGCCCGCAGCAGCATGGTTCCCATACGCCCGCTTGCCCCTGTAATCATGACCTTCATAAGCCGCTCCTTACTTTTCTTTGCCCGCTAATTCGTCCCAAAAGTTTTTGGCTTTATCAAGGAACGATGAACATTGAGGGTAAACTTCGTCGCCTGTTTCTTCTGCAAACTGATGCAGCAATTCTTTTTGGCGCGCGCTCAAATCGGATGGTACAGCGATTTGTACTTTGACGTACAGGTCACCTTTTTGACCGTTGTTGCGAATATCAACCACGCCTTGCCCACGCACACGGAACACACGCCCACCTTCAGTACCTGCGGGAATGCGAATTTTTACGCTGCCACTATCGGTTAATGTCGGTGCTTTCACCTCTGCGCCCAAAGCCGCTTGTGGGAAGGTGATCGGCATCATGCAATGAATGTCAGCACCATCACGTTCAAAAATAGGATGTTCGCGCAGTGATACTACGATGTACAAGTCGCCAGGCGCACCACCTTGTCCGCCGATTTCACCTTCACCCGTCACGCGTACTTGCGCGCCGTGATAAATGCCCGCAGGAAGTTTGACCTTTAGGTGTTTGTTTACACGCTTTTTGCCGCTACCAGAACAAGCGGGGCAAGGTGATTCGATGCGTGTTCCCGCACCTTGGCACTCAGGGCAAGTACGGCGTACCGCAAAAAAGCCTTGTTGCATTTGTACTTGACCATGACCACCGCAGGTACGGCAAGGCACAGGATTACTACCCGCCTTGGCACCTGAACCTTTACACGGCTCACATGCCTCATGTTTAGGAATATCCAACTCGACTTCACGCCCTGTAGCGGCCTCTTCGAGTGAAATGGTCAAGTCATAGCGCAAGTCGGAACCACGGTTGCTTTGACGACGACCGCCGCCACCAAATGCTTCGCCGAATAGGTCACCAAACATATCGCCAAAATCACGGAACGCATGGGAATCTTGGAATCCACCACGTCCCCACATATCTTGCATTTGGTCATCGACACCTGCATGCCCATATTGATCGTAGCGCGCTCGTTTGTCGCTATCAGACAAGACTTCATAGGCTTCGGTTATTTCACGGAACTTTTCTGCTGCCGCTGCATTGTCCGGGTTTTTATCCGGGTGGTATTGCATGGCAAGCTTGCGATAGGAACGCTTGATTGTTTTCTCGTCAGCGCCCTTTTCAACACCTAACACCTCATAATAATCACGTTTTGACACCCAGAAACTCCCTATTGTGTGCAGCGATAAGCACTTGGTTCTTGTAACTATTCAATGCTAAATAGTTTTTTGTGTGGATTACATACCACGTTAATCAACGGCAAAAGCAGGGGCATAAAACCCCTGCTTTATCCACAACAGCTAATATTATTAAATATTGCTGTTACTTCTTCTTGTCATCAACAACTTCAGCATCCACAACATCATCTTGTGGTGCTTTTTTACCTGCCTCAGGAGCTGCTTCAGCACCAGCCGCTTCGCCAGCGGCAGCTTCTTCTTGCATCTTCTGGTAAATGACTTCACCCAGCTTCTGCGAACGTTCTGCCAGCGTAGTCTCGGCTGCAGAAATTGCTTCGTTATCGCTGCCTTCGAGTGCGGTCTTCAGTTCAGCTAAAGCATCTTCAATGCCTTTGCGTGTTGCTTCATCGACTGCATCACCGTGTTCTTTCAAAGACTTCTCGGTGCTGTAAACCAATTGGTCAGCGCGATTGCGCGTTTCAATGTTTTCTTTGTGCGCCTTGTCTTCTTCAGCATGGGCTTCGGCATCTTTCTTCATGCGTTCCACTTCTTCTTCACTCAAGCCAGAACCTGACTCAATACGAATAGAGGTTTCTTTACCCGTGCCTTTGTCTTTTGCATGAACATGAATAATGCCGTTTGCATCAATATCAAAGGTAACTTCAATTTGTGGCATGCCGCGTGGTGCTGGAGCAATACCTTCGAGGTTGAATAGCCCCATTTGTTTGTTGGCAGAGAAAATCTCGCGCTCGCCCTGTGCCACCTTAATGGTCACCGCAGTCTGATTATCTGCTGCTGTGGTGTAAGTTTGGCTCTTCTTGGTTGGGATGGTGGTGTTCTTCTCAATAATCTTGTTGAACAAACCGCCTTCAACTTCGATACCCAAAGACAATGGGGTTACATCCAACAGCAATACGTCGTTGACTTCACCAGTCAAAACCGCGCCTTGAATCGCTGCACCAATGGCTACGACTTCGTCAGGGTTAACACCCTTGTGAGGTTCACGTCCGAAGAACTCTTGCACCTTTTGCTGTACCAATGGCATGCGAGTTTGACCGCCGACCAATACGACTTCATCAATTTCAGAAGCACTTACGCCAGCATCTTTCAATGCTTGACGGCAAGGAGCCAAGGAGCCTTCGACCAAATCAGCGACTAAAGATTCAAATTTAGCGCGGCTGATTTTGTTTAGCAGATGTTTAGGGCCAGAAGCGTCAGCAGTAATAAAAGGTAGGTTCACCTCGGTTTGCTGGGACGATGACAACTCAATCTTCGCTTTTTCAGAAGCTTCTTTCAAACGTTGCAAGGCAAGCTTGTCTGCCATCAAATCAACGCCGTGTTCTTTTTTGAACTCTTCAGCCAAGTGTTTAATCAATACTTGGTCAAAATCTTCACCGCCAAGGAAGGTGTCACCATTGGTTGCTTTCACTTCAAATACGCCATCGCCAATTTCCAAAATGGAAATATCAAACGTACCACCACCCAAGTCATATACAGCAATCAGGTGGTTTTCTTCTGTTTTATCAAGGCCATAAGCCAAGGCTGCTGCGGTAGGCTCGTTGACAATACGCAGCACATTCAAACCAGCAATCGCGCCAGCGTCTTTGGTTGCCTGACGTTGGGAATCGTTAAAGTAAGCAGGAACGGTAATCACTGCATCAGTCACGGTTTCGCCAAGGTAATCTTCGGCGGTTTGTTTCATCTTTTGCAAGGTGATGGCACTGATTTCTTGTGGGCTGGTTTTTTTACCATCGACATCCAACCATGCATCGCCATTGTCAGCAGGAACGATGGGGTAAGATACCAAACCACGGTGGTGTTCAGTTTCTGGCGAGCTGTATTTACGACCAATCAGACGTTTGACGGCAAAAAAGGTCTTGTCAGGGTTGGTCACCATCTGACGTTTGGCAGGGCTACCGACCAAACGTTCATCTGCGGTATAAGCAACCACAGAAGGGGTAGTGTTATCGCCTTCGCTGTTAGCAATTACTTTATGCGTGCCGCCTTCCATAATCGCCACACATGAGTTGGTGGTTCCTAAATCAATGCCAATGACTTTTGCCATCTCTTATCTCCTTAACGGTTGGCGTATGTCACGCCATGATCTAAAACTGTTCCCGCTCTTTATGGGGCTGTGCTTGAGATGTTTCAAGGGGTAGTGGCTTTTATGGTGTTTGTGTTAATAAAACCGTGCGGTCTTCGCCAAGATGCTGACCTTGCAAATTGATCCAAACGCGACCATCGGGGTGGCTTTCTACACCTGTGATTTCACCGTTTATATCGCTGACTACGCGCTCGAAGCTGCGACCGTCCCAAAACCATAGTTCAGACAATGTACTATCATCGGTGATCCACAAGCCTTGGCGGTGCTCATCCCATTCTAAATTATCAGGGTGTTGAATGTTGACGTTTTGGAGGAAAGGCTGAACAGTGGGCGTGCCATTCCTATCATCCAATACATGGATCATACCCGTGTCGGTCTCGGCAAATAAGATGCGACCATCGGGCAAGCGTTCCATATCTTCGCCGCGATTAAAGGTGGAAGCCCCTAAGCTGGCAGCTTCGGCACGCACGCGGGTCGGCTGAGTCATGGCTAGCCAACCGCGTTGTTTATGAAAGACCTGTAACTGCGCTGTCGCAACATGTTCCATGTTTAGGCGGTATAAGCTGCCACGCTTCCATTCATCGAGTAGGTAAAGGTATTGCCCCGTAGTCGAGAATGCCAAACCTTCATGTGCCATTAATCCAGCGGCAAGGACAAATACAACATGAGGGTGGCTTGCTTGACCTGTGCCGCGCTGTGCAAACTGCTGTGTTGGTAAGCGGTCTGGCTGCTCAATACGCCATAGCTGACCGTTTTTCACTTCTTCACCCAACCATACATTGCCATAAGGGTCGGTTTTTAGTCCGTCGCCAGCGACAAGCCCATAGAGCAAATAATCACCCTCCCCTGTTGCTAAGTTGATACGCCCTAGCGATGGGCGCGTTGAGGCATCTTTGGTACCGTTTTCAAAACTAAGATATAGGTAACGAGCATCGGGAGAAAGTTGTAGCATATCAGGGCGGTTATGTTGCCACGAGGTGACCGTGGTAAGTTGCCATCCTTGATTAACGCATAGCCCTTGATCGTCACAGCTTTGTGGTTCGGTGCTGTGACAACTGCTTAGTGTTATCATACTGAGGCATAAAAGTAGGTGCGTGCAAATAGTGTGTTTCATCAGGCGAACTGTAACTATTTGTTGGCTATTGCGGAATGTATTTGCCAAAAGGTGTGGTAGCACGGTTTGACGCGGGGAGACAAAGTTATATGCTCTGCAATCTTCGTTAGGTTACTGTACAAAACAGGATGTATTCAGATGACTAAATTATTTTACGCTATACTTTGCATGCTCGCTCTGACCCATCATGTGTATGCTGCAGAACTGCCCACCTTCAATGGTGAAGATGCTCTCTCCGACATGATGCAACTGTTGGAAACAGAAACTGAAATTGCCACCAAAACAAAAATGAATGCGGATTACGTGCCAGGTATGGTGACGGTATTGCAGGGGCGCGAGTTAGAAACGCTGGGTTTTAGAAATGTTTGGGATGCACTATCGATGGTGCCTGGCATTGCTCCTGTAAGTAATAATGTGAACGAATTGAGCGCGACGGTTCGCGGTGTAGGGCAAGCTTTGGGGGCAGGTAAGACGCTCTATCTTGTGGATGGTCGCCATGTTGAATCCTTACTGCGTGGTGCAGGCAATACCGAGTCTATTCCCTTGGGCTTAGTGCAGCGCATTGAGGTCATGCGCGGACCTGGTGGCGCATTGTATGGTGGTTATGCTTATAATGCCGTGGTGAACGTGGTATTAAGGCAAGGTAAGGAAATGTCTTTGCGCACAAGTAATCAACGAGGCTATGCAGGGCAGTTCATGTGGCAATCGAGCGACGATTCAGTTATTCAAGCAGATGCTGCGTTATCGGGTCAGATTGACCCTCGAACAAGGATTATGACAGGGCCTGATTTGATGTATGCGCTTAGCAATGCAGCCAACTCGCACGCGCCAGGCTTGCTTAACAATAAGTCAAACAACCTTAACGGTAAGATAAATCTTGATTGGCGTGGTTATCGTCTTCATGTACTGAGCGATCGCTTATATTCACAAGATGCATTTGGCATTGGCAGCATGCTGTCGCCACCGAATAAGGCTGGTTATTTCTTGCTCCGCAATAGTAACGTGGATGTAGACAAGACATGGCAATGGGGAGATCAGGAGTTATTGCTTCGCCTTGGCTATCAACGCATGAATATGTACCAAAACACACCTACTGTTGCATCAGGATTCACCAGTGCCGTGCCTCTACCAGGTGGTGGTTTCACCTTTGTGCCTTACCCCAATGGTATGGTGATACGGACGCATTACACAGAACAACGTGAACGATTGGAATTGGAATGGCGCATGAAGTGGCAACAACATCGTTTGTTGGCAGGCATGAACGCGAGTTATACTGGCACACGTGACGCAAGTTTTTCGACTAATTACGATATTGTGACGCGTTTACCATCGGCATGGCAGTTTCATTCAGGGAATAATAACTGGATACGGGAGAATGTTCGTCGTAATGAGCAATCATTATTCTTGCAGGATGAATGGGTAATCACACCTGCGTTTACGATGACAACAGGGTTGCGCTTTGACCGCTTTAGTGATGTCGGAAGCAACCTTTCCCCACGCTTTTCGGGCGTGTATAATATCGATGATCGACATATCTTTAAGGTGCAACTGGCTACCGCATTCCGCCCACCTACCTTTTTGGAGCTGTACCTCAATCCATCGGTCGGTTTGTTGCAAGGAAACCCTAACCTTAACCCTGAAACCAGCCAAAACCTAGACGTAAGCTATATCTTCAAAGCACCACAGTTCACCCTTAGAACCACGCTGTTTTATGCCAAGATGAAAAATCTAATTGTCGCTTCCTTGGGTAATCGTTACAGCAACACGGGTGTTGCCAACCGTCAAGGTGTGGAATTTGAGTATCAATTTGTACTTAACCATAGTATCAAGTGGGATGGTAACATCAGCTACAACAAAAGTGAGGATGAAACAACGGCAACAGCGATTCCAGGTTCTTCGTTGTGGTTGGCAAATAGCCATCTGGCTTACCAAGCAACACCAGACTTAACGATGCATGTATTGACGCAATATGTCGGCAAGCGTGCCAGAGCAGTGGCGGATACACGTCCGTCAGCACCATCAACGCTGCTGTCAACTGCATCAATGCGCTATCAAAACTTGGGGCTTCAAGGCTTGCATGCAACCTTAGGGGTAAAGAACATCTTCGATCGCCCTGTGGTGTATCCATCGCCAACGGCGAACCACCCCGTTACAGGAGCAACGATTCAAACATACCCCAATGACTTCCCACAAAATGGTCGCTGGGCATGGCTTGAGTTGAATTATGAATTTTAATGTGACTTGTACACCCCAAGCCATAAATGTTTCGATTGTGTTATGATGATGCACAATCGTTTTCGTTCGTGCATCATGCTGATGCTGGGTGGCTGCTTTTTTATGCTTTATTGCGTCGCAGCACATGCCAGTGATGAGGAGCGACGTTTAGGAATTGGTCTTAACCTTTTCCCCAACATTGTGTCGGTGGACATGAACATCATGAAAAAACTGGATGATGATAAAAAGCTCAACATCTGTTTCGTCGCCAAAAAAGATGTCAGCAAAAATACTCAGGTCTTGGATGCTTTTAATAAAAAGGTACGCACGATTCGCAAGACTACAGTGAAGAGCCAAGCCTTTGTGTTATCTGACTTTGTGGCGCAAATAAAGGCTGGCACTTTACACGTCAACGCCGTATTTATCACCGAAACTCTAGATGCATCCGATCTTTTGCAACTCAAAACAGTAGTCGCGGGGCAACATGCTATTCTTTTCTCTCCTTTTGGAGGGGATGTGGAACGTGGCGCAACAGCGGGGCTTTTTGTCGGTAGTAAAATCCGACCTTACCTCAATATGCAAAGTGTACGGCAAGCAGAAATCACCTTTCACCCGCTCTTCCTCAAGTTTGCTCGCAAGTACGAGTAATGGTGGCAAGCGGTGTAAGTTTGGCGGTGTGACTTTCACTTTCGTTTGGTTAGTATCGCCCCGCTTTTGTGTTTGCCTAAAATAAAACACGTATTCTGTCCCCTGGAGATTTTTTCCTCATGTTCAAAATTCTGACGCGGCTATTCGGTAGCCGAAATGACCGCATTTTGAAAACCATCGATCCGATGGTGGAGAAAATCAACGGCTTTGAATCATCCATACAGCCTTTGTCAGATGCCGAATTGGCAGCTAAAACCGTTGAGTTTCGCCGCCGCCTTAACGATGAGGGAGCAACGTTAGATGATTTGTTGCCCGAAGCCTTTGCCGTAGTCCGCGAAGCGGCGCAACGGGTGCTTGGCATGCGTCATTTTGATGTGCAGTTAGTCGGTGGTGTGGTTTTGCATCAGGGTTGTATTGCCGAGATGCGCACGGGTGAAGGTAAAACCCTGACTGCGACCTTGGCAGTGTACCTTAACGCGCTCAATGGACGCGGTGTTCATGTGGTCACGGTGAACGATTACCTTGCCAGTCGTGATGGTGCGCAGATGGGTGAATTGTACGCCTTCCTTGGTTTGACTACAGGCGTGTTAGTGCATGGCATTACACAGGAAGAACGTCGCGCCGCTTACGCCTGTGATATTGTTTATGGTACAAACAATGAATTCGGCTTTGATTACCTGCGTGACAATATGGTGTTCACGCGGGAAGATCTGGTGCAGCGTGAATATGCTTTTGCCATCGTCGATGAAGTAGACTCCATTTTGGTCGATGAGGCGCGTACGCCATTGATTATTTCTGGTCAGTCCGAGCAAGCAACGGTGTTGTACCAACAAGCCAATGAGTTGATGAAGCAATTAACCCCTGACGATTATGAAAAAGATGAAAAAGACAAGGCCGTTGCATTTACCGAAGTAGGTGCGGATCGCATGGATGCACTATGCGTGGAATCAGGGCTGATTGCTGAAGGCACGGATCTGTATGACCCAGAAAACATCAACGTCTTGCATGCCATAACGCAATCATTGCGTGCGCATACGCTCTTTACCCGCGATGTGGATTACATGGTACGTGGCGGTGAAGTGTTGATTATTGACGAGTTTACTGGGCGTATGATGGAAGGTCGTCGCTATTCTGACGGTCAGCATCAGGCACTAGAAGCCAAAGAAGGCGTGACGGTACAGCCAGAAAACCAAACATTGGCATCCATCACCTTCCAAAACTATTTCCGCATGTATGACAAACTCGCTGGCATGACGGGTACTGCCGACACAGAGGCCGAAGAGTTCCAGAAAATTTACGACCTTGAGGTGGTGATCGTTCCAACCAACCGACCCATGGTGCGTCAAGATAAAGATGATCTGGTTTATCGTGACCTCACAGATAAACATAACGCGATTATTGAGCATGTGATTAACGCCCATAAAACAGGCGCGCCAGTGTTGGTGGGTACAATCTCGATTGAAAAATCGGAGTTGTTGTCCAAGATGTTGACTGAGCGGGGCATTCAACATGCCGTGCTTAACGCTAAACATCATGAAGATGAGGCGAAGATTGTGGCGCAAGCAGGGCGTAAGGGTGCAGTCACCATTGCCACCAATATGGCAGGTCGTGGTACTGATATTATGTTGGGCGGCAACCCTGATATGATGATTGCCCAGTTACCTGAAAAATTGACGGAGGCACAACGCGAAGCGCAAGCCGAAGAAATTCGTGCCACTTGCGCTGCCGAGCATGAAGAAGTCGTCGCTGCTGGCGGTTTATATATCGCGGGTACAGAGCGTCACGATTCGCGGCGTATTGATAATCAGTTGCGTGGTCGTGCTGGTCGTCAGGGTGATCCAGGTGTCACCCGTTTTTACCTTTCTCCAGAAGATGATTTGATGCGTATTTTCGGTGGCGAAAAAATGCAGGCGATGATGAAACGCTTTGGCTTTAAAGAAGGCGAAGTGATTGAAAATCCACTGATTAACAAAGCCGTGGAAAACTCGCAGAAAAAAGTGGAAGGGCGCAACTTTGATATTCGTAAGCAGTTGCTGGAATACGATGATGTGATGAACAAACAGCGCGAAGTGATTTACTCACAGCGTCGCGAGTTGTTGGAAGCCGATGATGTGCATGATGTCATCGTCAACATGGCTGAGGATTTCGCCAAAGAAATAGTTGCCAAGTACTTACAGGGTCGTCCCGACGAATGGGACGGCGAAGCTTTGCAGGCAGAGATTAAAGAAGCACTCGATATGGATGTTGATGTGCAGGCGTGGATTGATAGTGATGAAGTCGATACGGCTGACGATGTCACCAAGCTATTTATTGATGCCGTTCACACGGCGTTGGCAGATAAAGAAACATTGTTTGGCACAGAGCAACTACGCCCGTTTGAAAAATGGTTACTACTGAATGTATTGGATCATCATTGGAAAGAGCATTTGCTGGCAATGGATCATTTGCGTCAAAGTGTCGGTCTGCGCGGTTATGCGCAAAAGCAACCGATTCAGGAATACAAACGAGAGTCGTTTGAGCTATTTTCTGGCTTGATTGACCGTGTACGCGCTCAGACCATCAACACCTTGTTCCATGTTCAAGCCCAAGAGGCAGAAGAAGCTACCGAGCAGCCAGTCGAACAGCCGCAAGATGTTAGCTACCGTCATGGTGATGAAGTGGTCGAAGAGGATGCGGCGAGCCGTGAGCCAATTCATAGAACGGAACGCAAAGTTGGACGTAACGAGCCTTGTCCTTGTGGTTCGGGCAAAAAATACAAACAATGCCATGGTCGTCGTAAATGAGTGAACAACCCTTAAGTGTGCCAGGCTTTCGCTGGGGTGTGGCATCTTGTGGTGTGAAGTCACCTGAGCTTATTGGCAAACGGCAAGACCTTAGCTTACTGCTATGCGATGTCGAAGCACAAGCTGCTGGCATGTTTACGCAAAACGCTTTTCGCGCTTCTTGTGTCGATTTGGCAGAACAGGCACTGCATCAAGATGCAACACATATACGTGCTATCATCGCCAACAGCGGTAATGCCAATGCTGGTACTGGTATTAAAGAGCGTGAATGGGCAGAGGCAATGATTCAACTTGCTGCTGATGTTGCAAACTGCGCGCCAGCACAAGTGTTGTCTGCATCGACAGGGGTGATTGGAACACCGTTCCCGATTGCCCGCATTCAGGCAGGCATGGATCAAGCAGCGAACTCCTTGGATGCTGAACATTGGTTAGCGGCGGCACAAGCGATTTGCACCACCGATACATTTGTTAAATGGGCATCACGCCGTGTTGGTGATTATACGATCACAGGAATCAGCAAGGGTGCGGGGATGATTCACCCCAATATGGCAACGATGTTGGGCTTTATCGCAACCGATGCACCGATTGCTGCGCCAGTATTGCAAACCTTGCTGCGCCAAGCCGTTGCGCGCTCGTTTAACAGTATTTCGGTTGATGGCGATACCTCCACCAACGATACCGTCTTGCTATTATCCTCTGGTTTAGGCTTGGGGCATGAGGCATTGGATGATGTTAGTGCGTTTGCGACAGCCCTAGAGTCGTTGTGTGTAGAACTGGCACAAAAAATTGTTCGTGATGGCGAAGGTGTGAGCAAGTTTGTCACCATACACGTAAGTGGTGCAGCAAACGAAGATGACGCGCGCAACTTAGGACGTGCTATTGCTGTTTCACCCTTGGTAAAAACAGCCTTTGCGGGTTCCGATGCCAACTGGGGACGTATCATCATGGCGATTGGTAACAGCCACGTGAAGCTTGATGCCAAACGTGTACGCTTGATGGCGGATGATGTGTTGATTATGGAACAAGGCTTATTGCACTCGGATTACCGTGATGAACAAGGGATGGCAGTCTTTGCGCAAGCAGAATTTACCCTGCATGTCGATCTAGGCTTGGGGGATGGTGAGGCAACCGTCTGGACTGGCGACTTAACGCATGATTATATCACCATCAATGCCGAGTATCGAAGCTGATTGTATATAGCACCATTGTGTAGGTTGGGTTGAGGCACGAAACCCAACTTTAAAACACCATAAGTTATTTGGTTGGCTATGCTCCTTTGTTGGGTTTCGTGCCTCAACCCAACCTACGATGTCACGCACGGTTGTGCACGCAGCTTTTTAAGTAATCCTACGTCATTGCGGACTTGATCCGCAATCCAGAGAACAAGCGCAAGACTGGATACCGCATCACGTGCTGTATGACCGAGGGAAACCACGTCATTGCGGACTTGATCCGCAATCCAGAGAACGGACGCAAGACTGGATACCGCATCGCGTGCAGTATGACCGAGGGAAACCACGTTATTGCGGACTTGATCCGCAATCCAGTGAACAAACGCAAGACTGGATACCGCAGTGATTGCAGTATGACGATTTTTTAGATTACGATGCTGTTTATCTATGCCGTATAAAAAAGATCCCATGTCCATTCATTGTACGGATCACAAACAATAAGGAACAGTGAATGACTCCGATTCCCCAACAACAATTGATTGCGCTGGCAGCTCTGTTTCGCCCTAATGGTGATTTGTTGTTGCAGCGTCGTCCAGATCAACGTTTGTCGGGGCTGTGGACTTTCCCTGGTGGCAAGGTCGAAGGTGACGAACTGCCATTGCAAGCGGCGGTTCGTGAACTTGAAGAAGAGACGGGGATTCGTGGCAAAAATTGGCGACATCTCAGCAAAGTGTTTGATGATAGTGCTCCGCATATACATCTACACCTGATGCTTTTTATTTGCACCACAGATTTAGATGATGCGCCGACACCTGAAGCTCCACATCAATGGCTTAGCCTAAACGACCTTGACCAATGCCCGATGCCCAGCATCAACCAACGTTTCATCAAAGCCCTGCGTATGCCAGAAGTAGCAGCGTTTATAGCAGGAGTAAGCAGTTGATATTACGCACATTAAAACGCATGTGGCAGCCCTTAGCGGCGCATGATTCAAAGCAAAAACAGCCGCATGATGTATCGCTAGCGGTCACCGTTTTGATGTTACAGGTAATGCAGCAAGATGATCGTTTAGAGGCAAGCGAGCTTGATGAAATTGAGAGAGCAATTCGCCTTCGCTTTGATCTAAGCCCAAGCGAAGCAGCTACATTGATCGCCGATGCAACTGAAACAACGAAGCAGGCGAATGATTTCCACCAATTCACCGCACCGCTGGTAGCCGCTTATTCGCAACCAAGAGCGCGCAGATATTGTGCGTCAATTATGGCGTGTAGCGATGGCGGATGGCAATGTTGACCCTTATGAAGAGGCCTTGATTCGGAAAATCGCCGAGCTAACTGGTGTGGATCACCGTCAATTTATTGAAGCGAAGATTGCCGCTAGGAATAATGGCTAGTACCATCATGTAGGTTGGGTTGAGGCACGAAACCCAACGTTAGAACTTAATACAAAGCACCATGTAGCCAACATAGACAAGCAGCAACAAGATGCCTGATATTCGTGTTAATCCGTGCTTGCTCAGTGCTAATAGCAACAATAACACGGTGACAGCGATCATTATAGGGAAGTCCCTCTGCAATACGTCGGCAGAGAAGTTATCTGGATGAATGACTGCTGGCAGCCCGATAACAGCCAAGGTGTTAAACAGGTTTGAACCAATGATGTTACCCAAAACCAAGGCGTGATTACGGCGCATGGCACTGGCAACAGAAGCTGCTAATTCGGGCAAGCTGGTACCCAATGCTACGACGCTTAATCCAATCACCAATTCGCTGATATGCAGTTGATGGGCAATCGTTACCGCACCCCACACCAGCAAGCGCGCACTGGCAGCCAATAGCACTAAGCTGTAAAGTAATTGAATCCATGCTTGCTGCTGTGTCAATGAAGGATGTGGTACGTCCATTGTAGTCGCGCTATGGCGACGTTGCTCTAATTTTACCAGCAAGAACAGGCTCGCCAGTAATATCATAAGTAGGCATAAGCCATCAATGCGACTAAGATGACCATCAGCCATGAGCCACCAAGCAATACCAGAAACCAACAGCAGTAGTGGTATCTCCTGCCGAACCAAGGATGATGAGGTTACGATGGGGGCGATGATGGCGGTGCAACCAAGCACCAAAGCGATATTGGCGACGTTTGAGCCAATCGCATTGCCAATAGCCAGATCAACACCATTATGCCATGCTGCAATAGAAGATACCGTGAGTTCGGGGGCTGATGTAGCAAAACCAATAATCACCATACCAATAATCAAAGGCGATATGTTCATGATGTGGGAAACAGCTTCTGCCGCATCGACCAGGCGATCCGCAGACCATGCTAAAACGATAAAGCCTACGATAATAGCCAGCATGGGTAATAGAGATTCAATCATAGCCTGAAATGCTGAAGCGGATGTGGAACATGTGCAAGCATAACTGGCATTGCGCTGTCAGAATATCGGATAGCATTATGATCTGGACAATAGAAAGCCGTGGTTTTTTAGCTTCCGGGCTGCAAGGTATGCTTCTTTGTTGCAGTTTGATAAGGAGGGGATGGATATGATCCGTCTATCATAATGACGTTAGAACAATTACGTATTTTCTGTGCTATTGTTGAACAAGGTGGTTTCCGAGCGGCTGGCGACACGCTTTATAAAAGCCAAGCATCCATCAGTATTGCCTTAAAGAAGCTTGAGCATGAGTTGGGTTTACGTTTGTTTGACCGTGATGCTTATCGTCCGCAACTGACTGAGCATGGCTCAGCGTTGTATAAAAAGGCAACGGCGGTTTTGTTGCGCAGCGCGGAGTTTGTCGATTTGGCTGAGCACTTGGCAATGGGCAAAGAGAGCGAGTTGCGCCTAGCAATCAGTGGTCTTACGCCGATTGAAAAAATTTTAGGGGTGTTGCAAGCAAGTGCCAAACAATCGCCTTCTACGCAATTATCGCTGCAAATAGAGAACCTCAACGGCACAATGGAGCGGCTTTATGATGGCGATGCAGATATTGCGATCACGGAACACGCTAACCACGATGCAGATTTTGAGTCACAACCCTTAACCCGTATTCAACTGGTGGTTGTGCTAGCACCGCATGTAGCGTTGGCGCAGCGCGCTGACAGTTTGAGCGATGCAGATATGGAAGGCGGTACACAAATTATTGTGCGGGATACCAGTCGTCACAGTGCCAAAATAACCGCTGGCGTGATTGCAGGCAGTAACCGATGGGTCGTCAATGACTTCATGATGAAGAAACAGATTATTGCATCAGGCTCGGGCTGGGGGCGTATGCCCTTGCACATGGTGCAGGAGGATGTGGCTCAGGGGCGTTTGGTGGTGGTAAACAGTCCGCATTTTCCACCGATTGATGTCGAACTCAAAGCCCTGCGCCATAAGCACAAGGCTGTTGGCCCGATTGCCGCTGCTTTATGGCAACGCTTGCAAAGCATCAATTGGCAGGGTGCGGCTGATAAGACTAAGTAATTAAACACACCTAAATTCGTATTATATAGCCACTCGGTCTGCAGCGATACCAGAAGAACTCCCCATCGGTATAAGAGTACAACCAGAGAATAACAAAGCGGCAACTAACACAAGTATCTTTGTTACCGTTAGGGGTTCCAACTCGACCAGCTTGAACCAGAAAAGGATGTCTCTCCTTGCTTCATCCATTCCACAGTCAGTGACGCTTCGGAGATTTCACTGGCATTAAGTGTAAACCTGCACTGGCTTTTCTGGCTGGGAAGTACGCTGTTGACTAGGCCTCGCTCAGAAGAAGGTAGCGAGAGAATGTTGCTGGTTCGGCGACCATATTTCGAACTCATACTTTGGTTGATTTGTTCATTGGTCGGGTACATCGGGTGAGCATACCCCACGGCGGTGCGAATAATCATGCCATCCTCGACCTCTGCCCCCATGATGATCGGGCTGTGACCATTGGACTTTGGTACAGGCGTGCGGTATTCCACCGAACATTTGATCAGCTCAAGCGTGAAATTACCCGTATTCGTCAACACCACCGTGGCATTAGATAAACCAATTAGTCCACGCATTGATCCGATGCCTGGTGCCATCGCCGAAACTACTTTTTTCCCAGTGACGGATTCCCTTTTCTTTTGGCTGATATCAAACGATTCGATTCTGAGTTGCTTGCCGCTCCCAGCGGGAGAACGATTGTCGTTCAACCCAGCACTGGTCATTTTGACCAGCTCAGTGCCTGGCACAGGTTTGCCGTCAGCGGTATCGAGAAACAGCAACTGCCTATTATCATCATAGCTAATCTTATAGCCTTGCCAGAAGCTTCTACCGAGATGGATAATTTCACTGGGAACGGTCGTCGAGCTATCAAGTCCCGCCTCTACACGATGCTTCTTGACCCCAGCAACCACCATTTCTTCTACAATATTTTTAATGGCAGGAACGTAGCCAACACGGGCTCTGATCTAGGGTGTCGAAATATCCTGTTTTTACCCCCGTTTTTCATATCCCTCAAAATGG
>CAZYAI010000015.1:0-1239 GCA_964645625.1 uncultured Zetaproteobacteria bacterium
TGTGTCATGCGACGTTTTTGGCTCCGTTATGTAGCCTCATGTGTTGGTATAACATATAGACCGTGTCAGCATTCGTTGCCATGAAGCCATCTTCCGACAATCAAACGCGCTTGGCGCGGGAAATCATCCGCAGTATCCGAATGAAAAGTCTGGCTTTACTGATTCTATCTGGCACGGGAGCCGTCTTCGCTGCGATACTGGGCTGGGGTAATCAGGACTTTTTTGTCGAGGTGCTGGGGGATGAGCATGGCGGGCGTTTTCTTTTTATTCCCGTGTTGCTGGTTATGGCTATGTGTCAGTGGCTGGCGCTTCGGTATCTACGGCGGCATTTTCGCCTTCGGGGGGAAGATCCCGTGGGCATTGGTTATATCAATGCCGTGCTTGAACCTTCGTTGGTATCGCTGTTGCTGCTGATCGAGATGGTGAACTTTCAGCCAGATGCATTGATAGTGACGCCGATGCTGTTGGGGTATGCCGTGGTAATTACCCTCTCTTCCCTGCATTTGTCTTGGCGCATTACGCTGGCTACCAGTGCCGTGTGTGCGCTGGAATATCTGCTGCTGCTGGCGATGACGGAGCGGATCATTGGGGATAGCGTCATGGCGCAATATTTGCCAGGTCAGGAAGTGAAGTCTCTGCTGTTGGTGCTCATCGGTGCTACCGCAGCCTTTGTCGCTTGGCGCGCCCGTCGAGGAGCGGCTGACATGACCCGTAGCCATGAAGAAAAAAGCTTTGTCAAACGTGTGATGGGGCGTTACCTGACAGATGATGTCACCGAGCATCTGCTGAAGGCACCGCAAGGTCTGCAACTCGGCGGTGAAAAGCGTACGGTCAGTCTGATGTTGAGCGATTTGCGCGGTTTTACCCAGATGAGCGAACGTTTGCCTGCTGAAATAATCGTCAGCATGCTCAATCACTATTTGGCAGAGATGATTGAGATTATTGATCAGCATCAGGGCACGATTGATGAGATCATTGGTGATGCCATCTTGGTGGTGTTTGGTGCGCCAGTCGCTGCTGAACAGCATGCGGAGATGGCAGTGCGTTGTGCGATTGCTATGCAGCAGGCGATGCCAGATATTAATCGTTGGAACAGGCAGCACGGGTTCCCAGAAATAACAATGGGCATTGGTATTCACAGCGGTAGCGTGATTGTTGGTAATATCGGCTCGGAGAAGCGTTCTAAATATGGTGTGGTGGGCAAGGCGATCAACCTGACCTCGCGCATCGAATCGCGCA
>CAZYAI010000015.1:1339-47996 GCA_964645625.1 uncultured Zetaproteobacteria bacterium
TCGCGCATCGAATCGCGCACCGTCGGCGGGCAAGTGCTCGTCTCTCAGACCACGGCGAGGATGATTGGGGAGCGTTTGCACAGCCACTGGCAACGTGAGGTGTTGCTCAAGGGCATGGAGGATGCGGTGGTTATTGTCGATGTGCATGGGCTGACAGATCAGAATGGTCGCCTGTGGTCACTGCCAGAGCGCAGTGAAGCCTTGCACCTGTTGTCGGTGCCGCTACTGGCAGAGATCACGGTGATGGAAGATAAAAAGCCGACAGCGCAGCAGCTTGAGGTACAGATTCACGCATTGTCTGCACAGGAGGCACTTGCCCATAGCGATATACCACTGTTGCCGTTGACTGATGTGCAACTGCGGTTCAGTGATTTCAACGGAATGCCATTGGTGGATTTGGCCTACGCCAAGGTTGTCGACCAGCAAGCGGATGGGATGCTTATCTGTTTTACCTCGCTGGGGGAAAAGACACAGCACATGCTCAAAGCACTGTTACACCAGCAGTCAGGATATGATCAATAGATTGTGCTCAGCTTTTTTGTTGGGTTTCGTACCTCAACCCAACCTACGGTGTCACGCATATCCCTATTGCTTTTTTCAGCCTTAAACGGGAAGCTCGAAATTCACTTCCTAGGGTGCTATTTGGCTTTGAATCATGGCTACCGAATACCCCTTGTAGGGACGGTTTACAACACCGCCTGCTGAAGACAGAGTGCTGGTACGCCACCGCATGTGGCAGAGACTGGAAGAGGAGATTGTTCGATATGGCTTTAGATATTACTTGGCTGGAAGAGAAGGTTTTTCAGGAAAAAATTGATTCTGCAGATGCTGGTCTTCTTAACAAGGTGACTGACGTGTGTCAGTACAAAAAAGGGGATGTCATCCTTGAGCAAGGCAAGCCTGGCGGCGCACTTTACTTGGTGCGCGAAGGTGCTATCTCCATTCATTGTAACGGGGTCAAACTGGCCTCCGAAGGTGAAGCTAATCTCTTTGGCGAAATGTCATTTCTCAGTGGCGACGCTGTTTCTGCTACCGTGCGTGCAGAGTCCGATTGCACCATCTATATGTTGACACGAAATGGTTATGCCCAAGTTATGCAAGAAAATCAGTCATTGGTATTCGCACTGTTTTCCTATGTGCTGAAAAACACCGCCCGTATGCTGCGTCGGGTCAACGCTGATTACACGGTAATGCAGCACTATATCTCTGGCGGTCGTGCCTAAAACGAGTTTCGGCATTGATGGTTTTTAAGGGTCGGATTCAATAATTCCTACTCATCAACCATCAATACTGAACCCAGACCCGCCATTATACCATGCTATGTATTGGAGAGCAGCTTATGCAAACACTCACATCTTGGGCGGAACCTGTCGCCTTTTGGATTGGGGTTATAGGGTTTATCATCATCATGATTGCTGGTGTTCGAGATCGTGTTGTCATTTATTTCGATACAATGGACTTCTGGATTTCATTTCTTCCTTGGCTTGTTTTATTCATAGGTGTAGGTATTGCAACGCCCGATGGCATGCAAAAGCCCCTTGATTTAACCGCTCCCCCCGAAGAAATGCTGATTCCTCTTTATATCACCTACACCGTGATTGCAGTTTGCATGGTGGAGATTATTCGACGCAGTATCCGTTACAATAGAAATATATGGATTGGTGTATGCACTGCCATATTCAAAGTCTTTTTTGCTATTTTTGCGGTCATTGGTTTGATTGGTTCTGTCGGTAACGGCGCGAATTCACGCCATACAGCGGATAAACGAGTTATGGCAGCGGTGTTCTTCGCAGTTCTTTATACGCTGTGGCAAGAATTTATTAATGGCAAAGATGTTTACCGACAAAAAGGCTGGCGTTTATCTGAGCGTGACCGTGACAGATTCGAGCTGCGATGACGATGAAGAGTATTCGATATTTGGTGACCACCTTCATTTATTGTGTTGATTACATATTCCATGTTAATAGGGGCGAAGAATTAGCATGACATATATTATGATAGCCATCAAAACCCTGTTACGTTGGATTTTTAATATCGTACTCTATTTCATAGTTTTCATGGTATGTCTGTACATCGGAGTGTATTTGGGGTGCTTGAACTCCTAAAAACTACCGAGGTTTACCACGAGGCTTTCTCGTATAGTGATGATTAAGGGGTTGATTCATCGCTGTATTGGCGTTGAAATCAGGGCTGCTAGCCTCATTTTCACGACGTAAATCGCGCTTTCGGTCTTGATTCGTTTAAAACAACACGATGGTGCAGGTCTCTTCCATTCATTGCTGAAATCATTATGGTTGCCAGTCTTTGTGCGGGTGGCGTGGTGCTGTCCGCTGTTGAGTTTTTACCCTTGGGAGTTTCATCGTGAACAATAGTTTTGATGCCCGCAGTCATTTGCAGGCAGGCGGGAAGTCATTTGAATATTATCGGCTGGATGCCGTGGGCGATGTCTCACACCTGCCGTTTTCGATGAAAGTATTGCTAGAAAACATGCTGCGCCGTGAAGATGGGCAGACGGTGACGGCTGATGATGTGCGCGCCGTGGCACAGTGGGATGCCGAGGCTGAACCGAGTAAAGAGATCGCCTACATGCCTGCGCGTGTGTTGATGCAAGATTTTACAGGCGTGCCAGCGGTGGTTGATTTGGCAGCCATGCGCGATGCCGTAGTCGCTTTGGGTGGTGATGCTAAAAGCATTAACCCGTTAGCACCTGCGGAACTGGTGATTGACCATTCGGTGCAGGTGGACGTGGCAGGTTCTGCCGATGCTTTTGCACGTAATGCTGAGTTGGAGTTCTCGCGTAATCGTGAGCGTTATAACTTCCTGAAATGGGGGCAAGGCGCGTTTGATAACTTCAAAGTTGTGCCGCCTGATACAGGTATTGTGCATCAGGTGAACCTTGAGTTCTTAGCGCGTACGGTGTTTGTTGATGACGCTGGTGTGGCTTACCCTGACACCTTGGTGGGTACTGATTCACACACCACGATGGTCAACGGTTTGGGCGTATTAGGCTGGGGCGTGGGCGGTATTGAAGCTGAAGCGGCAATGTTGGGTCAGCCGATTTCGATGTTGATTCCTCGTGTGGTTGGTTTTGAGCTGACGGGCAGCTTGCCTGAAGGCACGACCGCTACCGACTTGGTGTTGACGATTGTGGAGATGCTGCGCGCTCATGGTGTGGTTGGTAAATTTGTTGAGTTCTATGGTGCAGGTTTGGATCATCTGCCGTTGGCGGATCGGGCGACGATTGCCAATATGGCACCTGAATATGGCGCGACCTGCGGTATCTTCCCCATTGATGAAGAAACCCTGAATTACTTGCGTTTAACAGGGCGTGAAGCGGATGTTCCTTTGGTGGAAGCTTACGCTAAGGCGCAAGGTATGTTCCGCGATGGTAGCCAAAGCGCGACTTATAGCGAAACCTTGTCGCTTGATATGTCCACCGTGGAAGCATCGTTGGCTGGTCCTAAACGCCCACAGGATCGTATTGCACTAAAAGCATCGAAGCCTGCATTCACTCAAGCCTTGGCAACGGTGAAAGCAGAAGCGAAGCTGGATAGTCATGCCGTGGATTGCACCATCAAGGGTGAAGCAGCACGCATGGAAGATGGCGCAGTGGTGATTGCTGCGATTACTTCGTGCACCAATACATCCAACCCATCGGTGTTGATTGCCGCAGGTTTGGTGGCGCAAAAAGCCGCTGCTTTGGGTATTAAAGTACAACCTTGGGTGAAAACATCGTTAGGTCCTGGCTCTAAAGCCGTTACCGAATACTTAAATCAGGCAGGTTTAATGCCCGCGCTGGAATCCTTGGGTTTTCATGTGGTTGGTTATGGTTGTACTACCTGTATTGGTAATTCTGGACCATTGGATCCTGACGTTTCTGCGGCTATTGCTGAAGGTGATTTGTCGGTTTGCTCTGTGCTATCAGGCAACCGTAACTTTGAAGGGCGCGTTCATGCCGAAGTGCGCATGAATTACCTTGCTAGTCCACCGTTGGTGGTTGCTTATGCTTTGGCTGGTACGATGAACATTGATCTGTTCAACGAACCTTTGGGGCAGGGCGCGAATGGTCCTGTGTACCTCAAAGATATTTGGCCTACACAATCAGAGGTGGCAAATACTGTGCAGCAGTGCGTGACTCGCGCTCAGTTTGATACCGCTTACCAAGGTGTGTTCGATGGCGACAGTCATTGGCAGGCACTGGCGGCACCACAGGGCGAGCGTTTTGCTTGGGAAGCGGATTCTACCTACATTCAGAACCCTCCTTACTTTGAAGGAATGGGTGCGCAGCCTAAGCCTGTGCAAGCGATTCGTGGCGCACGGGTGCTGGCAATGTTGGGCGATTCGGTAACCACCGACCATATCTCGCCAGCGGGTGCGATTAAGGAAGATTCGCCAGCGGGTCAATACTTGCGTGAACACGGTGTGGCAGTGAAGGATTTTAACTCCTACGGTTCACGTCGTGGTAATCATGAAGTGATGATGCGCGGTACGTTTGCCAATATTCGCTTGCGTAACCGTCTTGCCCCAGGCACTGAGGGTGGGGTGACGATTCATCAGGGCACGGGTGCGTTGATGAGTATTTACGATGCTGCGATGCGTTACCGTGAGGCAGGTGTTCCTTCGATGATTCTCGCGGGTAAAGAGTATGGTTCGGGTTCATCGCGTGACTGGGCTGGTAAAGGACCATGTTTGTTGGGTGTCGCGGTGGTAATTGCAGAATCGTATGAGCGTATTCACCGTTCAAACTTGGTCGGTATGGGTGTATTGCCATTGCAGTTTTTAGCAGGGGAAACACCTGAAACCTTGGGGCTGACAGGGCAGGAGTCTTACAGCATCGAAGGCTTGGATTTGGAGCGTTGCGACACAGTAACGGTGCAAGCACAAGCGGATGATGGCAGCAGCATTAGCTTCACTGCCACGGTGCGTATCGACACGCCGAAAGAGGCAGAGTATTACCGTCACGGTGGTATTTTGCATTACGTGCTGCGCCAGTTAGCGGCACAATAAGCGTTGTAGTGGGGGTAACTTTTCGGTTACCCCCATTTAACCTGACATTCACAAATACTGTCGCCCCCTTGCTTGCCGTTTAAGGCGGGACAAAAGCAATAGGGATATGTGTGACATCGTAGGTTGGGTTGAGGTACGAAACCCAACAAAAGAGCATGCCTATACTAAATAGCTTATGGTTGTTTTAAAGTTGGGTTTCGTGCCTCAACCCAACCATACATGATGGTCTTGTAGTGTATGTGCGTCCCAGTCTTAAAAGGGAAGCCGTTGTTATGATGGAGACAATGCGGTAGCCATACAGATTATCGGCATAAAAGCTCTTTCATCATCTGCGTTAATCTGCGTGCATCTGCGGATAATACCCCCTCTGTTAATGGAAAACCTCAAAAACAAGGAGTCATTATGGTGCAGAAGATTAGCGGCGTGATAGGGACTTATTGCTTGTTTTTAACGATGCTTTTGTTTTCCCCATGTTGTATGGCAGAAGAGGATGGCAAAGCATTAACATTGGAGCAAGCGATTGCGTTGACGTTGCGCCATAACACACAGGTGAAGTCTGCTTACTTGCAACGGCAGGTCGATGCGTTCGCACTGCGGGTTGCAGGTCGAGAGTTTGTACCTGTGGGTACGTTTTCTGTATCGGGGAATGATGCCTTTGCTCCGGCAGGCAATAGCAGCAGTGCTTCGGCGCAAACATCGGCTAGCCTAAAAACGGTGACTGGCGGTAATTTTAATGCGTTATGGTCACAAACCTTTAGCCGTCCTGGTAATGGCGTAGGCTCGCAGTCGTCGGCTTCTGTGTCGTTCACCCAGCCCTTACTCAAAGGTGCTGGTTTATCGTTCAACGAAATCAATCAAACCTTGGCGCAGCGCGCCGAACAGCGCAATATCCAAGCCTTACGCAGCATGCTGATCAATACGGTTACGAACGTTATTTTTAGTTACCGTCGTTTTGTGTTGGCGCAACAGCAGTTGGCGATTACGGGGCAATCCATTGAACGTTCACGAAAAAATTTAGAGCGTCAAAAAGCATTGGTGAAAATGGGGCGGGTAGCAGCCAATAAGGTGATTCAGCTGGAAAATGATCTGGCAAGCCGTGCATTGAGTTACCGCCAGCAACAAAACAGCGTCGAAGATCAACGGGTCAGGCTGTTGAGCTTGATGAATGTGGATCGGCAGATGCGTATTCAACCTGTGCTTGAGCTTGATGTGGAGCGTGAACCTTTAAAACTCGAAGCACTGCAGCAGTTGGCACGTCAATATCAACCCGCTTATATTCAGGGCACGATCAACCTTGCTAATCAAGCGACGCGCTTGCAACAGGCTGAAGATCAACAGTTGTGGGATGCCAGTATTACGGCGGCTTACAGTGTCACCGCAACTGGTTCGCAGTGGCAGCAAACACAGCAGCAGTTGGGGCAACGGCGGCAGGGGAATTACAGTGTTGGTGTAACGCTGAGTGTGCCATTGGGTGATTTGACGCGAGAGCAGGCTTATATTTCAGCGCGTATTGCCCGTGAAACGGCGGAGTTGGCGTGGCAAGATACCGAGAAGCAACTGGATGTTGATGTTCAAACCAGTATGCGTAACGTCAATCTAACGTGGGAAACCATTGCCCTTGCCAAGCGCGTAACGGAACTTTCACGTAAGCAATTGCAAGGGGAGACGGTCAAGGTGGATATGGGGATCTCTTCTAACTACGACCTGATTTTAGCTCAAGATGCTTTGGTGCAGGCTGAAAATGGCGAGGTCAGTGCTAAGATGAATTATTTGAACGCGCTCACCAGTTTGCATCAACTGTTGGGAACCACACTGCGCCAGTGGCATATCAATATCGCTGAACATGACGGAGTTGCCGATGACTAAAGTAACAGAGCATGACTTGATCATATTACAGCGACGTGCACAGCGTTGGCGCAATGCTGCGTTGGTTATGATGGCATCGATTATCATCGGTTTTTCTTGGCAACCTGTATACGCTTGGTGGCAAAGTATAAGCAGTTCTGATGAAGTACATGCTGCTATACCGCCTGAGCGTATTCATACCGTGGCGAGTCAATTGCTCAAGAATAATATTACATTGCCTGGGAGGATCCGACCATTGGCAAGCGTTGAAATCAGTAGTCCACTTTCTGGTACGGTGAGTAGCATGAATGTGCGTTATGGTGATGCCGTCAAAAAGGGTCAGTTACTCTTTCATATACAGCCTGACGCATCGTTTAATAGCCAGTTGATACAAGCAAAATTTGCTTATAAACAGGCTCTGGATGAAATGAACAGCCTTAAATCGTGGTCAAGCAGCAGCGAGGTGCGTAAAGCGCGAAGGCAGATTTTTAAGCAGCAACAAGCATTGAAAAAATTCAAACGCGCACGGAATGAAAATCGTCTGCTTTATCAACAAGAGGTGATTGCCCAGTCGCAGCTAGAAGATAGTGAACAAGCGGTCAAAAATGCTCAAGCAGACCTGCAAGAGTTACAAGAGACGTTGCAAGAGACCTTGGCCAAAGGCAGTAAGCATAGTATTGCAATGCAACAATTGAAGCTTGATGCTGCGCACAATGATTTAATTAGCTTGCAACATAAATATACCAAGGCAGATGTTTATGCAACGATTGATGGTGTGATGATGCTAGCTGGAGGGACGAAGCGTGATGGTTCACGGCAACAGCCGATTAAAATTGGTCGCCACTTAGGTGAAGGGGAAACCATGTTTCAGATCGCTAACATCAGCAAGCTACGCGCTGATTTATCGGTTGATGATAACACGATTATCAAGCTTAAAACGGGGCTAAAAGCGACGATTACCTCATCGGTATTACCCGATATGGTGCTTGATGCCTACACCGACAGTGTCTCCCGCGAACCGCTCGGGCAATCCTCACGTGGTGGTAATAAGGCACGGTATGCGGTCAGTCTGATTATTCCCACACTTACGACTGCTGAACGCGATAGTGTTCGCATGGGTATGGGAGTCTTGGTAGATGTTGAATTATCGCCACCATACCAAGCATTGATGATACCGATTGATGCCGTTTCCATGAGCAACGGTAAACCTCACGTCAGTCGCTTGGATGCTGCGGGCGAGGCTCATGAGGTGACATTGACTACTGGTACGACAACACTGCATGACATTGAGGTATTAGAGGGGCTTAAAGTGGGCGACCGCATTGTGATGCCAGATATTTAACATGCCATTACTGAGTATGCATGACGTTCATAAAAGTTACATGATGGCAGGCAAGCCTTTGCATATCCTCAAAGGCATCAACCTTTGTGTGCAAGCAGGTGAGATGGTGGCGATTACAGGTGCATCTGGCAGTGGCAAAAGCACCTTGATGAATATCATTGGTTTGTTGGATCGCCATGATCAGGGTTCGTACCAATTGGCAGGTGAGGACGTTCGCCATGATGACGATGATGCGTTGGCTGCTTTGCGTAATGAAAATATTGGTTTTGTGTTTCAATCGTTCCATTTGTTACAGCGTTTAACCGCCGTGGATAATGTTATGCAACCATTGATCTATCGCCATCATAGCATGACCCAGGCGAACATGCGTGAACGTGCACTGACCGTGCTGGAAAAAGTTGGTATGGCAGATCGCGCCCATCATCACCCCAATGAATTATCGGGTGGTCAGCAGCAACGTATTGCCATTGCGCGTGCGCTGGTCGGTTCGCCCACGCTGTTGCTGGCAGATGAACCGACAGGTGCATTGGATCGCGAAATGAGCGAAGATATTATGCAATTATTCCATCACCTGAATCAACAAGAGGCTGTCACCATGGTGATGATTACCCATGATCCTGAAGTGGCAGCGCAATGCAGTCGTCGTTTAATCATGGATGATGGTTATTTGTCATGATGCTGATTCGTCACATCAAAACCGCAGCAAACAGCCTTTACGCAGCCAAACAGCGTACGCTGTTGGCTCTCTTGGGGATGAGTATTGGCATTGCTTCGGTCATTGCCATGTTATCCGTTGGCTTGATGTATGGCGAAGAAACGATGAGCCAGTACAAAGCTCTAGGCAGTGATTTGCTAGGTATTAGCCATAAAAGTGAGCCAAGAAGTGAGAATGACCGTAATCAAAAAAAACCTGCGATGACAGCAGACTTGGTAGAAGCACTACCTGAACACCTGCACAGTATTACTATGGCTGTACCAAGGGCGATGAACTACGCGAGGTTTGATTTTAACGGCACATTAGGCGATTGCTATTTTACCGGCATAACACAAAATTACCGCCAGCTTACTGGCATCAAAATGCAACAGGGGCGCTTCATCTCCGACCTTGATGCGCACCAGCATACGGTGGTCCTCAGTGGCGATTTTTTACATAAAAAGGGCTTTCGCACATATAAAGAAAACATCATCGGTATGCCTATCATGCTGAGAGATCAAGAATACCATATTGTTGGCATCTTAGCGGAAGATGCCACATTACCTGGTAATAGCAGCAATCCTATTCGTGAAACAGCTTACACCCATGTCAGCAATATGCCGCAATTGCGTAATGGGCGTACGATTCAACTGGTGGATGCCAAGCTGGCAGATGGGGCAGATGCAGAGAAAACAGCAGTAGCAATTGAGCAGTATTTTGCCAAGCGGGTGAGCGGTTTGAATGTGGAGGTCTTTTTTAACAAAGCATTGATTGAACGCAAACAGAAACAGGCCAATATGCAAACGCTGTTGCTTGCGGTGATTGGTGCGATTGCCATGTTGGTGGCGGGCGTGGGCATTATGAACGTGATGCTTACATCGGTGACAGAGCGCAAGCAGGAAATTGGTATTTTACGAGCCATTGGTGCACGTCAGGCGGACATTCGTTGGCAGTTCTTTATCGAAGCGGTCATGCTCTCTTTGCTTGGTGGTGCGATAGGAACAGCCTTGGGCGTGGCAGCGGCTTATGGTTACGCCCAAGCACAAGAGCTTACGTTTTTTGTTTCCACATTCGCTATTTTTGTGGGGGTAGGGGTGTCCACGCTTATTGGCATTATCTTTGGCTTATACCCAGCCCACAAAGCAGCCAAACTCGACCCCATCACCGCCTTACGGGCAGTGTGAATAACATCAATGAGTGCGCTATGGCATCGGATTCTCTCAATACCTTGGGAGATGGAGGGTTGACGGTATTCGTGAATCAAAAGTGGAGGGTTCTTCGACGTTAGGTGGCTGCGCTGCGCTTATCCACCCTACGATAGGATATTTCATTCCGCACGTGAAATGCGGCATCCTTCATATTGTGGTTTACAGTTTCATGCTTTGCGTAATATCAGTTAATAAGTGGTGGGGGCGTTTTGCTAAGCTTGCAAAAAACGCCGAAGTTGCTAGAAAGCGCGCCACTTCGCACGTCGCTGATTTCAGGTTGTGCCCTTTTAGGGTCATAGCGGCGGAGGTAAGGCGAAAGCCTGTGTGGGTAAACAATGAACCTGCATGGTGGGATGGGGAGTGTTTTTTCTATCTCACACACAACAAACTGGAGAATCCATGTCCAATAATTATACTATGAAACAACTGCTTGAAGCAGGTGTACATTTCGGTCACCAGACTCGTCGCTGGAACCCTAAGATGAAGCCTTACATTTTCGGTCAACGTAACGGCATTCATATCATCGATTTGCAAAAAACATTGCGTATGGCAAACGAAGCATTTTCTTTTACCCGTGAATTGGCTGCTGCTGGCGGTCGTATTTTGTTTGTGGGTACCAAGCGTCAAGCTGCTGAGGCTATTCGTGAAGAAGCTTCTCGCGCTGGTCAGTTCTATGTCAACCACCGTTGGTTGGGCGGTATGTTGACCAACTTCACCACCGTGCAGCAATCTGTGCGTAAAATGAAAGACCTACAGCGTCAAAAAGAAGAAGGCGTGTTTGATCTGATGACCAAGAAAGAAGCGTTGGATATGCAACGTTCTTTGGATAAATTGGAGCGTTCTTTGGGCGGCATTAAAGATATGCTGCACTTGCCTGACTGCTTGTTTGTTATTGATGTAAAGAAAGAAGAATTGGCTATTGCTGAAGCGAAAAAACTCGGCATCCCAGTCGTTGCTGTTGTGGATAGTAACTGCAACCCTAGCGATATTGACTATATCATCCCAGGTAATGACGATGCGATTCGCGCCGTTCGTTTGTTCTGCAACAAGACTGCAACAGCGGTGCTTGAAGGTGTTGAAAGCTGGAATCTGGAAAATGCTGAAGATGGTGCTGATTTCGTGGAAGCGATGGGTGAAGTTGTAGAAGAAAGCCAAGAAGCTGAAGCTGCAGAACCTGTAGGCGAAGCGGCTGCTGAAAAGTAATGCCTACATGTGGCATTGATTGCTGCATGATGTAACCATTGAACATCCCGAACGGCGTTGCGCTTGTTTGGGATGTTCCTCTCTTGGCTTGCTGGTTTGTTCGGCGAGCTAAGCTGAATTATTTTGTAACATAAGTATGATAAGCTACTGGCTGGCATTTGATGTATTCACGCTGTTGCCGTAGCGCATTATGAATGCTTATTAAATCATTACTGCTCCATTCGAGTAGGGGGAAAACATGGCCACGATTACGGCTGCTGATGTAAAAAAATTACGCGAATTAAGCGGTGCTGGCATGATGGATTGCAAAAAAGCACTGACTTCGGTTGATGGTGATATGGATGCTGCGGTTGATTACCTGCGCAAAAAAGGACTGTCTGCTGCATCTAAAAAATCAGGGCGTGTAGCCGCTGAAGGTACTGTTACAGCGTATACCAATGACACTGCTGCTTTGTTGTTAGAAGTGAATGCAGAAACAGACTTTGTAAGTAAAAATGACCAGTTTAACGCATTCGTTGCTGAAGTGGGTGCAATTGCTTTGGAACAAGCACCTGCAGACGTTGATGCTTTGTTGGCATTAAGCTTCGATGCTGATAACACCGTTGCTGAAGCATTGTCTCAGCGCATCGCAACGATTGGTGAAAATATGAATATTCGCCGTTTCGCCCGCGTTGAAAGTGATGTGGTTGCATCATACATTCATGGTGGCGGTCGCATTGGCGTGGTGGTAAACATCAAGGGTGAAGCAAGCGATGCGGTTCGTGAAGTAGCGCGTGGTATCGCGATGCATGTTGCAGCAGTGAATCCTTTGTGTGTTTCACGTGACGATATGCCTGCTGATGCGGTTGAACGTGAAAAAGCAGTGCTGAGTGAACGCGCCATTGCCAGTGGTAAACCCGCTGCGATTGTGGATAAAATTATTGGCGGTCAGTTGAATAAGTTTTATGCTGAAAGCTGCTTGTTAGAGCAGGATTTTGTGGTTAACTCTGACCTTAAAGTTGCCGATGCTTTGAAGCAGGCAGATGCCAATGCCAGCATCATCAGCGTAGTGCGTTTCGCTTTGGGTGAAGGCATTGAAAAGGTAGAGTCTGACTTTGCTGCAGAAGTTGCTGCCCAAGTAAAAGGCGGCTGATTGAACCATGACTGATTTGGCTACATCCCCAGCACCTGCTTACCGTCGCGTCTTGTTAAAACTTTCTGGTGAAGTCCTGATGGGCGACACTGCTTATGGTATTAACCAAGAAACCATTCAACGTTTGTCATCTGAGCTGATTGCCCTGCACCGTAGTGGTGTCGAGTTGGCGATTGTGATCGGTGGTGGCAATATTTTTCGTGGTATGAGCGGCGCGGCAGCAGGTATGGAACGCACCAGTGCGGACTATATGGGGATGTTAGCCACAGTGATGAATGCCATTGCACTGCAAGATGCCATTGAGCAGCAGGGTGTGGCCGTGCGCATGGTTTCTGCGCTGCATATTAAAGAGGTTGCTGAGCCTTATATTCGTCGCCGTGTGGTGCGTCATTTAGAAAAAGACCGCATTGTGGTATTTGCTGCGGGTACGGGTAATCCTTATTTTACCACCGACACTGCGGCCAGCCTGCGAGCGATGGAAATTCACGCTGATGTGGTACTCAAAGGCACTAAGGTTGATGGCGTGTATTCTGCCGACCCGAAAAAAGATGCCACTGCTGAACGTTACCAAGAGCTCACCTTTACCGAGGCGTTGAGTAAACAACTCGGCGTGATGGATGCTACGGCTTTGTCTCTCTGCCGTGACAATAAGATGCCGATTGTGGTGTTTGATGTTACCCAAGAAGGGCAGATGATGAAGGTCGTATGTGGTGATCGCAGCGTTGGCACCTTGGTGCAAGAATAATCATCTAAGACCTTTAGCAAACAATCAGGAGTAATAGAATGAGCAAAGAACTTGAATCTCGGATGGCAAAAAGCGTACAGGCTTTACGCACTGAATTAGCAACTATTCGTACAGGGCGCGCCAATGCGGCTTTGCTGGATCATGTTCGTGTGTCCTATTACGGCTCTGATGTTCCGCTTTCTCAGGTGGGTAATATCAGTGTGCCTGAAGCGCGTATGTTGGTGATTACGCCATGGGAAAAAACATTGTTGGGGGCGATTGAAAAGGCGATTCTTGCTTCTGATTTGGGTTTGAACCCCAGTAACGATGGTACAGTGATTCGCCTTATGATGCCTGAACTTAATGAAGAGCGTCGTCGTGACTTGGTGAAGCAAGCACGTCAAATGGCAGAGCAAGCGCGTATTTCTATCCGTAACATTCGTCGTGATGCCAATGATAAGGCGAAAGCTGAAGTGAAAGATGAAGGTTTGTCTGAAGACGAAGTGAAACAGCGTCAAACAGCCATTCAGAAAGTAACCGATCGTTTTATCGCTGAAATCGACGAAGTTTTACAGCATAAAGAAGACGATATTCTTACCATCTAAGGTATGGATGAACACCAAACAACCATGAAAGATCTTGACCGCTAACCTTTCCCCTGCCGTCCCTAAGCATGTTGCCATTATTATGGATGGTAATGGGCGTTGGGCTAAATCGCGAGGTTTGCCGCGTTTGGAAGGGCATCGCCGTGGTGCAGATGTGGCGCAAGATGTGGTTCGTTGGGCTGCTGATGCAGGTGTGCAGCAAATCTCTTTGTATGCTTTCTCTACCGAGAATTGGGAACGCCCGCACGATGAAGTAACGGGCTTAATGACGCTGTTGGCAACCATGCTTACCATGCAAGTCCCCGCGATGAAGAAAGAAGGCGTGCGTTTACGTGTCTTGGGCGATATTTCGGCACTGCCGCGTTTAGCACATCAAGCAGTGCAGCACGCGCTTCGTGCCACAGCTCAGGGTGAACGCATTGAGTTGGTATTGTGTTTGAATTACGGTGGTCAGCAAGAGATTCTTGCTGGTGCGCGCCGTTTGGCACACAGCTACCATGCAGGGGAACTCTCCGAAGCTGCGCTGGATAGCATGACTCCTGCTGATTTCCGCCAGTTGCTATGGCGCGACGAGCTGCTCCCCGTTGATCTGTTGATTCGTACTGGCGGTGAATACCGTATTTCTAACTTTCACCTATGGGATGCGGCCTATGCCGAGCTCTATTTTAGCCCCGAGTTTTGGCCTGATTATAACCGCGAGGCTTTTCATCAGGCATTAGCTGGCTACCAATGTCGTGAACGCCGCTTTGGTCTTATATCAGAACAATTAAACGCGGAGTCAACTGCTACACATGAGTGAATTAAAAAAACGCATTATCACGGGCTCAGGGCTATTTCTTTTTGCTTTGACGTGGTTGTTTGTGGTACCTGAACCTTTGTTCGTCTTGCTGCTCGTTGCCTTGGGCTTGCTTGCTTCGTATGAATTATTACAGTTATTGGGCTATGCACGCTCGCTTGCCTTTGTCGCTATTGGCGTCGTGGCATGGGCTGCGTTGCTTGTTGCGCTTCCTTTGCCTGCTGTATTATTATGGCTTGCCCTTGGTTGGTCGTTTTGTACCATTTTTAGTGTGCGTGATCCTGCTAATCTTCCTGCGATGCTGACGCGTTTAGCATGGTTGCAATGGATGATGGTGTGGTTGCTGTTGTTTGGCTGGGCTATGGCTGACATGCACAGTCGTATCGACGGTTTATGGTTGTTGGCTGGTAGTTGTGCTGGGGTGTGGGGCGCAGATATTGCCGCCTATTTTACAGGTAAACGCTTTGGTAAACACAAGTTGTGTCCTGCCGTCAGCCCTGGTAAAACGATTGAGGGCGTGGCAGGTGGTTTGGTGTTGGGTGTGTTGGCCGCAGCGAGCCTTTGGACATGGGGCTTGGATGCAACATGGTGGCAATCGGCATCGTTGGCGGTGTTGTTGGTTGCCTGTGCAGTATTGGGTGATCTGAATGAGTCGGCACTCAAACGTACCATTGGGGTGAAAGATAGCGGCAGTATTTTACCAGGTCATGGTGGTATTTTAGATCGTATCGATGCGTTATTACCCGCAATTCCTATGGTTGCCTTGGTGTCACCGTGGTGGTTAGGCGTATGAAACGATTATGCATACTTGGGGCAACAGGTTCTATTGGGCTGAGTACCGCCGATGTGATCATGCAACACCCTGATGCTTTTGCGGTGGATACCTTGGTAGCACATCGCAATGTGGCAGAGATGTCGCGCTTGATGGCGCAGCTTCATCCACGTTGTGTGGTGTTGACTGATGAACAAGCCGCCGATGATTTGCGTAAGCGTCACCCTGCTAGTGATGTCATCATTGCCAGTGGTATGGAAGCGGCTACCGAAGCTGCGGGGGATTCGCGCAGTGATACGGTGGTAGCAGCGATGGTTGGCGCAGCAGGTGTGCCAGCGACTTTGGCGGCTGTGCAAGCAGGTAAACGGGTGTGTCTTGCCAATAAAGAGTGCTTGGTCACGGCGGGGCGTTTGTTTATGCGTACCGCTGAGGCTTGTGGTGCAACCATTGTGCCTGTTGATTCGGAGCATGCTGCCGTGCATCAGGCATTGCATGGTCATGATCGTGGCTCTGTGCGTCGTATCATCCTCACTGCTTCAGGTGGCCCTTTCCGTCAACGTAGCCCTGAATCTTTACAGGATGTGACTCCCGAAGAGGCAGTTGCTCATCCTAATTGGGATATGGGGGCAAAAATCAGTGTTGATTCTGCCACCATGATGAATAAAGCGTTGGAATTGATTGAAGCGCGCTGGCTATTTGATGCCGCACCTGAAACGCTGGAAGCGATTATTCATCCACAAAGCATTGTGCATGCCATGGTGGAGTATCAAGATGGTTCGGTTTTGGCGCAGATGGCGATGCCTGATATGCGTTCGCCGATTGCTTATGCCCTGCAAGCAGGCTCACGTTTGTCTTCTGGGATTCCTTGGCTTGAGCTGGCGCAGCAACAAGCGTTAGAATTTTTTGCCGTTGATACAGCACGCTTCCCCGCCATGGCTTTGGTGCAGCAGGTGATGCGCGGTGATGATAGTTTGGCTGTCATCATGAATGCAGCCAATGAGGTGGCTAACGAAGCCTTCCGACAACGGCGGATTGGTTTTATGGCGATTGTTGCTTTAGTCGAACAAACCTTGGCTGCGATGCCCAGTACGCCTGTGGCAAGCTTGGACGATATTTGGCAGTTGGATCAGCACACGCGCCAGACTGCTGAGGAGCTTATACGCAGATGATTGAATTTTTAACGGATGCAGTGGCTTTTATCGTCGCTATTGCGCTACTGATTGCCATTCATGAGTTTGGACATTTCATTGTAGCGCGTAAATTAGGTATCAAGGTGGAGAAGTTCTCTGTTGGCTTTGGTCCTTCCTTGTTTTCTTGGCGTAGCCGTGATGGTGAGGTTGAGTATATCCTTGCTGCCATTCCGCTTGGTGGTTACGTCAAAATGCTGGGGGAAAACCCAGGGGAACAAAAAGAAGAGGCGACCACAGCCTTGAATCCTGCGGATTTGGCACGCGCCTTTCATGTCCAGCCTGTATGGAAACGAGCTGCCGTTGCTGTAGCAGGGCCATTGTTTAATTTTGTGTTTGCTATTTTCCTGTATATGGTGATTGGTTGGAGTGGTCAGCAGGTTATTCCTCCTATCGTGGGGCACATCAACGTGGATTCATTGGCTGAACGTGCGGATGTGCGGATTGGTGATGTTATTACTGCGGTGAATGGTGAGCCTGTTCACGCTTGGCAGCATGTTGAAGAGGCGATGAAGAAATCTGTGGGTAAAGAAGTCCTGCTTCAGCTGCAACGCGATGAACGCGATGTGCAGGTGCGTATGCTATTGCCTTTGCCCAAGCAAGATGCCTTGTTGACAAATATCAGTGAATCATTGCTTGGCTTTAGTGCAGGTCAGCGCGTGTTTGCTGCGTCGGTGGTGAAGGACTCACCTGCCGACCGTGGTGGTTTGAAGGATGGTGACGAAATTGTGCGTCTTGACCATGAAGTGGTCGATGATGTCCGTAGTTTGATTCATTATGTGCAACAGCATGCGGGTACAGCGGTAACCATGGGTGTATTGCGTGGTGATTTGCAAATGAATGTGCAGATTACGCCACAAGCTGATAGTGAAACAGGATTGGGACGTATGGGCGTGGTGCTTAATGCGCGCAGTGTTCAGAAACCAGTTCAGTACCGTATGGGTGTCTTAGAAGGTGTAGCGTACGGCTTTACGCGCACGTGGGAGATGACTTCTATGACCTTAGAGGTGCTTGGTAAAATGGTGGTTAATACCATTTCACCATCAAATTTGGGTGGTCCGATTGCGATTGCACAAATGGCTGGTCAGACGGTGGAATATGGTGTTATTCCTTATTTGCTGTTTTTAGCACTGATTTCAGTCAACCTCGGGGTGTTGAATTTACTACCTGTGCCGATTCTTGATGGTGGTCATTTGACTTATTTGGGTTTAGAGGCGGTGCGTGGTCGCCCCTTGTCGCCAGAAACCATGGAAAAAACGCAGTTGGTGGGCGTGCTGCTGATTGCAGCATTGATGATTTTTGCTTTTTATAATGATATTGCGAGGTTTTTACAGGGATGAAAGATCAATTACGCGCTTACTGCGGGTGGCTGTTGTGTGCGCTGGTCATGCTGGGGAGTATTCCTGCTAATGCCGCATCATACACCATTGCAGATGTAGTATTTCACGGTAATAAATTTATTGAAGATGGTGCTATTCAGGCAGAGATGGATAGTCGCCCAGGCAAGGTGTTTAGTCGAAAGGCATTGAGTAAGGATATTCGTCGCCTCTATAAGGCAGGCTATTTTTCAGACATTCGGGCAGAAGGTACGGTGAAAGGGGATGCGCTTACGCTCGACCTTTACGTGACTGAAAACCCTTTGGTGGCGAGCTTTAAGATCGAAGGCAATAGTGCCGTGACTGATAAAGACCTGAAAAAACGCCTTAAAATGAAGAAGGGTTTGATTTTTAGCGACTCTGCTTTGCGTGTGGATCTTAATACGATTCGCAAACTGTATATGAAAGATGGTTATTATCAGTTGGATATTGCAGTGAAAAAGACACTGCTGGATGATGGTCGCATCGATATCGTCTTGGATCTAACAGAAGGGCAAAAAACCCATGTGCAGCAGGTGCGCTTTGTTGGCAATACAGCCTTTGATGACAAGCATTTGCGCGGTCAAATTCGCACCCGAGAAACGAATTTGATGAGCTGGTTCTCGGATCGTGATATTGTTGATAACAAACGTTTTGGTGACGATATTCAGATTTTGACCCAGTACTATCAAGATCATGGTTACCTTGATGCTAAGGTGAATTCAGCGCAATTATCTCTGGCGCCAGGTAAAGAGGCTTTTCAGCTTACCTTTAATCTGCATGAAGGGCCTGTTTATACTGTGAATGCCATTGATTTCCACGGTGATATTGTGCCGAATCAAGCGGCGTTGGAAAAGGCGTTGACCATTCATGCAGGTGAAACCTACTCCCTGTCGTTATTGCGTGAAAGCATTCAAAGCCTGACCGAGGTGGTTGGTAACGAAGGCTTTGCCTTTGCGACGGTTACCCCTTTGTTTAAGCGCGATTTGGAGAATCAAGAGGTGGCGATTACGTTTGATATTCGTAAAGGACGCGAAGTTTATATTCAGCGCATCGAAATCAGTGGTAATCAGAAAACCAATGATGAGGTCATCCGTCGTGAAATGCGTTTGGATGAAAGCGCGCGCTTTTCGGCAACGGGGATGCGTTTAAGTAAGGAACGTTTAAATCGTTCGCAGCTATTCAAAGACGTGCGTGTTTCTATGCCCGCTACAGATAAAGATGACAAGGTGAATCTGAACGTCAAGGTGGAAGAGGATCGTACAGGTTCTTTGATTGTCGGTGCTGGCTTTTCGCAACTTGAAAAGGTGTTGCTGCGTTTGAAAGTGTCGGAGAAAAACTTCCTCGGTAAGGGTTACAATACCAATTTAACCATGGATGCTGGGGCGAAAACGCAGAATATTGATGCCAGTATTACCGACCCTTATTTCCTTAATCGTGACATTGGCGCAACCCTGCGGATCAATAAAACACAAACGCAGTTGCAGGCGATTACCCAGTATAAGCAAAACAATATCGGTGGCGGCTTTAATTTCAGCTTCCCGCTCTCTGAGCATGCGCGCTATAATATTGGTTATGATTATTTACGAGCGAACCTTACCAATATTCCTGCCACTGCCTCGTTGGTGTTACGCTCTCAAAGCGGTGTGCAAACAACGGGTGAGTTAACACAAAGCCTGTCTTGGGATAGTCGTGACCGTGTGGTTGGTACGACATCGGGCTATGTGCATAGTTTGAATCTTGGCGTTGCAGGTGTCGGTGGCGCGAACCGTTTTGTGGAATCGGCACTTTCTTTGGGCGCGTACTTCCCTCTGAATGATACCTTTACCCTGCGTACAAAAATCGGAGGTCGTGCTATTGTAGGCTATGCTGGTAAACGCACACCGATTTATCGCCGCTATTCTTTGGGTGGCGTGGGTAGTTTGCGTGGCTATGATTATTATGGTGTTTCTTTGCGTGACCCTGCGGCACCGAATGACCCTGTTGGTGGTGATCGCCAAGCTACGGCTTCGATTGACTTGTTTTTCCCGATTCCTTACATGGAGTCATCTGGTTTTCGTGGTGCCTTGTTTAGTGATGCGGGAACAGTGTGGGGTACAGCGCAAGGTACAGTAGCGGGTTTAAACCTGAATGTAGCAGAGCGATTTTCTGCAACTAAGATTCGCGCCTCTTATGGTTTCGGTTTGGAATGGGCTTCGCCTGTAGGACCTGTGACGCTTACGTGGGGTAAAGCTGCGCGTATTCAGCCAGGCGACTTCACACGTACCTTTGAATTTGGTTTGGGATCATCGTTTTAATGTTGTGATTGTTTAACGGGCATGACGTTCTGCCCGTTTATTGTGTGGCTCACCCACTACCATGTTAAGTAGGTAACCAAAATATTTTAACATTTCCTTCTTGTTTATTTCGCGATCTTCCGCGTTACAAAAATCGTTATATAGCGGTGCTATACGCTCATTTTTGTACCTTGAATATCACAAAATATCCTGCGATAAAATGTTAAAATAATTATGCTCACCTACTTAAACAATGCGCAATTCCCTTGGTCTGAATGAGGGGGTGATACGCACGCCTTGAAATGAAAAAAAGTGTTCGTAATATAACGGCAGTTTTTGAATGGAGACTCTATGTTGAAAAAAACCTTGTTAGCGGCTTGCGCCTTGGCTTGCACGATGTCTGTTACGGTATGGACTGCACCATCACTGCATGCTGCTGAAATGAAGATTGGCTCTGTTGACCTTAAGGCAGCCATTGAAAATACCAAACGGTATCAAAATGGGTTTGCGCGTTTGCAGCAGCTTAAAGAAAAGAAAGGTGCCGAACTTGCGGCATTGCGTAAGCTGATTGACCAAGCAGAAAGTGATATCATGGGGCAATCCATGGCGATGTCGCCAGAACGCTTAAATAAGAAACAGGCTGAACTTAAAGAGTTGCGGAAAGATTTTACCCGTAAGCAACAGGATGCACAAGAAGAGCTGTTAAGCAAAAAGAACGCCCTTGATGAAGGTATTTTGATGAACTTCTATGCTATTGTTAAACAGTATGGCAAAGATAACCATTATGACTTCTTGATGCAAAAGTCGGCAGCCTTTTATTCTGACCCTAAATATGATGTAACGGCAAAAATTACTGAAATTTTAGACCAAGCCAAGTAAACAATGACAGCAACTGGTGTGCCGATTCGGCAATTACTTGACCTGATTCAGTGCACGCATGCGGTTGATGATGATAAGCGCATGGTACGAGGTGTGACGACCTTGGCTACTGCAACGGCGGAGCACATCTCCTTTTTAGCCAATAAGCGTTATCGTTCTGCTTTAGAATCCACCCAAGCAGCGGCGGTTTTGGTCGATCAAGCTACGTATAAAGCTTGGCAGGCGGGTAAGATCAGTTGCCAAGCAAGCTTGATTGCTTGTTCTGATCCCTACCTCGCTTTTGCTATGGTTCAACGCTTTTTTCATCCCCAAGCGATTGCCGTAGGGGAACACCACCCTTCAGCCGTGATTCACCCCGAAGCTTTTGTCGCTGATGACGTAGATATTGCCGCCCATGCTGTGATTGGTCGTGGTTCGCGTATTGCTAAAGGCTGCCGTATTGGTGCGGGCGTTGTGATTGGTGACGGTTGCACCTTGGAAGAGGATTGTCTGATTCATCCACGCGTCGTCATTGCTGATGGTTGTCATTTGGGTAAACGTGTTATTTTACACGCTGGCGCGGTTATTGGCTCCGATGGCTTTGGCTATGCTTGGAGTGGTACTGCTCATGTTAAAATCCCGCAAACAGGCACGGTTTACCTCCATGATGATGTTGAAGTTGGTGCCAATAGTTGTATCGACCGTGGTGCATTGGAAGACACAGTGATTCATGACGATGTGAAGATCGATAACTTGGTGCAAATTGGTCACAATGCTGAAATCGGGACAAAAACCGTGATTGTTAGTCAGGTTGCAATCGCTGGTTCTGTTACCATTGGACGTGGTTGCCAGTTGGGTGGTCAATCGGCAGTTGCTGGGCATTTAACCGTTGGTGATGGTTGTAAGATTGCTGGGCAAAGTGGCGTGATTGGCAATTTAGAAGCTGGTGGTGTCTATGGTGGTACACCAGCAGTACCGCACCGTATGTGGCTCAAAGGCATCGCCATGGTTAACCGATTGCCAGAGCTTTTCAAAAAACAGTAATCTTGTCTTTGCTGGTTTATATTGGTTGTGTAATGCCACCAATAAACTCCATGCCCGTTAATATCAGCAAACGAACTAAGGAATATTATGGAATTATCAATTGACGATATTTTAAGTTATTTACCCCACCGTTATCCCTTCTTATTAGTGGATAAAGTGTTGGACTATGAACCTGAGGTATCCATTAAGGCATTGAAAAATGTTACTGTAAATGAACCGCATTTTACAGGGCATTTTCCTGATGCTCCTGTGATGCCAGGGGTGTTGATTGTTGAGGCAATGGCACAAGCTGGTGGTATTTTAGCCTTTCATTCTGCACCAAAAGATAAAGAATACTTGGTTTATTTTACGGGGATTAACGATGTTCGTTTCCGTCAGCCAGTGCGTCCAGGCGATCAACTGATTTTTGAACTCACTTGTTTGCGTCGGCGTGGTCATATGTGGCGTTTCAAAGGTGAGGCCTTTGTTGATGGTAAATTGGTTTGCTCTGGTGTCTTAATGGCAACTTTGATGCCTAGGGAAGAAAAATGACTACACACATTCACCCATCGGCGGTGATTGCTGCTGGTGCAACGGTGGGTGAAGGTGTTCGCATTGGTCCTTTTTGCACCGTTGGCGAACACGTGGTGATTGGTGATCATAGCGAATTGATTTCTCATGTTGCTGTTGCTGGGTATACCCGCATCGGTTGCCGTAATCGTATTTTTCCCTTTGCTAGCATTGGCCATGAGCCACAAGATTTGAAATATCACGGCGAAGCCTCTGAAGTCATCATCGGTGATGACAATACCATTCGGGAAAGTGTTACCATTAACCCAGGTACAGAGGGCGGCGGCATGTTGACCCGTATTGGCGATCATAATTTACTGATGGCTTATGTGCATATCGCGCATGACTGTTTACTTGGCAACCGTATCGTTATGGCAAACTGTGCGACGTTGGCTGGTCATGTCAGTGTCGATGATGATGCAATTATTGGTGGTATGTCTGCTGTCCATCAATTTTTGCGTATCGGCAGCATGTCGATGATTGGTGGTATGAGCGGTATTGTAAAAGATATTCCGCCTTACACGCTCACCGCTGGTGGCTATCGCCCTGGTTTGGCTGGCTTGAACCTTGTGGGGCTTAAACGTCATGGTCTTTCGCGTGACAGTATCCGTGTACTCAAGGCGGTCTATCGTACCTTGTTGCAAAATACGGGTGATTTGCAACAACGTATTGCGCAAGCGCGTGAACAGGCGGGTGACGATGCGGCAGCACTACACTTGATTGACTTTATTGCTACAGCCAAACGCGGTGTCACAGCTCATCGGCGGGATCATGGTAACGGCGAATAAGCCCAAAGAAGAAAAATTCATTGGCTTGATTGCTGGTTATGGCATGTTTCCACTGGAGGTCATCGGTCAATTAAAAGCGCGTGGTTATATCGTTCATGTGGTGGCAGCCAAAGAGGAAACTTCACCTGATATAGAGGCTGTAGCGGATTCCGTCTGTTGGCTGCATGTTGGTCAAATTGGCGGCATGATTAAAGCTTTGCAAAAGGCTGGCGTGCGTGAAGTGATTATGGCAGGGAAGGTGAGGAAGCTGCATCTGTTTCGTAACTTTCGCCCCGATTTGGTTGCCCTTGGTGCTTTGTTGCGCTTGCCCGACCGCAAAGATGATACGCTGATGCTAGAAATCACGCGTTTACTTGCCGAAGGTGGTATTCATTTGCGTTCACAAGTGGCGTTGGCTGGCGATATGTTGGCGGGAGAGGGGCATCTCTTTGGCCCTAAAGCCAGCAAATCAGTGTTGCAAGATATGTCCTTTGGTAGCACCCAAGCGCGTGGTATTGCTGCCTTGGATATTGGTCAAACAGTCGTTGTCCAGCAAGGCGCGGTACTCGCTGTTGAGGCGATTGAAGGTACCGATGAGGCGATTCAACGCGGTGGTACTTTGGGTAATGGCAAAGCGGTGGTGGTTAAAGTGGCAAAACCACAACAAGATCTACGTTTTGATGTGCCAGCTATTGGGCCCGACACCTTGCGCACCATGCATGAGCATGGCTGTGTTGCGCTTGCTATCCAGGCAGGTACAACGCTATTGATTGAACGTCATAAGCTTGCTGAATTGGCGCGACAGTGGCGGATTTCTATCTATGGTTGCAATGTCGATTGACCGCCAATAAACCATCCCAACATGTATTGATATGCGTTGGTGAACCATCGGGGGATATGCACGGCTCGGCAGTTATTCACGCACTGCGTCAACAAAATCCCCATATACATATTTCCGCAGTTGCAGGTTCAGCCATGCGGGCAGCAGGATGTGAAGAAGTTGCTGCTATGGAATCGCTCAATGTTATGGGGATCAGCGATGTAATTCGTGCTTTGCCACGTATTCGGCGGGTCGCAGCATCCATATTGCAATGGGTGAAAGAAGCGCAACCCGATGTGGTGATTTTAATTGACTTCCCAGGTTTTAATATGCGTTTGGGTCGGCGTTTGCGTGCTGCTGGCGTTCCTGTGTTGTATTATATCGCGCCCAAACTATGGGCTTGGGGACGGTGGCGCATTCCACGTCTGCAACAAGCGCAAGACCGCTTGGCAAGCATTCTCCCTTTTGAACGGCAATGGTTTGCTCCGCATGGGATTGATGCGCAATACGTTGGCAACCCCAGTGCTTATGCTTGTCTTCATGATGGTTGGACGCGGCAGCAACTGTGCCAACATGCTGGATTACGTGCCGATGCCCCTGTGTTGGCTTTGTTGCCAGGCAGCCGCAATAGCGAGTTGCAACGACACGCGCCATTGCTTGCTGAGATTGTACAAACCGTACGCCAGCAACAGCCCGAGGTGCAATATGTTTGTTGCCGCGCCCCAGGTATCAGTGATGAGCAGTTGCGTCCCTTGCTGGATGTTGGTGTTGCCGTGGTTGATCGTCTGGCTGATGGTTATGCCATGCGCGCTGATGCTGCGGTGGCTGTTTCTGGTACGGCAACATTGGAATTGGCGTTGTGGCAGGTGCCGACTGTATTGGTCTATCGTAATAGTGCGTTAACGGTTTGGTTGGCACGTCGTTTGGTTGGCACGCGTTGTGTGGGCTTGGCAAATATATTGCTGGATGATCAAGCGATCATGCCAGAGTGTATTCAAGAAGATGCGACAACAAGTCATGTGTTGCCGTTGTTGTTGCCTTTATTGGGTGTGCGTAGTCCAGCGTATCAAGCGCAATGTGCTGCATTTCGTCGCTTACAAGCTTTGCTCGGCAGTCATAACCCCGCTGTTGAGGTGGCGCGCATGGCACATCGTATGATGGATTGACGCTATGCTAAGCCAATCGCCACCGCGTGTGATTATTGCTTTTTATGCCGGCTGGTGGTACACATTCGGAATGTTTTGTGGATGATATTATCGAGTTTAATTTTTTATGCATTTTTTTAAAAGTTCGTGATGCTTTGGCGTTGCGAACTTTTTTGTCTCTTTAGGGTGCTGTTTTTTGATGAATAACGTAGGTTAAATGGAGTGTTTGGTGATTGATTTATATTACAACCATGCTGCAAAGGCGAAGGACGATATATTGTCTGGCTTGACGGTGGCGTTGGCTTTGGTGCCTGAAGCGGTGGCTTTTGCTTTTGTTGCAGGGGTTGATCCTTTGGTTGGTTTGTATGCGGCATTTATGGTTGGCTTGATTACTTCTGTGATTGGTGGGCGACCAGGTATGATCTCTGGTGCGACAGGTGCACTGGCGGTGGTGATGGTGGCGTTGGTGGCGCAGCATGGTGTGGAGTATTTGTTTGCCACAGTGGTGTTGATGGGCGTGTTTCAATTGGCGTTTGGCATGATGCGCTTGGGTAAATTTATCCGCATGGTTCCTTACCCTGTGATGTTGGGTTTTGTGAATGGCTTGGCGATTGTCATCTTTTTGGCGCAGTTGCAGCATTTTCAAATCGAAGATGCCAACCATATCAAACACTGGATGGAAGGCGATGCCTTGGCAGTCATGGTTGGCTTGGTTGGTTTGACGATGGCGATTATGTTCTTTTTGCCCAAAATGACGCGTGCTGTTCCTGCTGGTCTGGTGGCGATTGTCGTGGTCACGGCATTGGCATTAACGGCGCAGTTAGATACACGTACAGTGGGCAGTATCGCAACGATTGCTGGTGGGTTACCCAGCTTTCATCTGCCCTCGGTACCACTGAACTGGGAAACGCTGTTGATTATCACCCCCTATGCCATCATTTTGGCCTTGATTGGTTTGATTGAGTCATTATTGACCATGACGGTGATTGATGAGATGACTCAGACGCGCGGTCAGGGTAATCGTGTGAGTATAGGTCAAGGCGCAGCCAACGTTGTGACTGGATTCTTTGGCGGTATGGGCGGTTGTGCGATGATTGGTCAAAGTATGATTAATATTTCGTCTGGTGGCTTACGTAACCTTTCGGGTATTGCTGCGGCATTGTTTTTATTGGCGTTTATTTTGTTTGCCTCAAGCTGGATTGAAATGATCCCTATTGCTGCTTTGGTGGGCGTAATGTTTATGGTCGTGATTGGTACGTTTGAGTGGGGTAGCTTTAATTTACTGAATAAGATTCCTCGTTCAGATGCCTTTGTGGGTGTGCTGGTTGCAGTTGTTACTGTGGCAACAGATTTGGCTATTGCTGTGGTGGTTGGTGTTGTTGCCTCTGCCTTGGTGTTCGCTTGGAAGCATGCCTCACAGATTCGTGCTGAAATTGAAGAGAGCGAAGATGCGCGCGTGTACCATGTTCATGGTCCATTGTTTTTTGCTTCTACCCATCGTTTTGGTGCTTTGTTTACCCCCGAGGAAGACCCTCAGCGGGTGGTGATTGATTTTTCACATTCGCGTGTTTCCGATCATTCGGCGATTGAAGCGATTGACCAGTTAACCGAACGTTATCGCGCCGCAGGTAAACATATTCGTTTGCGTCACTTAAGTGCTGATTGTCGTGCCTTATTGGCGCAGGCAGATGATTTGATAGAAGTGAATATTGAAGAGGATCCGCATTATCATATTGCAGACGACCGTTTAGCACGTTGATTGTTGTGTGATAGTTGACCCTAAGCCTTTTTGCTGCTTCAATACTGCCATGCAAGAATCCGAATATCAGTTATGTATGTCTAAAATTGATGCGCTGCGCGAGCACTTGGGTGTTATTGAGCAACATAAAGAGGCTCAAGCCGCAGAGAATCAGCGATTGCGCGAGGTGGTGCGACTTGCTGAGGTTGAATTACAAAAACGACGTGAGCAGATTCAAGAGTTGGAAGCAGAAATCAATGCTTTGCAACAAGAAAAGAACGAAGCTCGGGTACGCGTAGAAAATGCTATTGAACGTTTGGATCAAATGATGCAGCAATCGCCAGGGGCTAAGTCTGATGAGTAAAAAAGTTGAAGTCACGCTTGCAGGAAGAACGTTTTCGATCAAAACTGATGACAGCCCAGGTAAAGTGCAGTCTGCTGCTGACTTGGTGCAGCATAAGCTGGATCAGTTGCGCACGCTTGGTAGTACGGCGGGGAGTGACCGTTTGATGGCTTTGGTGGCGTTGAATCTTGCAGGTGAGTTACTGAGCGAACAACCACATGGGCAAGGTGAAAATCTTGATTATCAAAGCTTGATTTCTTCGCTCAATGAGGTAGTGTTCCAAGCAGAGGCCTTGGCCAAAGCTCCTCTGCCCTGAGCGAGCAACTTTGCAGTTTCCCGAGCCGATACGTGCCGAACGGGAACCAACTATTCTAGTTGTGTGTACACCACTTTGCGTGGCAACCTGATGCTAGAATGAAGTGCCCACCTCGTAATGAGGGTTCGGTTACGCATTGTTGGATCGTCAGGGCGGGGGTTCCTCTACTTTGCTTCTATTACTTGACGACTTGCCAAAGTCACGATGTTCCATATATGGCGACTGATCACCCTAATTCTTGCCATTCTTATACAGTATTCTAGTCTTTCCAGCCATGCGATATTCACGATTTTTTGCGCCTACGATGCGCAATACGCCGGCTGATGCCGAGGTGGTTTCCCACCAGTTATTGTTGCGCGCTGGTTTTATCCGCCGTGTGACCAGTGGTGTTTATGATTATTTACCATTGGGTTTGCGTGTTTTACGCAAAATTGAAGCTATTGTGCGCGAGGAGATGAACCGTGCTGGCGCACAGGAACTGCTCATGCCGATGGTGCAGCCCAGCGACCTGTGGCAAAAGTCTGGTCGCTTACAGCAATATGGTCCAGAATTGGCGCGCTTTAATGACCGTCACAACCATGAATCCTGCTTAGGTCCCACGCACGAAGAAGTCATCTGTGATCTTGTGGCGCATGAGCTGCGTTCATATAAACAACTTCCCATGAATTTGTATCAAATTCAAACCAAGTTTCGCGATGAAATTCGCCCTCGGTTTGGTTTGATGCGCGGTCGTGAGTTCATCATGAAGGATGCCTATTCGTTCCATGCTGATGATGCGTGTTTGGCGCGCGAATATGAGAATATGTTTGCAGCCTACCAACGTATTTTTACCCGTTTGGGTTTGGAATACCGTGCGGTTGAAGCCGACAACGGCAGTATCGGTGGTTCTGCATCGCATGAGTTCCATGTTTTGGCAGATTCAGGTGAAGATGAAATCTGCCATTGTTCGTGTTGCGACTATGCCGCCAATGTAGAAAAAGCACGTGCCCATCGTTCGCCTTTGTCCACAGACGATGCCAGCATGACAACATTACTCACACCCAATGCTTCATCGGTGGCAGAGGTTAGCGCGTTACTGGGTAAAGCCAGTGCGCAGGTTGTGAAAACCATGGTTTACCGCGTTGTGGGTGGTGACTTGGATGGCACAGCTGTTGCCGTATGTATCTGTGGTGATGATGAAGTACAAGAAGTTAAATTAACCCGTTTGTTGCAGGCTGATGAAGTGTTGTTTGCCGATGATGCGATGATTACTGATGCTGGTGGGGTAACGGGGTTTGTGGGTCCCTGTGGGCTTTCGATTCCTGTATTTGCCGATGTTAGTTTGCAAGAAGCTGGTGATTTGGTGGTCGGTGCTAACAAGGTTGATCATCACCTTGGTGGCGTGAGCTTTGCGCGTGATGCTAAGGTTGAAGCTTGGGCAGATATTCGCAAAGCCCAGCCAGGCGATCGTTGCAGTCATTGTGACGATGGTGTGATGCAGATGCGCCGTGGTATTGAAGTTGGGCATGTGTTTGCTTTAGGTCGTTGCTACACCGAACCGATGCAGGTGGAATTTCAAAACGAACAAGGCAAGCGTAGTACCGCCACCATGGGGTGTTATGGTATTGGTGTGTCTCGTCTGATGGCAGCGGTGATTGAGCAATGTAATGATGAGGCAGGCATTGCGTGGCCTCTCCATTTGGCTCCGTTCCAAGTATCAGTGGTGTCCTTAGGTTTAAAAGAGCCCGTGATGGAAGCCTCGGCGACGTTGTATGAGCAACTTACAGCGGCGGGCATTGATGTGTTATGGGATGATCGTAAAGAACGCCCTGGGGTGAAATTTCGCGACCATGAGTTGATCGGTATTCCGTGGCAATTGGTGGTGGGTGATCGCGGTCTTGAACGTGGTGTTGTTGAGTGTTCACCGCGTGGTGGTGAACGCATCGAAATTCCCTTGGCTGATGTGCTTAGCTACATGACTGAGCAGTTGTAAGTATCATGCCTCTTTGGCAACGCAGCCGTGTGTATCTCAGTGGGGCATCCGCCAAAGGGGTGCTCGCTGTGATTATGCTATTAGGGTTTGTTATCACCATTCCCTTTTGGCTGCGCAGCACGCCTGAGGAGCAGCAGCACTTGCGTCAATCCACCACGACAGGAACGATTGTGCAGCAAGAGGTGATTGTGTTGCCAGGCGTGGCTGATGAAGAAGATCAATCGGCGCTGCGAGATATGCTTAAAGCTCCTGAACAGCCCAGCGATAAGCAACGTCAGTCAGTTGATTATGCGCAACTGGTGTGGGAATCAGACATTCAAAATCTGATTTCTCGTTGGGTTGCCAATGAAGATGAGGCAAAAGAGATTGCACATTGGACCTACCACTACAGTCGCCGTTTCAACCTATCCATCGAACTGGTGCTGGGTGTGATGTCGGTGGAATCGAACTTCGATCATTTTGCCGTGAGTAATGTTGGCGCGCGTGGCTTGATGCAGGTAATGCCATTCTGGAAGGAAAAACTGGGTACACCGCAGGATAATCTGTTCGTGATTGAGACCAATATCCGCTATGGTTGTGCTGTATTACGTTTTTACATTGATCGTTACAAATCGCGGGAGCGCGCCTTGCAAGCTTATAATGGCTCGTTAGGTCGAACCAAATATTCCAATAAAATTATTGCTCGTATGCGCATGTTCAAGGCGATTGAACAGCCATCAACAGCGGGTTAAGAGAGAGAAAATCATGCGGATCATTATTGCTTTATTGTTTGTCTTATTGCTGGCTTCCTGTGGCGAAAAACATGTGCCAGTCGATGAGACACAGATCGCCACGAACAAACCCTATAAAATTGCTGGTCAATGGTATTACCCTATCCTTAATGCCGATGGTTATGACGAAAAAGGTATTGCTTCGTGGTATGGTAAAGACTTTCACGGCAAGAAAACCTCCAACGGTGAACGCTATGATATGCATGCCATGTCGGCAGCGCATCCAACCTTGCCGATGGGAACCAAAGTGCGCGTGACCAATTTAGAAAATGGCAAAAGCATGGTGTTGCGGATCAATGATCGTGGTCCTTTTGTGAAGTCGCGTTTGATTGACCTTTCTTATGCAGCAGCAAAAGAGATGGGTTATGCAGACAAAGGAACTACGCGGGTACGTGTGCAAGCTTTACCCGCTGATAGTAACGTCGAAGTGGCGCGCTACACACCGCCTGCGCAAAGCGATCATGCTGTCCCTGTGATGGTTGATCGCCCTGTCGTTGTTGAACGTCCTGTTACGGTGACTCCTGTGCGTGATCTGCCTGCCGTAGCAGTAGCGACAGCACCCACGGGCGCGCTTGTGCCTGCACCGATTGCTGCGCCACAAGCTGTTAGCAATAACACTCGTCCCTTGGCAAGTACACCACGTTGGCAAGATCAGCCGCAAGCAGTAGCGACACAGGTTAGCGCACCGATGCGTGGTAGCTATGTTCAGCTCGGTGCGTTTACTTCCCAAGAAAATGCTGAGCGTTTACGCCAGCAATACCTGCAAGACTTTCCGCAATTAGCACTGTTTACAACCGTGGGTGAATTACCCGTTACCTACAAAGTTCGCCAAGGCCCTTTTGCCAGTCGCGCACAAGCAGAGGCTATGGCAAGTCGTATGGAGATGGCGGGCGTACCACATGTCAGTTTGGCGCAAGATGTCGCTCGTCCTGCGGCCATCAGTCAAGCTATTCCCAGCCCCATCAGTAGCGACAGCATGGCGATGAATCGTACCTTTGTTGCACCATCTTCATCCGATGTAGCAGCAAATAGTCATGCGCTTTCATCACCACCAGCTGCAACAACAAGCTCCATGACACAGCCGAGTGCTGGCATGTATGTGCAAATCGGTGCGTTTTCTTCGTTACAACGCGCCCAGCAGTTGAAAGATCGTTATGCTACTGTTTATGCTAATACCGTTGTGTTTCCGCCCAAGGTAGGTCAAGCAGAAATTTACCGCGTACGCATTGGCCCCATGGCAACGGCGCAAGATGCAACGGCATTGGTGGATCGTGTCGAGGGCAGTGGGATTGATAAAGCCATCATCGTTGTGGAAAAATAACGATGACTGGCACAGGCTCAGCAACACGGCGTTTACGCATCACTGCTTTTGGTGCCTCATCGGTAGCCACTAGCGAAGCATTGTACCACGATATTCACACCCTTGGGCAAGTACTGGGCGAGCAGGGTTGGGATGCTAGCACAGGGGGACACCAAGGTTTGATGGGGGCGTTTGCTGAAGGTGTTCGTGCTGGTGGCGGCTGTGTGCGTGGTATCATGCTTACCCGTTTCCCAGCCCCGCCTGAGAATGCTTTAAGTGAAGAGATTCGTGCCTATGATTTTTTTGATCGCATGCGCACGTTGATTGAAGAGGCTGATGCTTGGGTGGTTTTACCTGGTGGCTTAGGGACGTTAGCTGAGTTCGCGATGAGTTGGGATCTTGCTGCTATTGGCGTGCTAGAATCGCGGCCCTTGATTGTTTATGGTGATATGTGGCAAGCCATCATTCCAACATTGTCGGAAAACCTTTTGTTTTCAAAGACCAACCCCATGCCGCTGCTTCAATGCTGTACAACCCCCGAGGAAGTGCTTGCTGCACTGGCAGGAACAGTCCACTGCGATGCGGTTTAGCGCGTGTTTGTTATAGCATAACCATAGATTCCTTTAATGGCACTGTGATCTGCACAGTCCATAGCACGGGGGGGCAAAGCATGCCTATTAAGACGACATCTGCTGCATGATGCAGCCTATTGGAGTTTATCGTGCCCTTTGAAGAGCAGAGTGTTCATTTGCATTTTCTTAATGGTAAAGTGATAGCTGGTGTTCTTACCACTGTTTTTCAGCCAACGGACGTTGAACTGATTGTGCATCAAGGCGAGCAGTTAGCGACTTATGCAATGCAACAGCTTGCTTATGTAGTATTTTTTGGTGCTGAAGGTGAGCAACCCTACGCTGACTTTATCAGCTATCGAGAGGAAACCATTGTGTGTGTCGATGGTGCTTGTTTCAATGTTCATACACCACCATTACGTTATATTCGGCAAGGTTTTTTTGCGGTTCCTGCTGAACCTGATGGGGAGGTTCAGCGAATGTTTTTTTTCGCGCAGGGAGTAACGGATCGTAGTGAACGTCCTGTTCAAAACCAGGTAGCGACCGATGCTCACACGCCTTTGCAATCAACGTTTAGTGAAGAGCAACAGTTAGCAACGGCAGAGTTGTTTGTTAGTTCGTCACAACAAAGGTCTTATAAAGAGAGTAAAGCCTTTTTACGTATTGGGGAAATATTATGTTCCGCAGGACTAATCACGCCCGATGCTTTAGAAGATGCGTTGGATATTCAACGCAAGAACAGTCATAAGCACTTAGGACGTATTCTGATTGAGCATGGCTTTGTTTCTGAGGAGCAATTACTCATTGCCTTAGCCCTGAAGTTTCAAATGCGCTTTGTGCGTTTAAATGATGTTCACGTAGACCCTAGTGTGCTTGGTTTGATCTCCTGTGAGTTAGCACAAAAGCTGATGGTGTTTCCTATTGAATGGAATGAACATGGGGCGCTGGTGGTTGCTACTGCTGAGCCGACGAATGTTGATGTTGCTGATACATTATGCTTTCACCTTGGTAAGCGTGTTGATTTAGTTATCGCTACTTCGCATGATATTCAGAAAAAAATAGCTCAATGCTATGCTGGAGAAGAAGAGGAGCTGGAAGTGCTCATTGAGCCAGGCCTCAAGCCAGACGAGCAGGTTGTTGAGTCGATTCATCTATTGGAGTCTGAAGCTTCACAAACGCCTATCGTTCGCTTAGCAAACAAAATTTTGCTTCATGCTATTGAGCGTCGCGCCAGTGATATTCATTTGTTTCCAGATAATGGTGTGCTTAAGGTGTTATGTCGAGTCGATGGTGTTTATCGCGTTGTACTGCAATTGGATATGGCTATTCAAAAACGCCTGGTCACACGCTTTAAAATTATCTCCAATATGGATATTACCGAACACCGCCTGCCGCAAGATGGTTCGATTCGCCTGTCTGCTTTTAACCGACGTATTGAAATGCGCGTCTCTTGCATGCCCAGCATGACAGGAGAAAATTTGGTTTTTCGCCTCTTCGATGTCAATCGAAGACCACGAACTTTGGATGAACTGGGGTTTTGTAAGACAGACTCAGATAAATTACATCAGATGATTCATGCTCCTTTTGGTTTAGTCTTAGTAACAGGAACGACAGGAAGTGGTAAATCGTCCACCTTAACCAGTTTGTTGCATGCACTAAAAGGTGGCTCGAAACACTTGATTAGTCTAGAGGATCCTGTTGAGACGCATCTGCCAGGTGTAGAGCAAATCCCCATTAACGACGCGATTGGTTTTACGTTTGCACGAGCACTGCGCTACATTTTACGCCATGATCCAGATGTGATTATGGTGGGCGAAATTCGCGATGAAGACACAGCAAAAATCGCTGTTCAAGCCGCTTTAACAGGACATCTTTTGTTGTCTTCTTTGCATACGAATACTGCCAGTGCGGCATTTATGCGTTTAATTGACCTTGGTGTGAAACCATATCTTGTTGCCTCGACTGTCAAAGCTGTTTTAGCGCAACAATTACTGCCTCAGTTATGTGATAGCTGCAAAGTCTCTTACCCTTTAACTGACGAGGAATGCCTTTTTCTAAAGCGACAAAATATTGGTGAAATGCTTAGTCACGGTTATCGTGCTAATGGTTGTGAAAGCTGTGAAAATAGCGGTATACAAGGGCGTAAATTGATTAGTGAATTGTTGCTGGTGACACCTGAAATTAGTCAAATGGTTATCAATCAAGAAAATGAACAAGCCGTGCTAGCTGTTGCTCAGCGAAATGGCATGAAAAGTTTACAGCAACATGCCATTGATGCTGCTCGCGAGGGGGTGATCTCTATTGCTTCGTTGTGTTTGTTGTTTTGCGACTGAGATTGACGGGCATGCCTTGTTTACCACAGCGCATCAAAAAAACATGCGCATCCATTCGGATTATAGTTGTATGCCTATGGTGTAACGCGGATGATGCCATTGCTGCGCAACATGCGTACACGGTCTCCGACTTTAAGACTGATGCGTGGACTGCGCTCCTGAATGAGTGAGATGATAGAACCATCTTCTCGGCGTAAGGTGATCTCATCGCCTTGACGGCGTGTGCCCATTTCTTCTACGGCAGAACCTGCTACTGCGCCTACTGCTGCGCCGAGTACTGTTGCAGCCGCTTGACCGCGTCCACGCCCCACAGCACTGCCACCAATACCACCCATTGCACCGCCAAGAATGACCCCAATAGGTGTTTTGGTTCCTTCAATGACTACAGGACGAAGCCCTTCAATCGTCGCGTATTCTACCTGATGGACAGTGCGTGCTTCATCACGCGAGTAGGTATCTCCTGAAAGGGAAGATAAACAGCCTGATAATGAAACGATGCACAACAATGATAAAATAATACGAAACATAACAACCTCCAGTGCCATAAAAAGCAAATATAGTGGCAATATTCATGCGAGTAAATAGCAAGGGGAGACAATGACGGCTTGCAAAGCAGAGGTGTGTCATAATAATGCCGCACCATGAGTGAAAAAAGACCCCCTCAACCCATGAAAACGGGTGAGAAAATGATGTTTATTGTCGCTGGAGCCTTTGTGGTTTTAGCTTTTCTTGGCTTTATAGCCATGTTGTTTATTCAATCTCAATCAGAAGAATCAATGTTTACCATGAAAACGCACTTTGAATTGAGTGAAACAGGTCAACGTGGTTCCGAAGCATTCCGCTTAAATGGTTGTACCACCTGTCATCGCGCCTTGCGTAATGGCACGAATATGGGGCGTACTGCCGAACTTGATGGTATTGGTTCTCGTCGTACCGTCGAATGGCTGGAGGCATTTTTGGGCGATCCAGAAAAGAACTACCGTGCAGCAACCGTCGACCATGGTGCAACACCTAAACGCGCTGATTATGTGGCAAAACTGGATGCCGCAACACGTCATGATATTGCAGTATTTCTATCTGAATTGAAATCAGAGCAAGGCTCTTCTACAGCGGAAGCACCACCTGAAGGGCGTTCGGAGTTTATTGATAGCATGGTGAAGACTTGGGCTCCAGCTAGCTGGAAAGAAAAATACAAAGATGTGCGGGAAAAACCTGTGCAAGAAGATGGTTATGCAGCAGCACAACCAGCCGATAAGGAGTAAATGATGGCACAACCTTGGGATGATGAAGAATACGTCAAATATACCTTGTGGTTTATTTTTGCCTGTGTGATTTACAGTATGATTGGTTTTTCATGGGGCGCACTGATGGGTGGTATTCATGAGTTTCGCCATTTTGTCGATCATCGTATGCATGGTAACCTTATTGTTCGTGCTCATACCCATATTAACCTGTTAGGCTGGGTGGAAATGGCGATTTTTGCTGCTGTTTATTACATTGTTCCTCGCTTGGTTCATCGTGGTATTTATAGTATGAAGTTAGTGAAAGCACATTTCTGGATCCATAACTTTGGTCTGATTGGCATGGTCGTGTTCTTTAGTATGGCTGGTGTGATGGGTGGTAATGCCAGTGTGACCATGACACCCGACGAAGTCGAAGCGATTGTGAAACCATGGTTGGCGACGATGGGTATTTTTGGTTCTTTGGTGTTGTTAGCGAACTTTATTTGGGCGTATAACATCTTTATGACCTGCCGCAAACCGAGCGCGTCTTGATGTTGCATCGCAGAATTGGCTTTGTTTTAAGCTTCTCGTTGGTTCTTTTTTTTGCAGGCTGTGATGTTGGCGGTAGTGGCGCTTTTATGCAGGGGCAAGAAGTACCTTCAGTAAAGACTAAAACATTAGCCGATGTTGGTGGTGATATGTCTAAAATCACCAGCTACCGTTACCCTGACCCACGCATGTATCAAATGTCCTTTGACGATGCATTAAAATTAGGCAAGCCGATTGTGTTAGAGTTTGCTACGCCAGGGCATTGCACCCAGTGTGATAAACAGTTACAGCTGCTCAAAGAACTGATGAATATTTATGAGAAAGATGTGATCTTTTTACACATGGATCAATACTACAACCCTGAAGCATACGATGCCTTTCAGGTGCGTGGTGAACCTTGGACGTTTGTGATTGACGGTAATAAAAAGGCTAAAATGGTTTATCCTGGTCGTATTTTATACCAAGAGCTTGATCCCCTTTTGAAAGAGATGACGGAGAAGAAGCACGATGGCTAAACGATGGGAAGAGGTGCAATGTACCTTGCATGCCGATAAAACAGGGGTGATCTGGGATCTCGCCCTGTATGTTCCTACTGTGGGCTTTTTGTTGCTGTGGGGCTTAAAGCTGTGGTTTGGCGGTACGGAAGACCAGAATGCGATTGCCTATGGCTTGATGTTTCTGGGCTTTTTCTTTTTGATGGCTGGTGGCAACCGTATCGGTAAACGATTGCTGTTATTGCCTGGCGCACCCATTGCTTTGGATATCAACCGTGAACGTGTAAAGCTGACCCTCAAGGGCGGTAATCAGATTACTTTAATTAAAGACTTGCGCTATTTCTCCGACATGGCGGGCAAGTCTTTTGGTTTGACTGGTATGGATCAAAACGGTGCAAAACAACAATTTGTATTACATCACAAGCAATTCGTGTCGGAAGATTACGAACGCGTCAAAAAGGCATTGGAACGCTATGCATAAATTATGGTGGAAGAATCTTGCTGTGGCTGGTTTGCTTTGTGTGGGTACACATCAGGCAAGTGCGGCGATGGTTTTAGATGGTGTAGCTGCAACGGTGAATAGCCAAGCGATAAGTTGTTATCAGGTGGCTGAAGGTGTTGCTACTTTAACAACCCAGATGCAGCAGGCTGGGGCTGAAGGGATTGACCATCAAAAGCTTTATGATCGCGTGCTAGACACCGAGGTGATGTTGTTATTGCAGAAGCGCGAAGCAAGCAAGCTGGGGATAGCGGTTGCACCCGAAGAAGTTGACCAAACCTTGGAAAATATGGCGCAGAGCAATGGTTTGCGTGTTTCTCAGCTAAAAGAAGTATTGGCACAGCAGGGCGTGGATTACGATAACTATAAAAAGACTTTAGAAGACCGTATTTTGATTAACAAGCTGGTGAATACAGGGATTCGTTCGCAGATCAACATCAGTGAAGAATCGATGCATGAGTATTACCGTAAATACTTGCAAGACCCCAAGCCTGTGCGTGAACTTCACCTACGGCAAATGCTGTTTGAGCTGCCTGCATCACCGACACCAGAACAAGTCAAAACAGTGCGTGATAAGGCATTGAACGTCTATGATCGTCTGCATGAGGGGGAGAGTTTTGATAAACTTAGCACCCTTTATTCCACCAATAGCAGTGGTGTGGACAGTGATTTGGGTTGGTTTACGCAGGGGGCAATATCTTCTGTTTTTAATGCTGTGTTTGCTTTACCTGTGGGGCAGGCGACTGAGCCAACGCGTTCTCCCGCAGGCTTCCATATTTTATTGGCAGCAGAAGAACGGTGGAAAAAGCCTGACCTTGGCGAAGCGTATGACGAGGTGCATGCACGTCATATTTTGTACAAAGTACCAGCCGCTGCAACCATCGAGGAAAAAGCCGAGATCTTGCATCAAGCCAAGACCTTGGCGCGCCAATTAGAGTCTGCCTCGGATGAAGATTTTGCTGCCCGTGCCAAAGAGGTGTCGCAAGGTCCAAGTGCCGAAAAAGGCGGCGATTTGGGTTGGTTTAAAAAAGGGCAAATGGTTGGCGAATTTGAAGATGTTGCGTTTAAACTTAAAGCAGGTCAGACCAGTGATGTGGTACGCACACGCTTTGGCTGGCACATTATCCGCTTAGTAGAAAAACGTCATATTGACCCAGGCAGTTACGAAGCGAATCAAGCCCGTATCCAGCAAGTGTTGACCGATGCTGAAATGCAAACGCAAGTGCCACGTTGGATGGCGCGACTAAAAGCTGATGCGGTGATTAACAAAAAACGCTGCCCACAAGTCGTTCAAGCAGGTGTTTTGTGACGCTGTTGATTACGCTGGGCGAACCTGCGGGCATCGGTCCTGATGTCATGCTCTTAGCCCAGCAACAAAACAGCCAAGCATTCCAAGGCTGTGTCGTTGTTAGTCCTGTCGCATGGTTGCAGGATCGGGCAGACTTATTGGGCGTGAAGCCCTTGTTAGTGGTCCATGCAACCTTGGCGCAAGCCAGTGAAGCGTGTCAGAACCAAGCGGGCATTCATTGCTGGAACCCTGCACCGCAACTTACTCATGGTCCTGTGGTGCTTGGTCGTCCCACTGCACTAACTGCCGATGCAGTTGTTGCGTGTATTCGCCATGCGGCACAAGCATGTTTACGTGGTGAGGCAAAGGCTATGGTGACAGCACCGATTGAAAAAGCCGTGCTACGTGATGCAGGTTTTGCCTTCCCTGGTCATACCGAGTTTTTAGCAGACCTCGCTGCCCAGGCCAAAGGGGGCGACCATCAAGAGTTCGCCATGATGCTGGCTTCCTCGGTGTTGCGTGTGGTTTTACTCACGACCCACATGGCATTACGCGATGTGCCAGCCGCGCTTAGCATCAGTGAAACGCTGCGTATTATTCGTATTACCCATGATGATTTACAGCATCGTTTTGGTATTGCACAGCCACGTATTGCCGTTTGTGGTTTGAACCCTCATGCTGGTGAACAAGGGCATTTTGGTAACGAGGAAGCGACCTTACTCACGCCCGCTGTTATCGAGGCACGCGCACTAGGCATGGATGTTGCCGATGTGATGCCATCGGACACGCTCTTTTCCGCCCAAATGCGTCCGCAATTTGATGCCATGATCTGTTGTTATCACGACCAAGGACTGATTCCCATCAAAGCCTTAAGTTTTGGTGATGCAGTCAACGTAACCTTAGGTATGCCATTCATCCGCACCAGTGTAGATCATGGCACAGCCCTAGACCGCGCAGGCACAGGTAACGTACATTGTGGTAGTTTATTACAAGCAACCCTCATGGCGCGCAGCATGGTCGAGCATGAATCAGAGTTGATCACGGCATAGCTGCCCGTTGTAACGTAAAAGGGTGCACAAGTATGTTTGTACGTCAATAAACAAAGCTGCGCATGTTATAGCGTAGGTTGGGTTGAGGTACGAAACCCAACAGAAACCCGTTCAACGATTCAATCCCTCACCCACGATCAACATACAGATCTAGCATTCAACTATGCACCACATGGAAGCGTAGTTATTTCTAGGACTATTGCAGGTGGCGTTGTGGTGAATGCTTCATGCCTTTGTTGGGTTTCGTGCCTCAACCCAACCTACGTGGCTATTGATGCATTTTATGAATATGTGGTTGCTAGAGTACCTGGTTCGTTAATTTGTAGCAACATGATGCAGGAGTGATATTTGTGGAGATTTTACCACCAGGGCGAGGAATAACGATTCGAGCAGCACTCTCAAGCTATTTGGCTCTTAGCGGTGTTTGGGTTCTCATCGCCTTGGGGTACTTGGTTATAAGTGTTAGAAACCCAGCTGGAGGGTGGCTTGAAGGCACTATAATAGCTGGAACTGTAGCTTTGTTGTGGTGGATTTGGCTTCTAGGGTTCAAAATTACGCTAACAGAATCCTTTTTGGAGTACAGGAATGGTTTTTATCAGTCCTCACGAATCGCTTTGACAGACATTGCTCAACTTAAAGCGGCAGGCGTCGAATGGGCTGTGCTTGGTAGAAAGATCATAGCACCTCGCTTATTAATCATTGAGAATGATCAAAGTGTTGCATTAATGATTAATCCAAAACCTTTTAAGCGCATAGATCTTCAACGAATTCGCACGTGGGTTAATAAGAAGAATGGAGTGAAAAGGGTTTAACAGTGAAGAAAATAGGGGCTACTTTCAGGCTTCGGCATTATTCTTTTTTGGATGGTGTTCGTTGTTGGTGGTGCTTACAAATAACGTTTCTAAATAGTTGAAGGTTGAAGCCTGCTACCGTAACGCAATGATGTTTGGTGATTGTTCGTACGTCATCTTAACCCAATAACTCATTTTGATTGATGTAATACCGTGGGTCTCTGTGTTGATGGGCAACAGAAGTAACGATGGCCTCATCACCATCTACGATGTACAATATCAAATACGGAAATCTTTTAATGTTAATTCTTCGGGTATGCTTGGCAATTAATCGCCATCCCATGGGTGTGCATTGAATCAAACCAATAGTTTCCTGAACGCTTGAGAAAAACCTTCTACCCAGCCCTTCCAGTTGCTCTTCGTAGAAAGCAATTGCATCATCAAGTTCCAGTTCAGCTTGAGGAAGTAGGCGAACGATCATCAGCGATATTTCAATGCAATCTGTTCAAAAGTTTTCGTTTGGACTTTTCCCGCTTTGTAGGCTGCATATCTGGCTTCAGACTCCTGCACCCAAAGTCTTTCAACTTCTGGTGAAGGTCTCTCAAGCGTATCAAACAGAAGCTCAATCAGGTGAATTTTATCCAAGTCCTGCAACTGCAAAACCTCTTGCTTGATTTTCTCACTGATCATAATCCCGCCTCCCCATTTGCTCATTCTGTAGATTCTTGTTGATATGTAATCAGCAATAAGGATCTCACATTCGCAGACTATCTTGCCCTTATTCGCGTTGCAATGCTTCAGCTTTGGGGTTTACGCCTTTTTTGCGACTCAGGATCGCTCTTACCCATGCTTGCTCCATGAGGCTGGGGATGCGGTCTTGGCTGGCTCTGTGGAATAACCATAACCCTAGGATGAGGAATCCTGCTTGCCCTAGCCACATGAATGCCCAATGGGCATCGCCGTGGGTGACTTGTTGGTGTAGGGCGAGTTGGACGTTGTAAATGAGAATCATCATGCCGATGCCGAGTAGGTAGGACGATGCTTTGCTGCTGCGTTTGGCGGTGTGGGAGAGTGGTAGGGCGAGCAAAAACAGCACCAGCAGTGTCGTTGGCATAAGCAAACGGCGATGAAATTCGGAAATCATGTCGGGTCTTGCTGTACCGTCTTGAATGGCTGCCCATAACTCAGAGCCTTCCATCTCAAACGAGCGGGCGTTCCATGTGGGGACTTTGAGTAGTCCTAATGCGCCGAGGTCCATGCCTACTTGGTAACGTTCAAAGGCGATAGAACGCAGTTTGTTGGCTTGCCCTTCTAGGCGCACGCCGTTAAATAAGGTGAAGCGCAGTACGTCGCCGATGCGTTCCAGTGTGGCTGTTTCTGCCATGTACACAACAGGCGTGGTGGAGCGGCGGTCTTCTAGCATAAAGCCTTTGAAGCGACCTTCGGCATCTTGCCCTTTGACATAAATGGTGAAATTTTCTAGCTCTTGATTAAAGCGCAGCGGCTCAAAGCCTGGTGCTGGCTTCATTTTTTGAATCGCCATTAACAGCCCTTGAAAGAGCTTTTGCCCCTGTGGCATCCAGTGCATGGCAGTGACTTCTAGCAATACAGCAAGCACCATCGCAACGACAAATAAAACACGGAACATGCGCAGGAATGAAATGCCAGCAGCACGGAAAGCATCCATTTCGCTGCTCTGGTAGAGGCGCAAAATAACGTGCTGCATGGCAAAGAAAAACGCCATCGGAATGGTGATGATGAGAAAGTAGGGGAGGATGGCAGCCATCATGGATGCCATCACGCCCCATTCCACACCTTTATCGGCAAATAAAGCGATCAGCTTGAGTAAGCGTCCTAACAATAAAATACCGATGACTACGCCCAGAGCCGCCATAAAAGGGGTTAGCCATAGTCGAAAGATGTAGCGGTCGAGTATCATGGCAGCTATTAGCCTGCCAACAATGCCTTCAAACGTTCGTTCACCACCGCAGGGTTGGCTTGCCCTTTGGTTGCCTTCATCACTTGACCAACGAAGAAGCCAAATAGCTTGTCGCGTCCGCCACGGTATTGCTCAACCTGTTGTGGGTTGGCTGCGATGATGTCGTTAATCAACGCATCAATCGCTCCCGTGTCGGAGACTTGCTTCAAGCCTTTTTCTTCAATGATGGCATCGGCCGCTTTACCGCTTTCAATCATGGCATCGAGTACATCTTTGGCAATCTTGCCTGAGATAGTGCTATCATCAATGCGGTTAAGCAGTTCAGCTAAAGCAGCAGCACTGACAGGTGAATGGGCAATGTCCACGCCTTGTTCGTTTAGACGACCGAGCAGCTCATTCGCCATCCAGTTGGCACAGCGTTTGGGGTCTTGCGGATGGGCAGCAACCAATTGTTCGTACCAGCCTGCTAATTCACGCGTTTGCGTCAGTACATCGGCATCGTAGGATGACAAGCCATACTCGCCCTCAAAGCGTTTGCGCAACTGACTCGGTAATTCAGGCATACCAGCGCGAATAGCATCTACCTCGGCCTGAGAAACACGCAATGGTGGCAGATCAGGTTCGGGGAAATAGCGGTAATCATGCGCTTCTTCTTTGCTGCGCATGGAACGACTTTCGCCTTTGACAGAGTCGTACAAGCGAGTTTCTTGCACCACTTCGCCACCATCTTCAATCAATTCGATTTGACGCATTACTTCGTAGTCAATCGCCTGTTTGATGAAGCGGAATGAGTTGAGGTTTTTTAGCTCAGCACGTGTGCCTAACGGTTCGCCAGGACGACGTACGGAGACGTTGGCATCACAACGGAACTGCCCTTTTTCCATGTCGCCACCAGATACGTCAAGGAAGCGAATCAGTTGGTGTAACTGCTTTAAGTAAGCAATGGCCTCATCAGCGTTGCACATATCAGGTTCGGAAACAACCTCCATCAACGGTACACCAGAGCGGTTTAAGTCGATGTGAGAAACAGCTTCCAAGCCTTCGTGCATGGACTTACCTGCATCTTCTTCCATGTGAATGCGGGTAACGCCAATGCGTTTTTCGCCATTTTTGGTCGGGATGTCGATGTAACCGCCATCCACCAAAGGCACGGCAAACTGACTGATTTGGTAGCCTTTGGGCAGATCAGGGTAAAAATAGTTTTTGCGATCAAAACGCGATTCTAAATTGATCTTGGCATTGATTGCCAAGCCCGTGAGAATGGTTTTTTGTACCGCTTCAGCATTCAATACAGGTAACTGACCAGGCATGCCGAGGCATACAGGGCAGGTTTGGGTATTCGGTTCTGCACCGAATTGTGTCGAACAACCGCAAAACGCTTTGGTTTTGGTGTTTACTTGAACATGAACTTCCAGTCCGATGACGACTTCCCAACTCATGCTTCACCTCCTGTGTTGAATGCTGCGGGGAACTGTTGATGCCAAGGCGTGGCTGCTTCGTATGCCGCAGCCGCAGACAATAAGCGATCTTCTTGCCATGCTGGTGCAATCCATTGCAAACCAACAGGAAGTTCGTCGGCAAAGCCACACGGTTGAGACAAGCCAGGTAAGCCTGCCAAGTTCAGCGCAATGGTGAACACATCGGAGAGGTACATGGTAATGGGGTCGTCGGTTTTTTCACCAATGCGGAAGGCAGGGATAGGACTGGTGGGGGTGGCAATGATGTCCACTTCGGCAAAAGCACGGTCAAAATCTTGACGGATCAAGGTGCGAACCTGCTGCGCCTTGAGGTAATAGGCATCGTAATAACCAGAAGAGAGCGCGAATGCCCCCGTCAGAATACGGCGTTTAACCTCAGCACCAAAGCCTTCGTCACGACTGCGGGTGTACATATCCAGTAAGTCATCAGGGTTGTCACAGCGGTGACCAAAACGCACAGCATCGTAGCGAGAAAGGTTGGCGGACGCTTCAGAAGGTGCAATTACATAATAGGCGGCGATGGCATATTTGGTGTGGGGCAGAGAAATATCGACGATTTCCGCGCCCAGTTCACGGCATTTTTTTAATGCTGCATCGACGGATTGACGCACTTCATCGTGCATGCCGTCAATGAAATATTCAGTCGGGCGACCGATTTTTAAGCCTTTCATGTCGCGGTTATCACACGCGCCTAACCAATCTAATGAAGGGGCATCGGCAACCGACGTAGCATCAGCAGGATCATGACCACTGATCGCAGCGGTAATCATGGCACTATCACGCACGGTGCGGGTCATTGGCCCTGCTTGATCTAACGAAGAAGCAAAGGCGATGATGCCACGGCGTGAAACACGACCATAGGTTGGTTTGAGGCCTGTAATGCCACACAAGGCAGCAGGTTGGCGAATAGAACCGCCTGTATCTGTACCCAAAGCGGCTGGGGTGAGGGCTGCTGCTACGGCTGAAGCGGAGCCGCCCGAAGATCCGCCTGGGATGGTGTCGGTGTTCCACGGATTGCGGCAAACGCCAAAAGCGGATGATTCGGTGGATGAACCCATGGCGAATTCATCCATATTGGTCTTGCCTACCAATACCGCGCCAGCCTCTTTTAGGCGTGTGATGACGTGGGCATCGTATGGTGCATGGTAGTCTTTGAGGATATTAGAGCAGCATTGGGTCGGTCCATCAGCGGTGCAAAAAATATCTTTTACGGCAATGGGCAGTCCTTCTAAGGGACGTGCGCCATGTGCTGCGCGGTGGGCGTCGGATGCTTTGGCTTGCGCCAGTACATGGGCATCGTTGCAATCGACAAAGGCATTAAGCTGCGGGTTGTGGGCGCGAATGCGGGCTAGGTATTGCTCAGCTAAAGCGACGGCAGTGGTTTCGCCTGCGTCAAGCTGCTGTTGTAATTCGGTTAATGAACGAAATGGCATGGCTTCCTCTACTCGATGACTTTCGGCACAACATAGAGGCCGGACTCAGTTAATGGCGCAGGGGCTTGTAGGTCATCGCGGCGATTGCCGTTGCTTACCACATCAGCACGCAATGGCATTGCTGCATCATGTGGGTGAGCGGTGGCAGCCACACCATCGGTGTTGACTTCGCTCAACTGCTCAACATAAGCAACAATATCGTTTAATTGCGGGCCGAGGTCGTTGGCTTCCTCATCGCTCAGTCGTATGCGTGCCAGCATAGCAACCTTTTTGACATCAATATCCACAGACAGCCTCCTAAAATCGTGACAGTTTTGTGCGTTAAAAACAAGGGCGCGAAGCATAGGATGCTCACGGAGAATGGCAACGTCCACACCTGTTTGCCAGCAATTCTTCTTGGTGGTGGATCAGGGCAATCGCATTAAAATCCCCTGCGCTCCTAGCCGTCAGAGTGACGATTGCTATCATGCGGTAATGAGTACTACAGATAACAAACCCGCGATCTTGTCCTATTTTGCTGATATTCCTGACCCTCGAATTAATAGGAAGAAATTGCACAAGCTTGAGGACATTTTCTTCATGACGTTGTGTGCTGTGATATGTGGAGCTGACAACTGGGTTGCCATAGCGAGCTTCGCCAAAGCGAAAAAAGACTGGTTTACCGAACTCCTTGGACTGGAGAATGGCACACCTTCGCATGATACATTTGGTGATGTTTTCGGTATGATAGACCAAAATAAATTTGCAGATTGTTTTAGTCGATGGAGTTCAGAACTGGTTTCTTCGATGCATGGGGAAGTCATCAATATTGATGGTAAATGCTTACGGCGAAGCATTGATCGGGCATCGAATAAATCCGCCATCCATATGGTCAGTGCTTGGGCAGCAAACAACCAGCTTGTGCTTGCCCAGCAGCAGGTGGATGAGAAGTCAAATGAAATCACAGCGATTCCGAAATTGCTGACGCAGCTGGATATCCAAGGGTGTGTGGTGACGATTGATGCTATGGGGTGTCAGCATGAGATCGCTAGACAAATTGTTGAGTCTGACGGGGACTATATGCTCAGCCTAAAAGGGAACCAGAGCAGCTTGAATGAAGATGTCCGAACGTACTTTGAATCAGAGGAAACGATGCCTCCGATTGGCAGTCAGCAGGTTGATGGAGACCATGGGCGAATTGAGACCAGAACTAGGGTGTCGAAATATCCTGTTTTTACCCCCGTTTTTCATATCCCTCAAAATGG
>CAZYAI010000016.1:0-46713 GCA_964645625.1 uncultured Zetaproteobacteria bacterium
ATAACTTATAGAGCTTTATCCACAGTTAAATACTGCTTTTGTCGTGTACAGAGAGATCACCTATATCATCACGCGCCATTAAATCTGTGTACAACAACGCCGCTTCTTCATACTCCCCAGCAGAAACAGCCTTACGTGCTTTACGCATTATTACTGGAACACTCATCCCCTCCATGCTCATCCCCTCCGTTTTTTATTCATAGAGACCTACTGTAATTATTGCTACCCCGTCTTGAAAGGAAAGCCACGATCATATTCCCTTTCAAGAAATCATTCGCAAGCTTCCTTGCATCTTTGTAAGCCTATTTTGTATAAAAATAGTTCCCAATTCACCAATCTAACACCTTGGAGCAAGAAAACAGCTCTTCATTCATCCCCGCTTTAATCGATTCAAGCATATTAGGTATGGAGAGCAAATATACTGTTTCAGATATAGCGCTCCAATCCTCTTCTGACAGAAGTACTGCATTACCTCTTTTCCCTGTAATCATAATGGGCTGATGTGTTTGCATGGTTTCGTCAATCAACGCATATAAATTGGTGCGTGCGTCTGTAACATTCAAAACAGTCATACAACACCCCCTAGATCCCTATTTTTAGACAGGCTCTTGGCGCAAAAGTGCTACACTTATTTGCACACTTTATCAACCATAAACAAAAGGTTAGGCAAAATCACTACCGTCCATACAACTGAATCATGGCACGAAGCTGCTGCCAGCATGCGGCATCATGATCGGGTAAACGCGCTAATTGCCAACACCAATTATTTTTGATGGTACCAGGCGTGTTGAAACGAGCGGAACTGGGGAGAGCCAGCAAATCTTGCATGGGAATAATCGCCAACTCCGCTGTAGAAGCCAATGTCGCACGAATGAGTGCCCACGGCATGGCTTCGTCATTGCAAGCCAAGTAGTCACAGACATGTTGACGGACGTGCGGCTCAGTACTTTTGTACCAACCCATTGTAGTATCATTATCATGCGTCCCAGTGTAGGCGACGCTGTCAGCTTCGTGGTTGTGCGGCAAATAAGGGTTATTGGCATCACCGCCAAAGGCAAAATGTAAAATCTTCATTCCTGGAAGATGGAAGGCGCGCCGCAAGGCGGTGACCTCCTCGGTAATCAACCCCAAATCCTCAGCAATCAATGGCAGCGTTCCCAATGCGTCATGCAAGCTTTGCAGCAAGGCTGCGCCCGGTGCTGTATGCCATTCGCCGATGCGTCCATCTGGCTGATCACCTGGGATTGCCCAATAAGCCTCTAAGCCTCGGAAATGATCAATGCGCATCCAATGCATGCGGCGCAATTGGTGCGCTACCCGCTGTTGCCACCACGCGAAATCATCTTTTGCCATCACATCCCAACGGTAGAGTGGATTCCCCCAACGTTGACCCGTAGCAGAAAAATAGTCAGGCGGCACTCCTGCAACATGGGTGCAAATACCAGCCTCATCTAAGGTAAATAACGATGTATTCGACCATACATCGGCAGAATCATGGGCAACATAAATCGGCAGATCGCCAAACAGAATAACCCCTCGCGCATCGGCGTGTTGCTTCAATGCCTGCCATTGACGGTCAAATATAAATTGTTCAAAACAGCATTGTTGGAAGCGTTCAGGGTAGTTGCTTGCCACCGCCTGCCATAAGCTGCCATGATGCTGCTTCCATTGTGCAGGCCATTGCCACCACGCAGCATTATGATGCGCCTGTTTAAGTGCGCTAAAGGCCGCAAAATCATTGAGCCAATGCTGTTGCTGTTGTTGAAAAGCTGCCCATGCTTGTTGTAATGATGCGTCATGCTCCATACAAGCAAAAAAACGTGTCGCAGCAATGCCACGCGCAGCATCTGCCGTACAATCACCCGCAATCACCTGTGCCAGTTCATCTTCATGCAACCATTGCGCTTGCGTCACATCACGCAAATCAATCAACTCAGGATTAGCAGCGAAGGTGGACAATGCTTCATACGGTGAACCATGACCGTGGGTTGGTCCCAAGGGTAAAAACTGCCATACGCGGCAAGCGTTATCGGCCAACTGGTCAATAAACGCCAAAGCCTCTGCCCCACATACGCCGTGAGCGAATGGGCTAGGTAGCGATGTTACATGCAGCAATACACCAGCGCGCCGTGTGCCGTGAACGGCTTGGGCACTCATGCATTACCTCGGCGCATGGATCCGCCACCTTCAGCACCTGCGCCCCCCAAAGAAATCGTCGCATTCAAACTTGCTGGTGGTGTGCGTTGCAATAAGGTGTACAAACGACGTAAGTGTTCACGATACAAGCGATCAAAGTCTTGCACGATGTCAGAGGCGTTGTAGTCGCCGAACCACCAAAACCAATCCGAACCTTCACAAATACGCAACTGCGCTGCCGCTGCCGCTTGCTGGGCATCATCTAAAGATGCAATGGCTTCGTCATAGACCATTTTTGCTTCAACCAGCAATTCCCACGCTCGGGTTTTGGCACGGTCACCAATCCATGTCGATAAATTACCATAAACCCAAGATCCCGCCGTTAACGATGCTAAACGCTGAGGGCTGGGTGCAGTAGGCAAATAATCGCTGAATGTCGTCATGCAATAATCAGGATGCTCAACCACGGCTTGGTACAATGCCGTTAAGAAAGGAATACCGTTTTGGTAATAATGCTCCCACGCATTTTCGCCATCCATAATGATCGAAACCACAGGTGCTTTCATACCCTTAGTACGTTCACGAATCAACGACAGTTCGTGCATAAAATTGGCAACGGCATCGTTGGTATCCCACGTTTTGTACTGGAAACCAATGAGGTCGGAAAGGTGGTCATCACGGAAGAAACAGGCTAATCGACGTTCGCCCTCACCCGCCAACCACGGTTGATACAAGGCTTGAGGATCATCATTGCGCACATTCTTTTTAAGCGAATTATGCAAAATACCCTCACCAGTCGCGCACCAATCAAAACCTGCATCAGCGAGCAAGCCCAGTGTCGCGTCAGAAACAGCACCTTCAGCAGGCCAACAGCCCTGTGCAGGATGATTAAAATACGCTTGATGACTGGCTTGTGCCAATGCGATATGCTCTTCCGCTCGTGCCTGCGCGCCTGGGTAGGCAGTGGCTGGAATTAACGCATCGGGAATGGTTTCCCGTGCGGTGTTAAAATCCAACATCAGCGGGATAATCGGATGCGCATACGGCGTGGTGGTTAATTCGATCTTACCTGCTTCGTGTAAAGCACGGTAACGCAGCGGAACTTCGGCAATCAGTGTGGCAATTAGGCTGAGCAAATCGCGGCGGTCTTGCAGGGTGAACTGCCGCTCTTTTTCAAACAAGCGGCGTGCCACGTAATGCGGTGTGCGAGTCGTCTCTGCCAGCCAACCTAGGTGATACCACGTGACCAAATCACTGAAGTAGTCATTGGATAAATACGATTCATCAGGATGCGATTGGCAATGTTCTGCCAAATGCCATAACCGTGAATAGGCTGGGTAGCGGTGTAAATTATTACCATGTTCCAAACGGAAACAGCTTTTGAGTAAATCACGGCGTTGTTCCGCGCTGTAGGCTTCGGCGCAGACCAAAGCATCCAACAACGGGTCGTGCATGGTGTCTGCTTTGCCATCAAGGTAGGCGCGAATATGCTGCGTGTATTCCTCTAGCTGCACCGTCAACGAAGGTACGTAATTAACGACGGCACGTGCACCTGGAACGGACTCTAACACGGCTGCCATATCGGTATATTCTTTCATGGCATGCAAATACACCCACGGCAGGTGGTAATCCCCTTGTTCGGCATCACGGTAAAATGGCTGATGCATATGCCAATAAAAAACAACACTCAACGGCTGGGCTGTGGTCATGGTAAATCCTTTGGGTAATGAAGTGGCAAGTAAGTGATAAAACAAAAGGCAGCAATTCTCATGATGATACTTTAGCCCGTCCCTTTTAAGACGGGACGCATGTACACGTCAAGACCATCATGTAGATTATGGTTGAGGTGCGAAACCCAACTTTAAAGCATCATAAGTTATTTAGGCGATGCGGCATCTTGTCTTGCGTCCGTTCTCTGGATTGCGGATCAAGTCCGCAATGACGTGGTTTCGGCTTTCAATGTTATAATGAGAAATACTAAACAAAGGCGAAAAACAGAGGGCGGGCAACCCTCTGCTTAGCTTTATCCTATTTCTCTTTGGCGCGTGCGATGGATTCCACCACTTCTTTTCGAGCTTCTTCAGCATCGCCCCAACCCGTCACTTTCACCCATTTATTAGGCTCTAAATCTTTGTAATGCTCAAAGAAATGGCGAATCTGGTCGGTTAGAAACCCTGGTAAATCATCAGGGGATTTGATGTCATCAAATACAGGCTTGAGCTTTGATGAGGGTACAGCCAAAACTTTGGCATCCATACCTGCTTCATCTTCCATTTGTAGTACGCCAACAGGGCGACAGTTAATCACACAACCAGGGATTAACGGGAAGTTACTTACCACCAATACATCAACAGGATCACCATCATCAGACAAGGTATTAGGAACAAAGCCGTAGTTGCAAGGGTAATGCATGGCGGTGTGCATGAAGCGATCAACAAAAATCGCTCCTGATGCTTTGTCCAACTCATACTTAATAGGGTCAGCATGCTGTGGTACTTCGATGACAACGTTGATGTCTTCAGGGGCGTTATTACCAGGTGCAATTTTTGAAATATCCAATGGAATCCTCCGTAATTCAGTGATAGCTAAACTAATCAGCGCGCCATTGTAAGAACAATATGCACACAGTAAACGATGAATACCAGCATAACATGGACGCGAAGAAAACAACGCGGCATGATTGCGATGTACAGGATTGATGAATATTGCATGCATCGGAGGAATATATGGATATTGAGTTTCATTATTGGATGACGGGGTTGATTGCACTGAGGGCTGGTTTTAACGACGCTGAAGCACAGACCATTGCTTATGCCTCAGAATTTGTGGATGAAAATGATGTTTGTTTACGCATCCAAGACCGTAGTGGCAAACACAAAGATTACCGCAACTTCATCAGTCAAACCATGAATATTACCAAACCTAAAAATACATTATTGCGTATTTACCCAATGTTTCATTTCATCCCAGGTGAACCCGACGCTATAACAGCTCGCCGTCGCGATGGCTGTATGCATTTACTGAACACCACCCCCAACAGTGAAAATGCCAATCGCATTTTAGATGCTGCATTTACAGCCCACGAAGATACGCGTTTGTACCGCATCGGTATTGCCAGTCATGCTTATGTGGATACGTGGGCGCATCAAAACTTTGTCGGTTGGGACGATCACTTCAATAATATTGGGCATGACCCAAAGCCTAATATTGGTCATGCCGATGGCGAACACCACCCCGATTGGGTCAGTCATATATGGATTGACGAACGCTTGGTTGAATCCGATGTAAGCAATAAAAACCGCTTTCTTTCTGCTGCTGAAGCACTCTACCTTCGCTATTGCCAATGGCTTGCCACACAAGGACGCGAAGACCGCAGTCAACAATGGGCAGCCTTAGAGGATGAGTTAAACCTTGTTATGGGAGCCACCTATACAGGTAATCGTATTCGTTATGAAGATGTTCGCCTCGAAGGTTATCGTCGTCGTCTGAAGTGGGATGACTTTGATGAACGGAAATGGTTTGATGAGGCGATTGATAGTAAAATCCATGGCTTGCGTGATAGTCATGATGGTATCAAGGCGATCTTTACGCACTTCCAAGATGAATATTTTTGGCATGATATTGATACTTACCAAAGCAGTGATTGGTATCGATTCCAACAAGCAGTCAAAGAACATGAACGTTATGCTATTGAAGTACTCACCCCAACCTTCCATCAAATGGGTGTTGATTTACGGGTGGTATGATGGCTGAACTTCCGCAAGATCAAGATGAACCGATTAAACCTTTTGTTACCGACCAATGCACCCTGTTCCCCGATGGTGAATGGGGTGGTTGCTGCGTCGAACATGATCGTGCCTATTGGCGCGGTGGCACGCGCCAGCAACGACGGGAAGCAGATATTGAACTCATGCGCTGCGTGGCTGCGCGTGGTCATCCGTGGATTGCAATGGTGATGTATGCAGGTGTTCGCATGGGTGGCACACCGTGGTTACCAACAGCATGGCGCTGGGGCTTTGGCTATAAGTTCCCGCGTGGTTATCGTTGAAAAAGACATCCTTTTCAAGACGGAACGCATGCACAGTACAATACACATCATGTAGGTTGTAGTTGAGGCACGAAACCCAACTTTAAAACGTCCATAAGATATTGGCTCTTTTGTTGGGTTTCGTGCTACGTTGTCCCGCCTTAAACGGGAGTTCATAATGATGGACGGCTACTTCACTTCCAATTCAATTCCCGTTAGTACCTCATCAAGGTCTTTGAGTAATTGCTCAACAGCCTCTTCTGCTACAGTAGGGTGATCCTCAGGGTCTTTCATGACGCGTCGAACGGCTTCGTTCAAACAAGTCGCTGATTGGAATAAAGCAGGTGCGGAAATATTGCCCGATGTGCCTTTAAGATCATGCGTCCATTCTTCTACGGCTCGCCAATCTTGCTGCTGCAACAGCATCGTTAACACTGCTTGAGCATCAGTATAACCGTGATAAAATTTCTTTAACACATTGCGTAGCAAAAGGTCATTACCACCCAACATCTTTAACGCCGCAGGCAGATCAATACCTGGCAATGATGGTGGCAATAAACTGGCACTTGTGGTTTGGCTTGGGGTATGTTCAGGCGCGGTAATGCCATCCCTAGCACCCACGCATTGCTGCAACTGCTCCAGCAATTCTTTTACATTAATCGGTTTACTGGCGTGACCATTCATACCATGCTCACGGCAACGCTCTTGCTCTTCAACCATGGCATGAGCAGTCATGGCAATAATCGGTAAGTTATCAAAGCGTGCATCTTGACGAATCAAATCCGTCGCCGTGTACCCATCCATAACAGGCATTTGTAAATCCATCAACACCACATCAAAAGGTGATTGCCGTACCGCATCAACAGCCTCTTGCCCATTACTCACAACCGTAACAACACAGCCTGCTCGTTCTAATACTTCACGGGCTATCTGTTGATTGATTTCATTATCTTCAGCTACCAACACACGCACATCATGCAGATCCACATCAGGGTGGCTAGGTTTAACACCGTTGCGCGTCACCGCTTTATGGTCTTGGCTTAAGGTTGCAATGACGGTATCCATAAGGCTGGATTGATTCACTGGCTTGGTTAAGAAGCCATCAAAGCCCTCATCCCCCGCTTCCGCCATGACCTCATCACGGGCGTGTGCTGTAACCATAATAATCGTCGGCAAAGGAACCGAACCCGATAAACCACGAATGCGTCGCGCTGTCTCGATACCATTCATGCCCGTACCATCTCTACCAGGCATATTCCAGTCCATAAAAATCAGTTGATAAGGGCTGTCAGTCTGGCTTTTTAACATGTTGATGGCATCAGCACCTGATTGCGCGACATCAACCCGGAAAGCGTAACATTCAAGGTATTGACGCATAATTTTCAATGAGGTTTCACTATCATCCACCACCAATACATGCATACCACGAAGGTCATCCAGCGTTTGAATGCTGGGCTTATGGCTGTGTTTATCGACATCAAACGCAGCGGTAAAAATAAAACGACTACCTCGTCCCACTGCACTTTCTACCGAAATCTGTCCGCCCATAAGCTCAACCAACTGTTTGCTGATCGCCAAGCCTAAACCAGTGCCGCCATATTTACGGGTGATTGATACATCTGCTTGGTTAAAGGATTGAAACAGCGAATCAAGTTGCTCTGCCGTCATGCCAATACCGCTGTCTTGTACTGTAAACTCAAGCATGGCTTGCTCAGCGATGGGAGCCACCGCACGAACATGAACTAAAATCTCACCCTTATCAGTGAATTTACTCGCATTATTACATAAGTTTAATAACACCTGACCCAAACGCAATGGATCACCCAGTAAATGCAAGGGAACATCAGGCTCAACCGAAAAATATATTTCCAAGCCTTTTGCCTCGGATGATAGCCCTGTCATCGTGGCAAGATTGTCCAACACCTGATCCAGATCGAACGACACATGCTCCATTTCCAGCTTGCCCGCTTCGATCTTAGAGAAATCAAGAATATCGTTAATCAGTGATAACAGTGATTGCGCTGCTCCTTGCGACTTGATTAGGTAATCATGCTGTTTTTCATCTAAATCTGTTTGCAGCGCAAGATGCGTCATACCGATAATAGCATTCATCGGAGTACGAATCTCATGGCTCATACGGGATAAAAACTCTGACTTCGAGCGCGTCGATGCTTCGGCTAGTTCACGAGCTTGACGCATGGCTTCTACCGCCTGCTTGCGCGCCGTAATATCAGAGCGCACAGCAATATACTTGAATGGTTCACCTTGCTCATTCATAAACGGTACAATACTGGCTGATACCCAATAATAGGAGCCATCTTTTTTCTTGCTGTTGATCTCACCACGCCAAACATGACCGTTTCTTACCACTTCATAAATGCCTTGATAAAACGATTCAGGATGAGCATCGGAAAGGAAACGATGGTAATCTTCGCCAATCAGCTCCTCTTGCGTATAGCCACTAATGCTGCAAAACGTGTCATTGCATTGCGTAATCATCCCCTGAGCATCAATGGTGGTCACAATAGCATGCTCATCCAAGGCGGCGCGTTGAAAAGCAAGTTCGCGATTGCGGTCTTTAATCACATCCAACATATAATGATAGCCGTCAAACAAGCTGTCGAATTCATCGCCTGAATCATGTTGCACCCGCGCATCAGCATCAGGGTTATGACTAAACGCTTGCATGGCTTCCCGCAATTTAAAGATGGGCAAAGTAAAGGTTTTTTGCATACGAACAGCCAACAAAAGCACCAAGCCCAAGGCGACAAGACCAGCAATAAATTGCATAAACATCAAGAAATACAACGAGCTTTGCAGACGCTCGGTACTACCAACAACGGTCAGTGTGCCTGTATATTCCCCTTCGGACATAACAGGACGGCTCACCAACAAAAAGCTACGGTTACGGAAATTGAACGCTTTGGTTAATGTATTGGCAATGCTTTGTTCTTGCACCAAGGCGCGCAGTTTATGTTCTTCCGTTCCTTCACGAATATGGCTGGCAATTAATTTTTGCCGTGCGTTATACACAAACAATGCTTGAATATTAGGATTGTTTTGTACGCTATCCAAGGTTGCGTTAATGCTTTCTAAGTCTTCAAACTCCATCGCAGCAACCATGGTATTGCGCATTAAATCGGCAACTTCAGCCAAGGCATTCAAGCTTTCATCACGTATTTGATGACTGGTATAAAGGAATGTACCCAATGATGACAAGGCAATGCCAATCACCGTACAAAGAGCAAAAAGCAGTGCTAATTTATAATGAATGGAACGAATTTTTTTAGACATTGCTTAAAACGCCATAGAAGCGCGAAGGTAATAATAGGCTCCGCTATAACCAAAAGGAGAGTAACGCGAATAAGGTTTGATGCCATTGTAACCATAAAAATTACCCGACAAACCCTTCCACGTATTCGGCAATGTACCAAACACATTATTGCCGCCTACAGCCAATTCAATATCACGACTCCAATCATAATGCAGATCCATATCCACCGTCCATTTCGGATCAAAAGCATAGGCCTGATTACCGATCACTTGGCGGTACGCACCATAACGGTTGAGGTTGACCGTGAACAACCACGGTTGATGACGGTACTGACTTAATATGCGCCATGCTGTTTTAGGTTGCCCATTTTCCAAACGGTCAATTTGATCAAATGATTGCGCACGCGTGAGCAAAGGGTCGACAAAACGACTTACGCGATTACGGTTATAATGAAACCACGCGCCTATATGCATGCTATCACGCTGCAACAAAGGTATTTCGTGATTCAGTCGTACGTCCACGCCTTGGGTTACTGTATTCAATCCATTGGTGAAGAAGCGAGCTTTTGCCACATTGTTAGCGGCTAAAATCGCCGCCTGTGCAGGAGTCGTGCCAGCAAGGTCGTTGGATAACATGATGCGGTCGTTCACCCGTGTTAAAAAGTAATCCACCGTCAAGGATGATTGACGGCTAGCTTGGTACACCATCCCCAATGTAAAATGGCGTGATTTTTCTGCTTTTAAGTCTTTTGCACCCAAGGCAATCGCCAAGGGATCACCAGGTCGGAATGTTCCTTGGGTGGTCAAGGTGTTGGTTGCCGTGTCAACAAAGGATGAGGTTTGAGAGTAATAAATTTGTGACAGGGACGGTGCGCGAAAACCACTGCTGACACCTGAGCGCAACAGCACCCCATCCATCAGCGCGTACGATGCAGCCAACTTCATGGTGTGTGCTACGCCAAAGTCAGAGTAATACTCTGATCGTAGCGCACCATCAAGCGATATATCCGTACCATGATGGTAAGCAATATCAGCATAAAAAGCATGATTACGACGACCGCCACGCACCGCATTGCTGGGCATAAATCCAGCAAAACCTTGTGTCGCCGTACCACTATACGATGCTAATTCACCTGCGCGAATACGGTAACTTTCTAAACGTTGTTCCAGACCAGCTGCGAGATTCCATGCCCCCAACTGTTTTTTCACATCTAAATTGGTGGTTTGTTGAATAAAACGCAAACCGCCATTGTCAAAGCGCGTTGGTGATGCGCCAGCCAATGAGAAATTCATGCTATTCCAGACCTGAAAACCGAAATCGTTATAACCATAGGTATGGGTAAGTTCCCATGTTAGCCCATCATTCCATTCACCTTTGATACCACCACTGACATGATAGTCGCTAATCGTTGCATCAATCTGCGGCAAAAAACCTTGCGGGAATAAAGGGCTGCTATTAACGCTGGGCGGACGGTAAAAGGCACTGGCTGTACTGTTGCGTTTATTGACCATCACGGTAATAAAGGGCATTAAGTCATTGGCTAATGGCATTTCCGCATTGACCAATGCACGGTAATTGCTCGCTTGTGGTAAGCCAACATGGGTATCAACACGCGGTACGGCAAGGCGACGATCCAAACCTCCGCGCCATGTTTGTTGCTGGCGGTCAGCCTCTAAGCTGGCGTTGACGAAGCCATCATAACGTAATGGCAAGCTCAAAAAGGTACTGGCTTGTACATGTTTACCATCCCTTTTGCTACGCATGCCAGCACTGGTACTGATATTATTATGATAGCCGCTACCTTTAAGTACAATATTGATGACACCAGCAATGGCATCGGAGCCATATTGTGCCGCAGCACCATCACGCAAGACTTCGATACGGTCAATGGCAGTCAATGCAATGGTATCCAAATCGACACCGCTGGAACCACGTCCCATCACCCCATTAACATGCAAAAGCGCGCCATTATGCAAGCGTTTGCCATTGACCAGCACCAACACTTGGTCAGGAGCCATACCACGCAAGCTGAAGGCACGCACATGATCGCTACCGTCGGCGACCGACGTTTCAGGACTATTGAAGCCAGCGATGTAATAACGCAACACATCACTCAAACCATGTAAACCTGTTTGCTCAATCTGTTTGGCAGTCACCACATCAACAGGAGCCATAGCATCCAGCAAAGGACGTTCCCCGCTACGTGAGCCAACATCAGCCTTTAGTTCCATATCGGTATTCAACAGATCTTCTAAGGAGGCATCCGACATATCAGAGGGTTCTGCCCCAGCGGTGGTGACCAGCCCCAACAGAGCCAACAACATGATTGCAACCATCGTGGTATTCATAACACGTCACCTTTAACAATTTCGGCAATTTTTAACAGTGATGAACGAATATGAAGCCCAGCCTGCTGCACCGCCTGTAAATTGATCTTTAGCCGCATATTTTGCGCCTTGCGGTACAACTGGATCATACCGCCAAGTTGTGCAAAGCCATGACTATCACTGATGGTAAGAATATTTTTCCCGCGCAATGTTTGCAGTAACGCAAGCAGGGCAGTGTGTTTCATTTTAGGTATATACAAAATTTGAGCACTGTGTAATTGATCCAAGGATTGGATGTATTGAATAGACACAGGATGATTGTGAATGGTTTTGTGTTGCAAAAACTTATCAGGCAGCTTGCCAAAAGGGTTGTTTAATACTGCAATCGTAAAACGCTGATCAGAGGAGGTGTTACCGCTAACAAACTTTGCCAACTTACCAATAATGGCGACTTTTACCGCATCTTCTGATTCGGAAGCGAAACTACTCGTCACACCAAGAAGTGAAAAAAGCAACACTGCACAGACACACAGCCAGTTTTTAACAACGCGCACACCCACCTCCTATGTCGATTGAGGTGGAAACTTAGCACAAAGCAATACCATCGCGCAATCATTAATCTATTGCCTCAGCACTATGCACACGGTACTGCTGAGCATGCTTGGATGAACCATCTTTTATCTGTAGGCTTGGGGCATGGAAATTAACAGCATTTTATTGAGTATCGTTGGTGTTATTGGCTTCTCACTGGTGTTTGCCTTACTGCTTCGGCAAGCAAAAATACCGCCTGCCGTCGCCTACATTATGACAGGTTTATTGGTTGGCCCTTCAGCTCTCGGTCTAGTCCACGACCGTGAGTTATTGGACATTATGGGTGAACTCGGCGTGATTATGCTACTATTTTTCATCGGCATGGAAGTCTCTTTACCGCGTTTATTGGCTGGCTGGCGTGTGGCTGTGTTGGGCACAATGGCACAATTAACCATCAGTGTGGGCGTATGTTCGCTGGGCGCATGGCTACTTGGTTGGACGTGGCAAGCAGGTCTGTTGTATGGCTTCATTATCAGCATGAGCTCGACTGCCGTGGTACTCACGCTACTCAAAGCCAATGATGAAATGGAAACCCCCTTCGGTCAAAACGCCTTGGGTGTATTATTAATGCAGGATTTAGCGATTGTTCCGATCATGATTATTTTGGGGAGCATGGGGCCTGAGCCTGTGGCTGCGGAACATATTGCGATGCAGCTGGTCGGCGGTAGCTTGCTGATTGCGGGGGTAATCTGGTTGTTACGCAACCCTCATTGGAAGATTCCACTCACGCTTAAAACAGGCATCGACCAAAAAATCATGCTGGGGCTTTTACTGTGTTTTGCAGCGGCATCATTAACCGCCGTTGTGGGGCTATCGGCGCCATTTGGTGCCTTTTTGGCGGGTTTATTATTACGTTCCTCCGATCAAAGTCACTGGGTAGAAGAGCACCTACATTCGCTTTATGTGGTGTTTGTCGCCATTTTCTTCCTCTCTATTGGCATGCTGGTGGATATACATTTTGTACTCGATCACCTTGCGATGTTGGCATTGCTGACCTTTGCTGTTTTTGTCTTAAACTCAGGAATTAACGCCATTATTTTGCGTTTATTGGGCGAAAGCTGGCAAATGTCCTTGTTAACAGGTGGCTTACTGAGCCAAATTGGCGAGCTTTCCTTTTTATTGGCATCGCTTGGCATGGCGCAGGGCATTTTAGCAGATGAAGGCTACCACATGGCTATTGTAGTCATTGCTTTAACCCTCATGCTCAGCCCCTTATGGGTACTCATTGTACGACGTATGGTGAGCGAACAGCGTGTGCCTTTATTCACCAACCATAGTTTACACGAAGATTGGCAGCATGCGAAGTCAAAAATAGCGCACATTAAAAGTCGTGTACGGCGATGAACAGCACACCTAAACTGCATGCCATTGCTTTGGTCGGAGCGACAGGTACGGGGAAATCCGCATTAGCACTGCGCTGGGCAAAGCAAACAGGCAACGCCATCATCAGTTGTGATGCGATGCAGCTCTATCGCGGTTTGGATATTGGCACAGCCAAAGCCAGCCTAGCAGAACGCCAACAAGTCGTACATTATTTGATTGATACCATGGAGCTACCACAGATCTGTTCCGCTGCTGCGTGGGCAGAGGCAGCGCGGGCAGTCATCCAACAAGAAAATGATGCTGGGCGCACACCGATTATTTGTGGCGGCACAGGCTTTTATTTACGCACCTTACTTTCGGGCATTGCCGATATTCCCACGGTGGATACAGCCATTCGGCAACAGCTCACAGCGCGTTTGGCACAAGAAGGTCATGACGCATTGCATGCAGCATTGCAGGCGGTGGATCCTACACTGGCAGCGCAGTTGGCAGTGGCGGATAGTCAACGAGTATTGCGTGCTTTGTCGGTGTTTGAAGCCACAGGCATACCGCTTAGCCATTGGCAACAACAAAGCAACACTGCCACTGCCATTGATTGCCCTATATTGGTCTTGCAAAAGCCTCGTCCGCAATTACGCCAAGACATCGCCCAACGTTTTCACCAGATGATGGAGCAAGGCTGGCTCAAAGAGGCGCAATGGCTGGCAGGCACGGATTGCGCTGACGATCACCCTGCGATGCGCGCCGTTGGTTACCGTCAATTATTGCAGCATCTAGCAGGTGTTTGCAGTCTGGATGAAGCCATCGAACAAGGGATCACTGCCACCCGCCGCTATGCTAAACGGCAAGGAACATGGTTCCGCCATCAACTCGAAGCCGCAGCGATAGGCTCGGCTACTACTATTGAGGATTATTTACTATCACATACGAATTAACGCCCACCCCTGACCGTGCCGTCAGCATCCACCCGCGCCTTGCCTCTTCGCCACGTAGCGATAGTGCTTGGCAAGCGCGCTGTGATGAATTTGTTCAATTAATTGCCGCCAGTCATTGCCAATGCATCGGCAGCCAAAGCGTTGCAGTACGGCAATTATTGCCACGCAGCCTATTAGGCAGCGGTCAAGTGGAGCAATTAGGGCAATGGATGGAGGCAAACGAAGCAGAAGTCGCCTTTGTCGATTACCAACTATCCCCCGTACAACAACGCAACTTAGAGACCGCATGGGGCGTTAAGGTGGTCGATCGCACGGGGTTGATTCTGGAGATTTTTGCCGACCGCGCACGCACCCGCGAAGGCTGTTTGCAAGTCGAATTAGCCAGCTTGAATTACCAACTGGGTCGCTTGGTGCGTTCGTGGACGCATTTGGAACGCCAGCGCGGTGGTCACGGCTTCCTCGGCGGCCCTGGTGAGCGACAGATTGAGTTAGACCGTCGTATGATTCGCCAAAGTATTCAACGCTTGGAAATTGAATTGGCACACGTTCGCCGTATGCGTGCCACACAACGCGGTGGACGCACCCGTAACGCGATTCAAACGGTCGCGCTTGTCGGTTATACCAACGCAGGCAAATCCACGCTTTTCAACCGTTTGTGCCAATCGGATGTCCATGCCGCCGACCAACTCTTTGCCACACTTGACCCGACCCTGCGTAAACTCACCCTACCCAATGGTTTGATACTGATGATGTCCGACACGGTAGGTTTTGTGCAAGATCTACCCCATGAGTTGGTTGATGCCTTCCGCGCCACCTTAGAAGAAGTCATGGAGGCAGACCTCATCATCCACGTCCGCGACATGGCAGACCCTGAATCAGCCATGCAAAAGCAAGTGGTAGAAGAAACCTTACAACAAATGGGTTTGCACGGCGATGATATACCCGTGATGATTGAGGTACTCAATAAATGTGATTTAGCACCACATATTGAGTCGCGCATCTGTGAAGGAACACACGGCAGCCGCCTAGCACTATCGGCACTGCGTGGCGAAGGTGTTGATGCCTTACTCACGCTGCTACAACAATGGCTGCAAGATGCCATGCAACTGTGTCAACTTCGCATACCCTTAGGTGACGGCAAAACCCTCGCCCTATGCCATCAACACGGTGTGATTGTAGAACAGCATTACGATGAGGAAGCATTACACCTACAAGTACAACTACCCGCCCGCTACGCCATGCAATTAGCTGATTTCATGGTGGATGAGAGTGAGGTGCCACCGACTGACTAAACACAAAGGAAAAACGCCAGCGTTTTCGCTTATTTATATGCCCCAATCATTGACGAAACGGTATGTTACCCCTGATTCTGAAATCATTTTTGCCCGATTGTTTTTGATGGTTGGGATTGTTGTTGTAGAGACAAGGCATGCCTTGTCTCTACAAACCCTTAGTCTAACAAACGGCGCACTGCGTCTTCGTTGGCATCAATGGTGACAGGGGTGGGCATGTTCAGCATGGCTGTGTCGGGGTCTTTGAGTCCGTTGCCTGTGAGCGTGCATACGATTTTTGCACCAGGCTCGAAGTAGCCCGCTTTGTTAAGCTTGATGATACCAGCTACGGATGCTGCTGAGGCAGGTTCGCAGAAGACACCTTCTAACGATGCCAGCATACCATAAGCTTCTAGGATTTCTTCGTCGGTGACGGCATCAATGCGACCACCAGAATCATCACGGGCAGCTTCAGCCGATTGCCATGATGCTGGCTTACCGATACGAATGGCAGTTGCAATGGTTTCAGGGTTTTCTACTGGGTGGCCATTAACAATCGGTGCTGAACCAGCAGCTTGGAAGCCCAGCATTTTTGGCAAGGTTTTGGCAATACGCAATTCGTGGTATTCGCGGTAGCCCATCCAATAAGCGGTGATATTCCCTGCATTGCCAACGGGTAAGGCGTGGTAATCGGGTGCAAAACCTAATTCATCGACGATTTCAAACGCGCCTGTTTTTTGCCCTTGAATACGGAACGGATTAACCGAGTTAACCAAAGCAATCGAGCCATCAGCAGACACATCGCGTACAATCTTCAAAGCATCATCAAAGTTACCGCGAATTTGAATCACTTTCGCACCATAGCGAATGCCTTGTGACATCTTACCCAAGGCAATTTTGCCATCTGGAATCAACACATAAGCTTGCATACCGCAGTTAGCCGCATAAGCCGCAGCAGAAGCGGAGGTATTACCCGTTGAAGCACAGATAATTTTGCGCGAACCTGCGTTATACGCCTGTGTTACTGCCATCGTCATACCGCGATCTTTAAACGATCCCGTGGGGTTCAGCCCCTCAAACTTCAAATAAATATTCAGTTCGGGGTTAATCGCATTACGCAAATTTAGCGATTCATGCAGTGGTGTATTGCCTTCGTAAAGGGTGATAATTGAATCATCTTTAGCAATCGGTAAAAAAGCACGATAACGGTCAATGATTCCTTGATAATGAGACATAATAACTCCATAACACCGTGTCGGCTATCGGCGGTCAGCCATGACATCAAACACGAGAACAAAAAAAGGTAAAGTAAAAAACGACCCTAATTAGCCTGTTCTTTACGTAAAATAAGCACATCTTCTTGCACACAATCAAGGGCAATAATACGCGCAACGGCTGCTTGTAAATTCCCCTCTGTGGTGGTGTGGGTGAGCAAAATAATAGGCACAAAATGGGTGGCATGACGCTCTTTTTGCATCACCGCTTCCAAGCTGATGCGATGATCGGCAAGAATTGAAGTGATCGCTGCTAATACGCCAGAATCATCTTGAACCATCAGGCGCAAATAATATTCACATTCTGCATCCATGATCGGCAAAGTAGCCAAATCGCGGCGTTCAGCAGCAACAAAACCCATGGCTGGTGGCAAGTAGGCTACGCCATCTGGCAAGACACGGGCAATATCCATCACATCAGCAATCACCGCTGAAGCGGTCGGACGTTCACCAGCCCCACGCCCGAAATACATGGTGTGTTCGACAAAGTCACCTGACGCTTGTACCGCGTTATAGGAATCAGACACCTGTGCCAACTGCGAATCCAATGGAATCAACGTTGGATGAACGCGCATTTCGACCTTATCGCCATGCGGTTTAGCCACGCCCAATAATTTGATGCGGTAACCCAATTCATGGGCAGAGTGAATATCTTCAGGCGTGATGCGACTGATGCCTTGGGTAAAGACTTCATCAAAGTGAATATGCGATCCAAATGCCATCGCCGCCAAAATAGAAAGCTTATGTGCCGTATCAACACCTTCAACATCGAATGTCGGGTCAGCCTCGGCATAACCCAGAGCTTGAGCATCACGCAACACATCAGCGAAGGCAGCCCCTTCATTTTCCATACGCGTCAAAATATAGTTGCACGTACCATTGAGGATGCCATAAATCGATTCAACCTGATTTGCCGCCAAGCCTTCGCGCAGTGCTTTCAGGCAGGGAATACCACCGCCAACGGCTGCTTCAAAGGCTAGGGCGACACCCTTGCTTTCTGCCAATGCGAAAAGTTCATCACCATGCTTGGCGATCAACGCTTTATTGGCAGTCACCACATGTTTACCATGCTCCAGTGCTGTTGCCACAAATGTACGCGCAGGTTCGTAGCCACCAATCAACTCGATAACAATATCCACATCATCGGCAGTCACCACCTCGTTGGCATCGCTGCACAAGCGCACACTGCTAAGATCCAAACCAAAGTCACGATCCAGACTGCGGTCAGCGGCAGCAGTAAGCACCAATCGGCAACCCAGACGGCGACTCATCAACGCTTGTTGCTCCAGCAAAATACGCGCCGCGCCTAAACCAATGGTGCCTAAACCGAGTAAACCTACGCGAATGTCTTTCATATTCTGTATCCCCTATGCAGCAGTTTTCACTACTGATTATTCATGACCATTAAAAAATTGACGCATGCCGCGTAAGGCTTGGCGGGTGCGGTGTTCGTTTTCAATCAAGGCGATACGGACGAAGCGATCACCTTCGGAACCAAAGCCCACGCCTGGCGACACCGCAACCCCTGCCTCTTTGAGCATCAACTTAGAAAATTCCAATGAACCCATTGCCTGAAAAGGCTCAGGGATTTCTGCCCACACAAACATCGAAGCTTTGGGCTTCTCGGCCATCCAGCCCATTTGATGCATGCCTTTAATCAACACATCGCGACGATCTTGGTACATTTGACGAATCTCTTGCACACAGTCTTGCGGGCCATTCAATGCTGCGCACGCGGCAATTTGCAACGGCTGGAAAGTGCCATAATCCAAGTATGATTTAATCTTGACTAAGGCTGCAACCACATCACGGTTGCCAACCATAAAACCAATGCGCCAGCCAGGCATATTGTAGGTTTTGGATAGTGAGTAGAACTCCACGGCAACATCTTTTGCCCCAGGGACCTGCAAAATGGATGGGCATTCGTAGCCGTCGAAGGTGATCTCTGCGTAAGCAATATCCGAAATCACAATCATTTTATGTTCACGCGCAAAATCCACGACCTTGCTGTAAAAGTCTAAATCCACCACCTGAGCCGTCGGGTTGGATGGAAAGTTCACCACTAACACCTTAGGGCGCGGCCATGAATTCCGCACAGCCAGCTCAACTTCGGCAAGAAAGTCCACGCCTGGCCCAATGGGAATATGGTGAATATCCGAACCTGCAATAATAAAACCATAAGGGTGAATAGGGTATGCAGGATTAGGGGATAAGATCAAATCGCCAGGTGAAGTGATGGCAACGGCCAAATGCGCCAAACCCTCTTTTGAGCCCATGGTAACAATGGCCTCTGTTTCTGGGTCAAGATCCACATCAAACTTGGTTTTATACCAACCACAAATCGCCTTGCGTAAACCAAGAATCCCCTTGGATACCGAATAACGGTGATTGCGACCGTCTTGCGATGCTTCGCAAAGTTTATCGACAATGTGTTGCGGTGTTGCTTGGTCAGGATTCCCCATACCAAAGTCGATAATATCCGCACCTTCGTGGCGCAGTTCCATTTTTAGCTGATTGACCGTTGCAAAAACATACGGAGGTAAGCGTTTGATTTTTTCAAATTCTAGCATAGTAGTCAGTGACTCCGAAAGATGGGGCGTATGGTATCAAGGTATCAACTGAGCCCAAGCGCAGGTCGCACACTACTGACGAGCAGTGCATTGCGCCAGCACACCTACTAGCGACCAACATGGTGCGTGACCCACACAATGAATGGGCATGACTGTGGGCGCGCTATGGTAACGAAGTTTCATCGCACAGGGAGGCATTCAATGCATCCGTTAACACGGTAGTATTATCTCAACAGTAAACGTGAAGGCGTTTTGACGCGCGGTGCGACAAAACGCCATCTACGTTAATCTAATGATTGAACGATTTTCTCACATGCTTTTTTAGCATCGTCAAAAATCATCATGGTTTTATCCATATAGAAAAGATCGTTATCCAAACCCGCATAACCCACAGAGAGCGAACGTTTAACCACCAATACATTGCGTGCTTTTGCCACCTCTAAAATAGGCATGCCATAAATAGGGCTGCTTGGGTCGGTTTTAGCGGCAGGATTGGTTACATCGTTTGCACCAATGACCAAGGCAATATCGGTATCGGCAAATTCAGGATTGATTTCTTCCATCTCATGCACAATATCGTAAGGCACATCAGCTTCTGCCAACAATACATTCATATGACCTGGCATGCGCCCTGCCACAGGATGAATGGCAAAACGAACCTTTACGCCAGCATGCGTTAAGGCCTCGACCATCTCTTTTAAGGCATGCTGTGCGCGTGCTACAGCCAAACCATAACCTGGAACAATCACTACACTGCGTGCATTCTGTAACATAAACGCAGCATCTTCGGCGGCACCTGAAGTCACGGGGCGATCTTTCTTTTCACCACCAGCAGCAGCGGCTGGGGCATCGCCACCAAAACCACCAAGCAACACATTAAACAAGGAGCGGTTCATCGCCTTACACATGATGTAAGAAAGAATCGCACCACTAGAGCCCACCAAGGCACCCGCAATAATAAGCATGTGATTATTCAACGTAAAACCAATGCCTGCTGCTGCCCAACCAGAGTAGGAGTTCAGCATAGAGACGATCACAGGCATATCTGCGCCACCAATCGGTACGATGAGCAATACGCCCAAAACCAAAGCGATCGCTAACATGAGCAAGAATGGCAACCATGCAGGACTAAGGCAAAACCACACACCAAACCCCAACATCGCCACACCCAACAATAAGTTCACATGGTGCTGCCCTTTAAACACCAAAGGGTTACCAGAGATCAAACCATGCAATTTACCAAAGGCAACCAAGGAAGCGGTAAAGGTAATCGCACCAATAAAAGTACCAAGGAATAACTCAATGCGACTTGCTGTGTGCAAATGCCCCGAAGCATCAGCGATGCCATACGCTGTAGGGTTAGCAAAGGCTGATACCGCAATCAATACCGCAGCTAAACCAACCAATGAATGCATGAACGCCACGGTTTGCGGCATGTGGGTCATCGGCACTTTGCGCGCGGCAATGCCACCAATAGCACCACCGATAGCAATACAAATAAAAATCCACATATAGTTTTGTACGTTCGATAATTGCAAGGTTACCAATACGGCGATGCCCATTCCAAGCATGCCATACATATTACCGCGCCGCGCTGAAGCAGGGCTAGATAAACCTTTGAGTGAGAAAACGATTAAAACCGAGGCCAGCAAATACAGTAAAGCGACCCAATTGATAGACAACATAATAGCTCCGAAGCAGGTGTTTCATGTCAACCGCATAACGCGGTGTGAACGGGTATGGCATTTTGCCACCCTATGCTATGGAACATTGTCGCACAACGCGTGAAAACGCCACGCCCATTTATTGTGCAGATCACATGTTCCATGTTAAATAAGAGAAAAACAAAGCAGGTAATAACACCTGCGAACAATCAACGTTTCTTAAACATTGCCAGCATACGCTGGGTGACCATAAAGCCGCCAAAGATATTGACCGAAGCAAGACCCACAGCAATTAAACCAAGCACGGTAGCAAGGTTCATCTCCACAGGACCTGATGCAATCAAGGCACCAACAATGACAATACTGGAAATGGCATTGGTAACACTCATCAAAGGGGTGTGCAATGCAGGCGTAACGTTCCACACCACGTGATAACCAATAAAAATAGCCAATACAAATACCGTGAAAGCCGAAACAAAGGGATCAACAGTTTCTACTGCTGATACCGCTACAGGCAGCTGTTCTGCAAGTTGTGGGTTCATGAACGTTTCTCCAATAACTGAGGTTTCAGGAATGTTCCATCCTGACATAGTAACGCGCCAAGGATCACTTCATCGTCATGGTTAACGTACAACGTTTGCTCTTCTTTTTGCCATAACAAATCAATAAAATTAGCAAGGTTACGACCATAGAGTTGGCTGGCATCGCTTGCCATCAGTGCTGGCAGGTTGCTCATACCAACAATGCTGACACCACGATGTTGAATCACCTCATCTTTCACCGACAAGGGGCAGTTACCACCCATTTCAACAGCCATATCCACAATCACAGAACCAGCACGCATCTGTTCAACCACCTCGGCAGTCACCAATACAGGCGCAGGTCGTCCTGGAATCAATGCCGTGGTAATGACAATATCAGCCTTGGCAGCATGCTTAGCAATCAACTCAGCCTGTTTCTTTTTGTAATCATCGGACATTTCGCGTGCGTAGCCGCCTGCATCCTCGGCATTTTCTTCTACGGGGACTTCAATAAAGCTTGCACCCAAGCTTTCCACCTGTTCACGCGCAGCAGCACGCACATCAAAAGCTTCCACCAAAGCTCCCAAGCGACGGGCTGTAGCAATCGCCTGCAAGCCAGCGACACCTGCCCCCATGACTAAGACTTTTGCTGGTTTAACCGTGCCAGCGGCAGTCATCATCATTGGCATAAAGCGTGAGTAATATTCAAGTGCTACCAGCACTGACTTATAACCTGCAATATTTGCTTGTGACGATAACACATCCATACTCTGAGCACGTGAAATACGGGGAACCATCTCCATCGCGAAGCAGGTGAGTCCGTGCGTTGCATAATCGTTCAACAATGGATTGGTAAACGGTGCTGCCATGCAAATAAGCGTAGCACTAGCAGGAATCTGAGCCAGCTCTTCAGCATTAGGCGCAGCAACTTTAAGCACCAAATCAGCATCAGCACAACAACTGGCAAAATCATCGGCTATTTGAGCACCTGCAGCGAGGTAGTCATCATCACTGATAAACGCGCCTAAACCTGCTTGTCGTTGAACAACAACCTCAAAACCACGTTTAATATACTGCTTCACCCCATCGGCAGTGGCAGATACTCGGAATTCATGGGTGTTCGATTCGAGCGGAATCGCTATGCGCATACAAATGCTCCCGGTGAAGAAGTGATGCATCAATAAGCAAACAACAGTTTAACCTGTAAGCGCAACAACCTTGTGGCACACTTGGTTATTGATGCAATAAGGGGCGGCAGTGTAACGTAGGAAGCTCGGACTGCAATGTTCACAGACATGGCATTGTGCTACGCCATGCGATAAAACATCGCCGCACAGAGCTTCACAAAGCCATGTGCGTGTCTATATCGCTCACAATACCATATTCAACAATAGTGAACGAATAGGAAAAAATCTTAGTTAAAACAACGCACTCGTTGACGATAGATTTGCCTGCATCCATTGTTATGCTAGCATTTGGCGCGGAAGCTGTGATTTTTCAGGGGAAGATGTGCTGTTGCGTGTCTGGGGTCAGAGCTACCGATGAATAATATTTAACCAAGGCTAGCATGCTTGGTCAGGTATTAAATTTTCGAGTTAGCGTTTTACCGTGAACCATCACGTCGGAGCGTCACAGGGGTTGATGATGATACCACAAAGAACATTGGATCATTCCATTAAATGCAGTGGTATTGGTTTGCACTCCGGCAAAAAAATTCAATTATTTCTTCACCCTGCTGAGGCAAACGAAGGCATCACATTTGTTCGTTCTGATGTCAATGTAAGCATTCCTGCCAACGCCGCACATGTTTGTGATACACGGCTATGCACCACACTGGGTAAAGATGGTGTTAGTATTTCTACCGTAGAACACCTGCTTTCGGCACTTGCAGGCTTGGGTATTGATAATGCACGCATCGAAGTAGATGGCCCTGAAGTTCCTGTGATGGATGGTTCTGCCGCACCTTTTGTATTCCTTATTCAATGCGCAGGCATTCGTGAATTAAGTTGCGCAAAAAAAATCCTCCGTGTATTAAAACGCGTTGAAGTAGTCGATGGTGACAAACGTTGCGCCCTCTACCCTTCTGCTGGCTTTAAAATTTCCTACCTGTTAGATTATAATCATCCTTTACTCAAAGAGCGGCGCGTTAGCATTGACTTTTCTCGCCAGGCATACACCCGTGAAATCAGTCGTGCGCGCACGTTTGGCTTCCTGCATGAAATTGAACAATTGCAGAAAGCAGGTCTCGCCCTCGGTGGCTCTTTAGAAAACGCTATCGTGTTAGACAAATACCGCGTCATCAACGAAGGTGGCTTACGTTATGAAGATGAATGCGTACGCCATAAGATTCTTGATACATTGGGCGATTTATCGCTAGCGGGCTTGCCTATCGCGGGTGCATTTGAAGGCGAACGGACAGGGCATCACACCAATCACCAGTTGGTTAGTGCCTTACTTGCTGATGCTGAAGCTTGGTGTATTGAAGAAGCCAGCATCCCAACACATGTAAGCGGACAAACCACAGGGGATGAGGCACTCTCACCCGCCTAATCAATCCCCTAAAACTTTTTAATCTTGCGATACTCCCCCTAACACATCGCAACACTCCCTCTACAGCAACACGCATGGTTATTAGTTACCAAGCGATGTTTGCTCACATTTTCATATCGTCGCTGCTTATGGCAGGACTGACGCATGTTTATTTTTATGGTTCTATCCACACACAAGGAAATATATGACTTCTATACCTGATTCCACACCGGAAGCTTCTACCCCTACGTTTGCCACTTTGGGGCTGGCTGATCCTGTGCAACAGGCACTTGTTAAACTCGGCTACGAAACACCCACCCCCATTCAGGCACAAATCATTCCCTTTGTACTTGCTGGTCGCGATGTTCTCGGTCAAGCCCAAACAGGAACTGGTAAAACTGCCGCTTTTGCCCTTCCACTGCTATCACGAATCGATGCCAACAGCAATAAAGTGCAAGCTCTGGTATTGGCACCAACCCGTGAATTGGCTATTCAGGTAGCTGAAGCGATTCATGCTTATGCGGCAAATATGCCTGGTCTCCACGTACTGCCTATTTATGGCGGTCAGAATTACACCACACAATTACACCAGCTCAAACGCGGCGTACAGGTGGTTGTAGGCACACCTGGTCGCGTTATTGACCACATTAAGCGTGGCACTTTGGTATTAGATCATCTCGAAACCTTGGTGCTCGACGAAGCTGACGAAATGTTACGCATGGGCTTTGTCGATGATGTTGAATGGGTATTGCAACAAACGCCAGAAAACCGCCAAGTCGCGCTTTTTTCTGCGACCATGCCGAGGGATATTCGTCGCATTGCACAACGCCATCTAAAAGACCCTGCCGAAGTAAGCATTAAATTACGTACTACTACTGCCGAAACCATCCGCCAGCGTTACTGGATGACTGGTGGCATGAATAAGCTGGACGCATTAACCCGCATTCTCGAAGCTGATGAAACAGTGGATGGTACGATTATTTTTGTTCGTACGCGTAATGCCACCACCGAACTGGTGGAAAAACTGGATGCACGCGGCTATGCCTGTTCAGCTTTGAACGGCGAAATGGCGCAAGGTCAGCGTGAGCAAGCTGTAGAGCAGCTAAAATCTGGTCGTTTAGATATTTTGATCGCGACGGATGTTGCAGCGCGTGGACTGGATGTGGAACGCATCAGCCATGTAATCAATTATGATATTCCTCATGACACCGAATCCTACGTGCACCGTATTGGTCGTACAGGTCGTGCTGGGCGTACAGGCGATGCTATCTTGTTTGTATCACCACGCGAACGTCGCATGTTGTCCAACATCGAACGAGCCACCAAGCAAAAGATTGAACCCTTAACCTTGCCCAGCACCGATCAAATCAACGACAAGCGCGTCATGACGTTTAAGGAAAAGATCAGCAAAACGATTGCCAATGAAGACATCAGTTTTTACGCGCAGATGTTAGCAAAGCTACAAGAAGAGACCGATCTTTCGGCCTTGGACATTGCAGCAGCCTTGGCACATCAAGTACAAGGTAAAGAGCCATTCCTACTGCGCGAACCAGAACAACGCCCGAATCGCCGCGAATACAATGACCGTGACCGCGAGCGTCAACCCGCAGGCCGTCGTAATGGTGGCCTAAGGCAAGAAGAAGGTCTGGAACGTTATCGGGTTGCCGTTGGGCGGAACCATGGCTTGCGCCCAGAACATTTGGTGGGTGCTATCGCCAGCAAAGCGAATTTAAACAGCCGCAATATTGGACGCATTGATATTCGCGAAGATTACAGCACCATTGACCTACCTGAAGGTATGCCTACGCATATTATGCATGCCCTGAAGAACTTACGCGTTGTCGGTCACCCCTTGCTAATCAGCAAAAACCAAGGCGGTCGCTTCCCTGCTAAAAATCATCGTCGCTCTGGCGGTGGTGGCTCTCGCCGTAGATCATAACATGATTGGGCATCCTTTTTGGATGCCCTTTTTTGTGCCATAAGTTGAAATTCAACATCGCTTATTTAGCGTGTGAACATCCGATCATACCGTTTTATTTTTCGACACAAGGGAGAACGTTTTATGTCAACATCATTGCGCGAAATTTTCCAGCAACTGGAAATGCAGGTAGCAGAACGCATTGTTGGTCAAAAACTACTCATCAACCGCCTAATGATCGCACTCTTAGCCGATGGTCACTTGCTGGTCGAAGGTGCGCCAGGACTCGCCAAAACCCGCGCTATTCAAACCCTTAGCGAAGGCATAGCAGGTGACTTCCAACGCATTCAGTTCACCCCCGACTTATTACCCAGTGACGTGACAGGTACCGATGTTTACAACCAGCACGATGGCAGCTTTCGCTTTCAGCGTGGACCGTTGTTTCATCACATGGTATTAGCCGATGAAGTGAATCGTGCCCCGGCAAAAGTACAATCTGCCTTGCTTGAGGCGATGGCTGAGCGACAAATTACCGTAGGGGGACATACGTACCCGCTGGAACGTTTGTTTTTGGTGATGGCAACGCAAAACCCGATTGAACAGGAAGGAACTTACCCCTTACCCGAAGCACAATTGGATCGTTTTTTACTGCACGTCAACGTCGAGTACCCGACCGCAGAAGAAGAACTCCAGATTTTACGCCTCACACGCAAGGAATCAGCACAGCAAAACAGCGGTTCAACGCAACAGCAAACAGCTGTATTGTCTTTGGATGACTTAATGGCTGCGCGAGCAGCGGTGTTGGCTCTACCGATGGTTGCCAGCTTAGAAGATTACATTGTTCGCTTGGTGCTAGCGACACGGCAACATAACGCCAACGATGCTGCTTGCCACCTACAATACGGAGCCAGCCCACGCGCCACCATTGCGTTGGATCGTTGTGCCAGAGCGCATGCTTGGTTGGCTGGTCGTGATTATGTATCACCAGAAGATATTCACGCCGTAGCCTTTGATGTTTTACGTCATCGCTTAATCCTCAATTACGAAGCCGAAGCAGAAGGTTTGAGCGTCAACAGCGTGATTCAAGGCATCATCAATCACGTCCCATTGCCATAAGGCATGGTGCATGATGAGTTGTTGCGCACCAGTAGGAAGTAAACGGCAAACGTGCCCCTTGTGTGGCTCACACTGTATGCCTGTCAAACGACAAACCATGCTGCATCAGCTCGCCCTCCCCTATTATCACACAGTATTGCATGATGAAAATTATGCGTATTGCGCCAACAGAGCATGCTCAGCGGTGTATATTTCTGTTAGCAGTGCCAGCAACGTATTCCACATCAAAAGCCTTCGCCAACATGATGCCTTCCCGATGTTATGCTATTGTTTTGATGTTTCCGAGCTTACCTATCGTAGCGCACTAAAGGATGGAACAGCAGCAAGCATTAAGTCCTTCGTCATCGAACAAACGCAACAAGGCTTATGCGCGTGTACCGTAAGAAACCCCTCAGGTCGGTGTTGTTTAGCAGACTTCAAAAAGCTAGAAAACGAAGGGTGACCTTGATTCAAGGGAACGATGCTATCTTTCGCCATCCTTGATATTGTGGTTTACACTTTCATTATTTTCATGGTTGGTTAGGGATGCTTTATTTACCACGAAAGGCAATGCTTCTTATTGTTCGTGTGTTTTTGTGCCTTTCGTGGTTTATGTTGTTTTTTGGCTTCTCGTTTAAGGCGGGACAAAAAAGCGCGATAACGATGAAAGGTAGGATGCGCTTGCGCACAAAAACACCGCTTGCATCACCTGCACCGTTTAGCATTACACAATCAAAGCACCATAAAACCCGAAGTCCCAAACGGTGCGCTTGCGCACCCTACCCTTGAGTTCAAACCCCCGCCCCTTTATTCAGCTCAATACATTGATATTAAAGTATATTCCGTCTTAAAAGGAAGCCGTATTTATGAACACCTCAGGTTAGTGCGATCCTATTCCTTAGAACGGTTACGCTCTGAGCGATGGTGAACATGCCTACCATGTCTATAGAGGTGTCCTGAGGTTTGCTCGTTAGGCTCATAAAATTTCTTTTTACTTGTCTCGCTATATACTGGTGCGCAGGCAGTCAACATCCCCAGTACGATAATTGTCGAAAAAATTAGACCCATAGGTTGCTTAAAATTCATATTATTCTCCTTCTTTTTGTTCCGATGTATCAAAGTCGGGTTGTAATGTTGCATGTTCAATACCTTGCCGTTGTAAGGTCTGTAACAAAACAGGTAATATGCTTACCCACGCTTCACGATGTGCTATAACGATATGCGCAGACAGTGCAAGTTGCTGATTAGGAAGTCGCCAGATATGTATGTGATAGACGCGTTTAACATATTCAATACGAAGTAAGGCTTGCTGAATCGCTTCGATGTTCACCTCTTGCGGCACGGCTTCCATCAGTTCAAGCGTCGTTTCATACACCAATCGCCAGCCACCCCAGATAAGAATCACTGCCACCAGAAATGACAACAGCGGGTCAATCAACATCCAGCCTGTTAGCATAATCACACAGCCTGCAACAATGGCAGCTATAGAACCCAACGCATCACCCCATACATGCCAATAAGCAGCGCGAGTATTAAGGTCATGTCCACCCTGTAAAACATAGATAGCTATAAGGTTAATGAGCAAACCCACGGCAGCAATCCATAACACGATTTGCCCCTCCACGAGGGGTGGATGGTTAAAGCGCGCTACAGCTTCCCAAACAATCCACCCTGCGAGAAACCACAACATCAAACCATTCATCTGTGCCGCTAGCACCTTGGCGCGACCATAACCATAGCTCATTTGAGTATCGGCTGGTCGTTGGGCAATGCGTGCGGCAAACATGCTTAAACCCAAAGCGGCAACGTCAGAGCTCATATGCCCCGCATCAGCCAATAAGGCTAAAGAATTTGCCATCAAGCCACCAATCAGCTCAACCACAGCAAATACGGTGGTTAGCCAAAAAGCAGCGTTTAAGGCATGATGATGATGGTGATGAGGGGACATTGTTTATGTTGCTTCCTTGTTACGACTAAATAGCTCGTACAAACAGGGCAACACAAACAATGTCAACAGCGTGGATGACACAAGACCACCAACCACCACTGTTGCCAAGGGTTTCTGAATCTCAGAACCAATACCTGTCGCTAGCAGTAGCGGAACCAAGCCCAGACCTGCAATCATGGCTGTCATCAGCACAGGGCGCAAACGGCTTTCTGCACCATGACGAATCGCTTCGTTGGTATTATTGCAATCATCACGATGACGGTTGATGGCATCGACCAGCACCACGCCATTGAGTACAGCAACGCCAAACAGGGCAATAAAGCCAATACTGGATGGTACAGATAAATATTGCCCCGATCCCCACAACGCAAGGATTCCACCAATCAATGCCATGGGTACATTGAGCATAATCAACGTAGCCTGCCCCATCGAATGAAACATAAAGTAGAGCAATATAAAAATCATCAGTAACGACAATGGCACAACAATCATCAACCTGGCTTGCGCCCGCTGCTGGTTTTCAAACTGACCACCAAAGACCACAGTATATCCTGGTGGCAAATCAATCTCTGCTTGAATACGTTGATCCAGCTCTGCCACCAGACTGCCCATATCGCGATCTTCCACATTACTTTGAATGACCACGCGGCGTTGCACATCATCGCGCTTAATCATCGGTGGTCCCTGCTCTACGGCGATCATGGCAACATCCTTCAAGCGTACCCACGCACCATCGGGAGCTTGTATAATTAATGCGCCAATAACTTCAGTATTGTGACGAAAATCTTTGGCGAGGCGCACATAAATATCATAACGCTCATTGCCAGAGATAACCTGCCCTGCGCTAGCCCCTCCGATTGCATTGGCAACCAAACTCATCACATCATCGACAGCAATACCATAGCGATCCAGCTTATTACGATCGGGGCGAATCACCAGTTGTGCTTCGCCTTCGATCTGCTCCATTGCCACATCCCGTGTACCTTCGATGCTTTTGGTGAGTTTCTCTATCTCTTTGCCCTTTTCTGCCAGCACTTTGAGGTCAGGGCCAAAAAGTTTAATCGCCAAGGCGGCTTTCACGCCTGATAACAACTCATCAACACGCATCGCAATAGGCTGAGTGAAGGCAATCAACACCCCTGGCACGACGTTCATTTTTTCACGCATGAGCTTTTGCAAGTCGGGGCGATTGCTGGCACTCGTCCACTCCTCGACAGGTTTTAGACCAATAAACAGCTCTACATTGGAGGCGGGCTCAGGGTCGCCACCAATTTCTGCACGTCCTGTGCGCGCTGATACATAGGTAACTTCGGGGAAACCTTCAACCAATACCCGCTCCAGTTTTTCCCCCATATCCTTAGCATAGGACAGCGATGAGGAAGGAGCGAGCGTCACGCGAATTGCCAGTGTTCCCTCTTCTAATTCAGGTACAAACTCCGTACCTAACAAAGGAACGACTGCCAATGTGCCAAAAAACGCAAGTGCCGCAGTGATAACAACAGTTTTCCGAAATCGCAGTGCTATATTTAATGTGCTATGGTAAACATAGGCAATAGGTGCTAACACAGGGCTGGGTTTATGTTTGATCCCCTTTGTAAAGACAAATGTTGCCAGCACAGGCATCACAAACAAGGCAACCAACAACGAAACAAACATGGCAAAACAGATGGATAGTGCCATTGGTGTAAACATTTTACCCTCCACCCCTTCGAGTGAAAACAACGGCGTGAATACCAGTAAAATAATCAGCACAGCAAATAGCACAGGTCGCGCCACCTCTTTGGCAGCCTCGGTAATACGCAGCGCAATACCATGATCGCCTTCGGGTGTTTTTTCCAAATGCTTAAAAATATTTTCCACCATCACCACCGAACCATCGACCATCATACCAATGGCAATAGCCAGTCCACCTAGGCTCATCAAGTTAGCAGAAATCTCATAATGCTGCATCACAGCCAACGCTGCCAATACCGAAATAGGAACGGATAGCAGCACCAAAGTTGCTGCTCGCACATTCATCAAAAATAGAAAAAGAATAATGACAATCAGCACAAAGGCTTCCAACAGGGCTTTTTCCACCGTCCATACTGCTTTGTTAATCAAATCGGACTGATCGTAAAAGGGCTGAATCGTTACCCCTTTGGGCATCGATTTTTGCACGATTTCTAGCCGCTCTTTCACATCATCAATGGTGTTTTTGGTATTTGAGCCAAAACGTTTTAGCACAATACCAACCACCACTTCACCCAATTGCTTCGCCTTACCATTTTCGTCGCGCTCCATCATAGTGACAGCACCTTGACGAATCGCTCCGCCAAATTGTACCGCCGCCACATCACGCACCCGAATGGACGTACCATTCACCGTTTTTACGGGGATCGCAGCAATGGCATCAAGTCCTTTTTGTCCACTGGGAACCCAGCCTACGCCACGAATCACCAACTGCTCATCACCTTGCGGCAAATACCAACCACCAGCATTGCGGTTATTGCCTTGCACGGCATTGACCACATCAGCAACGTGCAAATTGTAAGAAAGCAATCGTTCAGCATTCAGGTTTACTTGGTATTGACGAACTTCACCGCCATAAGAGAGAATGTCAGTCACGCCGCCAACAGGCATAAGCATCAATTTAACGACCCAATCATTTAGCGCACGTAGCGTTAAGGCATCATAACCTGCCGTAGGATCGGCTTTGATAATATACTGAAACACTTGCCCCAGCCCCGAGGTATTCGGCCCTATTTTCGGCACACCTGCCCAAGCAGGTACGGTTTGCCTTGCATCTTGCAACTTTTGAAATACCAATTGTCGGGCGAAATAAATATCCGTTCCCTCTTTAAATACCACGGTAATAACTGAAAGCCCTGTTTTAGAGATGGAGCGCACCTCTTCCACATCAGGCAAAGAGTACATGACCGCTTCGATAGGGTAGGTAATCAATTGCTCGACTTCTTCGGATGCCAAACCTTGCGCTTCTGTATTGATTTGAACCTGTACATTGGTAACATCAGGAAAGGCATCAAGGTTTAACTGTGGCACGACAAATAAGGCATAGCCCATTGAACCAAGCAATAACATTAAAATAAGCAGACGATTGTTTACCGCTGCATCAATTATTTTACTAAACATAGGTGCTACCTCAATGGTTATGCACTTCAAAACCAGCTTTCGCCAATTCTGAAATCAATACAAATGCACCGTCAATCACCACGGCTTCACCAGCTTTTACACCTTTGAATAACTCAACCATGCCCATATTTGCTTTGCCAACCTCAACTTCACGGCGTTCGAAATGTCCCTTTTCTTCTTCGACAAACACCACCAACTCACTACCCTGACGTTGCACAGCACGCTCTGGAATCAGCAAACCAGAAACATCATCAGCTATGGCAATATCAGCTTGCACAAACATGCCTGGGTGCAAGGCTTCTTGGCTATTTTCAACCGCTAGTCGAACACCTGCGGTACGTGTAACGGTATCAAGTTGGTGATGCAGGGTTATCACCTTACCTGCATAACGGTGCTCATCACCTTTGGGTTGCACCAACGTAGATTGCCCAACATGAATCAATGAAAACTGCGTTTCAGACACTTTGATTTCCACCCATACATTGGATTCATCAACCACCTGCATCAAACGACTACCAGCTGCCAGATGTTGTCCAAGGCGAAAGTCATCGCCAACCACTGTCCCAGCATGTGGCGCACGCAGGGTCAATAAACCATAAACTTTTTGCTTCACCAAACGAGAAATATCCGATTGGTTCAAACCATAAGAAAACAGCGTTGCTTGGGCAGCAGCAAGATTAGCAGTCATTGCTTGATGGTTGCTCTCTGATTGTTGCAAACGCGCTTGTGAGACAATTTTTTGGTCGGCTAATTTTTGTAACCGCGTCAATTCCTGCTTGTTTCTGCGGTATTCCGCTTTGGCACGCAAATACGTGGCTTCGGCAGCCGCCAGTGCGGTACTGTTGAGCGTTACCAAATTTTGTCCTTTTTCTACCACATCACCCAAATGCACATGACGCTTATGCACAATAGCATCAACCACTGTAGTGACATCTGCCAAGGCATAAGCATTAAAATAGACCACGCCTGGTGCCGAAACCACGTTTTTTTTAGCTTGTGAACGCAACACCTCGGTGTGAATACCTGCTTGATTGATTTGTTCGGGTGTAAGTTTGATAACGCCACCCTCTTCATGATCACCGTGACCATCATGCGCTTGTTGCTCCGCGCCGTGATCATGACCATGATCGCCTGCAATGGCGTTGCTGTTGTACACCAACATCAGTGCCAGTGTCGTGATAAACAGAGTTATTGTTTTCATGATTGTGTTCCTTTGAGAATAAGGTCGGGTTTACCCAATACTTCAGCGAGGCGAATACGTGCCAGCCAAGCTTGTTTGATCATGTCTAGTGCAATCATTTGCGCATCCAGTCCCTGCTTGATATGCACCACCCACTCTTCTAAATCCAACTCGCCTGCGTCGTAAGCCTGCTGCGCCAATACAATGGTGTCTTTGGCGTGTTGCGGCATCTGGCTAGAGAAAACTGCCGAAAATGCAGACATGGCACTGGCATGATTCTCCAACGCTGTTTGCACATCATAACGCAATTGCTGCTGCGACCATTCAACCCCTGTATCAACACTTTCTTGTTTGGCAAGGGCTGCTCGGTATGCGCCTTGGTGGGTATTGAGTACCGAGAAGGGAATAGTGACACCCACTTTAATCAGGTTTTCGCCCGCTTCTCGCCCGACCATAGCGTTGATCTGTATATCTGCCGTTCGTGCCGCACTCGCCAAATCAACCTCTGTGGCAGCAAGTACTTGTTTGGCATGCAAAGTAGCAAGATCAGGTCGTGAGGCTAAAGCAAGCTGGTAAGCATCTTTCGGCGGCTGCCATGAGGCTGACAGACTTGGCAGTATTGCTTTATCCTGCGTATTGCTAGTATTGGCTACGATGCCTTGCGCCATCCAATAACGCAGCTTGCTTTGAGCCAATGTTTGCTTGGCTAGGGTCGTGCTATTTTGTGCCGAAGTAAATGCCGATGCCGCAAGATTGGCTTGCAATTGACTTGATTGCCCCAATGCCAATTGCTGGTCGACAGCATGACTGACTTTTTTGAGTATCTGACTATACCGCTGGCGTAGCTCGAAGGTTCTCTGAGCAAAATAAACAGCAACAAAAGCACGCGCTACTTCAAACTTCACCCGTTGGGCTGTGCTTTGTTTGCCTTTACTGGCAACATCCAGTGCCGCTTCCGCTGATTGCTTGCGAAAGCCACGCTTTCCTGCCATTTCAATACCTTGTGACAAGGTGATGTAATAATCGCTGGATCTACCGCCGCCATTAAGGCTACGCCGCTGCGGTTCAAGGGATAGTTCAGGGTTGTAAGCATAAGCTTCTTGCTCAGTCAGATTCCCTCTGGCTGCGGCAATGCCTTGCTCTGCCATCTGCAACATAGGATGTTGTTTAACGGCGCGATCCATCGCCTGCTGTAACGTTTCAGCTTGGGCGTGGAGTGGATGGATGCATAATAGCATTCCAATCGTAAAAATACGTGAAAACACAGTTTCCCCCTGTGAAGTTAAACATTAGAAATATGGTGGGGAAGTTGATGGTTGTTCTACACGGGGAGGCTTGTGGCGTACCGAAGGGCATCCTTCATATTACGCCAATAGTTGGCACTTTATCACCTTGTAGGTTGGTGGTAAGCGAAGCGAACCCTCACATTTCATGCAAGCAAGTGACTGTAAAGTGAAGCCAAGACAAAAGAATCGCTACAAAAGCCCCTAAACTGCTCCCACAAATGCAGAAGAAAAATCAACTGTGTTAAGCTTTAGGCGGTTGTTCGATCTGTTTGAAAAAATCAGGTATACTTAATGAAGTTAAGGTTGTCATCGGTTTGCGATGTTCAGACGATTGCCCATGAAAACCATTGGATTGACCTAAGAAGGTATGCGCAGCATGCGCTGAACATGGTGTGTCAGTAGCATGTTGATCATGCGTTGGTGTGGACTGTGTCGTTTCAATATGCGTAATTACATCTGATGCAGAACAGACATCAACGCCTGCTTCACATACAAAAATGCTTAACTGTAAAGAAAAAATCGCAATCCATGCCAAGTAACGCATAGTGCAAAGCTAGTTTGTTTAGCTTAAGTTTGCAAATAGTCCATTAAGCTTTCAAATTCATACAGATACACCTTGCAAATGCAAACACCCCTGCTGGTGCGTGAGGCGACAACGGGTGAGGTCTAAACCATTGCGTCCGCCTTGTTCACGCCAAACATCAATCAATTGCAGGTGACGACGACCAAGCACTTGCCCTTCACCACGTATGGTTGCCATCATACGCTGTAATACTGCCACACGTACGGCTTGAGCCTGTTGGAACCATGATAGCCAATCGACATAGCAGGCATCGGCTGCTGTGCTGATGGTGATGCAATCAGCCTGTTGTTGAATACTGGCATTCAGACGTAATGCCTGTTGTTGCCAGCGGTGAAAAAGGGTGACAGGGGCAACACCGCTTTGTGCAATAGCAGGAAATAAACGATGGCGAATATGATTCCGCCACAAAGAAGTATCGCTGTTGCTGGGGTCTTCTAGCGTGGCGATACCAGCTTGTTGCAGGGCTTGACCCAGTTCATGTTTGCGTACATGTAGCAATGGTCGCACCAACTGCATGCCAAGCATATTGCGACTGGCGCGCATACCGCAACAGCCTTGAACACCTGCGCCTTGTAATAAACGCATGCACACGGTTTCTGCCTGATCGTCGGCATGATGCCCAAGACATAATAACTTTATCGGGTACACCTCTGCTATGGCAGCGAAAGCTTGGTAACGCCCTTGGCGTGCGTGGGCTTCACGATTGCTTTGCGTGACTATGCCTAAACGCTGCGAGCGGTAAGGAATACCCCATATTGCAGCCTGTTGTTGCAGTGTATAATGCCAGTCTGCTGATTGCGCATGCCAGCCGTGATCGATATGCCAAGCTTCGACAGTATAACCAGCCTGCTTCAGCACGAGCAGAAGAGCTGTGGAATCAATACCACCAGACCAGCCAACAGCGATCCTGTGTTGCTTACCTAATGTTGCCAGTAATGGTGCTAATGCTGATTCAGTAAGCCACTGTTGTGGCAGTGGACTCAGGGCTTGGGCCAACTGAGTAATAAGTGCTGGCAGATTTCTTGGTACGCTTCGGAATCAGAATCCAGCCACTCGTACAAATCCACATCCACACTTGCCAAACGCGGACGACCCACCTTAATCAGTAATATGCGTTTTTTTGGCTCTGAGCGAAATGAGAACACGGTGAATTCTAAGTATTGGCTGGGAATGCGGAAACGCGCAAAAATAGGCAATGCTTCATCTTTATCAAAACGAAACTCTTGCATATAAATACCTGTTCCCAGTGAAGAAATCAGTTCTGTTACCACCTGCTTGGTCAGTGCAAACCCTGTGTTATACAGCATGGATACGGCTTGACCAGCACCGACATCGATGCGCTCTACGCGTACACCACCCAGAGCCTTACGTCCTGCCTTGTGGTCGCGCCAAGCAATCACCTGACCAGCACCATCGTCATGAGAAACCCCTGCATCTGCTTGCACAACAGCAGGCGAGATAGCCATATCGTAGCGACGATCACCAGGTCGATTGTAGGCAGCAAAGTTCCATTCACCAATCAAGGTAATACACATTGAGACAGGGTTAAGCGCGGCTTTTTCGTATTTATCTTTCACATGTTTGAATAACTCATTCAACAAGTCGCGCAACTCTAAGCTGAAGTCTGTTAAAGGACGCACCAAGCCACGCACGGTGCAACCTGAGCCTGACACCTCATCCAAGTACAGATGGGCACTTTTTTTCACCATATCGAGAAAGCGAGGAAGCAGTTCTTTTTCTAAAAACTGATTGATTTGTTGATGTGCAAAGGCAATACCAACCAAGTAATCCGACCAAGCGACACGTAAGCATGCCTGCTTGGTGGATAATGATGTACCGCTATGCAACGATAAATCAGCATTGCTACGGAAGTAAATAAGTTCGCCATTTTCCCAGTTTTGAACGAGTAGGTTGTCGGATTCTTTACCACGTTTTTTCTCGCCCATGCCGCTGCGTTTATCCAACCACGCTTTTTCAGCCACGCGCCGCGCCCGTTCAACTTTGACATCTTCTTCAAAGACACGGAAAGCATTAAGAATACGCTCATCCGCCAACCACGGTTTTTCCGTCTTCGGTGTTTTACCCGCGATACGCATAATCAGCCAATCAACCAGCAAATTACCTTTACTTTCTTGTAACAGCTTCATCACACCCACGGGGAGGTTCTCTGGCTTGGCTAATAATTGATCCAGCTTTTTGGCATCAAGTACCCACTGCATCCAAATACCTTGCCCTGTTTGTTCAGCCAAGTCCCACAGTGATAAACGAACCCAGCTGCGTTTTAAAAAGTGCTCACCCATGCGGTCTTTAGCAAGTAGCGGCAACATGCCTGCCTCATGTCTTGCATCAACTTTTTCACGCAATTTGCGCAAGCGAGGAACCAGCTCAGGCTCCAAGCCATAAGCCATAATCACATAACGATCATCACCCAACAATGAAGGATCTGGCTGACGGTTAAGGAAGGTAATAGGGGTGACAGGAATAGTCATCAACTCGTAAGCGACAATACGGTTGACCTCCACCGTACCTTCTACGTTTTCCTTTAGGAACCGCCGCAAAGCCCAATCGTACATACCGCCAATCACACACAACATCAGGTGATCGGTTTGGGCACCATAGGTGTCTGGTAGGTTGCTAATGCCTTCGCGTAATAGTCGCAGGATTAAAATATTTACCGCTGCAATCCAAGGGGCTGTATCGGCACGATCTTGCCGCCAAGACTGTCGCCACATTTTATCCCATGTTTCTAACAAGGCGACACCGCCATTGTTTTCGGCAGCCCAGTGATGCAGCAGGTTTTGTGGTAAATGCGGGTAACGTTTGCGCAGATGTTGCACGATGTCACGCGCTGTTACATTCATACGTGGAAGTTGATGCCCCGACACCCGCGTGCCTTTAATCATATAACGTTCCATGTATTCATACAGGTTGCGTATAGAGGCAGAGAAAATATTAAGCAATTCGTTTTCTAGGGCAAAAGGAAGGTATTCTCGCGCATCTTCACTGGCAATGCGCACAGGCATGCGGCGCACGTCAATGGTGCACAGCCCAGCAGGTGCATCCCCACGGCTGATAATAGGTCGATACCAACTCCAGCGGTATTCAAAATAATCAGGGGATAACATCGAATTAGGACTCCTTCATAATGCCACGGGGTGGCAAAACGCCATGCCCGTTAATCAGCACTTGCATTGCTTACACGGCGCAGTCACTTTAGCCTTGCCGCCATGATTGCTACTTTAAACCCATGTACTGAACAACAACTGCTCATGCGTATTTCCAGCCGTGCGATTGTTGCGACTTTAGGCGTACTGTGTGTGATGCAGATCACAGATGCAACAGCACAAGAACGTCCAGCTCAACCAGTGATTGAGGTCACACTTCCCGCATTGGCAGGGATTGTGCATTGGATTGCGCCAGATGCAACCGTGCAGTGCCTTTTGCCTGCTGGTGCTGACCCTCATCATTTCCACCCTGGCCCTAGGCAAATCGAGCGTGTACAACAAGCAGGACTGCTATTACGCAGTAGTCGTGATGATATAGCGTGGTTCAAACACGCCCCGCTTGCTGACCGCTCAGTGCTGGATTTATGGCCCGTAGCCCATGATGCAAACGACCACGCGTGGCTGTTGCCAGATGATGTGTACGCACAAATCCCTCATATTATCGCTAAGTTAAACACCTTGTCGCCACAGCATGGTGGGGCGAATAACGCTGCTAAGTTGGCAGCAGATGTTGCAGCGGTAAACCAAGCATGGCAAGCGGTGATGACGGTGTTACGTCAGCGTGGCGTGATTATGCAGCACCCTTCATGGAAGCCGCTATTTGAACACTATCAAGTACCAATTTTGGCTGTGTTGGAGTCCAACAATATTGGCCATAGTCATGGCTACCACGCCCAAGACCTAGACCAAGCCTTACAACAGCTAAAACAACACCCTCAAGCTTTATTGATTGCCGATCGCCGCCATGATGATGCGGGATTAAAATGGCTACAACGCCATCATCCTGCCAGTCACTTGGTCTATTTAGAGCCTGTGGGAAGCTGCAATCAAACCTGGCCTGAACTGATGCAGCAAAACATCGCTGGGGTGGAAGCAGCACTACAAACCAGCAAGGTTGATTGATGATGGCACAAACAGTGTTGGAGGCGCGTCATGTTGGTCTTCATTTGGCAGGCAAACCTGTGCTTGATGATGTCTCTTTAACCGTTGAACATGGTCATTTCATGGGTATTGTTGGTCCCAATGGGGCGGGTAAAAGTAGTTTATTGTCGCTTATGATTGGTGCCAACCCCGCCACCACAGGGGAAATGCGTCTTTTTGGTCAAACGCTATCAGCCCATAGCCGTGGTCGTTTATTGCATCGCGTGGGTTACCTGCATCAATTGCGCGGACACCAAGAACATTTGCCCATGCGCGTTGAAAATGTGGTAGCGATGGGTTTACGGCGTTGGCGTTTACCCTTGTGGCAGCGCGTTGGTTGTGAACCTGCCATTGCCGAAGCCTTAGATCGCGTGGGCATGCTGGATCTTCGCCATCGTGACTTCCGTCAACTCTCTGGCGGTCAAGTGCAGCGTGTTCGCTTAGCGCGCGCCCTCGTACATCAGCCCGAATTATTATTGCTCGATGAACCTGCTGCCGCCTTAGATGCTCAACACCAACAACAGTTGTATGTATTGTTACGCCAGTTATGCGACGACCATGGCATGAGCATCATCATGGTCGAGCATGATATTGCCGCCATCAGTAGCCACGTCGATTCCGTTGCTTGCCTTAATCAACGCATCCACTTCCATGCCATGAAGGGGGAGCAAATTCCGCAAGATGTGTGGCATACGATGTATGGCAAACAAATACATGTGATTGCCCATGATGCTGCCTGCATCGGTTGCAACCATCAGGATGCCGCTTGATGCTAGCCAGTTTCTTTGCCAGCCCTGTTATTCAGGATGCTTTGCTACCTGCAACCCTGATTGCTGTGGTAACAGCTTCGATGTCAGTGATGATTATTGCCCACCGTTTATCATTCCTGACGGTGGGGGTCTCCCATGCTTCCTTGGCGGGTTTGGGCCTGGCTGTCACCTTGGCGTTGCCATTATTGCCAACAGCGACGGTGATCGCGTGTTTGCTAGCGGTATTGCTGGCGTGGATTCCTAAGTCGGAAGGTTTAAGTGAAGACACTGGCACAGGGCTTTTGTTTGCCGGCAGTATGGCGTTAGGCATCGTATTATTATCACGGGTAAGTCAAAGTGAAGTGAATCTTTTTGGCTTGTTGTTTGGTGATATTTTAACCATCAGCCCTGATGAATACCGTTGGTTATTGCTGATTGCTGCCGTCATCATCAGTCTGCTACTGGTCTTTGCGCGCCGTTGGTGGAGTATCGCCTTTGATCCCGTAACCGCATTTGCTTCTGGCTTGGCGGTTGCGCCGCTGCGTATCTTGTTATATGCCACCGTGGGCATGACGGTAATGATGTGTGTGAAACTGGCAGGGATTGTATTAACCACTGGCATGCTGGTATTGCCTGCGGCAACGGCATGGTTTTGGGGGCGTTCGCTCGTCGGTCTGTGGCTGATGAGTATGGTGGTGGCATTATTGGGAACCTACATAGGTTTGTATGTTGCATACCAAGAGGATTGGCCATCGGGCGCAACTGTCGTATTGATGATGTGTGTGTTATTTATAATAAGTTGGGGAATTTCATGGCTCAAAAAACAGCAAGACAAAAAGCAGAGCGCGCTAGCGTCCTGATTCGGATGTTAGCAGGCTGCTATGATCTGGTGATTGTGATGTCGCTGGCTTTTATCGCCTTTATTCCTGTTTCGATTGCCGAACAACAGTTGGGCGCAGCACCTGAATGGATGAAACAATTTCTCGTCACCGTATTGGTATTTGCTTACTTCAGTGGCTTTTGGGTGAAAGGTGGTGCAACGACTGGCATGCGACCGTGGCATTTGCAGGTGGCAATGATTGACAGTGGCGACCATCCACCATTGAGCATGGCGGTCGTCCGTTGTTTCGGGCTGGCATTGACGTGGCTGGCATTGATTGCAACCCTGATGTTTATGGCGGCACGCGATGTCAATCAACCGTTGTTTTTTCTCTGTGCTATTATTCCTGCGATCAGTTTGGCGTGTATGATGGTGACACCGCAGCGTCAAGCATTACACGATCTGCTGGCAGGCACCAGCATTTATCGTTTACCCACTAAGCCAGCTCATGGTTGACCAGCTACGGCTGGAAAAAGAGCAGCGCGAACGTGATGAGCTGCTGGATGCAGCGGTTTTCGAGCTGAATCAAACCATCAATTTAACGACGGCTGATATCAGCGATGAAAAAGCCAACGCCCTGACTGATTTATTGCGTGTGCAGTTTATGGACATCGTCCACGAACTGGAACAATTACGCATGAGCCGCGATGAAAACGAACTAGCGTTACAATCTGAACGGGTACGTCAATGGCTTAACAGTCTTAACCGCAGTGCTTTTGTACCGCTAAGCTTTCGTATAAAACACCTTAAACAAATCGAAACATACTTGGCGTTGATTGCGCAAGATATGCCCTCTTTGCTCATGCGAGCCTATAAGATTGGTGTCTTACACATCAAAGACAAAGCGCGCCAAAACCCGCGCCTATACCAAGAAATGGTGCATGTGATTGGGGTAGCAATGGAGTTAGCAGTACGTAATATGCTGCGTGGTTTTGCATTGCACTTAGCGCCCTCTGTGTTGGATGTGCGTCAAACGTTTGATATGGCACGTCTGGGTCTAGTCATTGCGCGCACCCTTGACCCTGTAACAGGGAAGGATGACATTGAACGCTTAAAACAGGCGTTTATTCAACATGAACTGTTACGCCGTATGGATATGTTCGGTCTTACTGAGCGCGAGCAGCAGATTATTAGCAAGCGTTTGCATGATTTTATTAAGCAGACTGAAGTATTTTTTTCTCGGGCAGGGGAAGCCCCCAGTCAACTTGGTTCAGGTCCGTACTTGGTATCCCGTATGGATTACCCTCACATGAAGCCACGCCGCTCGGGGCAACTCTCTGATGTATTACCGATTAACGCATTTTTGATCCACGCACGTTCAATGTTCCGCAAAGCTGCCGAAGCGGTGGATGCTTCAAGTGCGACGTTCCAAATCACATTGGATGTTCCTGAATTGTGCTTGGAAGACGATGTTCGCGCTTCTTCTTTATGCGGTGCCATGCTGTTGCGGGCATTTAAAACCTTGGAACGTCCAGAGCGGCAAAACTTAAACGAAGCACGACTGAGTGTGCCGATGCGACCAGCTTTGATGCATCATGCGGGTATTGCTGCCCTTGACCCTGGTGATGCATACCATGATTGGGCAGTCGTTAATTTATCTCAACACGGTGTAATGCTAGAGAGTATGAATCCGCCCTATGCTGTATCCTCTTTAATCGAAATAAAACTGGGGGCTTCCTTGCGTTATGGTTTGGTGCGTTGGTATCGCGCCAGTTTACAGGGACATATTCAATGTGGCATCGAATTTACCGCATCGGAAATGTTCCCTGCTACAGTAGTACCGCTTAACTTTAGCAGTTCGGATTCGCACGATAAACATTGGCTAGCGTTGTTAGAAAAAGTGCCTGCTGGTTGGAATGTTTGGTTGGGTGAATGGCATGGTATTCCTGTACCCATGACCGTGGCAATCAAGCGTGAACATAAGGCTCGAACCATTTGTCGTGTGATCCCAACGGGTGAAGTAGGTAGCAATTATGCGATTTTCCATATTACACAAGTCATGACAGATGATGAAGCACATCATATTGTCACATCTGAAGCAGTAAACCACGACGGTAAAATCTACTCTTAACATGATAGGTGCTAAATTCGATGCGGTGAGGGGGAATAATAGCACCTAAAAAAGATAGTGGTATTTGCAAGAATATGACTTTTTCGGAGGAAACTAGGATGAAACGATTGTTCCTTGTGCGTCATGCAAAATCAGATTGGGGCGACCCCATGACCCCCGATAAAAAACGTCCCCTAAATATCAGTGGCATGCATGATGCGCCCTGCATGGGACGCATGATGAAACAACGAGAATGGTACGCTGGTCGTTGGCTGTGCAGCACAGCACGTCGAGCGCAACAAACGGCGGCACTGATGTGTAATGAGTTGGCTTACCCTGAGGCTGATATTTATTTTAGTGATGCATTGTATTTGGCCGAGCCACAAGCTATTTTGAACCAATTAGCACGCATGGACAAAAACCTAGAGTCGCTAGCCGTGGTCGCACACAACCCAGGGATTAGTGAACTGGCCACCCAAATGGGACTACCCTATTTTGGTGGTGTACCCACCTGTGCAGTGATGGCTTTCACGCTGGATATTCACCATTGGTTTGAATTAACAGAAGGAAAGTTCACATCCGAGCCGATTGGCTACGAAACCCCAGAACGCGTAGCTGCGCTATAAATCTTGAAACCTAAATCCTGCGGTGTTTTGTGCCGTATTGGGTGTGATATATTGGTTTGTATGGCTTTTTGTGGAAATACGCAGTCACCTTTTTGGTGATAAATATTTTCACAGAATGTCAGACGAATCAATAGATTGTGCTCAGTATGTGCAAAATATTGCAGGATTTAGGTGAAATAATGTAACCGTTCACCTGCCCTCCTGTTTTTTCTTCTGCAAGGCGAAAACGCGCAGTTTACGCTTTGGTAAATGAGCATTTTCAACGCCGCAGAGGGAAAACAGGGGAGATAGGTGAACGGTTACGAACAAAAAACGAGCGTCACTTCCTACCACCCTGTGCAATGTATTTCATCGCACAGGGTGGCAAAACGTCGTGTTCCTTAATTTACACCAATCGCTTCACGCCAAGCTAAAACCAAACGGAACATTTCGTTACTCAAATCAACGCTTAATTCCTGTTTGAGTTCAGACAATGAAGCATAAGGATCAGCATCGTCCAATTCTTCCATAACCGTTTCAAAGTCTTCCACCAAGCCTGGCACATCAATATGGTAAGCTGCCCGAACCAATGCAATATAATGGTTCAACACCGTTTTTTCACTCACGCCTAAAGCCGCGCCAATCGCTTCAATGCTATGCCCCTTGCGGTACATTGCCCATGTATGCCCCTGCGCATCCGTGGGAGCTGGCCCTTTTGCCATGAGCTTAAGCGCATTGCCTTTACCTGTTTCTTTGGCTGCTTCATCGCGTGCATATTGCTCTAGAACAGGACGGAAAATACAGGCATATGCATCAAACTTATGCTGCCCCATACCACTCAAACGTAATAATGCTTCGTCCGTCACCTCGTTAATCTGGCTCATTTCGGTCAAGGTAACATCACTGAATAAGGTGTGGGGTGCAACGTCTTCACGCTCAGCCAAAAACTCGCGCACTTCAACGAGTTTTTTAAACAACTCTTGGTTACGCCCTTGGCTGAATCGTTTAAGTTTACGCTTAATGCCTGGTTGATAGCGAGCGAGAATGACTGGCGTACTGGTACGCAGTAAAGCGCGTCCTTTTTTGCTAATCGTTAAGGCTCCACGACGGGAAATATCTTGTGTGAAATAGCCTTGGTGCACCAGTTGGCGTAAAATTGCCATCCACTCATCAACGTTAATGGTCTTATCAAAACCATGCATTTTTAAGCGTTCATGCTTATTGGACAAAATTCGCGCATTTTTTGATCCACGCAAAACATCAACGATATAACCAATAGCAAAATCACCTTTGGCATCACGCACGCATTGCAATGCTGCTTGAGCGAATGTCGATGCATCATAGGTTTCAGGAGGATCAAGGCACACATCGCAGTTACCGCAGTCCTCTTCGCGCTCTTCACTAAAATAACCCAGCAATACGCGACGACGACAGGTTAATGCCTCGGACAATGCAACCATGCTATTGAGCTTATGTACTTCAACGCGGCGTTGCTCAGGATTTTCGACGTTTTCAATCAAACGACGAACCAAGTTAACATCACCAGAACCATACAACAGTAATGCCTCAGACTCTAAACCATCACGCCCTGCACGCCCTGTTTCTTGGTAATAGGATTCAATACTTTTAGGCAAATCATGATGAATAACGAAACGCACATTGGGTTTATCTACACCCATACCAAACGCAATGGTGGCGACGATGACGTTAATACGGTCACGAAGAAAGTCGTCCTGCACCTTTTCACGGGTGCGCCCAGGCATGCCAGCATGGTAGGCGGCAGCGCGAATACCATGACGTTGTAGGTTTACCGCCATGTCCTCCACACGTTTACGTGACAAACAATAAATAATCCCTGATGCACCCTTCCAGTCCTCTAGGAATTGTAGCACTTGGGTCAAAGGTTGGCGTTTTTCGGACACGAGGTAACGAATATTAGGGCGGTCAAAGCTGGACACAAAGCGTTTTGCCTTGGTTAGTGCCAGTCGTTCAGCAATATCTTCCCTGGTATGTTCATCCGCTGTTGCTGTGAGGGCAATCATCGGCACATCAGGCATCACCGAGCGAAGCTCGCCCAAGCGGACGTATTCAGGGCGGAAATCATGCCCCCATTGAGATACACAATGCGCCTCATCAATCGCGAATAGTGCCACTTTCACCTTTTCCAAACGGGCAAGAAAGGTCTTGGTCAACAAGCGTTCGGGCGCAACGTAGAGAAGGTCGAGTTCGCCCGCTTCGAATTGACTTAAAATCTCTTTCGATTCAGCCGATTTTAACGATGAGTTATAGTAGGCTGCTTTAACACCACAGCGCGTCAAAGCATCGACCTGATCTTTCATTAATGAAATCAAGGGGGATACGACAATCCCTGTGCCTTCTCGCATAATGGAAGGAATTTGATAACACAGTGATTTACCACCACCCGTCGGCATCAATACGAAGGCATCTTTGCCATCGAGCAGGGAGCAGATAATATCTTCCTGCATGGGACGAAACATGTCATAGCCGAATGTGTCTTTTAAGACTTTTCGGGCTTGTTCTTTAACTTTTTTTGTAGCCATAATACTATTGAACCATAGCCAGTGCGGTGTGGCAAGCTTTTTTTGTGTATTGCCATTCATGCGCAAGCCATACTTACAACCTATACCTATACATAAGGATGCTGCTGTTGATTGAATTTTTGAGCAATGCTTCTAGCCT
>CAZYAI010000017.1:0-31057 GCA_964645625.1 uncultured Zetaproteobacteria bacterium
CATTGGAGGTGAGGCTTTAGCCTCGCATGGTATGACACCTAGCGCACTTCCAGAATATGAAGATACTGAAGGTGAGGCTTTAGCCTCGCATGGTATGACACCTGCCGCACTTCCAGAAGGTGAGTGTATTGGAAGTGAGGCTTTAGCCTCGCCCTATACTTTGCATCATTTGCCGCATATAGATATTCAAGGTGCTTATCAGTTTATTACATTTCGCACCGCAGCGAGCACTGACCCATACTTGCTTCAACTTCATGGCAAAAAACAGACCAATTCTGAAAAGCAAATGGCTATTGATGCATATTTGGATTTATCTGAGAAAGGCGCATATTTTTATACTGACACCTTGCGCTTTATGTTTGATTTTTTGATAGAGCAACAAGCTGCCTTATATACCTTGGTTTGCTTTGCCATTATGCCCAATCACATACACCTTTTAATTCAACCCAAAGAAAAGTTGGCGACTGTGATGCAAAAAATAAAGGGTAAAAGTGCCAGAGAAATAAATAAGCGATTGAATCGGTCGGGTAAGTTTTGGGCGAGGGATTATTATGATAAGGGAATTCGTGATGAACGACATTTTCGAGTTGTTTATGAATATATCAGGAATAATCCCTTAAAACTTACTGGGCAGATAGGCGCGCCTAAAGGCGCACTTCCAGAAGGTAAAAATATTGGAGGTGAGGCTTTAGCCTCGCATAATATAACAACTGATACATTTCCAATGGCAAGGTTTTATGGAGTGTATCAATGATTGATTTGAATGAAGATGCTGTAGAGCAAAACCTAATCGACCTACTGAAACAGCAAGGCTATGTTTATTTCAATGATGCAGAGATCAATCCAAATAGTGACAACCCGCAACGGGATGCTTTTGATAGCGTGGTATTAGAAAAACCGTTTCAGGCTTCATTGCGCAAGCTGAACCCTTCACTTCCAGAGCCTGCCTTGCATGAAGCATTCCAGCATGTGTTGCACCTTGGCTCTAACGACATCATGACCAATAACGAGAAGTTCCATCAAATGCTTTGCGATGGCGTCACCGTTGAACATTTTAAGGACGGTAACGCCGTTGGTTTGCAGGTAAAACTGATTGATTTTGAGAACATCCAAAACAATACGCTTTGGGCAGTGAACCAGTTTGTGATTAAAGAAAACAATCAGTCAAAACGCTTGGATGTGATTTTATTCGTGAACGGTCTGCCATTGGTGGTGATTGAGCTTAAAAGCGCGATTAGTGAGAAGGCGACACTGGAACGGGCATTCACTCAGATTCAGAACTACAAAACTGCCATCCCTTCCATGTTTAACTACAATGCCTTGTGTATCATTTCCGACGGCATCGACGCACGCACCAGCACGGTTTCTGCGCCTTATTCACGGTTCCTTGCTTGGAAATCACCCAAAAAAGAAGAAAACGGCATCATTCCAGAATTACACATCATGGCAGAGCAGATGCTCAAGCCTGAAGTGCTATTAAAACTGATTCGATTTAACACCGTTTTTGAATCCGAAGAAATAAAAGATGAAAACACTGGCGTTTTATCTTTGGTGAAAATTAAGAAGGTGGCGGCATATCATCAGTATTATTTGGTAGAAAAGGCAGTGCAATCAACCTTGCGCGCTATCCAACGTAGAGGCGGTGCCTTGTGCTCGCCCGATGAAGTTCGAGAAGACCCAACAAACCGAGGTTTACCATCGGTCGATAGTCAGCTCATTGGTGATAAACGTATTGGCGTAGCATGGCATACCCAAGGCAGCGGCAAATCTTTATCTATGGTGTTTTATGCTGGGCGTTTGGTGGTTGAGCCAGCCATGAAGAATCCAACCATTGTGATGCTTACAGACAGAAACGATCTGGATGACCAGCTCTTTGGCACATTTGCTAACTGCGCCTCACTGTTAAGGCAAACACCTGTTCAGGCGAATAATCGTGACCACTTAAAAGAACTTCTGACCGTCACGGGCGGCGGCATTGTGTTTACCACCATTCAGAAGTTTTACCCTGAAAATGGCACGCATACCTACGATGCGCTATCTGACCGAGGCAATATTGTGGTGGTGGCTGATGAAGCACATCGCAGCCAATATGGTTTTACAGGCAAGGTGGATGATGAAGGTTATATCAAATATGGCAACGCCAAGTATTTAAGGGATGCCTTGCCTCATGCTTCATTCATCGGTTTTACAGGTACACCGATTGAGAAAGAAGACAGGGACACGCAACAAGTCTTTGGTGATTACATTGATGTGTATGACATCGCTCAGGCTGTTAAAGATGGGGCGACTGTTCCACTGAGTTATGAAAGCCGATTGGTGAAGATTAAATTCAATGATGCGGCTTCTCAACAAATTGATGCGTTGGTGGATAACATCCAAGGTGCAAGCGATGAGCAGCTTGAAAAATCGAAAAAAAAGAATGCTCAGGTGAACGCTATTGTCGGACACCCTGAGCGATTAGCCGATATTGCCAAAGATATCGTGACCCATTTTGAAGCAAGGCAGGAAGTGTTTGAAGGTAAGGGTATGATCGTCTGCATGACGCGCCAGATTGCTGTGGATTTGTATGCTCAAACAACTGCGCTTAGACCTGAATGGCATGATGATGCCTTGGATAAGGGCGTAATCAAGGTGGTGATGACCAGTTCATCGGATGACCCTGCAAGCTTCCAACCCCATCATACCAACAAGAAAGACCGTAAGGCTTTAGCAATCAGGCTCAAAGATGCTCATGACCCATTGAAGTTGGTGATTGTGCAATCTATGTGGCTGACTGGCTTTGATGCGCCACCGCTGCACACGCTGTATATTGATAAGAAAATGCAGGGCGCAGCCTTGATGCAGGCGATTGCAAGGGTCAATCGGGTTTATAAAGATAAACCTGGCGGCTTGATTGTGGATTATATTGGCATTGGGCAAGACTTACGCAAAGCCATGCAAATCTATGTGGAAAGCGGTGGTCAGGGTGAAGTTGCCCCTGATATTAAAGAAGTGATTGCTGGCATGATGAGTAAGTTTGAAGTCGTGGAGCAGATGTTCCATGGTTTTGAGTATCAAAGCTACTTCAAAGCGGCGACTGGCGATAAGCTAAAGATTCTATTGGCAGCGCAAAACTTCATTTTAGCTGATGATAAACTCAAAGACCGTTTCTTGGCTGAAGTAACGGCACTGTCTAAACTCTATATCATGGCTGTACCCAGCGATGAATCCGAGCAGATCAAAGACAATGTCGCCTTCTTTCAAGCGATTAAATCACGCATCAATAAATTCACACCAACGGGCGGAACAACAGACGCACAGGTAGATTCTGCCATCAAACAAATTGTTGATGGTGCATTGGCCAGTGATGGCGTAGTGGATATTTTTAAAGCGGCTGGTATTGCTGCGCCCACGCTGGATATTCTATCAGAAGAGTTTCTGCTGGAAGTGAAAAATATGGAGTACAAAAACCTTGGCTTTGAGCTGCTGCGTAAGCTGCTCAATGAAGAGGTGAAAATTAGAAAGAAGAAAAATATAACGCAGGGTAAGAAATTCTCTGAAATGCTTTCCTCCGTCATCAAACGCTACCACAATAACCAGATTGATACGGCACAGGTGATTAAAGAGCTCTCTGATATTGCCAGAGAAATGAGGCTTGAAGATCATAAAGCGCACGATTTAGGCTTAACCAGTGAAGAGTATGCCTTCTACTCAATTCTTGCCCAGAATGAATCCACCGCTTTCTTGGAAGACCACAAGATGAAAGAACTGATTCATGTAATCGTCGATATTATCCGCAAAAATGCCACCGTGGACTGGAACAAACGCGATGACGTAAAAGCCAAGCTGCGTCTATTGGTGAAAAAAGTATTGATGCGTTATGGCTATCCGCCTGACTTGGCTAGAATGGAAGCAGACCGTGTACTGGAGCAAAGCGATTTACTGGCAAGCGAGTTAAGCGGATAGGCTTTAGTATAACTATTGAAACAAGCAGACAAGAAAAAAGCCTGTAAACACAAGGCTTACAGGCTTTTTTAGGTTTCTATTTGAATAATTGGAGGCAGGGGCGAGAATCGAACTCGCGAATAAAGGATTTGCAGTCCTCCGCCGTACCACTGAGCCACCCTGCCGTAACCATGCTTGCCTGAAAAAAAAGGGGCCACGAGGACCCCTTTGATTTGTCTGGAGCGGGTAACCGGGCTCGAACCGGTGACCTCGACCTTGGCAAGGTCGCGCTCTACCAACTGAGCTATACCCGCTGAATGGCGCGAACTTTAGCGGCGTATTTTTCGCTGTCAACACTTTGGTGAAAGTTTTTTTTCACACCGCTACTTTCAGTCATACCTGCGTATTGTATGAATCACATATTCCATGCTAATCTTGCACCATGAATTACACACCTGTACCCGACTACCACATGCACACACCACGATGCAATCACGCCACTGGCACGATGATGGAATATGCTGAATCGGCTCTACGCAGCGGTTTGCAGGAAATTGGTATATCCGACCATTGCCCCATGCCCAACGGTTTTGATGCCGAATGGCGAATGGATGAGAGCGAGTTGGACAATTACCTAGAAGAACTTACCCGCGTGCAAGCCGCCATGTTGCCGCGTGGTTTAACCGTGCGTTGCGCCCTAGAAGCCGACTTCCACCCTGGAACGGAAGATTATATCCGCCAACTGCTAGCCTACCACGATTGGGATTACGTCATCGGCTCAGTTCATTTTATTGATACTTGGGGATTTGATAACCCTGAAGATCAGGCAGGCTGGCAACGCTGGAGTTTGGCAGAAGCATGGTGCGCCTACTTTCAAACCGTCGCCGATTCCGCCGCCTCAGGGTTGTTTGATATTATTGGTCATCCTGATTTATTAAAAAAATACGGACACCGTCAACCCGATGATGCGGCGGTGTTGCAAGCACAGCAAGCCATGTTAACAGCAGTCAAAGCAGCCGATGTCGCCTTGGAGATTAGCTCGGCAGGACTACGCAAGCCCGTAGCCGAAATCTACCCGCAAGCGAGCGTCGTCGCACAGGCTGCTACCCTAGGCATTCCCTTTGCTTATGGTTCGGATGCCCACGCGCCAAACGATGTCGCGCACGGTATGCAAGCGTGCTTACGCTGCCTAGATGACTGCGGTGTGTCACAGGTCGCCCAATTCACACAACGGCAACGCCAGATGCAGGGGATTTGTCGTGTTGGATAAAGGTACGGTATTATTAACAGGTGCAACGGGTGGCTTTGGTGGTGAATTTGCGCGCGTGTTGGAGGAGCAGGGGTATCGACTATTATTACATGGGCGAGACAAAGCGCGCATGCAACTCACTTTGGACTTATTACGTTACCCCGAGCAACACCGCGTGCTGATTTATGAACTATCCGCTCGCAAAGGGGTGGAGGCATTGCTGGCAGATGTGGGCGATGAGCCACTGGTGGGTTTGGTCAATAATGCGGGCTATGGTGTATGGGGTGGCTTTGAAAAAAAACAAAGCGTGGCACAAATGGACGTATTACGCACCGACCTGATTGCGCCAACAGTGCTTAGTCACGCGCTATTGCCACGTTTAAAGCGCGTTAAAGGGTTTATGATTAACGTTTCATCACTGGCTGGTGAAGCTCCCCTACCCTACATGAGCACCTACGGCGCAGCCAAAGCAGGACTGACGTTTTGGAGTGAAGCCTTGCGTGCCGAACTGCGTGGACAAGTGCGCATTGTAACCCTTGCGCCAGGGCCTTCACCAACAGGCTTTCGGGGCGTATCGGGCGTGCCAAGGGGTAAGGGAAGTTTTTTTAGCACCCCCATTAGCATCATTATTGCCGCAGCGATGACTTGCTTGGCGCAAGGTGGCGGCTATTGCGTACCTGGTTGGCGGCATCGCGCTTTATGGCTGATGATTAAATTGATGCCGCGCTTCCTTGCCCTGCCGATCATGGCACATTATTTGAAGGCTTCATGATGCAGCCGTTATTGAGCAAAGCCGATATGCGGCATGCGGATCAAACAACCATTGAAGGCGATGGCGTGCCGTCGCTCTTGCTGATGGCGCGCGCAGGTCGTGCCGTTGCTGATGCAGTAATGGCGAACATGCCTCAAGGGCGCGTACTGATACTTGCAGGCAGCGGTAATAATGGCGGTGATGGTTTAGTTGCAGCGGTGGAACTGCTCAATCATGGCTATGATGTGCGCCTATGTTTATTGCAAGCCGCCGAACATTTACGTGGTGATGCCGCTGCCTGTTACCGTGCGGTTGCAGCACAAGGTTCACGCATTGCATGCATGGCAGGCGATGCCTGTAGCATCGAAGACGAACTGGCACAGTGTGATGGCGTGGTCGATGCACTCTTTGGCAGCGGCCTGTCGCGACCACTTACTGGCAGAGCCGCAGCATGGGTACATGCCCTCAATGCATGCGCTAAACCTGTATTAAGTGTCGATATTGCCTCTGGTTTGGATGGTGACAGCGGTCTGTGCCTTGGTATTGCTGTGCGCGCTACGTGGACGTTGCCGATTGCCACACCGATGCGTGGGCAGTGGTTGCGTCAAGGTGCTCGCTATTCAGGCAAGATGCTAGCCGCCGCAGACATTGGAATCCCCCATTCGGCGATGCAGCAACATCAACTACCAGCACTATACCTACTCACACAATCATGGCTTGATCGCCATCAACCATCCGCTTTCGCTGATGCGCATAAAGGGCATTTTGGGCATGTATGGATCATCGGTGGAGCGGTAGGTACCAGCGGCGCGCCGCAACTGGCTGCACGTGGTGCTATCGCCGCACATGCTGGTTTGGTAAGTATCGCCTGCCCCGATGCCGTGTACGCCATCATTGCCGCACAAGCTTTGGAGGTGATGGTTCACCCCATGTCTTCAGCACCGTGGCAACATGCCGACGCTATTGTGGTTGGGCCTGGTTGGGGGCAACAGCAGCAAGCCATGCTACACACGCTATTGGCAAGTTCGATACCGCTACTCATTGATGCCGATGCGCTGAATATGATCGCGGTCTCAGAACCCTTACAAGCGGCAGTACAGCAACGCGAAGCCACCACCATCCTCACGCCACACCCTGGTGAAGCAGCGCGCCTATTAGGCACGACCACAACCGATATTCAACACAACCGTCTTGAATCTTGCCGCGCCCTGCAACAACGTTTTGCTTGTTCCGTCATCCTCAAAGGGCAACACACACTGATCGATGATGGTGAACGGATCAGCCTATGCCCATTCGGTTCGCCACGTTTGGCGCGTGGTGGTTCAGGTGATGTATTAGCAGGTGTTTGCGGTGCATTGCTGGCTCGAAGATTACCAGCACGGGAAGTCATGAACCTCGCTGTAGCATGGCACGCCCAAGCAGGTGAACGCAACGACTGGCACGGAACAGCAGAACTGGCGAGGAGTATTGCCGCCTTGGTGGATACACAAGCGTATTAAACGAAAAAAAAGCCTCCCGAAGGAGGCTTGTAAATGGCTGGGGGACAAGGATTCGAACCTTGGTTGACGGAGTCAGAGTCCGTAGTCCTGCCGCTAGACGATCCCCCATCAGCGGCGGCGAACGATAGCGATGAAGCACTATGCCGTCAAATATTCCCCGGCAAAAAAATAGCCACTTATTTGTCTGATTCTATGGCGATGGTTACGCTTGCGTTTTCGAGGTGTTATTATGATTCAAATAGGACGCATCAATCGTTTGCGTATCGTCAAAGATGTGGACTTCGGTTTGTACTTAGATGGTGGCGATGAGAAGCGCGGTGGCTTAGGGGAAATCCTGTTGCCGCTGCGTTATGTGCCACAACAATATGAGCTTGGCGATATGTTAGAGGTGTTCATCTATTTGGATTCTGAAGATCGCGTGATCGCCACTACCGAGCGACCTTATGTGATGGTCGGTGAATTCGGCTTGCTGAAAGTGACGGAAATTAACGCCCACGGGATCTTCCTGAATTGGGGGTTGAGCAAAGACCTTTTATTACCGTTTAACGAACAAATCACTCGCATGGATGAAGGACGTTCCTATGTCGTGTATGTGTTCTTTGACCAGCAAAGCCAGCGCATTGCCGCCACGGCAAGAATCAATGACTTTTTAGAAGATGAAGATCACACCCAGACCTTTAGCGAAGGGCAGGAAGTCTCATTATTGAATGCTGCCAAAACAGAATTGGGCTACAAGATGATTATCAACAACAGTCATTGGGGCTTATTGCATCGTCATGAATTAAGCCGCGAGCTACGCCGTGGTGAACGGATGCAGGGGTTTGTGCGCCGCATTCGCGAAGACCGCCGCATTGATCTTTGCCTACACCGTCAAGCCAGCGATAAAAGTGATGAAATAAGCGAACGTGTGCTTGCAGCCTTAAAGAAGCATGACGGCTTTTTGCCCTTAAACGACAAAAGCAGCCCCGAAGCGATACGCGAAACCTTTAACACCAGTAAGGCATTGTTTAAAAAAGCTATTGGTGGATTGTACCGCAAACGGATCATCAGCATTAAAGCGGATGGCATTCACTTGTTGCGCTGAATGCATCCTATAAGCCTTTTTGATCATAAACAGGCTCTCATCGTAGCTGGTAGCATGACATACAGCGTTCTGCTAATGTTCGCGCCTTTTTTATGCTGTAGCGACGATGTTTCATCGCGCAGGCTTAATAAGTGAGGAACGCATGACGCAACAAAACATTCGAGTCGCTGACAAGCTTATCGGCAACGATCAAGCGATGGTCGTCATGGCAGGTCCTTGTGTGATCGAAGGTGAAGACTTCACCCTGCGCGTTGCTGAATCTATTGCACGCATCGCCGATGAAGCGGGCGTTCCTGTGATTTTTAAATCCAGTTTTGACAAAGCAAACCGCACCAGCAAAGACGGCTTTCGCGGGCCAGGGCTGGATGAAGGCTTGCGCATTTTGCAGCGGGTACGCGATGAACTTGGCTTGTCGGTGATTACCGATGTACACGAAGTGCATCAAATCGCTGCTGTGGCAGAAGTGGCGGATGTGATGCAAACCCCCGCCTTTTTATGTCGGCAGACGGATTTTATCCACGCCGTGGCAGCGGCTGGGATTCCGGTAAACATCAAAAAAGGGCAGTTCCTTGCCCCTTGGGATATGCAGCATGTGTTAGATAAGGCGCGTGCCACAGGCAACGCCAACATCATGCTATGCGAACGCGGAGCCAGCTTTGGTTATAATACCTTGGTGTCGGATATGCGCTCCCTGATGGTGATGCGTGAGTTCGGCGCGCCTGTGGTGTTTGATGCGACCCATTCGGTGCAACAACCAGGCGGTTTAGGCGGCGCAACTGGCGGCAATCGTGAGTTCGTTCCTGCTTTAGCTCGTGCGGCGGTGGCTACAGGTGTGGCAGCGGTGTTCATGGAAGTTCACCCTGACCCCGACCAAGCCAAGTCCGACGGTCCAAATTCATTGGCATTGCGCGACCTTGCCACGGTGCTAAAGCAGTTAAAAAGCATTGATGATTTAATTAAAAATGTAATCTAAATGTAACCGTTCCCCTGCCTTCCTGTTTTTTCTTCTGCAAGGCGAAAACGCGCAGTTTACGCTTTGGTAAATGAGCATTTTCAACGCCGCAGAGGGAAAACAGGGCGGATAGGTGAACGGTTACGAGTAGTTCAGGAGATAATATGAGTTCAATAGTCAAAGTTCACGGTCGTGAAGTGTTTGATTCACGCGGTAACCCTACCGTGGAGGTGGATGTTCACCTCGAAAGTGGTGCATTTGGTCGTGCGATCGTTCCCAGTGGTGCATCCACAGGTTCACGTGAAGCAGTAGAGTTACGCGATGGTGATGCACGTTTGGGTGGCAAGGGCGTGCGCAAAGCAGTGTCCCATGTCAACGGTGAGATTGCGCAAACCCTATTGGGTCAAGATGCCAGCAACCAGCAAGAAATTGACCGTCTGATGATTGATCTTGACGGTACAGCCAACAAACAACGTTTGGGTGCCAATGCTATTTTGGGTGCATCCATTGCCACAGCATGTGCCGTAGCGGATGAACGTGGCCTGCCTTTGTTCCGTTACCTCGGTGGCGCACAGGCTACAACCCTGCCTGTACCATGCATGAACGTCATCAATGGCGGCTCCCATGCTGACAACAATATCGACTTCCAAGAGTACATGATCGCCCCTGTTGGCGCATCCTCTTTTGCCGACTCGCTAACCATGGGCGCGGAAGTATTCCATGCCTTGAAGTCGGTACTGAAAAAAGCAGGGCATATTACCGCTGTTGGTGATGAAGGTGGTTTTGCACCAAACTTGAAATCCAACGAAGAAGGCATTCAAGTTATCCTGCAAGCCATTGAGTTGGCAGGCTTGCGCGCTGGTGATGATGTTGTGTTGGCTTCTGATGTAGCGGCTTCTGAGTTTTACCGCGATGGTCAATACCATTTAGCGGGTGAAAATCGCGTGCTGGATGCCGACGGCATGATTGATATGTTTGAATCCCTCGTTCGCCAATATCCTTTGATCTCCATCGAAGATGGTTTGGACGAAAACGACTGGGATGGCTGGAAGCGTATGACAGACCGCATGGGCAAAACCGTGCAGTTGGTTGGCGATGACCTTTTTGTTACCAATCCATCCATCCTAGCAGAAGGCATTGAGAAAGATATTGCCAACGCCTTGTTGGTAAAAGTCAACCAAATCGGTACCTTGAGCGAAACGATGGCAGCGGTCAACATGGCGCACATGGGTAATTACCGTTGTATGATCTCTCACCGTTCTGGCGAAACAGAAGACACCAGCATTGCTGATTTAGCTGTAGCGATGGGCACTGGGCAGATTAAATCTGGTTCGGCTTCACGCACGGATCGTATTGCAAAATACAATCAATTGTTGCGCATTGAAGAAGAACTGGGCGCAGCTGCACGTTTTGCAGGTCGCGCTGCATTCACACGCCGTTAACGCCGCCTACCCCAAAGGCAACGTAGGGGGGGTCCCTTGTGGATCCCCCTAACGTGACGATGGAAAATGTTTTAAAGGGTTGCCAGAACCATGCATAAAATGCTTATTTTTCTGGAGTTAATCCAGCGCAGACCGTGGCTAGTCACGGTATTTGGCGGCATCATTATGCTGTGGCTGGCGTACAGTGTGTTATTCTCCGAGCATGGATTACCCAGTTACCTAGAAGAAACGCATACCCTGCGTTTATTAAACATTGATTTACATCAGGTGCAAAACGAACGCGAAGCTTTAGCCAAACGCATTGTACTGCTACGCGACGACCGCAATTATTTAGAGTCCGTGGTGCGCCGTGAACTCGGTTATGTTTACCCCGATGAATATGTGCTTATATTAACGCCTGCCACCAAGAACCAACAACCACCCACACCAACTACGCCTTCAAAGGATTGATGCTTGCCCATGACTACCACTACATCCCCCGTTGTTACCCGCTTCGCGCCCAGCCCTACAGGCTTGCTGCATTTAGGCAATGTCCGCACGGCACTGCTTAATTATCTGTTCGCCAAACAGCAAGGCGGCACATTTTTATTGCGCTTTGAGGACACCGACCAAAACCGCTCACAGCAAGATTTTATCACCGCTATTGAAGAAGACTTGCGCTGGTTGGGGCTGCAATGGGATGGTGAAGCGCGCTTCCAAACCGCCCATGCCGACGACCACCGCACCGCGTTAAATCGCTTGGCTGATGCTGGCTTGGCCTACCCTTGCTTCTGCTCCGAGCACCAACTTAACCTTGACCGCAAGCTGGCTAATGCGCGTGGTTTACCACCGCGTTACAATGGTCGCTGCCGTGCTTTGTCGGCACAAGAACGCGCCGAACGCATGGCAAAAGAAGATCACGTCTGGCGTTTAGCCATTCACCAAAACGATGATTCAGTGGTCAAAGTTCACGATTTATTGCGCCAGCAAGTGGATTTTCATTGCCGCGATTTGGATGACCCTGTTGTTGTGCGCAGCGATGGCAGCTTTACTTTTTTACTACCCAATGCGGTGGATGACGCGCTGGATGGTGTCACCCATGCTCTGCGTGGTGACGATCACCTCACCAACTCAGCCTACCAAGTGTGGCTGCTGGAGCATTTGGGCTACCGTCCACCTGTGTATTTGCATCATGGTTTGCTGCTGGGCAGCGATGGCGCGAAACTTTCTAAGCGCACGGGCAGTCACAATGTGGCTGACTTGCGTGCCAACGGCTTATTACCCGAAGCATTGGTGCAAGCTATGGGACGCTTGGGGCATCCTAATATGCCTGATGATGCACTGACCATTACGGATTTGGCACAGGCATTTCAACCCACCCACATCTCAACAGGCTCAGTACGTTGGCAAGATGACAGCATGTGGCGACAACATACGCGGTTGCTGCATAAACTAGCCAGTGCCGACTTTGCCGCACTGATTAGCCAGCATGTTCCAAATTGCGATGCTGACCGCTTGCAAGCCTTTGCAGCACTGATTCAAGGTAATGTCGAGCAAGCGGCTGATGCGCAAGCATTTGCCCGTTTACTCGATGCATCGGTGGCTTTGGATGAGGAAGCAACCGCGATTGCCAATGCTGCGGGGGCTGATTTTTACAAGGCTGCGATCACCGCTTGGGAGCAACATACAGGCGATTGGAAGGCGTGGACGCAGGCGGTTCGTGAAGCCACAGGTGCAAAAGGTCGCAACTTGTTTATGCCATTGCGCGTTGCCTTAAGTGGTTGCAGTCACGGCCCAGAAATGCATGCCGTCATCGATTTCCTCGGTCATGATGGTGTGCGCCAACGCATGCAACAGATGGCACAATAATGAGCGAACTATTCCTTTATAACAGCTTACACCGCTGCAAAGAACCATTCACCCCCCTGCATGCAGGCAAGGTGGGTATGTATGTCTGTGGCGTAACGGTGTATGACTATTCCCACGTTGGGCATGCGCGGGTGATGGTGGTGTTTGATACCTTGTTCCGTTGGCTCACTGCGCAAGGCTACGATACGCGCTATGTGCGTAACTTCACCGACGTGGATGATAAAATCATTCGCCGCGCAGCCGAAGCAAACATCAGCATCGGCGAGCTAACAGAAACCATGATCGCTGCCTTCCATGAAGATATGGATGCCTTAGGCTGCTTGCGTCCCACCTTAGAGCCGCGAGCAACCGCGCACATGGCAGAAATCCAAGCGATGATTAGCGACCTATTGGCACGCGGCGCAGCCTATGTAGGTGACTCTGGCGATGTGCTCTATTCGGTGCGCGATTTTAATCACTACGGTCAACTTTCTGGCAAAAACCTTGATGAGTTAGAAGCTGGCAGTCGTATTGCGGTCGATGAACACAAGCGCGACCCCTTCGATTTTGTACTATGGAAGCCTGCCAAAGCGGGCGAGCCAGGTTGGGATTCACCGTGGGGCTATGGTCGCCCTGGCTGGCATATCGAATGTTCGGCAATGAGTTGCAGCCATTTGGGTCATACCTTTGATATTCACGGTGGCGGTATGGATCTAAAATTCCCCCACCATGAAAACGAAATTGCCCAAGCCTGCGCTGCCAATGGTGGCGACTTTGCGCGTTATTGGTTGCATAATGGTTTTGTGAATATCAATGCAGAAAAAATGTCCAAATCCTTGGGGAATTTTTTCACCATTCGTGAGGTCTTGCAACGCTACGATGCGGAAGTCTTGCGCATGTTTATTCTCGGTACGCATTACCGCTCACCGTTGGACTTCTCCGATGCTGCGCTGGATGCAGCCAAGGTTGCGCTGGATCGTCTGTACACTACCCGCCGCCGCATCGATGAAGTAGCAGATTTCAACGCCGTAACACCATCCTTGCCCGATGCCTTTATTGCGGCGATGAATGATGACATGAACACGCCTGAAGCTTTGAGCGTCTTTTTTGATTGCTGCCATAGCATCAATAAACAGCTTGATAACGGCGAAGATGCCAGTCACACAATCGCTCACTACCGCGCCATGAGCGAAGTGTTGGGCTTGGTGAACAAGCCTGCTACGGCATGGTTCCAAGGTGGTGACGATGACGAGCGTGTGGCTATCGAGGCGAAAATTGCCGAACGGCAACAGGCGCGCAAAGATCGTGACTTTGCCCTGAGTGATCGCATCCGCGACGAACTATTGGCACAAGGCATCGTCTTAGAAGATGGTCCACAAGGAACAAGCTGGAAACGACAAGAACAGTGATTGCAGGCAGAGCGCAAAAAACAGCGGGTAGAAAGTGGAAACTTTACTTGTTCTTTTTGCTCTCTGCCCTATCGCTTCTTGGTTTTATCGCCCTGCTGGTCTTTTTGCCGCTGCCTGAGCGGGTTACGCCAAAGTATTCAACGGCGGTGTACAGCCATCAAGGGACGTTGTTGCACGCCTACCTTACGCCCGAAGGTGTCTGGCGTTTTCCCGTTGACCTTAACAGCTTGCCGCCATTTGTTATTCCCGCATTACTGGCACGCGAAGACCAACGCTTTTATCAACACTTTGGGGTTGACCCGATAGCGGTTGCCCGCGCAGCGATTCAAAACATTGTTGCCGGTCATGTGGTCAGTGGTGGTTCAACCATTACCATGCAGCTGGCGCGATTGATTGAACCGCACCCACGCACCTTCACCGCTAAAATGATCGAAGCCTTCCGCGCCCTGCAATTAGAGTACCACTTCAGCAAAAGCGAGATTCTGCGCCTCTATTTGGCGTACGCGCCCTATGGTGGCAATATCGAAGGCATTAACGCTGCCGCCTACGTTTATTTTCGCCACGCACCAGCAGACATCACTATTGCCGAAACCGCCATCTTATTATTGCTACCCCAAGCCCCATCACGCTGGCAGCACTACCATGAACAACAGTGGCGAGAAGCACGCAAACAAGTGTTGAATCAATGGCTCGCGCAAGGCTTGATTAATGATGCACAATACCAGTTGGCGGATGCCGAAGCAGTGCCCAATCATCGCTACCATATACCGCGCCGCGCTGCTCATTACAGCCATTACCTCAAGCGACAATCACCCCAGCAACAGCGCATCGACAGCACCATCGCCAGTGACACGCAACGCATGGTGAGGCGCGTCGTCCAGCGCATTCAGCCGCAGTATCAAACGATGGGGATTGATAACATTGCCGTCCTGGTGGTCGAAAATCAGAGCCGTGCCATTCGTGCAGCGATTGGTAATTTTAACCCAACAGCGCGGGAAAAAGGGCAGAGCTTTGCCAGCTTTGATGTGGCGCGCTCGCCAGGCTCTACGCTCAAGCCCTTTTTGTACGCCATCGCTATCGAACAAGGCGAGCTATTGCCGCAAACGCTGTTACTTGATGTGCCAACCCATTTTAATGGCTATGACCCGCACAACTTCAGCGGCAGCTACAGCGGCTTGGTAACAGCAGAACAGGCCTTGTCACAATCGCTCAACATCCCTTTTGTACGGCTATTGCATCGCATCGGCTTAGCCTATTTTATCAACACCTTAGAGGCAGGCGTTGATTGGCATTTTGACCATTCCCGTGATCTTGGCTTGTCGATGGTGATTGGTGGTGTCGAACTCACACCGCTGCAACTGCTTAGCTTATACGTCAATCTGGCACATGGCGGCACAGCAGCCCCCTTGCGCTACTTGCGTGATACGCCCAAAGCACCAGAGCAGCCGTGGCTTGATGCAGGAGCAGTGATGCTCACCGAACAAGCCTTGAGCAAACGCGACCGTCCCGACTTCCCTCAGCGTCAAGACATCAGCTTAGAAAACAACCATATCCGTTGGAAGACAGGCACCAGCCAAGGTTGGCGCGATGCTTGGAGCGTGGGTTATGACGATCATTACACCGTGCTGGTATGGTTCGGAAACTTGGATCAACACAGCAGCCCATTCCTCACAGGCTCCGTTGCTGCTGCCCCTGTGATGTTTGAGTTGTTAGAAAGTTTGCACCAACGCGAAACCACCAGCAAGCCCGTCCACAAAGTCATGCCCAAGCTCGAGCAAATCGAAGTGTGCGCTTTTTCTGGCGACACCCCAACGGTACATTGCCGCCATCGTCGCTCGGTGTTGGGCTTAAAAGATCACCCCTTGCGTGGCAGTTGCCGCTTCCACCGTCAAGTCTTGCTGGACGATGCCACAGGCGAGCGAGTCACCCGCAACTGCGACCAAGGGCGCGCCAGCCACCGCGAACAAGTCATACAACTTCCGCCCATGGTACGGCGATGGTATGGTGAGCAACAAGGCACAGAGCTGATGATGCCGCCATTCAGTCCCGCCTGCCGCAAACACAGCACCGAATACGGCACACTACACATTCGCCGCCCGCTCAACGGCAGTATTTATATGTTGCTACCATCATTAGGCCGCAACGATGTCATCGTACCGCTGGACATCGAATCCAGTTCATCGTTAGCCAATGCAAGTTGCTTCCTAAACGGCAAGCAATTAACCCAAACCACGCCATGGTTGCTCACCTTAGGTGCAGGTCATTACACTCTATTTTGCAGCAACGAACAAAACGGCAGCGAAGAAATTACTTTCACCGTCCAAGCGGCTAAGGGTGCAAGTAAGCAGGGGTTGCTGCGATGAATATAGAAGAGAAATAAGCCCACAACACAGGTGAAAACTGGAGCACTCGTATAGAAGATACCACAAAAAACTATTACCTAAATTTGGCATCCCTCATATTGTAGTTTATGTTCTTTTTTACAGCCTCCCCAGATTTAAACATTAAATACCTACAATGCGAAACATACAAGGTTGTGGTTGAGGTACGAAACCCAACTTTAAAACAACCATCAGTTATTTATTGGTGTTACGCAACAATACCTTCGCCAAAAGAAGGCTGTTTTTAGCGAAGGTATTGACTTAAAGGGCTCACTCATTACTGGGCAGACGAATGATTTCTGGTAGGCTTTAGATAACTTCCAAGTTCAGCCTGTAGCGAGTGCCCTTTAATTTGCCAGTTCGGATTAGAGCACCCAGTTCGACAAGCTGCTGCAGATCGCGCGTTGCCGTTGCCCGAGAAGTACGGGTGAGGGCGATATAGTTTTCAGCCGATAGCCCACCCTGAAAGCCATCGATACCAGCCTTGAACATACGTGCAATCACTTTTTTCTGTCTGTCGTTGAGTTGAGCATGGAGGCGCTGATAAAACCTTCCCTTGCCGATGAGGAAAAAGATCAGTTCCTGCGTATATGCCATTGCCTCTGCCACAGTTTCTGAAAAATATGATAACCAGCCGTCGATTTGTAACGTATGGTTGTGCCGTTTCAACTGTTCGTAATACTCTTTTTTCTGGCGCTCGATCACTTGCGACAGCGCAATGAGTGACGGTTCGCCTACAGCTTGCGATAACGCCTTTTCGCTCAACGCACGTCCGATTCTTCCATTGCCATCCTCATAGGGGTGCAAAGAGACAAAGTAAAGGTGTGTGATCGCAGCCCTGGTGAGGGCGGGCAGTGAATGATTGCTACCGGGGGCGGTATCATTGAACCAGTCGACAAAGCGATTCATCTCATCAGGCAATGTATCAGACGGCGGTGCTTCAAAGTGAACTGTGGGTGCATGAAGATAGCCTGAAATCACCTGCATTGGCTCTTTTCCCGTGCGATAGCGACCAACATCAATGAGCTCACGTCTCCCTTCCATCAGCTTTTCATGCCAGTGGTGCAGCGTTTCATGAGTCAGGGGTTGATCGAAGTGATGGTAGAGATCAAGCATCATATCGGCCATACCCTGTTCAGCCGGTGGAATCTTTCCGATATCACTCTTCAGGCCCAGGTTGCGACGGATGGAAGATTGCAGGCTATCCCGGTTCAGCAACTCCCCTTCGATTGCGGAACTCTTCTCTGCTTCGGTACTGATCAGCTCGACAGTTAACTCTAGGTGATCCGTGCCTGTAAAATGCGTCGCTGCACCAAAAGCCCTGCCCGCTTCCATCAGAAAACGATCTTCCCGCATTTGTAACTGCGCGGCGTCAAAGCTGAACCCTGGCCAGTCGGAACATTGCCAATTCCATTTCATGAGCCATAAGCTGCCTCTTTATAACTCACAAATAAAGTAAATGATGAGCAATAAGTTGCGTTGATATGCATCATGCCTCTTACCCAGAGGGCACCACGATGCATCAAGAAAGCTGCCGACTGGCGAGATCGAGCAATCGGTCGGCATTGGTAAAATCGTATTCTTTTTTCATCGTGGGCACCTCATGTGATAGGTGTTTCTCTCAAACTACGTGGCTTTTCGCGCACTGATTATTCTAAGGTATTCAATGCATATCCCATTCAAAGCGCATGACAGATTAAACCTCTCTTAATACCCCAACACGGGGGCTAACCACTTCTCTGCTTCTTCAATACTCCAGCCTTTGCGTTTGGCGTAGTCTTCTATTTGATCACGGTTTAGCTTGCCTACGGTGAAGTAGTGGCTGGCGGCACCCGCGAAGTAAAGACCTGACACGGCGGAGGCTGGGATCATGGCGTAGGATTCGGTGATCTTCATGCCGATGTTGGCTTCTACGTCGAGTAGCTGCCACAGCGTGCCTTTTTCTGTGTGTTCGGGGCAAGCGGGGTAGCCAGCGGCGGGACGAATGCCTTGGTATTTTTCGTGAATGATCTGATCCATATCCAATGCCTCATCGGCAGCGTAGCCCCAATGGGTGCAACGCACTTCGCGGTGCAGCCATTCGGCGAGCGCTTCGGCGAGACGGTCGGCTAACACTTTGAGCATGATCGCGGTGTAATCGTCACCTGCTGCTTCGTACTCAGCGGCTTTCTCTTGCGCACCAAAAATAGCAACGGCGAAGCCACCGATGTGATCGTTGCTGGTGGCCACAAAATCGCTTAGGCAGAGGTTGGCGCGGCTGTCTTTCTTGTCGATTTGTTGACGCAAGAAATGGAAGCGGCACAGCTCATCGCCATTATCACCGCTGACAATCACGCTGTCATCGTCGGTGGATACCGCAGGGAAGAGACCAAACACCGCTTTGGCAGTGAACCACTGTTCATCAATGATGCGATCTAGCCATTGTTGCGCCTCATCAAACACCTTTTGCGCTTCTTTGCCCTTGTGCGGATCGTTGAGGATGCGCGGGTAAGCCCCATTGAGTTGCCATGCCGAGAAGAACGGTGTCCAGTCAATAAAGGAGCGAATCTCGCTAAGTGAAATAGTTTGCAATGCCTGAACGCCTAATGTTGCAGGGGCTGCTGCTACATCTGATGCGTTTAACACGGTACGGTTGGCGCGAGCATCGGCGAGTGTAAGCCAGTCAGCTTGCTTTTGGCGACCCAAGTAGCGTTCGCGCACCCCGTCGTATTCGCTGCGAATACCCGCCACATAGTCGGCACGGTGCGCAGCAGAGATCAGGTTTTGCGCCACCCCCACCGCTCTGGAAGCATCCTTCACCCAAATCACGGGTTCATCATACTCAGGCGCAATCTTCACCGCTGTGTGTGCTTTAGAAGTGGTCGCGCCGCCCAACATGATCGGCAACGTGAAACCAAGCCGCTTCATTTCTTTGGCAATATGCACCATTTCATCCAGCGAAGGCGTAATCAGGCCAGAAAGCCCGATGATGTCCACCTCATGCTTTTTCGCTTCTTCCAAAATCGTCGCCGCTGGCACCATCACGCCAAGGTCAATCACCTCGAAATTGTTGCACTGAAGCACCACGCCGACGATGTTTTTGCCAATATCATGCACGTCGCCCTTGACGGTTGCCATCAGCACCTTGCCGTTGGAGCTGTTGCCGCCCTTTTTCTCGGCTTCGATGTAAGGCATCAGGTAAGCGACCGCTTTTTTCATCACGCGAGCAGATTTCACCACTTGGGGCAGAAACATCTTGCCACTACCAAACAGATCGCCCACCACATTCATGCCACTCATCAACGGCCCTTCGATAACCTCGATAGGGGTCGCGTAGCCCTGCCTTGCCGCTTCGGTGTCTTCTTCGACAAAGGCATCAATGCCCTTGACCATAGCGTGTTCCAGTCGCTTATCGACGGGCCAAGCGCGCCATGCCTGATCTTCTTTTTTGGCTACCGTGCCATCACCACGATAATTTTCGGCAATATCCAACAATCGATCCGTGGCATCGGCACGACGATTGAGCACCACATCTTCCACGGCATCGCGCAATTCTGCGGGGAGGTCGTCGTAAATCGCCAGTTGCCCTGCGTTGACGATGCCCATGCTCATGCCGTTTTTAATCGCGTGATAGAGGAACACCGCGTGAATCGCCTCGCGCACAGGGTTATTACCACGGAATGAAAAGGAAACGTTAGACACGCCACCAGAAATCAGCGCGTAAGGCAGGTTTTGGCGAATCCAAGCGCAGGCTTCGATGAAATCAACGGCGTAGTTGTTGTGTTCCTCAATCCCTGTGGCAATCGCAAAGATATTGGGGTCAAAGATGATATCTTCGGGCGGGAAGCCGATTTCTTCGGTTAGAATTTTGTAAGAACGGGCGCAAATTTCGGTTTTACGCGCAAAGGTATCGGCCTGCCCTTGTTCATCAAACGCCATCACAATCACTGCCGCACCATAAAGACGGCAGAGGCGAGCATGGTGAACGAAAGGCTCATAACCTTCCTTCAGCGAGATGGAATTGACCACGCCCTTGCCCTGAATGCATTTGAGCCCTGCTTCAATAATCTCCCACTTGGAAGAATCGATCATCACAGGCACGCGGGAAATATCGGGTTCGCTGGCAATCAGATTCAGGAAGGTGTGCATCGCATTCAAACCATCAAGCATTGCCTCATCCATGTTGACATCAATGATCTGCGCGCCGTTCTCCACTTGTTCGCGGCAGACATCGAGGGCGGTATTGTAATCACCAGCCATCACCAATCGTTTGAAATGCGCTGAACCTGTAACGTTGGCGCGTTCACCCACGTTGACAAACAAGGAATCATCCATGATCTGCAACGGCTCAAGCCCAGAAAGACGGCAGTAGTGGCGTGGCTCAGGTTTGGAGCGTGGTGCGATGCCCTCCACCGCTGCGGCCATCGCACGAATATGGTCGGGGCTAGTGCCACAGCAACCGCCAATAATGTTCAGGAAGCCAGAACGCGCCCATTCACCAATCTCTGCTGCCATTTCCTCAGGTGTTTCATCATAACCGCCAAAAGCGTTGGGAAGACCCGCATTGGGGTGAGCATTCACACCGCAATCGACGTTATTGGCGAGTTCTTCGATGTACTGCCGCAACTCGCCTGCACCAAGAGCGCAGTTAAAGCCGATGGAGACAGGTTCTGCATGCGCCAATGCGTTATAAAAACCCAGTGCAGTTTGACCAGAAAGGGTGCGTCCAGAAGCATCGGTAATGGTGCCAGAAATCATCACTGGCCACGCTTTGCCTAAGGTGGCAAAGAGCTTTTTGATGGCAAACACTGCCGCTTTGGCATTAAGGGTATCAAAAATCGTTTCAATCAGGATGATGTCAGCACCGCCATCAATCAAACCCTGCGTCGCCTCGGTGTAGGTGGCGACAAGTTGGTCAAACGTAACGTTGCGAAAGCCTGGGTCGTTCACATCAGGAGAAATTGAACAAGTGCGACTGGTAGGACCAACCACACCCGCGACAAAACGTGGGCGCGCTTCGGTAGCAAAAGCATCACATGTTTCCCTCGCTAACGCAGCACCAGCTTTGTTAAGCTCATAAACCAAGGATTCCATGCCATAATCAGCCATTGAAATGCTGTTGGCATTAAAGGTGTTGGTTTCAACAATATCAGAACCAGCTTCGAGGTATGCTTGATGAATATCACGGATAATCTGCGGCTGCGTGAGCGACAACAGATCGTTATTACCTTTTAACTCCGACGGCCAATCGGCAAAGCGTTCGCCGCGATAATCCGCCTCCTGTAAACCATGTGCTTGAATCATCGTGCCCATTGCTCCATCAAGCAATAAAATACGCTGTGTCATAGCAGATTCTAACATAGCAAAGCTAACGCTACGCTGGGGTTGTGATGAAGACATAGGAATAACCTCTTAACTAATGTTTGCAAGGCATGGGAGTTTTTTATACGACATATATAAAACAGTACCGTAGTCTAAAAATTCGTCATGCTTCACTTGACTCAATATTCAATCTTGCGCCTATTCACTCCGTCATGCCGCACTTGATGCGGTATTGCGGATCAAGTCCGCAATGACGTGGTTTCTTTGCGTCATACCGCACTCGATGCGGTATCCAGTCTTGCGCTCGTTCTCTGGATTGCGGATCAAGTCCGCAATGACGCGTCGCGACTCAAAAAAGTCACGTATATAACCGTGCGTACGCAATATCAGCTCTTAATATCAAAGTATGAGACCGCACCCTACAGTGCGGTACTCATTTATTCACGAATCGCGTGATGTTGGTAGGGACTGCTTTAAGCCAATAATTCCAACATGCGTTGACCCAGCAGGGTGGGATTGCGTTCGATGCACACGCCCGCAGCGGCAAGGGCTTGGAACTTGCTTTCGGCTGTGCCTGTGCCGCCCGATATAATCGCTCCAGCATGCCCCATGCGCTTACCACTGGGGGCAGTTGCACCAGCAATAAAGGCAACCACGGGTTTGCGAATATTGTCACGAATAAACGCTGCTGCATGCTCTTCGTCCGAACCACCAATTTCACCAATCATAATCACACCATCAGTGTCGGGGTCGGTCTCAAACAAGCGTAATGCGTCGATAAAACCCATACCATGCAATGGATCGCCACCGATGCCAATGCAGGTACTTTGCCCCAAACCAGCGGCAGTGAGTTGCGCCACGGCTTCATACGTCAGCGTGCCAGAACGAGAGATTACGCCAATGCGTCCTTGCTGATGAATATGGGCAGGCATGATGCCAATTTTACTGGCTCCTGGGGTGATGATGCCAGGGCAATTAGGACCAATCAGCACACAATCGCTATCGCGCAAATATTGTTTAACGCGCATCATGTCTTGCACGGGAATCCCTTCAGTGATGCACACAATCAGGCGAATGCCAGCACTGGCAGCTTCCATGATGGCATCGGCAGCAAAAGGTGCAGGGACGTAAATAACACTGGCTTCAGCGGCAACGCCTGCCACGGCATCGGCAACGGTGTTAAATACAGGCAAGCCCAAATGTGTGCTACCGCCTTTGCCTGGGGTAACGCCGCCTACCAAACACGTACCGTAATCCAACATCTGCTGTGAATGAAACGTGCCTTGCTGCCCTGTAAAGCCTTGGCAAATCACGCGGGTATTTTTATCTAATAAAATGCTCATTGCTTGCCCTCCTGCACTGCGGTGACAATGGTTTGCGCTGCTTGATCGAGGTTGTCCGCCCAATGTACGGCAATGCCAGATTCACGCACCATGCGTTGACCATCGGCTTCGTGCGTGCCGACCAACCGCATCACAATCGGCACACGCTGCGCTTGTGGGTGACGCGCTACGGCATCGAGCAGTCCTTGGGCGATAATATCACAACGTACAATGCCGCCAAAGATGTTGACTAAAATGCCTTCAACCTGCGGGTCTTCAAACAGCAGGCAAAACGCTTCACACACGGCCGACGCAGTAACACCACCACCCACATCCAAAAAGTTCGCAGGCTCCGCACCTTTGAGGTGAATCATATCCATCGTTGCCATTGCCAGCCCAGCACCATTGACCATGCAGCCAATGTTGCCATCTAAGGCGATGTAATTCAGCCCATGACGCGCCGCAGCGGTTTCCCGTGGGTCTTCTTCATCAAGGTCACGAAAGTTTACAATCGTTGCTTGACGGAACAGCGCGTTATCATCAGCGGAAAGTTTAGCATCCAAGGCAATGATGTTGCCTTCGGCAGTCAGTACCAAAGGGTTTAGCTCCAGCAAGCTGGCATCGGTAGCGCAGAACACATCATACAAACGCGCCGCCAAACGCATAAATTGCTTGGCAGCATCCCCCTGCAAGCCAAGGAAGAATGCCATTTGCCGCAAGCTATAAGCAGCCGCCCCTACCGCAGGGTGAATCGGCACAGTCAGCAATTGTTCAGGGTTGTTGGCAGCAACAGCTTCAATATCCATACCGCCAGCAGCACTGACGACAAAAGCAGGCGCGGCATGGTCGCGATCCATCAACAAGGCAAGGTAAAACTCGCGTTCAATCGCTAAACCTTCTTCGATATAAACCTTATGAACCGTGCGACCTGCTGCACCTGTTTGATGCGTCACCAAGCAAGAGCCAAGCAGATCATCCACCGCCTGCTGCACCGCAGCCATACCACGGCACACACGCACGCCACCACCTTTACCGCGTCCACCAGCGTGGATTTGTGCTTTGACGACATGGACATCGCCTGCCAAAGAAGCCACCGCAGCGGCAGCATCCTCAGCGCGTTCAAGCAACACGCCACGCGGCACAGCAATGCCAGCATCAGCCAATAGCTGTTTGGCTTGAAATTCATGAATATTCAAGGCTAACTCCTTATGTCAATTGTGTTTTAAGACCACTACCCCACATCAACGGCTTGGCGCGGCGATAATATCAATCGGGCCTAGCTCCAGCGGTTTGGGGCTTTTGAACATTAATTTTACTTCTTTCACCATACGGTTTTTAGGTTTGATTTGGAGCGTTTCAGGGTGGTCAATATCGTGACCTTTTTCGTTGAGCAGGCGTTGCCAGCTACCACCATCTTTGCGGATAAAGAGACGAATATAACCACCGCTGAAGTCTTCATCACCAACGCTTGCACGCTGAATAGTAATGCGGCCTACGGCTTGTTCTTGCGCAAAGCTGAGGCGGGCAAAGCCTGTTTTGAATGCTTTTAGGCTGTAATCGCGCAACTTTTCAAAATAAATATGACTTCCGCCATTGAACTCATCCAGCTCGCCGGGCTTGGTTTTGCTAAAATCACTGCGCCGCAAGCTGTAAGGCTGGGCGGTTGCGTAACGCAGACTGCGTGTTTCGGGGGTGGAAATCGCTGTCACGGTGGGCGTTTTACGTTCGCGGTCAATAATTTCTGATGGTGTTGGCTGTTTTTTTACCACGTGGGGTGCAGCTTCGGGTATGATTTCTTCTTTTTTATTGGCTTCTTGATCCGTGCTGTAGCTATCCAGCGGCAATGCTTGCGTGTGTGCCTTGACCACAGGGGCAGGCATGGGGGGAATCTGCGACGTGGGAGCCTCACGGTTGGGTATCATCATATAAATAATCGCGACTATGGCGGCAATCATCAGCGCGCTTGCTGTGCGACGGTGCGTTGGACTTGGTAAGGTTTGTTGCCACCAATGACTTGCGCCATCGCTTGCGGCGTTGATGAGACCTGAGGCAATGGCAGCCGCCGATGGCTGTTCGCGTTCCTCGTAAGGAATGGGTGCAACAATGCTGACGCGGCTGTTATCATGCCCTGATAGAATGCGGTGCAATGCGCGCATCACTGTTTGGCAGTCTTTCGGGCGTTGTTCTGGTTTCTTTGCCAGTAATTGCAACAACAAATCAACCAATGCATCAGGCAACGATGGATTAAGGCTGAGCGGAGATGGCGGTTCGCTGCGCATCTGCTTCTCCATAATCTCAAACTCGCCACCACCACTGGGGCTACTGTTGAATGGCACTTCCCCCGTCAGCATTTGAAACAGAATAATTCCAAAGGCATACAAGTCGGTGCGTCCATCCACCGCCTCTTGCATGATCTGTTCAGGAGCCATGTAACGGTATGAACCAATGACAGCACCACTTTGGGTAAGATCGTCATCGCTGTTGTTCTGCTTGGCTAAGCCAAAATCCATCAACTTCACCTGCCCCGAATCGGAGACAAGGATGTTCGCTGGCTTTAAATCGCGGTGAACCAAGCCACGTTGGTGTGCTGCATCCAAACCTTTGAGTACATCAATCGCAATATCCAGCAAGTGCTCCAAGGTTAAGGAGCGCGGTTTGCGCAAATAGTCTTTGAGGTTGCGACCTTTGACCATCTCCATAACCAAAGCAATATTGCCTTCATGCTCATACAGGTTGTACAGGGTGACGACGTTAGGGTGGGTTAAAGCAGCATGCAGTCGTGCCTCTCGGGCGAAACGTGCTTTGAACTCTTGATTTGCCAGCAGGTGCGGATGCAATACTTTGACGGCAACTTCGCGCCCCAACAAGGTATCTTCAGCACGGTACACCATACCCATGCCGCCAACACCGAGTTGCTCCAGCAAGCGGTAATTGCCCATGGTTTTTGGGAAGCTATCAGCCAAGGTTCAGTCGCTCCAATCGGTTCATGCTCGCCAGTTGCGGTGGCAGGTCTAAGGCATCCCAGCTTTGCACCAGTAATTTAAAGGTTTCACCCATGCCTGCATGCGGCAGCATCAATCGTTTGGCGTGAGCAAGCAGTGCCACCGTGCGTTCATTCGGTGTGGCGGCGCAATCTTGCATGGTGGCTTGCACCAAGGGTGAACAGGCAAGCCACGCACCTTGCGTCATGTAGGCAACAGCGTGCAAACCATGATCCTGACCGCAACGCGCCAATGCCGTAAAATCAATATGCGCGGTGATGTCCGACGCGCCAGGATCGGTCAACACATCATACACCGTTTGATGCGAAGCATGCCCCATCAATGTGCCTTCAAGACGATTCGGACGGTAATATTCCTGCTGGCTGTAACCATAATCCACCGTCATCACCACGCCACCATGTTTACGGATTAACGCTGCAAGCTCACCCTGCCAACGGTCAAGACCATGATTGAACTCACTGATGTAACCTTCAGGCCACGCAGCGGAAATAGCAGCATCAATCGCGGGCTGGGGCTGCATCGGTTGTGGTGCTGTTTGCCAAACAAACGCGCCCGCTGCATCAACGCCCACGCCACGTTCATACGCCTGCCCTTGTTGCCACACAAAGCAACGCACAGGGAAGGCATCGGGCAATTCATTGGAAAACACCAACAATGCTCCCTCGTGTTGCACCGCATCCAACGTCGCTACCATGCTGACATCAAGCTGGTGTTCACGGTAATGCGCCGCTTGTTCTGCCTGACGCAATGGACTTTGTTCGACGGCAAACACCTGTGAAGGTAGTTGTTGAAAATGGTCACGCAACAGCCGCAACACTTGCGCCAAAAGGCGACCGCGACCACCGCCCTGCTCCAGCAATGCCCACTGCTTGGGGCTGCCCAATTGTTGCCAGTGGTGGTGGATCAGGTCAGCAAATGCGAGTGCCAACCAAGGCCCCATTTCTGCCCCTGTGATGAAATCGCCTTCGGCACCAAAGATACGGTTTTGCTGCTGGTAATAGCCGTGCTTCGGTTCATACAATGCCGCCTGCATAAAAGCGGGGAAGGGTAAAAAACCCTGATGATCTGCAATGGCTTGGGTCAGGTGTTGCTTTAACATGGTATTATGCCCCCAACCATAACGCGCTGTAGCTACGATGCTTCATCGTGCTGGGTGGCACAATGTCATACCCTACAAGCTGTTTTGCTTCGCCATAAACCTTCGTGATTGATAAAAAAATTGAAATTGTTTGCTGTTGTAACAAGCGTGAGCAGGCGCAAGCACGCAGCAGCGCACCCTCCCTGTGGTTGACGTTCATGGCTCCCCCGACTAAATTGGCGAACCTATCCTATGACGAGATTTGAGGAACACAATGACATCTGAAAAAATCATACACGTCAGTGACGACAGTTTTGAAGGCGACGTTTTGAACGGTGCGGGCCCTGTGCTGGTGGACTTTTGGGCACCTTGGTGTGGTCCTTGCAAGCAGATTGCACCCGTGCTGGACGAATTAGCCGCCGAATTTGGCGACACCCTGACCATTGCAAAAATCAATATTGATGACAACCCTAACACCCCAGGTAAATACGGTGTGCGTGGCATTCCTACGCTGATGCTGTTTGCTGATGGCAATGTGCAAGGGACTAAGGTTGGTGCTGTGAACAAGGCAAAACTAACCGAGTTTGTGAAAGATCACATCGCGTAAAATCGCTGTAATATGATGTAAACAGGGCAGGAACTTCCTGCCCTGTTTCGTTGCGTCATACCGCACTCGATGCGCTATCCAGTCTCGCGTCTGTTCACTGGATTGCGGATCAAGTCCGCAATGACGTAGTTTCTTTGCGTCATACCGCACTTGATGCGGTATCCAGCCTTGCGTCTGTTCACTGGATTGTGGGTCAAGTCCGCAATAGCGCATTGCTACTCAACATCAGTTACACATAAAAAGGGAGAGGACACACCATGTCAGGGCATAGTAAATGGTCCACAATCAAACACAAAAAAGCCGCCGCCGATGCCAAGCGCGGTAAAATTTTCACCCGCTACATTCGTGAAATCACCATCGCTGCTCGTGGTGGTGGCGACCCTGAGGCGAACCCACGTTTGCGCGCTGCGATCACCGCTGCCAAGGGCGTTAACATGCCCAAAGACAATATCGACCGTGCAATACAACGCGGTGCTGGTGGTGAAGACGGCGCTAACATTGAGGAAATTCGTTACGAAGGCTATGGTCAAGGTGGCGTAGCGATTTTGGTCGATTGCATGACGGATAACCGCAACCGCTCAGTGTCGGATGTGCGTTTTGCCTTCAATAAAGGCGGCGGCAGCATGGGCGAAGCTGGCTGTGTTAGCTGGATGTTCCACAAAAAAGGGCAAATGATTTTCGAGCTGGACGGCTTGGATGCTGATGCACTGATGGAAGCTGCATTAGAAGCAGGTGCAGAAGATATTATCGAGCAAGAAGACGGTAAAACGCTAGAAGTTCTTACCGAATACACCGAGTTTTTCAGCGTACAAGAAGCCTTGGAAAAGGCTGGCTACAGCACTTCAATGGCAGAAATCAGTTGGGTGCCAGAAAACACCGTGGCAGTAGAAGGTGAAGCCGCAGAAAAGCTGCTCAATCTGATCGAACGTTTAGAAGACATTGATGACGTTCAAAACGTGTATGCGAACTATGATATTTCTGACAGTGAAATGGAACGCATCAACGGATGAAAAAACGGCAGCGGCGGCTCACTAAGGCAGCGATTCAGCAAATATTTGAACGGTTCCAAGCCGCCAATCCTGAGCCTGAAACCGAATTGCAATACCGCAACCCATTTGAGCTGCTGGTGGCAGTGGTGCTGTCGGCACAAGCCACCGATATTGCAGTCAACAAAGTAACGGCAACCTTGTTTGCCGCCGCGCCGACCCCTCAAGCCATGCTGGACTTGGGTGAAGATGGCGTAAAACAACACATCGCCTCCTTAGGTTTATACAACAGCAAAGCCAAGCATGTGATTGGTCTGTGTCATGGTTTAATCGAACGCTTCGACAACCAAGTGCCTGCCCAGCGTAAAGATTTAGAATCCTTACCTGGCGTAGGACGCAAAACTGCCAACGTAGTACTCAACGTGGTATTCGGCGAACCAACCATGGCGGTGGACACACACTTATTTCGCCTAGGCAACCGCATCGGCATCGCCCCAGGCACAACACCGCTAGCGGTAGAAAAAGGCCTGTTAGCACGAATCCCCAAACCTTTTTTGGTACATGCACACCACTGGCTTATTTTGCACGGTCGCTACATTTGCACCGCACGCAAGCCCAGCTGCCAAGACTGCCTCATCCACGACCTTTGCACTTGGGTGGAGAAAACCTAAAATATCATTTCTGCCAAGATGAGGATTTACGCCATGACTAAATGCGTGGTCAGGAGACTTCAAAGCTATCAATTCCGAAGCTAGAACTTTTTTTTATCGGGCGTTTACCCCAGTTCTTTTTCGATGCTCTATACTCTTATCTTTATCAGATTGTTGCAGAAACAAATATAAGTAACATTATATGGAATGTGTGCGGGATAGCATTTTATTTGCCGTTATTTCGTATCATTTATATCAAATATGATGGCAGGAAAGATATTCGAAGGGAGGATTTGATGCAGGCGGTTCCAAGTGTTTTCTTAGATAGGATTAGAGAAGCTGAGGTTAATCAGAAAAAAGCCCTCTCTTTAAGAGGGGAGAGCGGTAAGTTTTTACATCAAGTTCCTGATGCTGCATTGGCTTTAAGGCATATCGAAGACCTTGATCTTAGCCACAACAAGTTAACTGCGCTGCCTGATGCAATTCTCTCAAACAAGAACCTTAAACGCATCAATATCGCATTTAATCCATTTAAAAGTATTCCAGAACGCTCCAACTTAATTCTAGATTCTTCTCAATTTATACAGTTTCAAGATCAGTTATGTGTAAAAAATATAATTGGCATCTGCTTCAAAAAAGGTGACCTACACCACCTTGATCATTGGTTGGGTGTATCTGGAATACTTCACCATATTGAAGTACTGAAACTGATTGACTGTGAGTTAACGGCGATGCCTGAGTTGTTCACTTCACTGCCAAATTTGACTTGGCTGGATTTGGGAAGCAACAAGCTATCGTCGCTACCAAATTCGATTATTAGGTTGAAAAAGCTAACTACTTTTTGTATTAACCAAAATTTATTCAGTATTCTACCAGAGAGTGTTAGTCAGTTAAAAAGTCTTTCTATATTGGGACTACAGTCGAATAAATTTAGCACACTGCCAGATTCATTGGGACAATTGGATAACCTGACGGAACTATATTTGTGGGGAAACAAACTCTCAGAAGTACCTGCCTTCATCGAGAAGCTACGGAAGTTAGATATACTTCACTTGGATGATAATCAGTTAACCACAGTACCTAAATTTATCGGTCACTTAAATGATTTATCTGAGCTAGGCTTGGCAAAAAATCAACTCAGCACACTGCCAGATTCATTGAGACAATTGGATAACCTGACAAAGCTATCTCTGAGGGAAAACAAACTTTCAGAAGTACCTGTCTTCATCAAGAAGCTGCGGAAATTAGAAATACTTTATTTGGATGATAATCAGTTAACGACAGTGCCTGAGTTCATCGGTCACCTAAATGATTTGTCTGAGCTGTCCCTTGCAAACAATCAACTCAGCACACTGCCAGATTCATTGAGACAGTTGGATAACCTGACAAAACTATCTCTGAGGGAAAACAAACTTTCAGAAGTACCTGTCTTCATTAAGAAGCTGCGGAAATTAGAGATACTTTATTTGGATGATAATCAGTTAGCTACAGTTCCTGAATTCATCGTTCATCTAAATGATTTGTCTGAGCTGTCCCTTGCAAAAAACCAACTCAGCACACTGCCAAATTCATTGGGACAGTTGGATAACCTGA